>NZ_JALNTR010000005.1:0-289206 GCF_023161755.1 Vibrio sp. 1CM23M
AAATCCGCGTGTTGGGAGTTCGAATCTCTCCACCCCTGCCATATTTAAGGCTCTAGCAGAAATGCTAGAGCCTTTTTACTTTCTGAAGCCAATATACGCCATTAGCAGAGCAGCGGATCCCCCGACCTACCAAAATAGTGCATGTTGGGAGTTAAACCTCCACTCCTCCCATATACTAAGCCTCAACAGAAATGCTAGATCCTTTATTATTCTTGTCATTTTTAGAAGTAATGCTGGAAGCTCCAAGTACTCCTGTAGTTATCTCTACCTACTCAACACTCATTTTGCTCTGTAGTTCTGTTAGTTAATAACTAACGCTATTCTAGCGAGACATTGATCCCCGTTATTTGTGTTTCCAGGTGAAACATGAATCCGTTCGATTGATACTTATATAATCTTGGAAGTGGTTTATTGGTTAGACTCGTGAGTGCATAGAAGAACGAGTTCTTCGTATGACTTAAGCTCCTTGAAGAGTTCTAGGCACCCACATTAAGGCTTTCGATTACTCAAATACTAGCGGTATCAAATATCGATATGAGCTCTATGTTCCACGCATACCTTTCAGCGATAGCTTCAGTATGGGAATTGGTGAGTTTGACTTCCATTGGGTATAAAAAAGGCCACCTAAAGTAGGCGGCCTTGGTTGATCTATCTAGGTGTTAATCTAGCTCTTTCTCTGCTTGTTTTGCTTTCTCTATCATAGGAGTGATTGTTGAGCCTTGAACTAGAATAGAGAACACAACAACGGCGTATGTCATGACAAGGATTATCTCTTTTACATCTATTGCTTTGTCTTCAATTACCCAGATACCTGAAGGGATAGAAAGTGCCATGGCTAAAGCTAAGCCACCGCGTAAGCCACCCCAAGTTAGAATCTTAATCGACCACGGGTTGTAAGTTCTAAAGCGTTTAAATCCGATGTAAGACAAGAAAACACTTAAGTAACGTGCACTCAATACTAGAGGGACTGCGAACGCCATTAAGATCCAGTCTTCTTGGTGGAATTTGAACAACAGCATCGACATACCAATTAATAGGAATAATACGCCGTTTAAGAATTCATCTATCAATTCCCAGAAATGATCTAGGTGATCTTCACTCTCTTTCGAGAATCCGATAAAGCGAGTCCAGTTACCAATCATGATACCTGAGACAACCATGGCTAATGGTCCTGATACATGTAGAACTTCAGCAAACGCATAACCAGCAGTTGGGATGCCGATGGTTAATAGCAACTCCATAGAGTGGTCATCGGTGTTGCTGATGAGGTAATGGAATACAAGACCTAAAACAAAACCGTAGACGATGCCGCCAATTGCCTCTTGAACGAATAGCATGGTCACACTACCGACGGTTGGTGCTTCTGTACCAAATGCGATAGTAAATAGGGTTACGAAGATCACTAAGCCAAAACCATCGTTAAATAGAGACTCTCCTTCGATTTGAGTAGAGATTCTTCTGGGCGCATCGAGCTTCTTTACTATTGCTAACACGGCGATTGGGTCGGTTGGAGATATTAGCGAGCCAAAGAGTAGGCAGTAAATCAGATCAAATTGAATACCGATGAACTGACAGAACCCGTACAGCACAAAACCGATAAAGAAGGTTGAAAACAGCGTAGCACCTAACGCGAGTACTGTTATTTCCCATTTCTGGTCTTTTAAATTTGGTAACTTAATCCCTAAACCACCGGCAAAGAGTAAGAAGCCCAATATTCCCTTTAGTAGGAAATCTTCAAAGTTGATACTGGCAACGGTTTCTGAGGCGATGTCAGCCAGTTGGAACCAATTGTTTTGTCCCGCAATGATAATCAATAGAGATAACATCATTGAGCCAGCTGTGATGGCGATGGTTGTCTGCATTTTACCAATTTTGGTATTAACGAAAGCAATAAGCATGGCTGCAGCGGACAAGAAGCATAAGGTGTAATAGACCGACATTGGGATTCCAACATGTAACAAAGTATGAATATGAATTTTCGTTGTCTCATGCTCAAATAGCAAACATTTTTTTGTCATGACTCAGTAATCAATTTCCTTTTTTAGACGTCTAGACTCCTTTTTAATGTGTGATAGGATGGAGGGATAATTAAAGGAATGAGGTTGTACCGTGGGAAGTAATGTAAGGCAAAAGATTGACGCTCTGTTGAAGCAACGAATTTTACTGATTGATGGTGGTATGGGCACCATGATTCAGGATTATAAATTGGAAGAGCAAGACTATCGTGGTGAACGCTTTGCTGATTGGCACAGTGACTTGAAGGGCAACAATGACCTTTTAGTTCTTACACAGCCTAAGCTTATCAAAGATATCCATTCAGAATACTTGGAAGCTGGGGCAGACATCCTCGAAACCAATACCTTTAACGCTACAACCATCGCTATGGCCGACTATGATATGGAAAGCCTTAGTGAAGAGATTAACTTTGCTGCTGCCAAGCTTGCTCGTGAAGCAGCTGATGAATGGACCGCAAAGACCCCAGACAAGCCTCGCTTCGTTGCGGGTGTATTAGGTCCAACCAACCGAACTTGTTCTATATCCCCTGATGTAAACGATCCAGGTTACCGTAATGTTAGCTTTGACGAACTGGTTGAAGCTTATTCTGAATCGACACGTGCGCTCATTAAGGGCGGTTCAGACTTAATACTTATTGAAACTATCTTCGATACGTTAAACGCAAAAGCGTGTGCATTTGCCGTTGAATCTGTTTTTGAAGAAGTGGGTATTGCTCTTCCAGTGATGATTTCCGGTACCATCACTGACGCATCAGGTCGTACGCTTTCAGGGCAGACGACAGAAGCATTCTACAACGCCCTTCGTCATGTAAAACCAATCTCATTTGGATTGAACTGTGCATTGGGCCCTGATGAACTGCGTGAGTATGTCGGTGAGATGTCTCGTATCTCCGAGTGTCATGTTTCTGCTCACCCTAACGCAGGTTTACCTAACGCATTTGGCGAGTATGACCTTTCTCCAGAAGATATGGCTGAACACGTTAAGGAATGGGCTGAAAGTGGTTTCTTGAACCTAATTGGTGGTTGTTGTGGTACGACGCCAGAACATATACGCCAAATGGCAAAAGCTGTTGAAGGCGTAACACCGCGCCAACTACCAGATTTACCCGTCTCTTGTCGCCTCTCTGGCTTAGAGCCATTGACGATTTCTAAGGAATCTCTGTTTGTTAACGTGGGTGAGCGAACTAACGTGACGGGCTCTGCTCGCTTTAAACGCCTTATCAAAGAAGAACTCTATGATGAAGCTTTGAGTGTGGCTCGAGAGCAAGTTGAGAATGGCGCTCAAATTATCGATATCAACATGGATGAAGGGATGCTAGACGCTGAGGCGTGTATGGTTAAATTCCTTAATCTATGTGCATCTGAGCCTGAGATCTCGAAAGTGCCAGTCATGGTCGACTCTTCAAAATGGGAAGTTATTGAAGCGGGTCTGAAATGTATTCAGGGTAAAGGCATCGTTAACTCTATCTCATTGAAAGAAGGGAAAGAGAAGTTTGTCGAACAAGCGAAACTGGTTCGCCGATATGGTGCTGCTGTGATCGTGATGGCGTTCGATGAAGTTGGCCAAGCTGATACTCGAGAGCGTAAGGTTGAGATTTGTACTAATGCCTACAATATTCTTGTTGAAGAGGTAGGTTTCCCACCAGAAGATATTATTTTTGACCCGAATATTTTCGCAGTGGCGACGGGTATCGATGAACATAACAACTATGCGGTTGATTTCATTGAGGCAGTAGGGGACATCAAACGCGATCTCCCGCATGCGATGATCTCTGGTGGCGTGTCGAATGTTTCATTCTCATTCCGCGGTAATAACTACGTCCGTGAGGCTATTCACGCGGTATTCCTGTATCACTGTTTTAAAAACGGTATGGATATGGGCATTGTAAACGCTGGTCAGTTGGAAATTTACGATAATGTTCCAGAAGATCTGCGTGAAGCCGTTGAAGATGTGGTTCTAAACCGCCGAGACGACTCAACTGAGCGCTTACTCGATATCGCGACTGAATATCTGGAGCGTGCTGTTGGAAAAGTTGAAGATAAATCGGCTTTAGAGTGGCGTACCTGGCCAGTAGAAAAGCGCTTAGAACACTCTTTAGTGAAAGGTATTACCGACTTTATTGTTGAAGATACAGAAGAAGCTCGTGTTAATGCCTCTCGCCCTATCGAGGTGATTGAAGGTCCTCTAATGGACGGCATGAACGTTGTTGGTGACCTATTTGGTGAAGGCAAGATGTTCCTTCCTCAAGTGGTGAAATCTGCCCGTGTTATGAAGCAGGCGGTAGCTCATCTAGAGCCATTTATTAATGCAACCAAAGACGTTGGTGCAACTAACGGAAAAATCTTACTTGCGACTGTAAAAGGCGATGTTCACGATATTGGTAAAAATATCGTTGGCGTGGTTTTGCAGTGTAATAACTACGAAATTATCGACTTAGGTGTGATGGTTTCTTGTGAGAAGATTCTCAAGGTAGCGAAAGAAGAGAATGTCGACATTATTGGTCTGTCTGGACTGATTACACCGTCTCTTGATGAAATGGTACACGTTGCTAAAGAGATGGAGAGACAGGGTTTCAAACTGCCTCTTCTGATTGGCGGTGCAACCACATCTAAAGCACACACAGCAGTTAAGATTGAGCAGAATTACTCAGAACCTGTTGTATACGTAAATAATGCCTCGCGTGCAGTGGGTGTTTGTACTTCACTACTTTCTGATGAATTGAAACCCGCTTTTGTTGAGAAGCTGGATATCGATTACGACCGCGTTCGAGATCAGCACAATCGTAAGAAGCCGCGCACCAAGCCGGTCACACTAGAGAGAGCTCGTGCCAATAAAGTCGCTATCGATTGGGACGCGTATACGCCACCGGCACCCGCTAAACCGGGAATTCACATCTTAAATGATTTTGATGTGGCGACTTTGCGTCAGTACATCGATTGGACTCCATTCTTTATGACATGGTCATTGGTTGGTAAGTACCCAGCTATTTTAGACCATGAAGAAGTGGGTGAAGAGGCAAAACGTTTATTCAAAGATGCCAATGATTTACTCGATCGTGTAGAGAAAGAGAAGCTGCTTGAAGCGCGTGGCATGTGTGCCATGTTCCCAGCGAACAGTGTTGGTGATGATATTGAGGTGTATACCGATGAATCTCGTACCGAAGTTCTAAAAGTTCTACACAATCTTCGTCAACAAACAGAGAAACCAAAAGGTTTTAACTATTGCCTGTCAGATTACATTGCGCCAAAAGAAAGTGGTAAAGCGGACTGGATTGGTGGCTTTGCGGTAACGGGCGGTATTGGTGAGCGAGAGCTGGCTGATGAATACAAAGCGAAAGGCGATGACTACAACGCAATTATGATTCAGGCGGTTGCTGACCGATTGGCTGAAGCGTTCGCGGAGTATCTGCATAAAGAAGTGAGAAAGGATATTTGGGGTTACTCGCCAGATGAGGATTTGTCTAACGACGATTTGATTCGAGAGAAGTACCAAGGTATTCGTCCAGCTCCAGGTTACCCTGCTTGCCCTGAACATACAGAGAAAGGCACGTTGTGGGAGTTGATGGATGTTGAAAAAGCAATCGACATGTCGCTAACGACGAGCTATGCAATGTGGCCTGGTGCCTCAGTGTCTGGTATGTACTTCTCACACCCTGATGCTAGATACTTTGCGATTGCTCAGATTCAACAGGATCAAGTGGATAGCTATGCTGACCGCAAAGGTTGGGACATGTTAGAAGCCGAGAAGTGGTTAGGTCCAAACATTAACTAGTGTGAATCTATAACGAGCTTTGATTCGTAAAGTTAAAAAGAGAAAGGGTTGCTGAATGGCAACCCTTTTTGTATTTGTGATTTAGTTATTTATCTGTCGATGATAAACGGACTTTCTATTCAAATAACTCTTGGTGAAGTTTTTGAATCGCCAACTTAGAAACAGATTCATCTAGCAAGAAACACAGGTTGTGTGGGCTTGCTCCGTAACAAATCATGCGTAGGTTGAAATCTTCAAGAGTGCCGAATACCTGCTTCGCATAGCCTTTGCTTTCACTCATGTTATTACCAATAAGCGCAACAAGGCATAGGTCGTATTCAATATCGACAGAACACAGTTCTTCAAGCTCAAGGCGAGCGGCTTCAGGTAACTCAGGAGCACCACCTGATGTGTCTGTTTGATCAAGAGTAAGTGACACACTGATCTCTGAGGTAGTGATAAGATCGACAGAGATCTTATGTTTAGCAAGGATCTCGAACACTTTTGCCAAGAAGCCATAGGCATGGAACATGTTAGCGCTACGGAGTGTAACCATGGTTTGGTTGCAGCGTAGGGCAAGCGCTCTAAATAGAGGAGAGCTCTCAACTTGTTGACGAATCCAAGTACCACCTAACTCTGGTGCTTTAGAAGAGCCGACAAATACCGGGATTTGGTGACGTAGTGCAGGAACTAGAGTCGATGGATGCAAGATCTTCGCACCAAAGTTTGCCATTTCCGATGCTTCACTAAAGCTGATCTCTGGGATAGGAGAAGCTTTAGGTGCAATACGAGGGTCAGTGGTGTAAATACCCGGAACATCCGTCCAGATTTCTAGACCAATCGCCTGTACAGATTCGGCAATCAGTGCTGCTGAGTAATCACTGCCACCGCGGCCTAAAGTCGTGGTGTTACCTTCGCTATCAGCGCCGATAAAACCTTGGGTAACGACAACTTGTTGTTGGCAAAGTGGAATAAGTTTCTCCTGCGCTAGAGCGGCAATATCTTCTAGTTGAGGTTCGGCTTTACCAAAATCATCATTAGTACGCATCACATCTCTGATATCAAAGCGAACAGCAGGAGTGCCTCGTTCACGAATGATCTGAGCCAAGATGTGTGTCGACATTAACTCGCCACATGCGACAAGGTGATCCGTCAGTTTAGTGCTTGTTTGGAATGATGCAGCCTCTGCAGCGCTCGCAATGTCATCAAGAGTGCTGTGAACTTCTTTTTCGATGCTGATTGGGTCTGAGAGTTGGTCAAGAATTGCGTTATGAATGTCCGCTAATTGCGCCATTAGTTCCTGACGACGAGCTTTGTCTTGAACACCATTTGCCAGTTCAACCAGCAAGTTAGTGACACCAGAGCATGCACTACTCACGACCAGTTTCGTGTTTGAGTTGTTTTCAATAATGGCAGCACAACGGCTCATTGCTTCAAAGTTGGCAACACTTGTTCCACCAAACTTAGCGACATTAAAAGAACCAGCTACATTAGATGCACTCACGATATATCTCCCACGACTTCCTAAAATAAAATTACGGTTGGGTAATCCAACGTCCGATGTTTTTCGAAGAGAGTTTTAGAGCAAAAAGAGAGGAATTATTAGAATAGTAACCTCAGAAGCTCTTCACCATATAGAAATGGCGACAGTTGAAGGGATTCAGCCCGCTCAACCGATAATAAAGGTCCTGCATCCTTTTATTATCTCGGCACTGCTCCCCATAAATGTTTTGTATTGGAAATGCGGTTCCACAAAACATCTGCCTGGGCAGTGCTCCTCTTCTGCTAGATAGCCGTTTCATTGAACGTTTTTGTGGTAACAATGTCAATCCGTAACTTGAGATAATTGAAAAATAATTTTAACAATTATGTGACAGTGGTTTGACCTCAATACTTATGGCTAATTGCTGAGGTAATCAATTTGCTTTAGGGTGGATTGTTCACAACATTAACGTAAGGGATGTACATGTCTAATTTAACACTCACTACTGCTATCGATAGCTTTTATCCACCACACCGAACGTTAATGGGACCAGGTCCTTCTGATATTTCACCTCAAGTGCTACAGGCTTTGAGCCGTCCAACCATAGGCCACCTAGATCCGCTGTTTATTGCGATGATGGATGAGCTTAAACAGCTTCTTAAATACGCTTTTCAGACAGAAAACGAATTTACGATTGCCGTTTCTGCACCGGGCAGTGCGGGTATGGAGACCTGTTTTGTTAACTTGATTGAGCCTGGTGAAAAGGTGATTGTTTGTCGTAACGGTGTCTTCGGTGAGCGTATGCGAGAAAACGTGGTGCGTTGTGGTGGCGAAGCCATCCTTGTTGATGACGAGTGGGGCAAGCCCGTTTCAGTTGAAAAGGTAGAACAAGCATTGGCAGAAAACCCCGATGCCGTTGCTGTTGCATTTGTGCATGCAGAGACGTCTACTGGAGCGCTATCTGATGCTCAAGCTATTTCTGCTATCGCTCGTCAGTTTGATGCGTTAACGATTGTTGATGCGGTGACATCATTAGGGGGTGTTCCATTGCTGGTTGATGATTGGCAGCTTGATGCGGTTTATTCTGGCAGCCAAAAGTGTCTGTCTTGTGTGCCAGGGCTATCTCCGGTGACTTTCTCTCAGCGTGCAGTTGATAAAATGAAAGCCCGTAAAGCACCAGTGCAAAGCTGGTTTTTGGATCAAAGTTTAGTATTAGGTTACTGGAGTGGAGAAGGTAAGCGTAGTTACCACCATACCGCACCCGTGAACAGCCTTTATGCTCTGCATGAGTCGCTGGTTTTGTTGAAAAATGAAGGCCTAGACAATGCGTGGTCTCGTCACCATGCGATGCACCAAGAGCTTAAAGAAGGTGTAGAAGCTCTAGGGTTAAAATTTGTGGTTGATGAAGAGAGCCGCTTGCCGCAGCTTAACGCACTTTATTTCCCAGAAGGAATTGATGAGGCTAAGATCAGAACGCAGCTTTTAGAAGAATATAATCTTGAAATCGGTGCAGGGCTTGGCTCTTTGGCTGGTAAGGCATGGCGTATCGGCCTAATGGGCTACGGCGCTCGTAAAGAGAATGTCGCGTTGTGTCTAAAAGCGCTAAAAGATGTTTTGAAATAGCGTCAATAAACTGAAAAATAAAAAAAGCGCACGAGAGATCGTGCGCTTTTTGGTATCTACCCCCAAGCTCCTAAATGATATTTTAGTTGTGAGGTCTAAATATTATTCAGCAGACGAAACGTTATCTTCTGCTTGTGACACTTTCTTATACTGAACCTTTGAAAAGTCTCTGTTAGGGAACAAAAAGTTTGCTTCGCTACGAATTTGCTCTGCCTTACTTTCTTCACCTAGGCCTTGATACGCCAGAATCAGATTGCTGTAGAAAGCCGGTCTTGGTTTGCTCTTTATGATCTCCAGTGACCAATCGATGTAAGGCTGTATAAGACTTGGGTCGGCTTTGTAGAGGCCAATATTAAGGTAAGTGCTGTATATGTCCCAATCGTAGCGATCTTTCCACACTACGGGGTTCGTTACCTGCTTAAGGATATCTGGGTTCTTAGGTTTAGACAGTTCAAACTTAGTCAGTACATAGTTGGTATGCAGGGCGCTCAACATATAAAAACTGACCAAGATAGGTATCACTAAGCTCGAGACTCTAAACAGGGTTTTACTGATGATACTGAACGGCTGTTGATAATGTCGGGAAGAGCGTTGATCGACCCAGTAAATCAAAATAATGAATGTTATCCAGTGAATCGCCGAGTGGTAAAAAGGATACTCAAGTTGAGAGTGCAACAGGATCGGGATAAATAAAGCGAGCAGGGCTAGACGCGTTCCCTTTGTAGAACTTGCTATGCGTGACATCACCAATATTGCAGCAATCAAGATCCCGATGATTGGCACCATTCCCCCTTCCACTCCCCAAAACAGGAACTCATTGTGCGGGTGATCCATTGAAGGAAGACCAGGGTGATAGTTCGAGTTGAGTTGATGTTGGCGAGCCGTATATAGCGTGTATTCAGACTCAAATTTCCCGTAACCATAACCTGTGAATGGCTTTTCGATCATCATATCTAGAGCTTGTGGGAACGTATAAGCACGCGGGCTTTCTAGGTTTGCTTTCTTGCTAGCGATACTATCTGTAGCACTGAGGCTGATCACCGTAAAAGCGACGACGACACCGACGAGCACTGATGCGCACCATCCGTAGAAGCGTTTCTTGGTCGAGAACTTGTATAGATAGGGCAGAATGCAGACAAAACCAATGACAGCGGCCAACCATCCGGTACGTGATGCAATGATGATCAGCAAGGGCACGGTTAAGGTTGGAGTTAAATACAGTAGGAATGATTCGCTGATCTTATGGTTATATTTAGCAGGCTGTCTTGCTAAAAGGTAAGCGGACAGCACAAAACCAGTAGCAAGAAAGCTTGCCATTACATTCGGTTGTTGAAATATCCCATATGGTCGGTTTGCCGCTGTGTTGTAGCCAAATAGGTTACCAGGCTCTAATAAGAAATATTGCACATAGCCAAACAGTGCTTGTATAACCACAGCAAGCACAATGAACCACAACATGCGCTGCTTGTGTTTATTGCTGAACTTAAATTGCTGCAACACTACAAATAATGCAAAGCCTGCCCATAACCCAAGCAAGCGTCCTGACGCTCCTTGAGGTGCAGCATTACTGTATAAAATAGGTAGTGTGAGTATGATGCAGCTAATCAACAAACCAATTGTTAATTTGGAATACTTGAGTACTCGATTGGTTGCGAGTTGGTAAAAGCCAATCGCTAGCGTGAAGCTTAGCGCTAGCCAAGTTGTTGGGTTAAAGGATAGAGCAAGGCCCGAACCACCAGGATTCGGCATGAAAAAATGCATAGCTAACAAGAATACAACAGCTAAAGAAGCCAGAAATGCTTTGTTGAGTGGTAGCTGAGTGACCTGATTTTCTAGCTGGGTACCGCTAGTGTGTATTGTTGCCATAAATCCCTAACCTTATAAAAACAGAGCTTGTTTCTTCTGAAACAAGCTCTGTTACTTTAACATTTTTCTGTCTGCTCGCAGGGCGCTATTTTACACCTACTTCAAATTTAACATAGGCTTAAGGAAGCGAGCAGTGTGTGAACCTTCGACTAACGCCACATCTTCAGGTGTACCTTCTGCAACAATATCACCACCACCTTGACCACCTTCAGGGCCGAGATCTAGGATCCAGTCTGCTGTTTTAACGACATCTAGGTTGTGTTCAATCACGACAACCGTATTACCGTGATCACGCAGTCTATGTAGCACCGTTAACAGCTGCTGGATATCGTGGAAATGAAGACCTGTTGTTGGCTCATCAAGAATGTATAAGGTTTTCCCCGTGTCTCGCTTCGATAACTCACGCGCCAACTTAACACGCTGAGCTTCACCACCAGATAAGGTTGTTGCTGCTTGTCCGAGGCGAATGTAAGAAAGGCCAACATCCATCAATGTTTGCAGCTTACGAGCGATAACAGGCACAGGGTTAAAGTATTCTCGAGCATCTTCTACGGTCATCTCTAGAACTTCGTCTATGGTTTTCCCCTTGTAGCGGACCTCTAGAGTCTCACGATTATAGCGCTTACCTTTACACACATCACAAGGAACATACACATCTGGCAAGAAGTGCATCTCTACCTTGATTACGCCATCGCCCTGACAAGCCTCACAACGACCACCACGAACGTTAAAGCTGAATCGACCTGGCTTGTAACCACGAGAACGTGATTCCTGAGTGCCTGCGAATAACTCTCGGATAGGGGTGAAAATGCCGGTGTAGGTCGCAGGATTTGATCTAGGGGTGCGACCGATAGGGCTTTGATCTATGTCGATCACCTTATCAAAATGCTCTAACCCTTTAATCTTTTTGTGCTGTGCCGGAACTGCAGTCGTAGCACCGTTTAATTGAGTGTGGGCGACTTTAAAGAAGGTGTCATTGATCAGCGTTGATTTACCCGAACCTGATACACCCGTAATACAGCTGAACAAGCCAACAGGAATCGTCGCAGTCACATTCTTTAGGTTGTTCCCTGTTGCGCCAACGATCTCTACGACCTTTTTCTTGTCGATAGGTGTTCTCTTTTCAGGTACTGCAATTTCTTTAGCACCGCTCAGGTACTGACCTGTCAAAGAGTTCGGGGTGTCGATGATGTCTTGCATGGTACCTTCTGCAACCACGTGACCACCGTGTACCCCTGCACCAGGGCCGATATCGATAACATGGTCAGCACAACGAATTGCATCTTCGTCATGTTCCACAACAAGCACGGTATTACCTAAGTCTCTTAGGTGAATCAAGGTTTGCAATAGACGTTCATTATCGCGCTGGTGGAGTCCAATTGATGGCTCATCCAGTACATACATAACGCCAACTAAACCGGCGCCGATTTGACTCGCCAAGCGAATACGTTGCGCCTCACCACCAGACAGCGTTTCAGCACTGCGTGATAGGTTAAGGTAGTTCAAACCAACGTTGACCAAGAAATGCAGACGGTCATTGATCTCTTTCATCACTTTATCTGCGATCTGCCCACGCTGACCGTCTAGCTTCAATTCTTGGAAAAATTGTAGTGCGTCAGCAATGCTAAGTTCAACGATTTCTGGCAGTGTGGTATCACCAATGAAAACATTGCGAGCTTCTAATCTCAGGCGAGTGCCATCACAGCTAGAACACGATTTGGTTGAGATGTATTTGGCCAGGTCTTCACGCACCGCGCTAGATTCAGTATCACGGTAACGACGCTCTAAGGTATTTAATATTCCTTCGAATGGGTGGCGTTTAACTCGAATATCACCTCGGTCATTGATGTACTTGAATTCCACTTCAGTACGACTTGATCCTTTTAGAATGATCTCTTGAGTCTTTTTCGGTAGAGAATTAAATGGTGCATACAGGTCAAAACCATAATGTTCTGACAACGATGTTAGCATCTGGAAATAGTAGTAGTTCTTTTGATCCCAGCCTTTGATCGCACCTTCAGCAATGCTTAGGTTCTCATCTAAAATCACTCGACTTGGATCAAAATACTGTTGAACACCAAGGCCATCACAAGTACCACAGGCACCTGCCGGGTTATTAAATGAGAACAGGCGAGGCTCAAGCTCCTGCATGCTGTAACCACATTTTGGACAAGCGAAGTTAGCAGAAAATACGATCTCTTCTTGATCTGTTTCGTCCATCCAGCCGACGACAGCGATGCCGCCAGATAGCTCTAATGTGGTCTCGAATGACTCGGCTAAACGCTGTTGAAGATCAGGACGAACCTTGAATCTGTCTACCACAACTTCAATGGTGTGCTTCTTATGAAGTTCAAGTGCTGGTGGATCGGATAGATCACAGGTTTCACCATCAATACGCGCTCGAATAAAGCCTTGCGCAGCTAAGTTCTCAAGTGTCTTGACGTGTTCGCCCTTACGCTCTTTAACGATCGGTGCCATTAACATCATCTTTGAACCTTCAGGCAGCTCTAAGACCTTATCGACCATTTGGCTGATGGTTTGTGCTGCTAGAGGGATGTTGTGATCTGGACAGCGAGGTTCGCCAACTCGCGCATACAATAATCTAAGGTAGTCATAGACTTCAGTAATGGTACCGACGGTTGAACGAGGGTTATGTGAGGTCGACTTTTGTTCTATTGAGATTGCTGGAGACAGGCCTTCAATATGGTCGACATCAGGCTTTTCCATAAGAGATAGAAATTGACGAGCGTAAGCAGACAGAGACTCAACATAACGACGCTGACCTTCTGCGTAGAGTGTGTCAAACGCAAGTGAAGACTTTCCTGAGCCTGACAATCCGGTGATGACAGTCAGTTTGTCACGTGGAATGGTTAGGTTGACGTCTTTGAGGTTATGCGTACGAGCGCCTCTAATTTCTATTTTATCCATCTCAATAGACCATGTAATTTTAAGTGGCTAAAGTATTACATAGAGTGAGATTTGTGCAAAGTTTTACTGGATAAAAAAACAGTAAACAAAAAGGGCAACTCAAAGAGTCGCCCTTCCTAAAATCAGTAACGTTAGTGATAAACCAGTCGTTATGCTTCTTTCTTTGTCGAATGTTTACCTAGCTCGATTTGCTGCTGGTCTTTCTTGTATAGGTTCTCGAAGCAGTAGTTTGTTGCTTCGATATAGCCTTCAACACTACCACAGTCAAAACGCTGGCCTTTAAATTTGTAAGCCAATACACAACCTGCTTTTGCCTGTTTTAATAGAGCATCAGTGATCTGGATTTCGCCGCCTTTACCCGGTTCTGTCTGCTCGATTAATTCAAAGATATCTGGAGTCAGAATATAACGACCGATGATCGCTAGGTTGCTTGGTGCTGTGCCTTGCTCTGGCTTCTCTACCATGTCATCAACTCGGAAAAGGTCATCTTTGATCATTTCGCCAGAGATAACACCGTACTTATGAGTTTCTTCTTCAGGTACTTCTTGTACAGCAACAATAGAACAACGGAACTGTTTGTATAGCGCAACCATTTGAGCCAGTACGCCTTGTTGTTCGTTCACACAAAGGTCATCAGCAAGCACTACTGCAAAAGGCTCATCACCTACAAGCTCACGACCAGTCAAGATAGCATGACCAAGGCCTTTCATTTCACGTTGGCGAATGTAGGTGAAGTTTGCCGCTTCAATCGTCTCACGAATATTGAACAGCAAATCTTCTTTATTGGTGCCGCTAATTTGGTGCTCAAGCTCGTAGTTTTTATCAAAGTGATCCATCAGTGAATGTTTGCCACGGCCAGTAACGATACACATTCCATCCATACCAGCTTCGATAGCTTCCTCTACACCGTACTCAATCAGAGGTTTGTTTACTACAGGCATCATTTCTTTAGGCATTGACTTAGTTGCAGGTAAAAAACGTGTACCGTAGCCAGCCGCTGGGAAAAGGCACTTTTTGATCATGATAAGACCCTTTATCTATAATAATTATTGATTCAACCTGAGTGGTTGATATTTCTGAGGGCAACTCTAGCACAAGTTATGTCGAAAATTCAGCAACAATAGCTATGGTTTTCTAGAGCTTCCCTCAAAATTATCGTCAGATTAAGAGGCGGATCGATTATGCAAGCAGATTCTGGTTTGCCCACGCAATGGCTTGAACCCTATTTTTGACCGCCAACTTACGGAATATCTGATAAAGGTGAGATTTAACCGTGAACTCACTAATAAACAAGTCATCGGCAATTTGTGTGTTTGATGACCCTGACTGAAGGCAGCGGATTACCTGGATCTCGCGAATGGTTAGATCGACATTGGTTGGTGTGGTGTTGGTATTGACCATATTACGATAATAAAACAGCAGTTGATTGGTTACCTTCCTCGGTAACCAGTTCTCACCATCGATGACTTCTTGAAGACCACGAGCAATCTTGTCTTTTTGCTCGGTGTTGTAAAAGAGCCCTTTTAGTACACCATAGGTAAGAAGCTCAGATGTCGGAAGTTGCTGAGGGACATTGAACAAGATGATCTCATGGTTTTTCCACATAACAGTCAGGTTAGGACAAATAATCAATAGTTGTGGAACCTCTCTGTAATCAACGAGCAATATCCGGTTACTCTGCTTTCTATCAACTAGCATTAATTCGTCGGGTGTCATTTTGTAGAGAATAATAGATAAGTGCTTTTCTATCTCTTTTACATGTAGATAGGTGTCGTTTGGGTCGATGCACAGAAAATGCAAAGTGCGAGCGTATCGAGATTTTCTCATTGAAACGTCCTGTTTAAGGGGAATTAGATTCCACGTTGTCATGCAGGCTTTCGCTTCTCTAGTTCCTTAATAGTGACTTGCGTTGAATATCAATTATCAAAGTAAATGAGTGGTTTGTAAGTGGAGAAAAAAGCAACATCGCTCTGAATATCATGATTTGTTACGTTTTTATTCTTTGTAGTGAGTAGAGAATAGGAATGCGATTTATCACTGCAGAAAAGCATGCTATTCTTGTGCGCTAAAACTTTCTGAGACTATGAATTTAGACGGAGCAAATCATGGCTAGCCGTGGAGTTAACAAAGTTATATTAGTGGGTAACCTAGGTAATGACCCTGAAATTCGTTACATGCCAAATGGCGGCGCAGTAGCGAACATTACCATTGCAACGTCAGAGTCATGGCGTGATAAAGCAACTGGCGAGCAGCGTGAAAAAACAGAATGGCACCGTGTTGCTCTGTTTGGCAAGCTAGCGGAAGTTGCTGGTGAGTACCTACGTAAAGGTTCTCAAGTTTACATTGAAGGTCAACTTCAAACTCGTAAATGGCAAGATCAAAGCGGTCAAGATCGCTACACAACTGAAGTGGTTGTTCAAGGCTTCAATGGTGTAATGCAAATGCTTGGCGGCCGTGCTCAAGGTGGTGCTCCTGCTCAAGGTGGCATGGGCAACAACCAACAGCAAGGTGGTTGGGGTCAGCCACAGCAGCCACAGCAGCCACAACAACAGCAACAACAATACAGTGCTCCAGCTCAACAGCAGCCAAAAGCACCTCAACAAGCTCCTCAGCAGGCTCAACCTCAATATAATGAGCCGCCAATGGATTTTGATGATGACATCCCATTTTAAGCCCTGTTTTTAATATATTATAAAGACAGTATTAAATTGGAAAAAGCCGCGTTCATCGCGGCTTTTTGTTACCTACAATTCTTAACGCTTTATTTACAACGTCAATTTATAGTATAAGTAGCAATACGGTATAATGTGAGTTGAAAAGGATTTCGTTATTCATGAGATATACCCCGACACTAAAATTGAGCACTCGATTGGTCGCATTTGTCACCGTGATAGTGATCAGCGCGATGTTCATTCTTTTTATTGGTGGCACACTTTCCTTTAAGCGTATTGGACAAGAATATTTAGACCATTATTTGGTTGGCATTGTCGACGTTGTAGATAAAGAGATGGAAGACCCCGACGCCGCGTATTCAATGCAGCGCTGGATGCCTAAAATGTTGCAGGCGAGCAATATTGTTGAGATGAAACTCTCGAACAAGACCGGCATCGTTTATCGTTTCAAAGATACTTCCCCACAAATTGATCCCAATCGTCTTTATGAGAAAAGCTTCATTTTAGAGCGTAATGAAGGCTACCGAATCGAATTTAAAGCGCTTCCTCCTTATATTGGCTACAACTACTCAATGGAAGCGATGTGGTCAATTACTTTGGCTGTCGCATTGGTCCTTTTCTGTCTTGCTCGCGGTGTTCGTTGGTTGAAAGAGCAACTCATGGGTTCTGAGATTTTGGAAGAGCGAGGAAGAATGATCTTGGCCGGTCAGGTTGAAGCTCATGCAAAGGGAGATGAGCGAGAGTGGCCTTATACCGCAAGTGAAGCCTTAGATGTCTTGATTGAAGAGCTGCAAGATGCTCGTCAAGAACGAAGTCGTTTCGATACATTTATTCGTACTCACACCTTCCTAGATAAACTCACGGGAACGGCAAACCGAGTTTTATTCGATAATAAGCTGGAATCGGCCTTGCATGAAAGTGGCGCACGAGGCGGTGTGTTACTGATACGTATCGACGAATGGGAGCAAGTTAGTGATGCTAACGACAAGCAAGCCACTGACGGCTTTATTATTGAAGTCGGTGAAGTACTGTCGAATATCGTTCAGCGTTATCCCGATGTCATCTTTTCTCGTTATTACGAAGCGGACTTTGCTGTATTTATCCCTCATCAGGGCGCAAAAGATATTGCGACCTTGGCTGCTCAGTGTTTAAGGCAGTTAGATAAGCTAACCCCGCCAGAACCTTTGGAATCGGATAACTGGTGTCATATCGGTGTGACCATGTATACCGAAGGTGAGCGTCATAGCCAGATCATGGATGAAACGGAAACGGCATTAAAGAGTGCTCAGTTAGAGCGTATTAATAACTGGAGCCGCTACCCGAAAGAGAATAAGAATGAGCTTGATAGAGGCAGTGTTCGTTGGAGAACATTACTTGATAAAGCGCTGCTTCCTGAAAATTTAGTAATCTTTGCTCAGCGGTGTTATCTTATGCCGGAATCTGGTCAAGCCAATGAATTACATAGAGAAATATTTACTAGAATTCAGGATTCTGACAAAGGTTTATTGAAATCGTCTCGATTTATGCCTGCGGTAGAGCAAGTGGGTTATCAAGCTCAAATGGACCAATCGGTTCTAAAGGTTGTGTTGAAATCTCTGAAAGAATCAACTCAATCGATTAACTATTCGGTGAATCTGAATGTTACCCCGTTTGCTAATAAACAGCACTTTAAGTGGTTTAGGAGTGAGTTATTACAGCTCTCTGCTCAACACCGATCTCAGCTTGCGTTTGAGTTTTCAGAAGGGCACTTGATTGCTCATCTTGATTATATGAGACCGGTGGCAAAGATGCTGCGGGGTTTAGGGTGTAAAGTTGTGGTCGGCCAAGCTGGACGAACCATTGTTAGCACTCACTATATAAAGGATTTGAAGGTTAATTATATTAAGCTTCATCGAAGCCTAATAAAGAAAATCGATCAAAGGCATGAGAACCAACTGTTTGTTCGCAGCTTAATTGGGGCGTGTGGTGATTCTCCAACTCAAGTTATTGCCGTTGGAGTCGAGACAAAACAGGAAAAGAATACCTTGATAGAGTTAGGCATTAACGGCTATCAAGGAAGATATTTCGACGAAGAACAACAAATTATCCCTTTGCCTAATCAAGCAGAAAAGGCCGCGAAAGCGGAATCTGTTGTCAAAGTTGGACGAAGAAATCGATGGCGTAAGAGTAGTAGTTAAGAATGAATTTTAAAGCGATTTTAGACAAAATAAAGCCAACGAATAATAAAGGTAGCTCGCAAGTTGTCTTGCTGGGCAATGACGCCATTTATATTTCATCGACAGAACAAGATCCTCAAGTAGCCAGCATTCCAGTGGTTAATGGGGACTGGGAGAGTGCGCTAAAAAAATCGCTTAGCAGTGAGGCGTTTACCAGTAATAGCGTCCAACTGATTGTCTGTGCTAACTACTACCAAACCTACCAAATTGATAAACCGGACATTCCAGAGAGTGAATGGTCGGTAGCACTGCCTTTTTTACTCAAAGATCTTGTTTCAGAAAGAGTCACGGAAATTACTGCGAGTGCGGTCGCGTTACCAACGTCGAACAAGCTGCAAGTATATGTCCTGCCTAAAAAGCTGTTGGACAAGCTTTTGAATATCACTAATTCGGCTCAGGTTGAATTAATAGGTGTTGCTCCTGAAGATGAAATCTGGGGTTACAGTGCAGGCGAACTGTCTAATTTCATTCTTTTACAACGTAGCGTCAATTCACACTTTAAATTGGGTGCCTTTGTCGAAAATACCGTTTGTTTTCAAAGAACCATCCGCAGTGTTGTCCCACCTTTAACGGGTGTTGCGTCAAGTGCTCTGCAGTTAGATGGCCTCGCTTTAGAGCTTCAACGCTCGATTGATTACCTTTCTTCTCAAATTAAAGGCACCCAGCTTCACCAGCTTAAAATCTGTTGTGACGAAGAAGATGAAGCAGAGTTACAAAGTGCCTTAAACAGTACATTGAGCTCGACAGTTTCATTGTTGGTTGAAGGTGAGCGTGATAATTCAGAGAGTTTGTTGGTTAAACTCGCAGCGGAAAAAGAGACGTTTAAGGTCAATCTTTACCCAGAACACCTTAAGCCTAAAAAAGAATATTTTACGCTGACCAATGTTGTTGCGAGCTGGGGAGTAGTTTGTGTTTTGCTGCTTGGTGGTTACTTCGCAATACAGTATCAAGTTTCTAATCTCGATAAAGAACTAACAGCCCTGCAACAAGACTCGAATCAACTTAACAAGCAAGTTAACCAATTGAATAGTAAGTTAACTCAGCATAAACCGTCGCCAGAGAAAGTCGCGGCGGTTGCGCGTCTCAAACGTGAGACTGAGGCTAAAAAAGAGGCTTTGAAGGCTGTTGGGCAATACGACGAATCCCAACAAGTCGGGTATTCTGGCGTCATGAATTCCTTAGCTAAATTAGGCCGAAATGACATCTCTCTTTCGCACATCTACATGACCCACGATACTTTAGATCTTAGTGGCTTGGCTCGTAACGCAAATGTCGTTCCGAACTGGATTGGTCAGTTTAAAAGTGAGCTTAATTTAGTCGGACGCACTTTTGAAAAACTAAAAATTGGCCGTAATGATCAGGATGTGGTGACGTTTGAGCTAAGTACTCGTCGGGAGAGTAAATAATGCAGCAGTGGAACCAGCTGAGCGATAAGTTTCTTGCATTAAGTCAAAGAGAAAAATGGCTACTTTTTGTGTGTGGTTTTGTTGGCCTATCGATGTTGTTGTTCACCTTATTGGTTGAGCCTGCGTATCTCGATCTACAAGCTAAAAATGCCAAGGCGACCAGCCTGACTCAATCGAATCAAAGGCAGCAAGGTGAGTTACTTGTTCTGCAAGCTAAGTTAAACAAAGACCCAGACAAAGACATTAATCGAGAGTACAAAAAGCTGCTACTGGAGAGCCAAGATTTCTCTCTTCAGCTTTCTCAGATTGTCGATGGATTAATCACACCTTCTCAAATGTCGCAGTTACTGGAGAGCGTTCTTAACGCCGGTAATGGACTAAAGCTTGAATCGCTAGAGTCATTAAAACCAGAAGCGATTTCGAACAATAAAGAGACCAGCGAATATTCAGGCTACTTTCTTCACCCTGTAAGAATGGAGCTAACCGGCAGTTACTTTGATATCTCAGCATACCTTCAAGCACTTGAGTCTTTACCTGTGAGTTACTACTGGCGCACATTTGAATACTCAGTAGAAGAGTATCCCAAAGCTCGACTGGTGTTCGAGGTTTACACATTAGGTACTAGACAGGAGTTTATCGGTGGTTAGAACTCTTTTGTTGTCCTTGCTATTTAGTAGCTCTTTTGTGTGGGCTGAGCAAGATCCCACGGCGCCACTAGGCTGGCTTTCACCTCAACAGAAAACGGCGCCTGCTAAGAAAGCACCAACTCGTTATCGCTTGCCTTCTTTAGAAAGCATCGTGTGTAAGGGAGATACGCCTTGCTATGCGATTATGAATGGTCAGATTCTCGGACAAGGGGAAACGATCAGAGGGTACCGAGTTAAGAACATAGATCCAGAATACGTCACTCTGCAGAGAAGCTCTAAGCAGTGGAAATTAGAGATGTTCTCTTTAGATGTTAAGAATAATTAAGGTTAGAGTGAAGACATGCGTAAACTTGTAGTAGCAATCCTAGTGTCATCTTTAGTCGGCTGTTCGATGGGGCATAGAGATCCTGTTGAGATTAAAGAGTCTTTAAACGAATCAATTAATGAAGCCAATAGCAGAGCGCTTCATGAGCTGCCTTCGTCGGTTCAAGATGACCTTATGCCACAGCTTAATTCTGACTCTATGTCTCCGGGTATGGAAACGGTTAAGCGTTTTCGTATTCAGGCAAAAGGCGTTGAGGCGAGAACCTTTTTTGCCAGCTTAGTGAAAGGTACGGAGTATAGTGCGGCTATTCACCCAAGTGTGTCTGGAAACCTTACGCTTAATCTAACGGACGTGACGTTAGATGAGGTACTGGCTGTTGCTCAAGATATGTATGGCTACGATATTGAAAAGCGTGGCAAAGTGATTCAAGTTTATCCTGCCGGTCTTCGCACCGTAACGATCCCTGTCGATTACTTACAAGTTAAGCGTTCTGGTCGCTCACTAACGACGATCACCACAGGCACGATCTCTAACTCAGATTCGAATTCATCGAGCTCTTCAAACTCGAATTCGAACTCAAACTCGTCAAATTCATCTAACTCTTCTAATTCATCAAACTCGACATCGAATGGTGGTACAGAGATTGAAACGACCTCTGAAAGTGATTTTTGGCCACAGCTTGAAGCGGCGGTTGCTCACTTAATTGGTTCGGGTGATGGGCAAAGCGTTGTCGTGACCCCGCAAGCGAGTGTGATTACAGTGCGTGCTTACCCGGATGAAATTCGTGAGGTTCGAGAGTTCTTAGGTATTTCTCAACAACGCTTGCAGCGTCAAGTGATCCTAGAAGCAAAAATCATGGAAGTAACCTTGAGTGATGGTTACCAGCAAGGTATTAGCTGGTCTAATTTATCTAAGTCGATTGGTAGTGGTGGTGTGGTTATCGACCGTCCTGCAAGTACATTACCTCCATTAGATGCGATCAGCTCTTTGTTAGGCGGACAAACCAACGTAACGATCTCAGATGGCAGTTTCGAAGCGGTATTGAGCTTTATGGATACTCAAGGTGATCTGAACGTTCTATCAAGCCCACGAGTCACCGCGGCAAACAACCAGAAAGCGGTTATCAAAGTGGGTACCGATGAGTACTACGTAACAGATTTATCAAGTTCGGTAGGCAGTGGTGACAACGCGAATGTGGCGCCTGAGGTTGAACTAACTCCGTTCTTCTCTGGTATTTCTTTAGACGTGACCCCTCAGATAGATGACAAAGGTAGCGTGTTCTTACATGTTCACCCAGCCGTTATTGAAGTAGAGGAAGAAGTGAAAGAGCTCAACCTAGGTTCAACAACGGGCTTGGTGCAACTTCCTTTGGCGAAAAGCTCTATTCGTGAATCTGACTCAGTGATTCGAGCTCGAGATGGCGATGTTGTGGTGATTGGTGGTTTGATGAAATCCAACACCAGTGATGTAACCTCTAAAGTCCCATTCCTTGGTGATATCCCAGCACTTGGCCATTTGTTCCGTAACACCAATCAGTTAACGCAAAAAACTGAGCTCGTGATCTTGCTTAAGCCAACGATCGTGGGCGTGAATACTTGGCAGAATGAGTTGGAGCGTTCACGTGATCTTCTTCAACAGTGGTTCCCTGATGAAGAGTAGTTGCTTACTTTCTCTCTATAGAGTGGCAGTGTCTCACTAAGCTAGGTCGTCGTATGTATCAAGCTCACTTTGGTTTTGAACAACTGCCATTTACCTTAACGCCGAATACCGATTTCTTTTATGGTTTAGCGCCTCATTTCGAAGCGATTCAGACGGTAATCTCGGCGTTGGAAATGGGCGAAGGCGTGATTAAGGTGACCGGAGAGGTAGGCACTGGAAAAACAATGGTTTGCCGGATGTTGGTCAATCACCTACATGACTGTACCGCTCTGATCTACTTACCAAACCCTGTGCTATCAGGGGCTGACTTGCGCCAGGCGGTTGCAACAGAGCTTGGTTTAACTGTCGATAATGAAGCAACCTTGGTTGATAACATTCAGCATAAGCTCATTGAGTTGCACAATTCTGGTTTAAGAGTAGTGGCTATTCTTGATGAAGCTCAGGCTCTATCGGATGAAGCGCTCGAAACATTAAGGTTGTTTGGTAACCTTGAAACGGAAGATAAAAAACTGTTGCAGATTGTTCTATTAGGGCAGCCAGAATTGGATGCTCGCTTAGAGGCTTACCACCTAAGGCAGTTTCGCCAAAGAATCACATTTAGTTCGACACTGAGACCGCTGACTCTCGATGAAACGGTGGCCTATATTGATAATCGAATCGCTAAATCTGGTGGCAGCCCTGAGTTATTCAGCTTGAATCAAAAAAAGGCGATCTGTCGTTCGTCGTTAGGTATCCCTAGATTGATAAACCAACTTTGCCATAAGGCTCTATTGCTTTCGTTCAGTGAAGATAAGAAAAGTATCGACAACCAACATCTTTTTTCAGCCATGCATGAAACGTACGATGTGTGTAAGCCTAAATTTAAAACGCCAATACTGTGGGGTTGGAATTAATTATGAGCGTCATTAACAACGCCTTGTCTGAATTGGCAAAGAAAAAGTCAGCGACTTCGATTGAAGCGGCAGTCGTACCTAAAGTAAAAACGCGTTCCCCCCTAGTTTGGGTTGTTGCAGGTTTTACTTTGAGCTTAGCGATGGGCGGTTGGGCGATATCGCAAGGCCCTGTGATTGATCAGTCTATTGTTGAGCAGTCAATCTCAACTCGAGATTTACAGGTTCAAGTCTCTGTCGTTGATGATTCAAATGGCATCCAGGAAGCCGCTCAACCTATCTCATCGCCAACCAAGAAATTGGTGACGCTAGACTCTGCAAGTCTTTCTGCAGAAAACACCGTGATGGTAAAAAGCGTTCAAGCTAAGTCAGTTGTATCTGACTCGGTTGCCGCACCTGTCCCAAAAGCGACAAAACAGCAAGCACCAACGAAAGATCTAAGCGCGCCTAAAGCGACTAAAGCTGAAGCTCCCCAGCCGATTTACGTTGCTAGTGTGGCAAAAAAAGATCCCACGCCTATCTCTAATGAGCCTGAAGCCTCTGGTGATTCAGAAAATAGCGGAATGTTGATCGAACAGGTTGAGTTAACTCCGGAGCAGCTATCTGTGAATGCACAAGGTCGAGCGCAGAAAGCGCTTGATGCGAACGACCTTACTGGTGCGTTGAAGGGCTACACTGAAGCTCTACGCTACACGCCACGAAATGAAGATGTCCGCCAGAAACTTGCGATTCTCTATTTTGGTAAAGGCGATACTCGCAAAGCCTATGAGCTTTATCAGTCTGGTATCAAGCTCAACATCAACAGTGAAAAACTGCGATTAGGGTTATCTAAACTGCTGGTTAAAGCGAATCAATCAGAAGCGGCGCTGAGCCCTTTAGTACACATGCCTCCGCATCCAACTCAAGAGTATCTAGCAATGCGTGCGGCGTTGAGCCAAAAATCACAGCAAGAAGCAATCGCACTGGAGAGTTATCAAAAGTTGGTTGAAGTCGATTCAGATAACGCTCGCTGGTGGTTGGGCTTAGCGATTCAGCAAGAACGCCAGTTAGACTTCGCTGCAGCAAAACAATCATATCAAGGTGCGTTGACTCGAGTCGGTATCTCATCTCAATCACAAAGCTTTGTGCGTGACCGATTAAAAATACTCAATGCTTTAGAGGAGAGCGGCGATGCAAATTAGATTAAGAAAAAGACTTGGTGATTTGCTTGTCGAAGAAGGCATTATCACTGAGGCTCAAGTTGAACAAGCACTGGCCGCTCAGAAAAGTACTGGGCGTAAGCTCGGTGATGCGCTAATTGAGCTTGGCTTCTTATCAGAACAGCAAATGCTGAGCTTTTTGTCGCAACAGTTAGCGATTCCTCTTATTGATTTAAGCCGAGCTGTTGTCGATGTTGAAGCAGTACAGCTTTTGCCCGAAGTACATGCTCGTCGCCTTCGCGCCTTAGTGATTGGACGCCAAGGTGACACTTTGCGTGTTGCAATGAGTGACCCTGCTGATCTGTTTGCCCAAGAGTCTTTGCTTGGTCAGCTCGGCGATTACGCGCTGGAATTCGTTGTTGCTCAAGAGAGGCAATTGGTTGATGGCTTCGATCGCTATTATCGAAGAACCAAAGAGATTGCCTCGTTTGCTGAGCAACTTCACGCTGAACACCAAGTTAATGATGCATTTGATTTCGATATCGCAGAAGAAGATAGTGATGAAGTTACCGTCGTTAAGCTGATCAACTCGCTATTTGAAGATGCTATTCAGGTTGGTGCTTCGGATATTCATATCGAGCCAGATTCAAACGTATTGCGTCTTCGCCAGCGTATTGATGGTGTGCTGCATGAAACATTGCTGAGTGAGGTGAATATCGCTTCTGCACTTGTACTGCGCTTGAAGCTGATGGCAAACCTCGATATTTCAGAGAAACGTCTTCCTCAAGATGGTCGCTTTAATATCCGAGCTAAAGGTCAGTCGGTTGATATTCGTATGTCTACCATGCCGGTACAGCACGGTGAATCAGTGGTTATGCGTCTTCTTAACCAATCTGCTGGTCTACGTAAATTAGAAGAGTCGGGCATACCGAGTGATCTGTTGGTTCGTCTGCGTCAACAACTGCGCCGCCCACATGGCATGATTTTGGTTACCGGCCCAACCGGTTCTGGTAAAACCACAACTTTATATGGTGCGTTAAGCGAGCTAAACGAACCGGGTAAAAAGATCATTACCGCGGAAGACCCGGTGGAATACCGCCTTCCTCGTGTGAACCAAGTTCAGGTAAATCCTAAGATCAACCTCGATTTCTCGACTATATTGAGAACCTTTCTACGTCAGGATCCCGATATCATTCTTATTGGTGAGATGCGTGACCACGAAACCGTTGAGATTGGCTTGAGAGCAGCACTGACCGGTCACTTAGTATTAAGTACGCTGCATACCAATGATGCGGTAGACAGTGCGTTACGTATGATGGATATGGGTGCTCCGGGTTATTTGGTCGCGAGCGCCGTTCGAGCAGTAGTCGCACAACGATTAGTTCGTAAAGTGTGTACCGATTGTAAGGTTGAGGATGAGTTAGATGAACCTCGTAAGCAATGGCTGAGCGTTCGTTTCCCTAACCAAGTGGGTGTGCCGTTTATGAAAGGCCGTGGCTGTCAGAACTGTAATTTAACCGGTTACCGTGGGCGTATTGGTGTATTTGAAATGTTGGAGCTAGAACAAAACATGATGGATGCACTAAGAGCGAATGATGCAGTTGGTTTTGCTCAAACGGCGAGACAGTCTGAAAACTACAAACCGTTATTGGCTTCTGCGATGGAACTGGCTCTGCAAGGTGTTGTGAGTCTCGATGAGATCATGCATCTTGGCGAAGGTGATGCTTCTGGTGCCACCGACCCAATTTATCTGTAGGGGTAGAGTGATATGCCAACGTATCGTTATGTAGGTCGCAGCTCTGATGGTAGCCAAGTAAGTGGTCAATTGGATGCGAATAACGAAGATCTTGCTGCTGAAAGTTTGATGAGCAAGGGGATCATTCCAACCTCTATCAAACTGGGTAAAAGTGGCGGTTCAGTCTTAGATATGGATGTATCGAGCCTGTTCTCTCCGAGTGTACCTTTAGAGGTGTTGGTTCTGTTTTGTCGACAGTTATACAGCCTAACCAAAGCCGGCGTACCACTATTACGGTCGATGAAAGGACTTACCCAAAACTGTGAAAATAAGCAGTTGAAGGCTGCTCTCGAAGAAGTGGTTGCTGAGCTTACTAATGGTCGAGGGTTAGCGGCATCGATGCAGATGCACCCTAAGGTGTTTAGTCCGCTGTTTGTATCTATGATTAGTGTTGGTGAAAACACGGGTCGTTTAGATCAGGCTCTGCTGCAGTTGGCTGGGTATTATGAGCAAGAAGTTGAGACTCGCAAGCGAATCAAGACCGCGATGCGCTATCCAACCTTCGTGATTAGTTTTATCTTGATTGCGATGTTCATTCTGAACATCAAGGTGATTCCACAGTTCTCGAGCATGTTCGCACGTTTCGGTGTCGACCTTCCGCTGCCGACTCGTATATTGATTGGTATGTCGGAGTTCTTTGTTAATTACTGGGGCTTAATGATCGGAGTGATCTTTGGTCTTATCTTTGCTTTTAAAGCCTGGGTTAATACAGACAAAGGCTTGGAGAAGTGGGACCGATTACGTTTGAAGATGCCAGTGATCGGTGGCGTTGTGAATCGAGCGCTGTTGTCACGTTTTTCACGTACCTTTGCCCTGATGCTAAAAGCCGGTGTACCACTAAACCAATCGTTAGCATTATCGGCTGAGGCTTTGGATAACCGTTTTCTAGAGTTGCGAGTTCAAGCCATGAAATCGGCTATTGAAGCGGGTAGTACGGTGTCATCTACTGCTATCAACAGCGAAATTTTCACACCGCTGGTGATACAAATGATTTCAGTTGGTGAAGAGACGGGTCGTATTGATGAGTTGCTGCTTGAAGTGGCTGATTTTTATGATCGCGAGGTCGATTACGATCTGAAAACCTTAACCGCCAGAATTGAGCCCATTTTGTTAACCATCGTTGCGGGCATGGTGCTGATTTTAGCACTAGGTATATTCTTGCCGATGTGGGGAATGTTGGATGCAATCAAAGGCTAGGGAATGCTAAATAACCTACAACGCTCACGTTTTGTTATTTGGACTGTGGTTATTCTTTTTCTTATTGTCGGTGTGCTTTCGGCATTCAAAACGGTAGAAGAAGAAGCGACTAACACGGCATTTATCGTCGCGAGCAAGCGGATTTTAGAACAAGCCAATTTGTTCAAACAGCAATATTTGTTATCGGGTGTTGGGCAAGAAGAAGGCTCGGAACCCTCAAAGGTCTATAGCAGAACTGGATGGATAATGCCTATCCAAGGTACGAAGCGAGACTGCAACTATTGGCTGGATCAATTATATCCTCAAGGGAACATTTTAGGGCTAAGCTCTCCAAGTATTGAAGATAAAAGTGATAACATACACTTTCACTGCAGCTATCATTATACTGATAAATATCAGATAGATATATTGCTCGAAAGAGAAAGGTTTAGTGTGAAAGCCAATATTTTGGCTTTGTGAAAATATTGACAGTTTTTTTATGGTTTTATACGAGCGTGAATGTATAATGCGCGTTAATAATTAGATGAGTAGGTAGAAAATGCTTAAGAATCAAAAGGGTTTCTCCCTTGTCGAATTAGTCATAGTGATCGTAGTCGTTGGTTTATTGGCGGTTGCCGCCCTACCTCGCTTCTTAGATGTGACAGATGAAGCCAAGAAATCAAGCATTGAAGGCGTTGCTGGTGGTTTTGCGACGGCAGTACTGTCGGCAAGAGCACAGTGGGAAGCAGAAGCTAGGCCATCAGAGAAGATAGGTGTTGAAACATACAATACTGTAAACTATGATGGTGTTGATTTTTGGTTAACAAGATCAAAGAACAGTAACAACGTCGAGACCGACTTTCGTGATGGCTATCCGTGGACTCTGAACAACAATTCGAGCACTGCGCCACAAGATATTTCAGATGAAACATGTTCTGAGTTGATGGAAAACTTGCTGCAAAATCCACCTAAAGTTGGTGCGGTTTCAGATGTCGCTAATGACTCAAATTACAAATATTCAGCGCAAGCGAATTCAGGTGATGCAACCTGTACTTACGTTCAATTAGAAGGTAGTACCGAGCATGAATTTGTTTACGAAATTAAAACTGGTCGTGTGACCGTAACTTTGCAGTAAGTCTGCGTAAAATTAAACATAGAGAGAGCTTAACTATGAAAAGACAAGGCGGTTTCACCCTAATCGAACTAGTGGTTGTAATTGTTATTCTAGGTATTCTTGCTGTAACTGCGGCACCACGTTTCCTAAACCTGCAAGGCGATGCTCGAGCTTCATCTTTACAAGGCTTAAAAGGGGCCATGTCTGGCGCAGCAGGTATTGTATATGGTAAAGCAGCAATTGAAGGTGTTGAGTCTGTAAGTGCTGCTGCTGGTACTGATGTTGATGGGATTATTACGTATTTTGGATACCCAACTGGCACTGCTACAGGTATTGAACGAGCTGTTACTGGTCTAGAAGAAGATTGGGATTCTGCTGTGTCTGGTGCAATTGGCGCTCCTGCTCAATATTATGCTACTTTTACTGCAGACCCTGAATTGACAACTGCAGCTACTATTATTGAAACCGGCTGTTATGTTGTATATACCGAAGCTTCAGGTACTGGTGTTGATGAAGCACCGTCAACAACGGTAGTTGATACAGATTGCTAATATAGATTTTTCTATTGAAGGCCAGCATTTGCTGGCCTTTTTTATTCAAGTTATAAACTAGAATTAGGATTGAAACTCATATTAGAAACCTTCATTATTCTGACTCTATCTTGTAATGTAGAGCTACTAAGAGTTACTTGGGGCATTTATGAATGCAAAGCTAAACTGGGGGTTTACCTTAGTAGAATTAATTGTAGTTGTTCTTTTGCTGGCTATTGTTTCTCTAACTGCGATTAGCCGCTTTAGTGGAAGACAGAGTTATGAATTGTATGCTCTTCAAGAACAGACATCTTCTGTCATCCGACAAATTCAGCTCAATCGAATGCAGTCTAATATGGATATGTCCGTAGCTGGTGCTGAAAGCTTACGTTTAGTGGCTGCGAACAATTGTATCGGTGCACAATCTGCTTGTGACAACACATCTGAAACAAGAAGTGATGTTATCGCTAGTGATGATTATAGTTTCTCATCTGTACCAACCTCTAGCTACACTTCTCCAATCGAATTCAACCTTTTAGGTAACCCTGAAAATACTGCCTCATCGGGTGTTCAAATTACCATCTCATCGAATAATAGTTCCGACAGAGCTTGGGTTTGTATCAATTCTCAAGGTTTTGTTTATCCAAGTAATCAGGTATGCCCATGAAGTACGTAAATAGTGGCTTTACGCTTATTGAGTCGATCATTGTTATTGTACTACTTGGTTTTGCAATGCTCGCATTTTCTACTTTTCTTGCACCACAATCCGCGCTTTCAGGGCAAGTGAATTATTCCAACCGAGCTTCGGCATTAGGTCAAAGTATTATGACCGATCTGTTAGCTCGAGATTACGGAGCGGTGAGCTCTGGTACTCCAATTGAACTCGGCAGCACTTATACTAATTTTGATGTGGATTTGGTCGTTGCCAACGATACGCCAACCGCTTCGATGCAGAAATTTACGTTAACAATCACCGCAAGCAATAATCCTCCTATTACCTTAGTTGCTTATAAAGGGGAGTATTGATGAAAGGGAAAGGATTTACGCTCATAGAGATGATTTTAGCTATTGTCATCTCAAGTATCGTCTTGCTTGGTGTTGCGAATTTTACTGAACTCGGTATGAGAGGCTATTTTGGCTCTGTAGAACGTTTTCGACTACAAACCGAAGCTAGATTTGTATTGGAAAAGCTTTCTCGTGAAGTGAGACATGCTGTACCTAATCTGTTTCCTGCTTCTGTAAGTAGCGGTTGCGTATCATTTTATCCAATTGTTGATTCAGGTTTTTACGCTACCTCGGGGGCCGATATTAATTTCTTAGTTAGTGATACTGGAGCGACAAGTAGTTCATTACAATCTATGTCATTGGTTATCAATCCGACTAGGCCACATACAGATATCAGCAACCTCAATAATATATACCCCCTTGATAGTGTGGTTCCTCCAAGCGTATCTGCTGCATACTTTTCTATTCCAAATGGAGTTAACAATCTTGTTAGTGAATCTGTAGGTAAAAGACACTACATTTTTGACTCAAATAACCTTGTGGAGTATTGCCTTGCGAATAGTAATTTACTAACTCGTAATGGTGTCACAATAAGCGATCGAGTTATGAGTGAGAATAGTACTCTGAGTTATCAACCTGCGGATGTTCAGAGTAACGGTGTTGTTAAGTTGATTCTCGAGTTTGCAGAAAATTATGAGTCCACAGTGTTTGAGCAAGATATACAGGTGATTAATGTCCCGTAAAGCAAGCCAAAGAGGTAGTGCGCTAGTCATGGTCATCTTTGTTATCGTGGTGCTTGGTTTCTTAGCGACAAGTTTGAGTCGAACGAGTTGGTCTGATAATGATTCAAACACTCGAGTTGTACTTGGCACACAAGCTTGGTTACTCAGCCATTCGGTTAATGAGTATGTTATGACTCAGTTTTATCCGGATCCTGATCCTCAGGCTTCTTCTGCCGTTGCTAGTGTTTGTAGCAGCAATGATCTTCAACCAGGAGGTGGGTTTTTTACGGTAGCAAGTTCTATGGTTGATGAAGCTTCAATGAACTGCTCTCTTGAGTTAATGCAGTGTTCTAGCCGGGGAGAGCTTGATGGCTTTGTTTTTTATGTCTTAGAGTCTTCGGTTGTTTGCGGCTCTGGTGTGAGTCAAGTTCAGCGTAATCAAGAAGTTTGGGTGAGAGAGTAATGAGCATGTTTCGAAAACTAGTTGGCGTACTGACTCTTTCTCTATTGAGTGTCAGTGCTCATGCTGAACTTTTTCCGGGAGGGACTTGTCCTAGTGCCAGCGTACAAACATGGAGTGGCAGTGGTGGAGAAGTTGAGTTTAAAGAAGATAGTTATGTTCGCAACTCCGCAGGCGTTGGGTTTAGTTCTATAAAGAAGAACCACGATGAGTCTTGTGGACGGAGTGCTTGCTCTGCCGATAGTTCGAAAATTCTAACCCAATCACCTAATTTTACGATTCCAAATAACGCTATAGACATTGAATCACTGCCTGGTGTTCCCAACTATATTTCTGGTAACAAGATCAAGCTAGAGGATTGGCAAAGTATCGTTGTTCCAAGCGGGGTTTACTTTTCGTCGAAAGAAATTGAACTGAAGGATGATTCAAGCCTAAGAGTTTCTGGCGATGTTGTTCTCTATGTTGATAAGTTCAAGATGGAACATGATTCCTTCATTAGTTACAACAGAGGGAACAGTGGGAATGAATTCTTCTTGGTTGGTACAGATAAGTCTCACATTAAAATTGAAACGGACAATAGTGTTTACGCACATATCGTTTCTGATGACCATATTGATTTAGAAGAGGAAGTTTATTTTACAGGTACCATAACGGGTAAAAAAGTACACTTGAAGGAGAACTCTATCTTAAACACGCAGCTTCCAGCGAATTGCGACCATGAGTCGCCAGTATATTCCAATGATGCCCAGTATGAATTTGGCGTAGCAAGTTGTGTTGGTGGAGAGTGTCAAATTGATTTTAAAAAGGACTATGAGATCACACCTCTTGTTTTTGTGATGCCGACTTCTGATGAGAGTGCATTAGACAGTGATGCACCTGCATCTTTGTATGTTGAAAGTATCTCCAAATTGAATGCAACAATCAGACAAGTAAGGGCTTTATCAAGGGACGATAGCAATCGTCCATGGCAAAGTCGGCCTATGACAGAAGTTTCTTACTTTGTTATGGAACCGGGGACTCAAACTATTGCTGGACATCGAATCGTCGCAGGTTATACATCAACAAAAGCGAAAGCGGCTAGATTCAGTGGTAATAGCTCGGTATCTGTCAACTTCTCTTCTTTTGGTTTTTCTCAGTTCACTCATCGTCCTGTTGTATTACACCAGTTACAATCAAGAAATAATGCTAACTGGATGACATCAGGACAGTTAAGACCAACGAGATCAGGAGTTAGACTTTTTATTGAGCTGGGAGCTTCGTCAAATACAATCCAGCAAGAGGAAACTATTGCCTTTCTAGCGGCAGAGCCAACCAACCAGCCTCTTGTAGATGGCATGTATCAGTTTGAATTTGGTACCAATACTTCTGTTTCTCAAGGTGAGTTCACGTCACTCTATGATGGCTGCAGAAGGCTCAAGTCCACAGGTTTATCCTCTATTGACGGTATTCTTCTCAAGAAGCAAGAGCGGGCGGGAACACATGGTGGTTGGCTAAGGCGCTGTCAGTTAAACAGCAATCAATACAGTGTTGTTATGGACGAAGACTATACGAGAAGAGGACACATTGTTGAAGATATCGGATACTTTGCGTTTGAAAAAAATATTGAGCTTCCTCCAGTTTGTTCAGTGACACCATTTGCCGTTCAATCTTGGGATCACTCTAGTAAACTATCTTGGACATCCAATACTCAAGCTATCCAGATCAACGGGACATATAACCGCTCAGGAGCAATCGGTATTCGGTTAGACCCTTCAAATAATATTCAAGGGAACGATAGTCAGTGTGACGGGAGCTCTTGTGTTGAATCTGATGCGTTGTATGTATCTTCTCCTGATGTAATTTCTGTTGATTGGCCTGTTAACCAAAATTTCCAACCGGGTTCAGGGCAGCATCAACTTTCAGATAATCAAGCCTACAATACTGTGACTTCTTCTGGAGGCGGTACAATTACACTTACTGGTGGCTCCTATCGTATTGAACATTTAGAGATCATTGCAGGCAGTCGAATGAATTTAACGCAGGATACTGAAATTGTAGTCAATACTTTCACTCTTACCGACTCATCAACCTTCAATACAAATGGGCATTCACTGAGGGTTTGGGCTGAAAATAATGGTGCGTCTAAGGCGTCCGTTTCTGTTGCTGATAACCTCAATGCTGACGTATTTAGCCGAGATTCTGTTACTGTCTCTAGTGGACGAGGGGTCATCAATGGTCGAGTCACAGCCTTTGACGTAACCCTTTCTCCAGACGGAAAGATCATTAATAATGACCTGAGCTGTCCGGTTGAAACGTCGGACTATGAAGTTGTTTTGTCTCCGGAAATCGATATTGCTTTAACTTGCGAGGCGATCACAGCGACTGCGAAGGTTTACAATAATAAGGTCATTGACACTTCGTTCAACGGAACTGTTACTTTGTCTTCAAATGGAAATACGCTTGATACAGCAATGGCTCAATCTGGCGTAGCGACATTCTCTGTTGACTCTAATGTTGTTCAAACAATCGACGCAATGGCTAGTATTACGATCACCGGGCAAGACTATGTATCTAATACTGTGAACTATCAGTTTGTTCCAGAACGTTTTGAAATTTTGCCAACCCCTTTAAATCTCATAGCTGGTCGATCGCAAGCTATTACTATCTCCCCACTAGAATGTGATGGAGGGGGAACACCTATCTCAGATACGAGCTACTTGGGTGATTCGGAAGTGTCGTTATCGAATGTTTCTTATATTTATCCAGGTGTCCCTTTGAATTCAGTATCAATTGAAATACTCGATAAAGATGGCGACTGGATCAGCTCTCCAAGCTCTGGTGTTACACCTCTTGGTCTAACTTTCGTTTCTGAGAGTGGGAAAGTGGTAGCGAACTCTGAAATTAAATACGCAGAAGCTGGACAGGTAACATTCACTCTCAGTGATAAACAATGCATCACCGATGAAGATGGTGTTGAGAAGTGTAAAGAATATACAGGCACGAAAGAGGTCAAATCTCGACCTTGGACATTTGCTGTGTGTCCTCCTTCAGGGACTACAACTGGTGGTGATGCATCAGGTGGTTCTAAATTTATAGCCGCTGGAGAAACATTTAGTTTGTATGTTAAGCCTGTTGTGTGGAGCAGCACATTAGATATTGTCGATTCAGATTCTGGAGAAGCTTTACGGTTGCACCAAAAGAAAGAACCTAGCGCTAATCCGTTTTGTTCACTTGATGTAACCAACAACTTTTTTATTAATAACTCGACTCTAAATACAATTGTAGGGCTAGCGAACTCTTTAGCGACACCAAGCGGTGGAGAGCTTGGTGATGCTTATCTGGAGAGTGTAAATAGTTATGCTTCTACTTCTGAATTAGAGTTTTCCAATGTATCCGTGACGGAAGTTGGCAGTTTTCATTTTACGGCTTCAACTAGTAATGCATTCTATAACGGTATTCTTAATGGTATAGATGATGGTGCTAGAGAGTTAGGGCGCTTTTACCCTAAGTATTTTCAGACAGTTGGTACTCCAATTTGGGATTATCCAGACGTTGTTTCTGTTGTGTCAGGAAATCCGGTTGAGCAAAGTTTTGCTTATATGAATCAGCCGTTTAATGGTGTCGAATTTGAAGTTGAGGCGCTAAATGCTCTAGGACACGCGGTTGAAAATTATGCATCATTTGATGCTATGTTAACGGCGGGCTTCTCATTATTTGAGTCAAACTTTGGTGATCGCTTTAATTCTCCTGTGCCCAACAAAGTGTGGACGGCTACTGATAATAGAAGTATTGGTACTTTTACATTAAGTGAAACTTCTCCTTCAACTGACTGTGATTCAGAACTATGCCTCGAAAAATTATCAACGGCCAATAATTATGAGGATGGTCCTTACAACGGTACTAATGGCAACCCAACAGATATATCAATTACTCACACTGGTTCTGCAAGTGATGACCCGGTTGTTTATCAGGATGAAGGAGAGGGTAGAGATCCCCAACTCCTAACTGTGCAGCCTGATATTCGCTTTGGTCGAATGGACTTAGACGATGTTGGTGGCAATTCAGGAGCAACAATTACTATTCCTCTAAGAGCGAAGTATTGGAATGGCAGCCGCTTTGTTCTTAATAAAGATGATAATGCTACAAACGTCGCAGCTTCTACGAGTGCTAGCGATGTTATTTGGTCTGAAAATGATAGCCCGACAACTACAGCAACACTCGCTGATGGTGGTCCCGTTTCTAGCGGAGAGTCTCGTAGCCTGACGGCTTCTCAAGGTGAAGGTGTAAATGTCCGTGAGCAAGTGCAGTTGTGGCAAAGTATGGATGATACGCCATGGCTTAGATATCATTGGGATCACGATAAAGCTTCGGATGTGAATGGAGAACAAGATCCCTCCACCGTCGTCACATTTGGTATCTACCGCGGTAACGATCGTGTGATCTACCGAGGTGAAAGTGGCTTAACAGGTCAGTAATAATATAATTTTTGCCCCTTAAGTTAGGAATCTGTAAGAAATTGCGGGTTTCAGTCCATGTTTGTACTTCAATGCCTTGCCGTAACAGCAAGGCATTGGTACATTTAGTGCAATTTTTGTCTTCTAATTCTTGCAGGATGAGCGAAGAATATGTTTAAAAAACTTCGTGGCATGTTTTCAAACGACCTATCGATTGATTTAGGTACAGCCAATACCCTTATTTATGTAAAAGGCCAAGGCATTGTTCTTGATGAGCCTTCAGTTGTAGCTATTCGCCAAGATCGTGCGGGTTCTGCAAAGAGTGTCGCTGCTGTTGGTCACGCTGCTAAGCAAATGCTTGGTCGTACGCCAGGTAACATCTCAGCGATCCGTCCAATGAAAGACGGTGTAATTGCCGACTTTTACGTAACGGAAAAAATGCTTCAGCACTTCATCAAACAAGTGCATGACAACAGTGTGCTTAAACCAAGTCCTCGTGTTTTGGTTTGTGTACCTTGTGGTTCAACACAGGTTGAGCGTCGTGCTATCCGTGAATCAGCGCTAGGTGCTGGTGCTCGTGAGGTTTACCTAATCGATGAGCCAATGGCTGCTGCGATTGGTGCTGGCCTACGTGTTTCTGAGCCAACAGGTTCAATGGTTGTTGATATCGGTGGTGGTACTACTGAAGTTGCAGTTATCTCACTGAACGGTGTGGTTTACTCGTCTTCTGTTCGTATCGGTGGTGACCGTTTTGATGAAGCGATCATCAACTACGTTCGTCGTAACTACGGCAGCTTGATCGGTGAAGCGACAGCAGAGAAGATCAAACACGAAATCGGTTCAGCTTACCCTGGCGATGAAGTAGAAGAGATCGAAGTACGTGGTCGTAACCTTGCTGAAGGTGTACCTCGTAGCTTTAGCCTAAACTCAAACGAAATCCTTGAAGCACTTCAAGAGCCTCTATCTGGCATCGTATCTGCAGTGATGGTTGCACTTGAACAGTGTCCACCAGAGCTGGCTTCTGATATCTCAGAAAACGGTATGGTACTAACAGGTGGTGGTGCACTGCTTAAAGACCTTGATCGTCTGTTAACAGAAGAAACAGGTATCCCTGTTGTTGTTGCAGAAGAGCCATTAACGTGTGTTGCTCTAGGTGGCGGTAAAGCTCTAGAGATGATCGACATGCACGGCGGCGATCTGTTCAGCGAAGAATAATATCTAGTGTTAGGCTCTTTTCTTATCTAGTTTTATGTAAAGAGCCTAGGACCTTGTCTATAGGATCAAATGTAGCTCTAGGACCAAATATAGAATGAAGCCAATTTTTGGTAGAGGTCCCTCTCTACAATTGCGCCTGTTTTTTGCTGTAATTTTATCAGCCAGCCTTATGCTGGCTGATAGTCGTTTAGATGCTTTCTCAAATGTTCGCTATCTATTAAACAGCATGGTTGCGCCTATTCAATATGCAGCCAACTTGCCTCGCACTATGTTCGATGGTGTTTACGACCGTTTTAGCACTCGCAAAGGGTTAATTGAATCCAACCATAATATTAAACGAGAAGTCTTGCGTCTGAAGAGCGAGCTGATTCTGCTTGAGCAATATCAAGAAGAAAACAAGCGTCTTCGTAAGCTTTTAGGGTCTCCGTTTATCCGTGATGAGAAGAAAGTCGTCACAGAAGTTATGGCGGTAGACACTTCACCATATCGTCATCAAGTCGTGATCGACAAAGGTCAGATTGATGGGGTGTATGAAGGTCAACCGGTGATCAACGAAAAAGGCATCGTTGGCCAAGTTACTTTCGTTGCTGCTCATAATAGTCGTGTTCTACTACTCACTGATGCGAACAATGCGATCCCTGTGCAGGTTATTCGTAATGACATCCGTGTGATTGCTTCGGGCAATGGCATGATTGATGAGATCCAGCTAGAGCACATTCCAACCAGTACCGATATACAAGAAGAAGATCTGTTGGTGACATCGGGTCTTGGTGGTGTATATCCAGAAGGTTATCCAGTCGCCTATGTTACTGCCGTTGATTACGACCCGAAACGTGAGTTCGCTGTGATTAAAGCAGAGCCTGTGGTTGAGTTCGATAAGCTCAGGTACCTGCTGCTTGTATGGCCTGATGAAAACAAACAGATGCAAGCGGATCAATCGAGCATAGAACAAGCATTGTTAGAGGGCGAAGATGGCCAATAGCGTTTTGAGAAGCAAGGTAGTAATTTTCTGCTCATTTTTAATAGCACTGATTCTGCAGACGATCCCTTGGCCTGGTAGCTTAGATTTATTTAGACCATCTTGGTTACTGCTGGTTACGTGTTACTGGGTTCTGGCTCTACCGCATCGTGTTAACGTGGGTAGTGCTTTGATTCTAGGCTTATTGTGGGACCTTTTGATCGGCTCTACTCTGGGTATTCGAGGCATGATGATGGCAATAGTGATGTACATTATTGCGATGAACTTCCTCGTCATTCGTAACATGGCGTTATGGCAGCAAGCGATGATCATTGCCGCGTTAACGGTCTTGTTTGAGGTGTTGATCTTCTTTGGTGAATATTTGATCCAAGATGTTGTTTTCAATCCGTTATCGTTATGGAGCGCATTGATAAACTGTATACTTTGGCCTTGGATGTTTTTATTAATGAGACGCGTGCGTCGCCATTGGCATGTGAGGTAGCGTGACGATGGAAAAGAAACATTTAGTTTTGGCATCCGGTTCTCCACGCCGCAAAGAATTGCTATCTCAACTCGGTTATGAGTTCTCTGTCCTCGTAACCGATGTTGAAGAGTGTAAACACGCTCAAGAAACCGCCGAAGAGTATGTTAAGCGACTATCTTTAGATAAAGCTTTAGCTGCGTTGTCTTTATTGAAAGATAACCCTTCTGAAAGGCAGCATGTCGTTCCTAGTTCTGATACTGTAGATCATGACTCTGATATAGTCGTTCTTGGTTCTGACACAGTCGTCGTAAGCCAAGAGCAAGTGCTTGAGAAGCCCACTGATTTTGCTGACTCTAAGCGCATGCTTACTCAGTTAGCGAATGAACGTCACCAAGTGATGACGGCGGTTTCTGTGGTTTCAGAAGAAAAACAAAGAACAGAAATCATTATTACCGACGTATGGTTTAAACCCCTCAGTGAAAAAGAAATAGAACAATACTGGCAAACAGGGGAGCCATGCGATAAAGCCGGTAGCTATGGGATCCAAGGTTTGGGCGGACGCTTTGTCACCCGAATCGAAGGTAGTTATTACGCCGTTGTCGGCTTACCTTTATTTGAAACGGACCAGCTACTGCAAGAATTCTTATAATTACTAATCTGAGGTGCACCATGAGTGCTGAATTGTTGCTGAACGTGACCCCGAGTGAAACTCGTGTGGCCATGATTGAAGGGGGGGCTCTTCAAGAGATCCATGTCGAACGAGATGCTCGACGCGGTATCGTAGGAAATATCTATAAAGGACGTGTAAGCCGTGTTCTTCCGGGAATGCAGGCGGCTTTTGTGGATATAGGCCTTGAGAAAGCAGCTTTTTTACACGCCTCTGATATTGTCCCACACACTGAATGTGTCGCTGAAAACGAAAAGAAGCAATTTCAGGTTCGTGATATTTCAGAGCTTGTTCGTCAAGGGCAAGACATTGTGGTGCAAGTGGTCAAAGACCCTCTTGGTACTAAAGGTGCCCGCTTAACCACTGATATTACTCTACCGTCTCGTTATCTGGTATTTATGCCGGGCGCAAGTCATGTTGGTGTATCTCAACGTATCGACAGCGAATCTGAACGTAACCGTCTTAAAAAAGTCGTGTCTCGTTACTGTGACGAACACGGTGGCTTCATCATCCGTACCGCAGCCGAAGGTGCAGATTCCAATGAGTTGGCACAAGATGCCGCATTCTTGAAGCGATTATGGCTAAAAGTATTAGAGCGTCGTGGTAAGCACAAGGCGCGTACTCGTTTGTATGGTGAGCTTTGCTTAAGCCAGCGTATCTTGCGTGACTTTGTCGGTACTGAGCTGAGCAAGATTCAGGTCGATTCTCGTCTAGAATATGAAAACCTAAAAGAGTTCACCTCTGAATATGTGCCTGAGCTGACAGACAAGCTTGAGCTCTATGAAGGTGATAAGCCTATCTTTGATATGTACGATACCGAGAACGAAATTCAGCGTTCATTGGATCGTAAAGTCGAATTAAAGTCTGGTGGGTATCTGATTATTGACCAAACTGAAGCGATGACCACGGTTGATATCAACACTGGCGCGTTTGTTGGTCGTCGTAATCTAGAAGAGACGATTTTCAACACCAACGTAGAAGCGACTCAAGCGATTGCTCGTCAGCTGCGTCTACGTAACTTAGGTGGCATCATCATTATCGACTTTATTGATATGTTGTCTGAGGAACATCGTAAGCGAGTACTAACTTCTTTAGAGGCTGCGCTCGACAAAGACCGTGTGAAAACCAATATTAATGGCTTCACGCAGCTTGGTTTGGTTGAGATGACTCGTAAACGTACTCGTGAAAGTATTGAGCATATCCTGTGTTCGAGCTGTCCTGCTTGTGAAGGCCGCGGCAGTGTGAAGACAGTTGAAACCGTTTGTTATGAAATTCTTCGAGAGATCACGCGAGTGAATCGTGCGTACGACGCCGATAAATTTGTGGTCTATGCGGCAGCTGCCGTAGCTGAGGCGTTAGAGGGCGATGAATCTCATGCGCTTGCGGAGCTTGAAGTCTTTATTGGTAAGCAAGTTAAAATCCAGGCTGAGCCTCTGTACATACAAGAGCAGTTTGATGTTGTTATGATGTAATGGAAATTTTGTGAGCTCAAGCGTTACTCTGATTCTACGTGCATGTTTATGGTTAGTGGTTACTCTCTTAGTAACGCTAGCCATTGCCGTTACTACACTGCGTGTAGCCTTACCCAATTTAAACAAGTATCAATCTGAAATTGAGCTTTGGGTAAACCAACATTCCGGTTTTGATTTTTCGATTCAAGACGTGGGCGGTTTTTGGCGTAACACTCACCCCTCTATTGCTCTGCAAGGCGTTAAAGCCAGTCTTCCTAATGCAGAAGATGTGAGCTTTTCTGTCGAGCGTGTTGAAGTCGAGTTTGACTTGATTCAATCGGTTGTACAGATGCGCCCGGTTGTGGCCGACTTGGTCATGAATCAAATGTATCTTGATATCCGCTCAATTGATCTGTTTGCCGGGCAAAACGGCAAAGACGAGCCTAAAGATTCTGGCTCTTCCCAGCGAGCGATGCAAGAGCTCGATAATTTACTGCTAAAAACACTAGTCGATGTAACTGCAAAAGATTCTTCTATTCTTTATCACTCTGTTTCGGGTGAAGAACGTCAGCTCGATATAGAAACCTTAAAATGGCAAAACTCAGACAAACATCACCTTGCTGAAGGTGTGGTGAGTATCAAAGATGCCAATCTAAACTCTCTGTCAGTGAGTGCTAACTTTATTGATGGGGGGTCACTGACTGATGTGACTGGTGAGTTTTATGTCAGTGCCGACAGCATTTCTGTTAAGCCATGGCTTACGCATTATATGCAGGCGGAATCCGGCATTGAAACGGGTACTGTGAGCTTGAATAGCTGGCTTACACTGCGCAATAGCAAGCCGGTAAGCGCTTATGTAGAGGTTTTACCCTCAGAATTGACGTGGAACGAAGATGGCGAGCATGACCTCATGCTTGAGTCTGGTGTCTTTAAGTTGTCTCCGACTGATGATGGTTGGCAAGTAAATGGTCACTCACTAAATCTTAGAACGGATGACACACCTTGGCCGGAACTCGACGTCGCGTTCAAGTGGAATCAAGGTCCATGGCAACTCAACGTTTCCGAGTTGGATATTGCGACCATTACTCCGCTGATTAAGCTGCTGCCTGACTCTGAACAATCAACCAAAATGATTAACGTATTGGCGCCGGGCGGCTCTGTTTCTGATATCCGTGTTTCCATGGGTTCGGAAATTGACAGTTTACGTTATTCAGCCAGTTTTTCTGATCTTGCTATCGAGCAGTGGGAACTAGTCCCAGGCTTTAGCCAAGTGTCCGGCAGTGTGTTTGGTTCGGCTTCGGAAGCGAAAGCTAGCCTGCATGTTATTGACGATGTGTTTCCTTATGGTGACGTCTTCCAAGCGCCTTTGAATATCAAACAAGGTCAGGTTGATATTGTTTGGCAGCAAGATGAAAGCGGCTGGAAGCTTTGGTCGGACAAAATCACAGCGGCAACGCCAGATTTACAAGTACTAGGCGCATTCCGCTTAGACTTCCCAAAAGATGCGAGCCCGTTTTTATCCTTCTACGGCGAAGCGGACGCTTACAATGTCGGTGAAACATGGCGCTACTTACCTACACTGGCTCTTGGGCAAGATCTAACAGACTACCTTTCAACTGCGATTCAAGCCGGTAAAGCGGATACCGTAAAACTGTTGTGGCATGGTGACTTGTCTCAATACCCATACACTAACCACGATGGTATTTTTCAGGTTTGGGTGGGTTTAGAAGACGCGAAATTCAGCTTTGATACCGCGTGGCCACTGATTACTGATCTTCAACTTGATCTGTTGTTTGAAAATGATGCGATGCACCTGGACTCTCGTTCCGCTCAATTGATGGATGTGACGGCAGATCGAATCACAGGACGCATTCCTTATTTAGGGGAAGGCGGCCATATTGAAATTGAAGCTAAAGCGACGGCGTCTGGCAACGCAGTGCGCGATTACATGACGTCTTCGCCACTGGTGGGTTCAGTAGGCGCAGCGTTAACCGCACTTCAAGTGAGTGGTGATGTCTCTTCTGAGTTCCAGCTGAATATTCCGTTTGATTCTGAAAAAGATGCAAGAGCATGGGGTTACGCCGACTTAAGTGGCAACCATGTTGAGATCGAAGCGCCACCAATGGTGCTTGAGAACACCACGGGTCGCATTGAATTTGATAATGATGTGGTGACGGCAAATGGCCTCGCTGCTGATCTGCTTAACCAAGGTATCTCGCTTGATTTTAAAGGCCTGAATGATGGTCCTGGCTATGCAGTTGATATTGATGTGTTAGGTGATTGGGACGTTAAGCCTCTAGAACCTTACATTGGTGAGCAATGGTTAAGTCGCTTGTCAGGTCATGCGCAATGGCAAAGCCAGATTGATATCCAGCTTAATGATATCGGCTTTACCTACCAACTAGACTTACAGTCAGACCTAAAATACTTGGCGAGTGATTACCCGTATCCTTTGGAGAAAAAATCACTAGAAAGTGGCTCTGCAAGGCTACAGGCATCGGGTAACCAAGAGACGATTACTGCGCGTCTACAGTTGCCAAACACCAAGTACCAAGCTGAGATTGATATCACAGGCGATGTGCCTGAGTTAACGGCGACCAACTTAGTGCTCGGTCGCGGTGGCTACAAAATTAGCCCGGTTGTTGGCCATCATGCACTGATTCGTACTGACAAATTCAATGCCGATGATTGGTTATCGGTTGTGATGGAACCAGTGAAGCCTTCAACGGCTGTACTTAGCCAAATGAACACGCCAACCATACCTGCGCCAAGCCGTATTACCTTTGAGAGTAAAGAGTTGATCTTGGGTGGTATCTCTTGGAATGATGTCGATTTTAGTGCTCGCAAGAACAAACAAGCGTGGCAAATGGAAGTGTCTAGCCAAGAGCTAGAAGGTGATATTAACTACCTGCCACCTTACGATTTGACGGTTTCACTGGATCGTCTGCATCTGTTTGTTCCTGAGTGGAGTGATAAGAACAACCAAGATCAGCAATTGCTGCAACGCAAAGAACAAGCTGCGCCATTGATCTCCAAATTGGATAGAAAGATCCACGATGCGATGCCAAACCTGACCCTGACGCTGAATGACTTTTGGCTGCAAGGCTACAAGGTTGGTAAGGTCGATGTTGAAATGACGAGGAACGAAGACCGTATCGAGTGGAATAAAATCCAGGTTCGAAGTGGTGGCAACAAAGCGGATGTGAGTGGCTGGTGGGAACTGCAAGGTGACAAGAGCCATTCATCGTTAACCGTGGATGTTGAAGGTGAAAACAACAGCGAACTCATGGAGCGCTTCGGTATTACTTCCGGGATTCAAAAAGCGCCATTCGCGTTGGAAGGTCAACTAAATTGGGATGGTTCGCCTTGGGGGATCAAAATGGATACCCTTGATGGCAACGTTAAAACTAAGTTTGGTAAAGGCATTATCTCGGATGTGAGCGGCGCTGCTCGATTGCTTGGTCTGTTTAGCCTAGATTCGATCATCCGTAAGATGCAGCTCGATTTCTCAGATGTGTTTGATAAAGGTATGGCCTTCAACAGTATTACCGGAACGGGCGAGATTCAAAATGGCATCTTCCTGACTAATGATCTGAATATGGATGCTGTCGCCGGTGAGATGAAAATCAAAGGTATCGCTAACCTCAACACGCGTCAGGTTGATGCTGAGGTGAACTTTACCCCAGATATTACCTCGGGTATTCCCGTATTAACGGCCTTTGCGGTAACCCCTCAAACGGCGCTGTACGTATTGGCGGTGACCACGGTTATTTCGCCAGTGGTTGAAGTCTTTACCCAAGTTAATTACTCGGTGAAAGGGCCATTGGATTCACCAACGGTGAGCGAGCTTTCTCGTAGTTCTGGCGAGTTCCAGCTACCAGAGAAGTTGAGAAAATTAGCCGAATAGGCCTTAAATTAGCCGAAAAGACCTTAGTATCCTAATCAGCTAATATACGGTGAAATGCTGATTTCTGAATCATAATGAATGGAGGAGCGATACACATGGATTGTGTTGGGTTGATTCAAATGACATCAGGCCCTAGCCCTGAATTGAACTTTGAGTACCTTGCTCAAGAAGTAGCAAAGTGCAAAGAGTTAGGGGCTAAGTGGGTTGTGAGCCCTGAAAACGCGTTAGTCTTTGGCAGTAAAGCCGACTATCACCAGTATGCAGAGTCTCTAAATGATGGCCCACTGCAAAAGAAAATTTCTGAGCTAGCAAAGCTTCACCGAATTTGGATAGTCATTGGTAGCATGCCGATAAGCACAACTAACGGCGTGACGACCACAACCTTGGTGATTGATGATTTTGGTTGCCTCGTTGCTCATTACGACAAGCTACACATGTTTGATGTGGATGTCGCTGATGCACATAAGTGTTACCGAGAGTCGGATATTTTCACTCCGGGCAACCAAGTTGTGACAGCGGAAACGCCTTTTGGTCGCTTAGGTTTGAGTATTTGTTATGATGTGCGCTTTCCACACTTGTATTCAGAGTTACGTAAGCAAGGGGCACAAATCATTGTGGTGCCTGCGGCTTTTACAGCGGTAACGGGTCAAGCGCACTGGGAAGCACTATTAAGATGCCGCGCGATTGAAACACAGTCGTGGATTGTCGCGGTAGGACAAGGCGGAAAACACCCTTGCCAAAGAGAAACATGGGGACACTCAATGGTGGTTGATCCATGGGGACGAGTGGTCGCACAGTTAGACCAAGATCCTAAAAGTATGGTGGTTGAGATAGACACATCCAGTTGCGAGTCCATTAGGCAAAATATGCCAATCACGCAGCACTCTCGATTTACCAATCAATTTTAATTACAAACAAGAGCCATCTATGAGCATTAATCAAATTGAAGAAGCGCTACTGAACCCGACAGGGCTTACGGAGCAAAATATCGCAGATACATTGGCGAGCATTGCTACCCGCCAAATTGATTATGCTGATATCTACTTTCAGTCAAGCTGGCACGAATCTTTAGTGCTAGAAGACAGCATTATTAAAGACGGCTCTTTCAATATCGATTGCGGTGTTGGTGTTCGTGCCGTATCTGGCGAAAAGACCGGTTTTGCTTACTCTGACCAAATCCAACTGGATGGTCTTAAGCAGAGCGCAATTGCGGCTCGTGGTATTGCTAAACAAGGTCAAAACGGCAAGGTTCAAGCGTTCAAACGCAACTCTAACCAAGCTTATTATGACGCAGTTAACCCGCTAGCGAGCTGGGAAAAACAGCAGAAAACAGAATTACTCAAATCATTAGATGCTTACATTCGCACTAAAGAACCGATGGTGACTGAAGTATCGGTGAGCCTAAGTGGTGTGCATGAGCAGATGCTGGTTGCTGCTACTGATGGCACTTACGCTGGTGATATTCGTCCGCTGGTTCGCTTGTCTATTAGTGTGCTTGCACAGAAGGGCGATCGTCGTGAACGTGGTAGCGCTGGTGGTGGTGGCCGTTTTGGTTACGACTTCTTCTTAAGTGATGACAAAGGCACTCAAGTTGCTTACCAATTTGCTGATGAAGCGATTCGCCAAGCATTAGTTAACCTTGAAGCGGTTGCAGCGCCTGCTGGTGCAATGCCTGTGGTTCTTGGTTCTGGTTGGCCGGGTGTTCTACTGCATGAAGCGGTAGGCCACGGCTTGGAAGGTGACTTCAACCGTAAAGAGTCGTCAGTATTCTCTGGCAAAGTTGGTGAGCAAGTCACTTCAAGTCTATGTACGATTGTGGATGACGGCACATTAACGGATCTACGCGGTTCATTGAACGTCGATGATGAAGGTGTTAACGGTCAGTACAATACGTTAATCGAAAACGGCATCCTAAAAGGTTACATGCAAGATAAGCTGAACGCTCGTCTAATGGGTGTAGCACCGACAGGTAATGGTCGTCGTGAGTCTTACGCGCATCTTCCAATGCCACGTATGACGAATACATACATGCTACCGGGCGAACACACACCGGAAGAGATCATTGCGACGGTTGAGAAAGGTATCTACGCACCGAACTTCGGTGGCGGTCAGGTCGATATCACATCAGGTAAGTTTGTATTCTCAGCGTCTGAAGCGTACATGATTGAAAACGGTAAGATCACTCACCCAGTGAAAGGCGCGACGCTAATCGGTTCTGGTATCGAAGCGATGCAGCAGGTGTCTATGGTGGGTAACGACCTAAGTATCGACCGTGGTGTGGGTGTGTGTGGTAAGGCTGGTCAAAGTGTGCCAGTGGGTGTTGGTCAACCAACATTGAAGCTAGACTCGCTAACCGTCGGTGGTACTGAGTAAAGCAGACTAGCTTCTGAAAAATCACTACAAAGATAAATTGAAAAGCGCCTCTATTGTGAGGCGCTTTTTGTTTTTAGATTACTGATTCAGTGAGCGTATAGAGTCACTACATGTTCTCTTCCGCAAACTCAGCCAGTCGGCTACGCACCACACCATTGAGGTGGATGTTGGCACTGCCTTCGAAGTTTTTAAAACGCTCGACCATGTAGGTGAGGCCTGAAGTCACAGGGGTTAGGTAGGAAGAATCTATCTGCGCGAGGTTTCCTGAGCAGACGATCTTAGTACCTTCACCACAACGTGTGATGATGGTTTTTATCTGTGAAGCGGTGAGGTTCTGACACTCATCCAAAAGCACAAAGGCATTCTGAATCGAGCGGCCACGCATGAAGTTGATTGATTTGAACTGGATATTGGCTTTGTCACAGATGTACTTCATCGAGCCTTCTGTGCAGTGGTCGTTCTTGTGCAGCGCTTCCAGTGTATCGGTCACTGCGGCTAACCAAGGCAACATCTTCTCTTCCTCGGTTCCGGGAAGAAAACCAATGGATTCGCCGATGTCAGGTGTATTTCGGGTTACGATGATCTTATCGAAATGTTTGCGCTCAATGGTTTGTTCAAGGGCGGCAGCCATTGCTAACAAGGTTTTCCCGCTCCCCGCAGCACCGGTTAAAATCACCAAATCAATATCGGGATCAAGTAACGCATCAATCGCCATGCCTTGGTAGATGTTCTTTGGCGTAATGTCCCACGCCCTGCGGTTCATCAATCTTTCGCGGCTGAGGTCTCTCAGGGTAATGCTTTCCGGCTCAATCTCCTCGACTCGAGCGGCAAAATCACTTTCTTCGTCAATCACATACTGGTTGAGGAAGGTTGGCTCGAACGGCGCTCTTGCTAAGGTGTGCAGCGTCTTTCCGCCTAGGCTTCTGCTCTCGACATTATCGATACCATCCCAAAATGAGCCTTCCAGTTGTTGGAAGCCTTTGGTGAGGTATTGGATATCATCAATCAGTTGGTCGGTTTGATAATCTTCAACAAAACGGACACCAGCGCCTTTTGCTCGCAAACGCATATTGATGTCTTTGGTGATGAGAACCACTTCGCGTGGTGCGCGTTTATTTTGAAGATAAAGGACAGCGTTGAGGATTCGGTTATCGCCCGCCTTGTCATCGGCAAAGGCTTTGATGCTTTCTTGAAGTTCGTAGTCAGCGAGTATTGAAATACTGCCAGATGCATTTATGTCTTTAGAAAAAGGGATGCCTTCCGATATTTGGTCTGGTGTGGCTTCCCTGAACAGGTCTTCGAGCGTTCGAATCGCAATTCTTGCATCTCGAGCAACGTCTCTTTTACTGTCTTTGATTCTGTCGAGTTCTTCTAGCACTGTCATGGGGATAACGACATCGTGCTCTTGGAAAGAAAATATAGCGAAGGGTTCGTGAAGTAGGATATTGGTGTCTAAAACAAATAGCTTCCGGTTGGTCTCGCCCATAGCATCTCCTTGCCGACGTGCGGCTTGCCTTGCATTCATTGAACGTAGATAAAGCTCATATAAAGATTAGTATCTGATTCTGGTGATAGTCAACTACTCACCTAAACTTCATCTAGAGGAACAGCGCCATATCGTTACGAGTAAATATCGCGTGTTCGTTTGAGAGCAGCAATCTGCTACCTATAGATTAACCATGAATTTTTGACAGTTTGATTGCACTGGCGAAAACAGAAAAAAAGCATGAAATCATCTCCTTTAGGCGTGACCTAAATCACAGCATCGAGTAAGATTAGCGACCTTTTTCTGCACCATTTTCTCGAGATATTTATTATTGAGAGCGCACTTAAAAAGTGGCTGCAAACTAGACATTTTTGGCTATATTTTTAGTTCAGGAGCGGATAACGTTCTTGTTTGAAACTGCAGTTAAGAAGACCAAATTCCAACTATAAGATTGAGGTAGTCGATTCATGACATTTGCTTTGGGGCAACGCTGGATAAGCGATACGGAGAGCGATTTAGGTTTAGGTACCGTTGTAGCAATGGATGCTCGAACAGTGACAGTAATGTTTGCCGCATCAGAAGAAAACCGTGTTTATGCACGTACTGATGCTCCCGTAACCCGAGTAACGTTTAATGTAGGCGATGTCATTGAATGCCAAGAAGGTTGGTCTCTGTCTGTCGAAGAAGTTATCGAAGACAAAGGGCTGTTAACCTACTTAGGTACTCGCGAAGATACCCAAGAAACAGAAGTGACTCTGCGTGAAATCTTCTTAAGCAACCAGATCCGCTTCAACAAGCCACAAGATAAGCTATACGCAGGTCAAATCGACCGTATGGATAACTTTGTGTTGCGTTACCGCGCGCTGAGCAACCAGTACCAACAACACAAGAGCCCTATGCGTGGCTTGTGTGGTATGCGTGCTGGCTTGATCCCTCACCAGCTATACATCGCTCATGAAGTGGGTCGTCGTCACGCTCCGCGCGTTTTACTGGCTGATGAAGTGGGTCTAGGTAAAACCATTGAAGCGGGCATGATCATCCACCAACAGGTGTTGTCTGGCCGTGCTGAACGTATTCTGATTGTGGTTCCTGAAACTCTACAGCACCAGTGGTTAGTAGAGATGATGCGTCGTTTCAATCTGCATTTCTCTATCTTTGACGAAGAGCGCTGTATTGAAGCGTTTGCTGAATCAGACAACCCATTTGATACCCAGCAGTACGTTCTGTGTTCTTTGGATTTCCTACGTAAGAGCCGTAAGCGCTACGAGCAAGCACTTGAAGGCGAGTGGGACTTGTTGGTTGTCGATGAAGCGCACCACCTTGAGTGGAGCCAAGACAAACCAAGCCGCGAATACCAAGTGGTTGAAGGCTTAGCGGAAAATACGTCTGGTGTGCTACTACTAACAGCAACGCCTGAGCAACTAGGTCGTGAGAGTCACTTTGCGCGTCTACGTCTGCTTGATCCTGATCGCTTCTATGATTACGAAGCATTCGTTGAAGAGGAAGACCAATACGCACCGGTTGCTGATGCAGTAACGGCATTGTTCTCCGGCGTGAAGCTTGAAAACAGCGCGAAGAACCAGATTACTGAACTGCTTTCTGAGCAAGATGTAGAGCCTCTATTCCGCGTTATCGAAGGTGATAGCAGCGAAGAAGAGCAAGCCTTAGCTCGCCAAGAATTGATTGATAACCTTATGGATCGCCATGGTACCGGCCGTGTTCTTTTCAGAAACACACGTGCTGCAATCAAAGGCTTCCCTAAGCGTAATGTGAACCTACTGCCGATGGAAATTCCAACGCAGTACACCACCTCAATGCGTGTATCTGGCATGATCGGTGGCAAGATGGCTCCCGAAGCTCGTGCTATGAAGATGCTTTACCCAGAAGAGATCTTCCAAGAATTTGAAGGTGAAGATTCAAGCTGGTGGCAGTTCGATTCACGCGTTAACTGGTTGATTGAAAAGATCCAAGACAAGCGCAGCGAAAAGATCCTAGTGATCGCTTCTCGTGCAAGTACGGCTCTTCAATTAGAGCAAGCACTGCGTGAGCGTGAAGGTGTACGTGCAACCGTATTCCACGAAGGCATGTCGATTCTAGAGCGTGATAAAGCTGCGGCTTACTTTGCTCAAGAAGAGGGCGGCGCTCAGGTTCTTATCTGTAGTGAAATCGGCTCTGAAGGTCGTAACTTCCAGTTCGCTAACCAATTAGTGATGTTTGATCTACCGTTCAACCCAGATTTGCTTGAGCAACGTATTGGTCGCTTGGACCGTATTGGTCAGCTACGTGATATCGACATTCATGTTCCTTACCTAAAAGGTACATCACAGGCGATTCTTGCGCGTTGGTTTGATGAAGGCCTAAATGCGTTTGCGGAAACTTGTCCAACGGGTCGCACGGTTTACGACAAGTACTCAGATGTTCTTATCGAGATGCTGGCTTCTGGTAACACAGAGCAACTTGATGAAGTGATTGAAGAGTCTGCCAAGCTAAACCAAAGCCTGAAATCAGATCTAGAAAAAGGCCGTGATCGCCTACTAGAGATGCACTCAAACGGCGGCGACAAAGCGCATGAAATTGCAGAAAAGATCGCGTCGACTGACGGCGATACTAACCTAGTGACGTTTGCATTGAGCCTGTTCGATACGATTGGCTTGAACCAAGACGACAAGGGTGAAAATGCGCTGGTTGTGACGCCATCTGAGCATATGATGGTACCAAGCTACCCGGGCTTACCATACGAAGGCGCAACCATCACGTTTGATCGTGATACTGCGCTTTCTCGTGAAGACATGAACTTCATTAGTTGGGAACACCCAATGATTCAGGGCGGTATCGATCTGCTACTGAGTGAAGGTGTTGGTGCATCAGCGGTATCGCTACTGAAAAACAAAGCGCTGCCAGTGGGTACTATCCTGCTTGAGTTGGTTTACCTTGTGGATGCGCAAGCACCGAAACGCAGTGGTATCAGCCAGTTCTTACCTAAGACGCCAATTCGTTTGATGATGGATGGCCGTGGTAATGACTTATCAGCTCAGGTTGAGTTCGACAGCTTTAACCGTCAATTAAGCCCTGTAAACCGTCACCTAGCGAGCAAGCTAGTTAACTCGGTACAAGGTGAGATTCACAAGCTAATCGAAGCGGGTGAGACGCACGTACTTCCTAAAGTGGAAGAAGTGCGTGAACAAGCTCAACGAGACATGCAGACTAACCTAAACGGTGAATTAGAGCGCCTACAAGCGCTTAAAGCGGTGAACCCTAACATTCGTGATGAAGAGCTAGAGGTAATCGAAGCTCAAATCAATGAATTGACAGGTTACATCAGCAAAGCTCAGGTTCAGCTAGATTCATTACGCTTGATTGTGGTTTCTCACAACTAGTTTTAAATTAGCGAGATGCTTCAACGAAATAAGGCCTTCATCATGAAGGCCTTATTTTTATCTAGCGTTTGAAAGCTGTTTTCGTTGTTGAAAGATGTATTGGCAGAGGGGTTACATCAACCACTTCCACCAAACAAAGACTGCCAAGAAACCAAACAGGTAAACAAGACCCGCGATAGACAGCCATTTTAGTTTGGTGCCAATGGCTAGGGCTTCTGGAAGCTTAGCCTTGTTCACTAGGATGAAGTTAAGCAGCGCGAAGAATGGCGTAGTCGCAAAGGCAAGCACCATCGCAAAATCCAGCATTGGCATCAGTGCAGCGCTAAAGAACATCACAATCGCTAATGCCGCGAGAGAGACAATGATGATCCAGCCTTGCAGCATTCTTGGGCTTGAATCTTTTTTGAATAATAGACGCTGTGATTCAGCAAGCACGCGTGAGTAGCCGTCGATAACAGTAATCGTGCTACCAAAGATACAGAAGAAAGCGATAAGAGCGATTAATGGGCGAGACCATTCACCAATTGTCGAAGCGTAGATGCCGACCAATTGATGAGTGAAGCCAACACCGGATCGAGACAGTTCAACCCCCGAACCGTGAAGTACTAGCGCGCCTAACGCAACAAATACTAAAGCAAGCAATGCAGTACCAATGTAGCCGACATTGAAATCGAACAGTGCTGATTGTGCGGTCACTTCCTGCTTCTCTTTTTGGCTTTTTAGCCACATAGAGGTGATGCTTGAAATCTCGATAGGCGCAGGCATCCAACCCATGGTCACCACGATAAAACCAATAGCAGCCAATGACCAAGGCGACGGTGGAACAAAAGCAGCATCAGGTTCGACTGGAGAGCCGATAGCAATGGCGACTGCAGCTAAGGTTGTGATGGTTAAGATCGCCATGATCGCTTTAGATAGTGTATCGAGAGCACGATAATGGCCAGCAAACAGAATGATCAAACAGGTCGCTAAAACGATCATGCACAAGGTGCTAGTGGCTAAATCGAAAGGAACAAAGTAACTGAGTAGGCTTGCACTGAATAATAGCAGGGCAGCGGTATTCACGACCGCAGATATGGCACTCAAGATCGAAAAGATCACAAGGTATGGTCGGCCTAGGTTAGAGTAACCTTCCACCAAGCTTTGACCCGTTCCTAGCGTGTATTGGATGCCGGCTCTGAAGAATGGGTATTTAAATACGTTAACGAGGATAATAAGCGCAGCAAGCTGCCAACCATAAATCGCACCCGCCTTGGTTGAGGCGACTAAGTGAGAACCACCTACAGCCGCTGCGGCCATCATAATGCCTGGGCCAAGAGACTTAATTAAACTTGATAGGGGAGCTGAGGTTGGTGTTTTTGTGTTGGTGGTTTTAACCGTACTGTCCATCGTTTTTCCTTTGATGCTGACTTCTTATTATCCGTTACCCTATCAATACCATGTTTTGTAAAGTCGTCAACTTTTATGTACGAAAATGTTGAAAATTGTATTTATTTATAAACGAATCAACCGTAAATTATTTATTCACTAGCAATTAAGAGGCTTCAATGGCGTTAGAACAGTACACACCACCGCGTGAACCGTGGATTGATATTGTTTATCAAGATGACGATATTCTTGTGGTGAACAAGCCTGCGGGTTTGCTTTCTGTTCCGGGTAGGTTGCCAGAACATTACGACAGTATGTGGAGTCGGTTAGTTGTTGAGTTTCCAGAGATTCAAGTCGTGCACCGATTGGACATGTCGACATCGGGCTTGATGCTGCTTGCTAAACACAAACAAGCTGAGCGTCATTTGAAGAAGCAGTTTCAATATCGACTGACACACAAACTCTATTACGCGCGAGTATGGGGTTCAGTAGAAGAAGCAGAAGGTTTGATTGACCTCCCTCTTATTTGCGATTGGCCAAACAGGCCGAAGCAGAAAGTGTGTTTCGAGGGTGGTAAATCATCTCAGACTCGCTATATGGTAGAGCAAGAAGAGGCTCAAACGACATTGTTGAAGCTACTGCCTATCACGGGACGTTCCCATCAGTTGCGAGTGCACTGCATGGAGATGGGGAATCCGATTGTGGGTGATGAGTTTTATGCAACGCCAGATGCTTTTAACTATAGCGATAGGTTGGCTCTGCACGCGTGTGAACTCAGTTTTTATCACCCGGCCAATGATCAGTTATTCAAAGCCTTTGTTCCGTGTGAGTTTTATCCTCAAGCATCGCCACAAATCGAGCAGCACTTTGAAATTGCGCCAGAGCTTCCAGACTACAGTAAGCTAAAAGCTTAGAATGGTGTCATCAGTATCAATTCAAGGACGTACAATGCCGAAGTTGAAAGTGGTCTTTCTCGACAGAGCCACCATCCCATCTCAAATCCATTTAAAACCTCTTAGCTTTGAACATGAGTGGGTAGAGTATGACTTTACTGCTCCAGAACTCGTTGCTGAGCGCGTTGCCGGAGCGGATGTTGTTATCACCAATAAGGTTGTGCTCAATGCTGATAATTTAGCTCAAGCACAACAACTCAAGTTGATCGCGGTGTCAGCGACTGGCGTCAATAATGTCGATGTCGACTACTGCAAGAGTAACAATATCGCAGTGGCTAATGTGCAAGGCTATGCGACTCAGTCGGTACCTGAACATGTGATTGCTATGTTGTTTACACTTAAACGAAACCTTGTTGGCTACCATCAAGATATTGAAGCTGGCGAGTGGCAAAAGGATAAACAGTTCTGTTTCTTTACACATCCGATTCAAGATGTGGCAGGCAGTACATTAGGTTTAATCGGCAGTGGAAGTTTAGGCCAAGCGACTGCGATACTGGCTAAAGCGATAGGCATGAACGTCATTTTTGCAGAGCGCAAAGGGGCGGAGTTTTGTCGAGAAGGGTATCTGCCTTTTGATGCTGTTTTAAAGCAAGCGGATGCGCTCAGCCTGCATTGTCCGCTGACCGAAGCGACCCGAAACCTGATTTCAGAGCGTGAGCTAGTAATGATGAAGCCAAGCGCGGTGTTGATCAATGCGGGGCGTGGTGGACTTGTCGATGAACAAGCCTTGGTTGAAGCTTTGAAAAGTAATGAGATTGCAGGTGCAGGTATGGACGTGTTTACACAAGAGCCTGCAGACAACTCGAACCCACTATTGGCTAACAGTCACCTACCTAACTTATTGCTGACACCCCATGTGGCGTGGGGCAGTGACAGTTCAATTCAAAAGCTGTCTGATATCTTAATCGATAATATTGATGGGTTTGTTGAGGGTAATCCGCAGAACTTAGTGCGTTGATTCTTGAGATCTTTACTACGATTGGAATTAAACGGTGCGAACGCAAAACAAAAAAGGTTGGCTTTTAGGCCAACCTTTTTAGATCGTTGTGTCGATTAAGTGATTTAGCCTTGCGGCTTAACTACCAATACATTGATTGGTGAGTTCTGTACCACTTTGCTTGCAACAGAACCAAGCACAACTTTGTCGATTTTCGAACGCTTATGGCTAGGCATCACGATAAGGTCAGCGCCCAGTTTTTCTGCGTAATCTAGAATCGTTGTGTAAGTCTTGCCTTCGGCAACGTGAACTTTATACACCACTTCATCGTCAATGTGCTTGTCAGCAAACTCTTTCAGCTGATTTTTCACATCAAGCTTCATTTGGTTCGCTGCATCTTTCGGGAAGTAAGACGCAACCATCGACATGTGAATGCCCGGTAGTACGTTCAGAATGTGGACTTCAGCATTGCTGTGTTTCGCGTGCCATACCGCTAGCTCGACTGCTTTATCAGAAAAGCCTTTGTCGTTAAGATCAACGGGAACAAGGATTTGTCTATACATGTATTCGTCTCTTTTTGAGCAGCGCTTAGTACATACCAAACGCTGTGATTATCTTTTCCATGTAGTAAAAAAGCCAAATAGAGTAGAGCGCTACTTGGCTCTATCCATTACGCGCTAATCTCATCCTTACGAGCACGCCTTCTTTGGTTCATCGCTAAACCAATCAAAATCAGTAGGGCAGGTAAGAATACCCACTCTTTCATTGGTCGTTCTGCGTCTTGGATAACTGATTTAATTTCCCAATCAAAGTCAATGCCAGCGGCTTCTGCAGGGCTACCAAACTCAACCATATCAACAATCATCTTGTCGTCAGCTTGTGTCAGCATTAGGCCCATTGAAGCAATGCGGTCTTCACTTGTTGTCGCAGAATCTTCAAACGGAAGGCGAACAGTTTTCTCAGAATAGTTACCTTCTAAGTTTTCGCCACCTACTCTCAATTCAAGTGATTGTCCCACAGATAGATTTTCTGTGATTTGAGCGATCTCAACTCCAGGTGAAAGAACTTTCTCTGGATAAATCATGTCCCACCAGAAACCTGGGCGGAAGAAAGAGAAGGTCAGAACGATAAGCAGAATCGTTTCCCACCACTTGTTCTTCGTGAACCACCAACCTTGTGTCGCTGCTGCAAAGATAAGTACCGCAGTCACAGAGGAGAAAATCGTCAACGCTAAGTGCCACCAAGAATCAATACCCATCAACAGTAGTTGGGTGTTGAAGATGAACATGAATGGCAGAATCGCAGTACGAATATCGTAGGTAAAGCCTTGAATACCAGTACGAATCGGATCGGATTTCGCAATCGCGGCTGCCGCAAACGCTGCTAGACCAACTGGAGGCGTATCATCGGCAAGAATACCAAAGTAGAAAACGAATAAGTGCACCGCAATCAGTGGGATGATAAGACCGTGCGCAGCGCCTAGGGTTACGATTACCGGAGCCATCAGCGTTGATACAACGATGTAGTTTGCTGTGGTTGGTAAGCCCATGCCTAGGATCAAGCTGATTACCGCAGTAAATAGCAGCATAAGGATGATGCTACCGCCTGAGATAAACTCAACGAAATCCGTCATTACAAGGCCGATACCCGTTAGAGTCACCACGCCTACAACCGTACCTGCAGCCGCTGTCGCGACACCGATACCAATCATGTTACGTGCGCCTGAAACCAAGCTTTCTGCTAGATCAACGAAGCCAGCTTTAGTTTGCTCTGCAAGATCGTCTGATTTGTTCATCAGAGTCATTAAAGGACGTTGAGTGATCAGAATGAAGATCATGAACACGGTCGCCCAGAATGCCGACAGACCTGGAGAGAAACGTTCAACTGTTAAACACCAAACAAGTACTACGATAGGCAGTAGGAAGTGCAAACCAGATTTAATCGTTGGCCCCGGATCCGGAACTTCTTTTAGATCAGCATCGATTTCCATGCCGCCTTCAGCTGCGTATTTTGCAGATACGCGAACCAGAGCAACATAAGCGATCAATAGCGCCACAGTTACGATTGGTGTTGCCGCATCGCCAAATACATCTTTCGTCCAACCCACACCGTAGTAAACCGCGGCGCTGATGACACACAGACCTAAAATGGTACCCGTGAAAGACAGCAGGCTTTGTACGATAGTTGGTGTGTGACGACGAGGCAGGCCAGTCATGCCTGCTTTACATGCTTCTAGGTGAACAATGTAAATCAGAGCGATGTAAGAGATCAGAGCTGGCAGTAACGCCGCCTTGATTACCTCTACATACGAGATGCCCACATACTCAACCATCAAGAATGCCGCCGCACCCATGATAGGTGGCGTTAGCTGACCGTTGGTTGAAGCCGCGACTTCTACTGCACCAGCTTTTGTGCCCGGGAAACCAACACGCTTCATTAGCGGGATAGTAAAGGTACCCGTGGTAACAACGTTTGCAATCGAAGAACCTGATACCAGACCAGATAAACCAGACGCTACAACGGCTGCTTTCGCTGGGCCGCCCTTCATGTGACCAAGCAGAGAGAATGCAACCTTGATGAAGTAAGCACCAGCACCAGCACGTTCTAGCATTGCACCAAATAGTACAAACAAGAATACGAATGACGTTGATACGCCAAGAGCGACACCGAATACACCTTCTGTTGTTAGCCACAGGTGCGACATTGCCTTGTTCAGGCTCGCACCTTTGTGGGCAATAACGTCTGGCATGTGAGGGCCACCAAAGGTGTAAAGTAGGAATACTGCCGCCACAACCATAAGAGGTGGACCTAAAGCGCGTCGTGTTGCTTCAAGCAGTAGAACCATGCCGAATACGGCCGCAACAATATCGAATGTTGTTGGTGCACCCGAGCGACCGGCAAGTTCAGTGTAGAAAATATAGATATAAGAAGCTGAAAAACTACCTACGAGCGCCAATATCCAGTCGACAGCTGGGATGCGATCCCTAGGCGAATTCTTCATAGCTGGATAAGCGGTAAAGGCTAGGAAAATAGCAAACGTAAGGTGAATTGCTCGAGCTTCAGTGTCGTTTAAAATTGCGAAGTTAAAAATGAACGGCAGCGGAGATGCATACCAAAGTTGGAACAGTGACCAACATAGAGGCACAAACCATAAAATACGGCCTTGGATACCACGAGGGCTACGCGCACCAGTATCTGATTGTGCCACCATTTCTTGCACATCTGGAGACGGTGATGTTGTCTGCGTCATGTACTTTATCCTTATTATTGATGGTCTGCCTTTTCTTACGAACAACCAAACGTTATTTATTTCCTATCTAGTGTAGTGAATGGATAGGGAAATGCGTTCTTTGTTCGTCTTTGTTTTAGGCTTGATAAGAAGGTAAGTCCTCCAAATTGGAGAAACTTAAAGGGTTGCTCTTTTCACTTAAGTTATTTTTATAAAACGTGAAAAGCCAATAAGGAGGGCTAGCCTCCTTATTGGTGTAGTAGGCTTAAAGTAGAATTACTTTAGAAGGCCCACTTCTTTGTAGTATTTTGCTGCGCCTGGGTGAAGAGGGATAGAGATACCCGCTTTAACCATGTCTTCTTTTTTCAGGTTAGCAAATGCTGGATGTAGGCGTTTGAAAGTGTCAAAGTTTTCAAATACTGCCTTAGCAACGTTGTATGCAACTTCTTCAGAAACGTCTGAAGTTGTTACCATTGTTGCTGCAACACCGAAGCTGTTTACGTCAGCGTCAGTACCACGGTACATGCCAGCAGGAACTGTGCTGTAAGCGTAGTATGGGTTTTCAGCTACGATCTTGTCGATCTGTGGACCTGTTGCTGAAACCAGTTTTGCATCACAAGACGTTGTTGCTTCTTTGATTGATCCGTTCGGGTGACCAACCATGTAGATGAATGCATCAATCTTGTTATCACAAAGTGCTTGTGAACGCTCAGAACCTTTAAGTTCAGAAGCAAGCTTGAAACTGTCGTTCGTCCAACCCATTGCGTCCATTACAACACCCATCGTTGCACGGTCACCAGAGCCTGGATTACCAATGTTTACGCGCTTACCAGCTAGGTCAGAAACATTGTTAATGCCAGCATCGGTACGAGCGATGATGTTGAACGGTTCTGTATGTAGAGAGAACATAGCGCGAAGTTTCTTGTATTCGCCCTGATCTTTGAACTTACTTGTACCGTTGTAGCCGTGGTATTGCCAGTCCGATTGAACAACACCGAAATCTAGTTCACCAGCACGGATGGTGTTAACGTTGTAGATTGAACCACCAGTAGACTCTACAGAACAACGAATGTTGTGGTCTTTGCGGCCCTTGTTCACTAGTTTACAAATTGCACCACCAGTTGGGTAGTAAACACCCGTCACTGAACCAGTACCAATTGTGATGAACTCTTGAGCGTTAACAGCGCCAGCGCCCATTACAGCAGCTGCAATAGCACCAACTTTAATAAGTTTGGTAAATGCCATGAATTTCCCTTCCTTTATTCATTATTAACCCTGAAACAAGTGTAGTCGTTTCTGGAGTTTCCTATTTGGAAACGGCACCTTTTTCAATCCATGTGATGAAAAAGTGGCTGAATAATATCAAAAATTGGCAGAAAATTACTCGAATGTTAAAAGATATAGCTAAAAAATCTAACAAATGATGTCTAGATCTCGTGTTTAATTTGCTACTGAATTTTTTAAAATCAATGATTTAGTGTAATTTCGGGAAGGGTGTATGGATATTCTAGGATGTGATTTGGATCACGAAGCGAATAGATGTTCGTGATCCATTAGTAAGGCTGATAGTTATGAAACAGTGATCAATTATCCTGCGTATTCAAACAGTTCGCACACAGAATCAAACAGTTGCTTAGTGGTAACCGATAACGTTGGAGTAATAAAGATAGTGTCATCACCCGCGACCACACCCAGTATGCCTTCCGACTTACCTAGTGAGTCTAATAAGCGAGCGATAAGCTGAGCTGCACCAGGGCCAGTGTGTATCACAACTAATGCATTGTTGTGGTCAATATCTAGTACTAATTCTCGTAAAGAGCTAGAAACTGTCGGAACACCCAGTTCAGCAGGAAGACAGTAAACCATCTCCATTTTTGCGTTACGAGTTCGAACGGCACCAAACTTGGTTAACATACGCGAGACTTTAGACTGGTTGATGCTTTCAAAACCTTCGTGTTTTAGGGCATCTACAATTTCGCCTTGTGAGCCAAAACGTTCTTCTTTTAGTAAGGCTTTAAATGCACGAACTAAGTTGTCTTGCTTTTCTGTATTGCGCATATGTCATTCTTATTCATTAACAAAGATGTTTGCATATTCTCGCATACATATTCAATTTTAGCCAAAACATCCCTGTAATTTGTTAGTCATATCACTGTAAATATTTAATAGAATAATGTGTTATTTGCGACGACTTATTTTGTTATTTCAGTCGATTATCGCCATAATGCGAACTTGCTGTGTAGCACGGTTTTATTGACTTGCGCGAAGTCGCAAAGCTAGCGTTAATTGATTGTAATCACTTTGTGATTAATATAGTTTTTTAACTTAGATTTAGCTCAAGAATTACCCTACAAAGAATCTATAAGAGAAATCTCTCAAGGAGAATAACAATGAAAGTAGCTGTTATTGGTGCCGCTGGTGGCATCGGTCAAGCCCTAGCCCTACTACTTAAGAACCGACTACCTGCTGGTTCAGATCTTGCACTTTACGACATCGCTCCGGTAACACCGGGTGTTGCTGCCGATCTTAGCCATATCCCAACGCCTGTTTCGATCAAAGGTTACGCGGGTGAAGATCCAACACCAGCACTAGAAGGTGCGGATGTTGTACTTATTTCAGCGGGTGTTGCTCGTAAGCCTGGTATGGATCGTGCGGATCTTTTCAATGTGAACGCTGGCATTGTTAAGTCTCTTGCAGAGAAAATCGCAGTTACTTGTCCTACTGCTTGTGTTGGTATCATCACTAACCCAGTAAACACAACAGTGCCAATCGCTGCTGAAGTACTTAAGAAAGCAGGCGTTTACGACAAGCGCCGTCTATTCGGTATTACGACTCTTGATGTGATTCGCTCAGAAACGTTTGTCGCTGAGTTGAAAGACAAAGATCCAGGCGACATCCGTGTTCCTGTTATCGGTGGTCACTCAGGCGTAACGATTCTTCCTCTACTTTCTCAAGTTGAAGGCGTAGAGTTCACTGACGAAGAAATCGCAGCACTAACGACTCGTATCCAAAATGCAGGTACGGAAGTAGTAGAAGCTAAAGCCGGCGGCGGCAGTGCGACACTGTCTATGGGTCAAGCGGCTTGTCGTTTCGGTCTTGCTCTAGTTAAAGCGCTTCAAGGTGAAGAGAACGTGATTGAATGTGCATACGTTGAAGGTGAAGGTGAGCACGCTCCATTCTTCGCACAGCCAGTTAAACTAGGCAAAGAGGGCGCTGAAGCGATCCTTAGCTACGGTGAGCTAAGCGACTTCGAACGTAACGCTTTAGATAGCATGCTTGAAACGCTAAATGGTGACATCGAGATTGGTGTTGAATTCGCTAAATAAGCGAGACGCTATTTAACTCAGTCTAAAGCTAGTTATTAAGGGCCGGTCATTATGATCGGCTTTTTTGATCCTGAAGTTCAAGCTACTCGTATTCACCTCTACAACCAAGGTGAAGGTAAATGTTATGGCTACTGTTCAGAAGGGTATGAATGTAGAATATTTGGGGCACTTAGGAAAAGTATTGGTCATTGATGAGCAAGAGCAGTACGCGTTAGTAGAGACTTACAACGGGCATGAGCAGTACGCAGTGCCAATGGAAGAGCTTAAAGAGATTGAAGCACAACTGCCGTTATCATTAGAAGCCAGTCGATATTGAATTTGGCTCACCTACAAATATTTGTTGAAAACCAACAAAAGAGCCCTGAGGCTCTTTTTTGTTATTTATATAGAAGCTAGAAGCGAGTTGTCTATTAACCTGCTTACTTACTGCGTTTAACAGCTAAGTGTGCGAGCGTGGTTAGCGCTTGCTTATATTCTGAGTCAGGAAGTACAGAAAGCTCAGCGATGGCTTTATCGGCCTCTTCGTAGGCTTTATTTGTGGTGTACTCTAAAGAGCCTGTCTCTTTCATCACAGCCATAATGTCGTCGAGACGTTCCATGCCGTTCGCTTTCTCAATCGCTTCACGAATCATGCTTGCTTGTTCAGGAGAGCCATTATGCATTGCGTAAAGTAGAGGCAGTGTTGGCTTGCCTTCGGCTAGATCGTCGCCAACGTTCTTACCCATCTCTTTACCATCTGCAGTGTAATCCATCACATCGTCAATCAGCTGGAATGCGGTGCCTAGGTACTTACCATAGTTCTGCATTGCTGTTTCGATCTCTGGTGATGACTCAGTAAGAATCGCGCCGATTTGGGTCGCAGCTTCGAACAAACGAGCAGTCTTAGAGTAGATCACCTGCATGTAGCTTTCTTCTGTGGTGTCTGGGTTATTGCAGTTCATTAATTGTTGAACTTCACCCTCGGCAATCACGTTTACTGCTTCACTCATTAGCTCAAGGATCTTTAAAGATCCTAGTGTTGTCATCATTTGGAATGAGCGTGTGTAGATAAAGTCACCCACCAAAACGCTAGCGGCATTACCAAAAGCGGCATTGGCCGTCGCTTTACCGCGTCTCATGTCCGATTCATCGACAACGTCGTCGTGAAGCAGGGTTGCGGTGTGAATAAACTCGATAAAGGCTGCAGAGGTGATATGAGCTTCACCTTGGTAATCGAGTGCGCGAGCAGATAAAAGAGCAAGCAAAGGGCGTAGGCGTTTGCCACCACCGCTAACGATATAAAAACCAAGCTGGTTGATTAAACTTACGTCAGAATTAAGTTGGGCTTGAATTGTTTCATTCACTTTTGCCATATCATTGGCAGTAAGCGTTTGGATAGCTTTAAAATCCATTGTTCATCCGGCTGAAGTTAGACCCTGTAAGGCTTATACGTTGTATTTAATTGTTGAATAATACACTAAAAAACGTTGATTAATACATCGCTAAAGGGCATGATTGCCGCACTTTTCTTTGGCGAACAGGTTTTCGCCAATTTTTTAAAAATATGGCTTGTCATAGCGCCATGATTCCCGTAGAATCTGCGCCCTATTGATTAGTTTAGCGCACACCCGAGTTGTACAATTAACAACCATAGGCTGTGCGGAAAAAGCGGAGTAAAATATGTACGCTGTTTTCCAATCTGGTGGCAAACAACACCGAGTAAGCGAAGGTCAAACACTTCGTTTAGAGAAATTAGACGTTGAAACTGGTGCAACTGTTGAATTTGATAAAGTTCTTCTTGTTGCTAACGGCGAAGAAATCGCTGTTGGTGCACCTCTTGTTGAAGGTGGCAAGGTTACTGCAGAAGTAGTACAACACGGTCGTGGCGATAAAGTAAAAATCGTTAAGTTCCGTCGTCGTAAGCACTCGCGTAAGCAAGCTGGTCACCGTCAGTGGTTCACTGAAGTGAAAATCACTGGCATTAACGCTTAAGTATTAGGAGAGTTTAACAATGGCACATAAAAAAGCTGGCGGTTCTACTAATAACGGCCGCGATTCAGAAAGCAAACGTCTTGGTGTTAAGCGTTTTGGTGGTGAATCTGTTCTTGCAGGTAACATCATCGTTCGTCAACGTGGTACTAAGTTCCACGCTGGCACAAACGTTGGCATCGGTAAAGACCACACTCTTTTCGCTCTTACTGAAGGTAAAGTGAAATTTGCTGTTAAAGGTCCTAAAAACCGTAAGTTTGTAAGCATCGAAGCTGAGTAATTTAATCTTTAACTAGATTATGTTATTAGCTTTCAAGCTGAATTCAAAAGCCCTGCCGATTCGGCAGGGTTTTTTATTTATAGCAAGAATAAAAAAGCAGACGCTCTTGTTTTGGTTTTGAGAAGCCGTTTTATTTTTGAGAAACAGTTTGGTTTTTAAGAAGCCGTTTGTTTTGTAAAAAATAAGAAGCAAAGAACCTCTCCTTATTTGTTCCTTGGTTGCAGGTCGGCCTAGATCTTAGGTGATCGATCTAAACACGGATCTGCTAGAATTTATATCACTCCTTGATGAGTGGTAACGCAACGTAAGTGCGGAGTTAAAAAATGAAATTCGTTGATGAAGCGGTAGTAAAAATAGAAGCCGGTGATGGCGGTAATGGTACAGTAAGCTTTTGGCGCGAAAAATTCGTCGCTAAAGGTGGCCCTGATGGCGGCGACGGTGGTGACGGCGGTGATGTTTACATCCAAGCGGATGAGAACTTAAACACACTGATCGATTACCGTTTCCAACGTTTTTACAATGCAGAGCGTGGCGAGAATGGTCGCGGCGGTAACTGTACTGGTAAACGTGGTAAAGACATTACGCTGAAAGTACCAGTTGGTACGCGTGCAGTTGATATCCACACCAATGAAATCGTTGCTGAAGTTGCTGAGCACGGCAAGAAAGTAATGGTTGGTAAAGGTGGTTGGCACGGTCTTGGTAACACGCGTTTTAAATCGTCTGTTAACCGCGCTCCTCGTCAAAAGACAATGGGTACTAAAGGTGAAGTTCGTGAACTGCGTTTAGAGCTTCTTCTATTAGCTGACGTTGGTATGCTTGGCCTACCAAACGCAGGTAAATCTACTTTTATTCGTTCAGTATCTGCTGCGAAACCAAAAGTGGCTGATTACCCGTTCACTACCTTGATCCCAAGCTTGGGTGTGGTAAGTGTTGTCCCTGAAAAGAGCTTCGTTGTTGCCGATATCCCAGGTCTAATCGAAGGCGCTGCTGATGGCGCTGGCCTTGGTATTCGTTTCCTTAAGCACCTTGAGCGTTGTCGTGTTCTTCTGCATATGATCGACATTATGCCGATCGATCAATCTGATCCTATTCAGAATGCACTGACGATCATCGATGAGCTTGAGCAATACAGTGAAAAAGTTTCACAGAAACCTCGTTGGTTAGTGTTCAACAAAGTTGACCTAATGCCAGAAGACGAAGCAGACGAAAAGATTCAAGAAATCATCGATGCTTTGGGCTGGGAAGGCGAGTACTTCAAGATCTCTGCTGTGAATAAAATCGGCACCAAAGATCTTTGCTTCAAACTAGGTGAGTTTATGGAAAACCTGCCTCGCGAAGTTGTAGAAGTTGAAGAAGAAGAAAAAGTAGACTTTATGTGGGATGACTACCATAAAGATGCGATGAGCGGTAAGAATGTCGTTACTGAAGATGACGACGATTGGGACGATTGGGATGACGAAGAAGATGACGGCCATGTTATCTATGTTCGTGACTAATCCTTCTTAGTTTCAGATAACGCATCGGTCGCTTCTTCCAAGTTCACTGATAGTTTTATTAAACCGCAATGAAAATTGCGGTTTTTTTGTATCTAAATCATGACGTCTTGTTGTTTTTTATGCAAAATTTATCTTTAGATAATTAACGCCTATGGGAAGGAAATCATGGCATCAAAGCAAAGAGCGATCTCAAGACTCGTCGCTCAATCAGGACAAATGTTATTGGCGCACGGCGCCGAGAGCACACTGGTCGGCGATATCATGCGTCGCATCGGTATTGCTTGTGGGGTGAATGAGGTTGAAGTCGCACTGTCAGCCAATGCGCTTGTTGTAACTACCGTAATGGATGATCACTGTATTACCACTACTCGAAGTTGTGCTGATCGTGGCATTAACATGCAGGTTATCACGGACATTCAACGCATTTGCATCATGATGGAGAAGGGAATTCTCGATTATGATTTGGCGTATAAAAAGATTCAAAACATCAGCCCCGAGCGCTACAACCGTTGGTTAGTGGTTGTGATGATAGGGTTGTCGTGTGCCTCTTTTAGCCACCTTGCGGGCGGAGACTGGCAAGTCTTCATGATGACTTTTATTGCTTCAGCTTGCGGTATGATCGTCAGACAAGAAATTGGGCATCGCCATTTCAATCCGCTATTAAACTTTGCTATCACAGCATTCGTTACCACTACCATTTCTGCTCAAGCCGTACTTTACAATATTGGCGGTCAGCCCACGATCGTGATGGCTTCATCAGTATTAATGTTAGTACCTGGTTTTCCTCTGATTAACTCCGTCGCTGATATGCTTAAAGGCCATATTAATATGGGGTTAGCGCGCTTTACCATGGCCAGCTTATTAACTCTGGCGACGAGCTTGGGCATTGTCGCAGCGATGAGTTTATCTGATGTTTGGGGATGGGCGAGCTAATGAGTATTTTCGAACTGTTTTTAGGTTTGCTCAATGATATGTTTTTCGCCGCGATTCCTGCGGTTGGATTCGCATTGGTGTTTAACGTCCCGCAACGCGCTTTAATTTATTGTGCACTTGGCGGCTCTATCGGCCATGGTAGCCGTTATCTGATGATGCACTTTGGTATTCCAATCGAATGGGCAACGTTCTTTGCCGCGACGGTGGTTGGCATGATAGGGGTTCATTGGTCACATAAACTGTTAGCGCATCCTAAGGTATTTACGGTTGCAGCCTTGATTCCTATGGTCCCAGGCGTGTTTGCCTTCAAGGCAATGATTGCTATGGTAGAGATTAACAGGGCAGGCTATACGCCTGAGTTACTGGCAATGTTGATGGAGAACTTTTTGAAATCAATGTTCATTATCGCTGGACTGGCGGTTGGCTTAGCTGTACCAGGGCTGTTATTCTACCGACGCAGACCTATCGTCTAGCATCAAATCTCTTTCAGTTAAGGACAGGACTTTCGATTTATGATCATCAGTATGATTGCAGCAATGGCCAATAACCGTGTAATAGGTAAAGACAACCAGATGCCTTGGCATTTGCCTGCGGATTTTGCATGGTTTAAACGCTCGACTATGGGTAAGCCTGTAGTCATGGGGCGTAAAACCTATGATTCGATCGGGCGTCCTTTACCAGGTCGATTAAACGTTGTGATTAGCCGTGATGCGAGCTTGGAAATTGAAGGGGTGACGACTGTTACTTCGATTGATAAAGCACTAGAGCTGGTCAACGATGTCGATGAAGTGATGATTATCGGTGGTGGTTCAATCTATGAAACTTGCCTACCTAAAGCAGACAAGTTGTATCTGACTTATATCGATTTTGATGTCGATGGTGATACGCAATTTCCAGACTGGGGAGAAGGTTGGAAGCAGAGCTTTAATGATAGTTATCAAGCAGATGAGAAAAACAAACACAATATGGAGTTTGTGATTCTCGAGCGTTAAGTCCTAATTTAAAAACACTTGCGCTGCTGTACGAGTAGCGCAAGTGTTTCGTATATCTATAACGCTTTTTGAGTAAAAAACTGTTTGTCTTCCCAGCGAAGTGCGGTTAAGTCTCCTCCCCAAACGCAGCCAGTATCAAGTCCAATCACGTCTTTTCCGTTATAGCCTTCAAGTGCAGCCCAGTGTCCAAAAACAACGGTTTTATCGAGCTTTATGCGTTGTGGAAGGTCAAACCACGGTACTAATGGTTCATCGGTAATTTCATTAGGTGGTAGCTTACATGCCATGTCGAGTCGACCGTCTTCAAAACAGAAGCGCATTCTTGTAAGGCTATTGATTGCATAGCGATAGCGCTCAATATCATGTAAATCCTGATGCCATAAATCAGGCGTGTTGCTGTACATGTTTTCGATAAGCCATTGCCATCTGTCCGACTTCAGTAAGGATGCAACCTCTTGATTTTCGATACGTGCTGTTTCTATGCTCCATTGCGGCGAGATACCCGCATGGCACATCACGAACTCCGGGTGTTCCTGAAGCAAAGGTTGTTGCCTTAACCATTCGAGTAGTAGTTCACGATCTTCAGCATCAAGAATCGCTTGAGTCTTATCTTTTGGTTTCGCTGGAAATAGCCCTAAGGATAGCGCCAGAAGGTGTAAGTCGTGGTTGCCTAATACAACCTTAGCTGCGTCACCAAGGCTACGAATAAAGCGCAGAGTTTCCAATGATTTTGGGCCTCGAGCGACTAGGTCTCCAGCTACCCATAAGGTATCTTGGTGTTTATCAAAGTTAATAGCTTCAAGCAGTAATTGAAGTTCGTCGAAGCACCCTTGGATGTCTCCGACAATATAATTCGACACAATAATTTCCTGTAGATACGGATGTACGGCTAATTAAGAATATTAGGGATTGCGAGTCTGAATGGGTCAACTTCGGTAATAAAATCAATGCCCTTGTTATCGGTCATCACATAGTGACCTTGCATAACGCCAACAGGGGTTTCGATGACAGTGCCACTTGTGTAGGTGTATTCGTCGTTGGCTTCAATCACGGGTTGTTGCCCAACCACACCATCACCCTCAATGGTGAGTTGCTTGCCGTTAGAGTCGGTAATTAACCAGCGGCGAGACATAAGCTGTACCGTTGTTTTACTTAGGTTTTTGATGGTAATAATGTAGGCGAAGACGTAACGATTCTTCGTTGGCTCAGATTGTTCTTCTATGTACTTAGAGTGAACCTGGCATTTGATACAAGGCGTAGATATATCCATATTCGCACCTTTTGTTGTTGATATACTTAATGTAATTAAAGTATTACATAAAAAAGGCTCCTAACCGAAGTGTAGGAGCCTTTTTTATTTATTTGTCAGCGTTGTGACTGTCGTACAACCAGTTTGCCATGTCGACAAACTGCTCGAGCGTTAAGTTCTCAGGACGCATGCTTGGGTTGATACCTAGCTCTTCAAGCACTTCCTTATCGATTAAGCTCTTGTAGCAGTTACGAACTGTTTTACGACGCTGGTTAAAGCCTTCACGACATACGCGATCAAGCCATTTCAGGTCTTTTGCCGGGTAAGGCAGCACTTCGTATGGCTGTAGGCGAACGACTGCTGAGTCTACTTTCGGTGGCGGAACGAAGGCCGTTGGTGGCACTTCTAACACCGGCGTTACTTTACAGTAGTACTGAGCCATTACAGTAAGGCGGCCGTAAGCTTTGCTGCCAGGGCCTGCAGCTAGACGGTTAACCACTTCTTTTTGAAGCATAAAGTGCATGTCTTGCACGTCTTTATGGAATTCAAAAAGGTGGAACATCAATGGTGTAGAGATGTTGTATGGCAAGTTGCCAAAGATGCGTAGCTTATTGTTTGGCTTAACCAGTTCTTGGAAGTCGAACTTCATCGCATCGCCTTCACGGATCGTTAGCTTGTCAGTAAGATCTGGATGGTTACGAAGACGTTCTGCAAGGTCTCTATCCAATTCGATAACGGTAAATTTATCGACAAGCTTACCCACAGGCTCAGTAATTGCGCCTAGACCAGGACCGATCTCTACCAAGTTTTGACCTGGTAGTGGGTTAATGCTCGATACGATGCCATCAATAATGTATGGATCGTTAAGGAAGTTTTGACCAAAACGTTTACGCGCTTTGTGCCCTAAGTGGACATCATTTCTCATTGCTTTTTCTCTACTAATTCAATGGCGTGCGTGAGCGCTGTTCTAAAGCTCCCTGTATCGGCTTGGCCTTTCCCTGCCAAGTCTAAGGCGGTACCGTGGTCGACTGATGTGCGAATAAACGGTAAGCCAAGCGTGATGTTCACTGAGCGACCAAACCCTTTGTATTTCAATACCGGGAGTACTTGGTCGTGATACATACCTAAAACAGCATCTGCATCTTGCAAATATTTTTCATTAAAGATGGTATCTGCTGGCAATGGGCCAACTAAATTGATGCCATCTTTTTGGCGAATTTTTTCTAGCGTCGGGGTGATAGTTTCAATCTCTTCACGCCCTAAACAACCATCTTCACCAGCATGTGGATTAAGGCCACATACATAGATAGTTGGTTTCTCAATAGCAAATTTCTCAACCAAATCTTTATTCAGAATAGCAATAATTTGCTCTAATCTGTCTTCGGTCACAGCTTGAGATACATAAGCTAGTGGGATGTGCGTTGTTACTAGTGCAACACGCAGCCCTTCAGTTGCCAACATCATCACCACCAGTGGTGTATTGGACTTCTCTGCAAAGAACTCGGTATGGCCGCTAAAAGCAACGCCAGCTCGGTTAATTACACCCTTGTGAACGGGGCCGGTGACAATAGCATCAAATTCATCATTCATACAGCCAATTGCTGCGGTTTCTAAAGTATTTAATACGTAATGACCATTAGCCTCGTTGAGTTGACCTGCAACTGCCGTTTCAGCAAGTGGAACGTGTTTCACTACCAGTGTACCAGCGCGTTGTGGTTGCTTAGCCGCATCTGCATCGTAGTCCAGCAGCTCTACTTCAATACCTAGGGTTTTCGCTCGCTCGGCTAGCAGTGTTTTATCGGCACAAACCACGAGTTGATGAGGCCAGCTTTCTTGAGATAGAGCCAGAGTTAAGTCTGGTCCTATCCCTGCGGGTTCACCTGCGGTTATGACAATACGTTTAGTTGTTGTCATCTTGGTCGTCCTCAACCATTTCAACAAAGGCACTTGCTCTTACTTCTTGTAGCCAAGCACCCGCTTCTTCGTTGAATTTACGGTTAAATAGAATTTGGTAAGCCTTGTTTTTCAAAGCCGAATCGGTGCGGTCTACTTCGCGACGGTCTAGTACTTCAACAATGTGCCAACCGTGTACGGTTTTGAATGGCGCACTGATTTTGCCTTCAGGTAGCGTTTCTACTTGGTGTTTGAACTCTGGTACATACAAATCTGGTGTTTGGTAGCCTAGCTCACCATCTTGTACGGCAGAACCTGGGTCTTGGCTGTATTGCTGTGCAAGGTCACCGAAGCTCGCTTCACCAGCGTTAACACGACGTGTGATCTCTTCAAGTTGCTCCTTGGCGCCATCATCACTTAGGATAACTGTAGGCTTAATCAAAATATGACGTGCATTCACCTCAGTTACCGCAACAGTTTCTAAGCCTTTCACATCTTCAATTTTCAGGATATGGAAACCAACGCCACTTCGGAAAGGTCCGATGATGCTGCCTTTGTTCTGCATTTTGATCTGGTCCGCAAAAATGGTTGGCATCTCTTCTTTACGCATCCAACCCCAATCACCACCTTGCAGTGCTTTAGGGCCCTTAGAGTAAGTATATGCCATGGTGCTGAAATCTTTGCCTGAGTTCAGTTCCTCGACTAGTTCAGTCGCTTGAGCTTCTAACTCTTCTTTGGTTTGGTCGTCATTAAAGCGCAGTTGAATGTGGCCAATTTTGTATTGAACGGTCGCGTTAGTCTCTTGCGCTAAGATATCCGCTAGGTTATCGACTTCTGCAGGAAGAATATTGATACGACGACGAACTAAGGCATTACGTGCTTCACTTGCCGCAATCTCTTTTCTTACTTGCTCACGAAACGCATTGTAGCTAAGGCCTTCTTCCGCAACCGATGCGGTAAGTTGTTCAACCGTTTGGTTGTTGTCTTTCGCGATGCCTTCGATTGCTTGATCGAGTCTAGCATCATCAATACGAACGCCAATACGTTCCGCTTCTTGAGTTTGAATAGTATCGATGATCAGTTTTTCGAGCACTTGCTCATTGAGCACGTCTTGCGATGGCAGTGTTTGACCGCTTTTCTTAGCGTTTGCGCGTAATGTCTTCATCGAAGCATCGATGTCGCTTTGCAAGATAACGCCTTCGTTAACGATAACTTTTACGCTATCTAGCTCGACCGGCGCTGCAAAGCTTGTTGATAAAGTACAAGTCGCTGCGATAGCAATTAATGTGCGTTTCCACAATGTCATGTGTAATCCTTTAAATTTACTGACGTTTTATCAGCAAAGAAAATTAGTTGTTTAAGAAGAATGGGCGACCATAGCTCAATGAGTTGTCTGAACTGCTATCCCCAACTGCACCTGAATCAGAACCTAGGTTAGTACCAAAGCCAATAATACCGAAATTCACACCAAAGTTGTTTTCATATTCAGGCGTAGTATTTGGATTACTAATGTTATTTGTCAGCTGGTTACTATAGGTAAATCCGATATACCAACAATCCGATTTATAGTTCAAGCGAGCCAACCACTCTAGATTCTCTTGTGTGGTTAAATCATAGAAATATTGAGCACTGGCATTCCACTTCCGCGAAATCTGGTAAGCACCAAGCAAACCGGCTTGCGAGATACCATCTCTAGTTATTGAACCAACATTTATACTTTTGCCTACATTATCCTCAATATATTCTTCCGTAACGTAGCGATAGTTAGTTTGTACGTAACCGCCAGCAAAGCGATACTCTAGGGTGCTATTAGCAAGCTGCATGGCTGATGCATCGATATCGTACTGCACACCACCATGATAAAAAAGGTAATCATCGTAGTTAAAATCGACCTCTACCGCCCATGAGGAGTAGTTAGATTTATCGTTTGGATCTGTGCCTTCAGGAGTACGTTTGGTATCTTTGTCGATATAAAAAATTTGCCCAAAAGATACATTTAGGCGTTCCCTGTATTCATCATCAAAGAACCGAGAAGATGCGCCGTAACTAATTTGGTTGGCCGCTGCAATGAAATCAACACCACTGTATTTACGGCTTCGAAATAGGCCGTAATAATCCGTTTGCAGCAATGTTGTGTCGTACAGAGCTATGTTAGATTGGTCTTCTTCTGGTACGTAAAGGTACTGAACTTGCGGCTCTAGTGTTTGCGTATAGCCCCCAATTATCGTTGTATCTCTCTCTAGCACGATACCCGCGTGGCTTCTGAACTCAGGGATAACCCGGCTAACAGTCTCCTCTAAGTATTCATTGCCTGCGACATAATTTGCGCTATTTGGGTCTGTTGGAACGCCATCAAGATCTTGTTGGTAGTATGTACCCAGCAGTCGCGCTTCTGTGGTCCATGTGCCCCAGGTATTTCCTACAGGGATGGTGATCCCCGGCTCAACGTGAACGCGAGTCGCAGATGGTTTGTCTGACGCATCAGTATCGAATACTGAGACATGACTGATCATGTCGAAGTCTAAGTAGTCCATCACCTCAGGAGCGTAGTAGTTATACTCCAGCTGTGGCATTAGACGATAAGGTTGGTTGTTTGGAGTTAAAACTTGAAAATCTCGGACAAGTACTGACGCATCCCAGTTTTGAGTACGGTAGGTTGCTTTACCTTCTTGGAGTAACTGGCCATCCTCACGGTTACCAATGCTGCTTCCGCTAACGTCAGTGAAGTAGTCGATATCACTGACTTTTGAGTAATCGATTTCAAATAACCACGATTGCTGGAATATCCCTGAGTGCTGGAGTTGAGCCCCCCAACGGTCGCCTTTTTCGGAGAACTTTTTATCATCTGGTAAATATTCAGACTCGATACTACCTGAGCCAAAATCACTTAAGTAACGGAATTTACTGTTAAGCTGAGTGCCACGCTCTTGCATGTACTTGAAGGTGGTTTCCAAGTCGTAGTTTGGCGCTAAGTTCCAATAAACAGGAATTTCAGCTTCAAAACCATCGCTTGAACCATACGAAACTGTAGGATACAAGAAACCGGTTTTACGTGTATCACCCACAGGTACCGTTAAGTAAGGTAAGTAAAAGACAGGAACACTTTGAATTTCAAAACGTGGATTATAAAAGGTGGCTTGTTCTTCGTCTTGGTCGACACTGATACTTGATGCTCTTAGACGCCAAGCATTGTCGCCAATTGGGCAAGACGTAATCGAACCATCTTCAATCTCATAAACCGCTTTACCTGTTTTTGCGATATAAACAGCATCGCCGCGACCGGGCTCGCAAAGGAATTCGTAATCGGTGTTCTCAAGCGTCATTTCATCTGTAGTCAGATTATTGGTCGCTTTGTCTGAGATAGATTTGATTTGACCATCACTAAAGTTTACGTTGCCTTCAGCTACAACGATATTTTCTTGTTGGTGCAGGGTTACGTTATCGGCAAGGATGGTCTTGTTCCCTTGCGTAACGACTACGTCACCTGAATATATTGCCTTGTCACCATTGATAGCTTCTAAGCGATCTGACTCAACATGAGCGGGTAGCTGTGTCTCGTTTTCTGCAGCGGGCTCGATCAAGCATTGATCTATAGAGGGCATTTCCTGCACACTACTATCGGTAATTGTTTCAGCTTGAGTTGTCGACACGTATAACGCCGTACTTATAGACGCGGCTAACAAGGTGCGGGAAAAAGATTGCATGAAGTTGAACTATCCTGTGTCACTAGATGAAGGGTTGATCTAGTATCAATCCAATTAATAAAGCATTTTCCTTATGATAAAGGAAATAATAGCATTCAGCATCATCAGACAGCATTACTCAGATAAAATTCATAGATAGAGAACACATAATGCAAATATTTGGCAAAATTTTGGGCGCGTTTTTTGGCTTTTTATTTGGAGGGCCACTCGGTTTAGTTTTTGGTCTGTTTTTAGGACACCAATTCGATAAAGCTCGCCGATTGAACCAATCAGGCTTCAATAGCTCTGGTTTTGGTCGAGGTCCAAGCCAAGCAGAAAGACAGAACGAGTTTTTTAAATCCGCTTTTGCGGTTATGGGGCACGTTGCTAAAGCGAAAGGGCAGGTAACGCCAGAAGAGATTCAACTCGCTTCTACCATGATGGAGCGTATGAACCTGCATGGCGAACAGCGCAAAGCGGCGCAAGATGCATTCCGTGACGGCAAAGAGAGCGACTTTCCTCTGAGCGACGTACTTGAGCGAGTGAAAATCTCATCGGGTGGTCGTTTTGATCTTCTGCAGTTCTTTCTAGAGCTTCAGGTATCTGCCGCATTTGCGGATGGAAGTTTGCACCCGAGTGAACGTCAAGTTCTGCATAAAATAGCGCAAGGGCTTGGGTTTTCGGCAGAACAACTAGAACGCCGCTTGCAGATGCAAGAAGCTGCGTTCCGTTTCCAACAGCAAGGTGGAAGCTTTGGTGGCCATCAGGGTCATGGGCAATCATCAGGTTGGCAACAGGCTTCGCAACAGAACCAGCTTGGCGACGCATATAAGGTTCTTGGTGTGAGTGAAAGTGCTGACGGTAAAGAGGTGAAGAAAGCCTACCGCAAGCTGATGAATGAACATCACCCAGATAAACTGATGGCGAAGGGCTTACCGCCTGAGATGATGAATGTCGCGAAAGAAAAATCGCAAGAAATTCAAAATGCTTATGACTTGATAAAGAAGGTCAAAGGTTTTAAGTAATCGAACACTAGACCGAGTAATAACAACGTTACTCGGTTTTTTATTAAAGGGAATTATATGACGGTAATGTATCAGGATGTTCTAGAGTTTTGGTTCGATGAGTTGACGCCTAAAGATTGGTTTACTGGCGGCGCCGAGATTGACACTTTGATAGAGTCTCGATTTTCTGAATTGCATAAAGCAGCCATTCAAGGCGAGCTATTTGAGTGGCGCCAAACTGCGCAAGGACGATTGGCTGAGATTATCGTGCTTGATCAGTTTTCTCGAAATATTGGTAGAAACAGTCCGACAGCATTTTCTTCTGATCCGATGGCGTTGGCTCTAGCCCAAGAGGCGGTAGCGGGTGGTTTTGATCACCAGCTTAACGAGCAACAGAAAAGCTTCCTGTATATGCCTTATATGCACAGTGAGTCTTTGTTAGTCCATGAACAAGCCGTGGAACTCTTTTCTCAAACGGGATTAGAACATAATCTGGATTTTGAGTTTAAGCACAAGGTTATCATTGAGCAGTTTGGTCGCTACCCTCACCGTAATGAGGTGCTAGGGCGAGCTTCGACTCCCGAAGAAATTGAATTCTTGCAGCAACCGGGCTCAAGCTTTTAATTGTAGAAACACAGTTCAATAGATAAAAAAGAGGCTAGCGGTTAATAAAAACCTCTAGCCTCTTTTTTTGTTTTAGTCGTGAACGTTAGCGTTAGAGCTAGTTTGCTTGGTTGAGCGACCAATCGTATTCATAACTGATGTTTTGAGTATTGGTTACTGCTTCAGTTCGATAATGTTCTAAGTGACGAATAAGTTGTTTCTCTGTACCAAAATCCACAGCAAACCATTCGTAAATCGATGATAGTTGAAGCTTATTGTTTGTAACCAGCACGCCCTTATCACTGCTTACAAACTCATTAGCAGCTTGCTCAAGCAAGGCTTCAGTATTGTCAGAGGTAAAAGCGTCAGGTTGTAAGTTAGGGCAACCTAGGCTGGCACAGTTCACTGCATAATGCGTACGAGGATCTTGCCAAATCGGTCTTAGGATTCGATGTTCAATGTCGTTGAGTGTCAGTGATTTTCCGTTAACGACTACCACATCATCTCCCCACGGCCCAAAACTAAATAGCCCGCCAAGTTTAGTGATGGATTTGATCGGATAGGCATCAAGAATCAAATCGACAGTCACGGCGTTGTATAGGTTAACCCAATAGGCGTACTGCTCCGCTTTTGAATAGTCGAGCGGATTCACCTGTTCTAGTCTCTTGATGTACTGCTTGAGCTTTGTCTTATCGGCAGTGTTCACTGCTTGATAGCGCACTAGGGTATTTTGCCCTTGTTTAACTAAGTAGTTATCGAGAAATTGCTGCCAATTTTGGTGAGATACCTGTTCTAGATTGGTTTCGTCGCTTTGATTCCAGTATGGCCAAAGTTCAGATTTCGGCGCCGACCAAGCTAAGGTTGAGAAAAGTAGGCTGACAATAAAAAGTAGTTGTTTCATGGCATTCTCCTGATGACTGATTACTAAGACCTTAAGGCTTACCATTTTCTTTCATTGCCCTTCATTTAAATAAACATATGAAGTTAAGTTAAAAGCTTAGCCAAATAAAAAAGGTTGGCACTAGGCCAACCTTTGGATTCATTCAGAAACGTCTCATTACTTTAGGAAGCTAGGAATCTTAGCTTCAAACTCTGAGATCTTATCGGCATGTTGAAGTGTAAGGCCGATATTGTCTAAACCATTCAGTAAGCAGTGACGACGGAACTCATCAATTTCAAACGAGTACTCTTTGCCGTTCGCGCTAACTTTCATTGCTTCTAGATCAACCGTAATTTCTGCACCTTCATTCGCTTCAACGAATTGGAATAGCTCATCCACTTCTTGCTCAGTCAATCGAACTGGCACCATTTGGTTGTTGATCGAGTTGCCGTAGAAAATGTCGGCAAAGCTTGGCGCGATCATCACTTGAATACCGTAATCGGCAAGCGCCCACGGTGCGTGTTCACGAGATGAACCACAACCAAAGTTTTCACGAGCTAAAAGAATTGAAGCGCCTTGGTAGCGAGCTTCGTTCATTACAAACTCAGGGTTTGGCTGTTGGCCTGCATCATCTAGGAAGCGCCAATCGTGGAACAAGTGCTTACCAAAACCGATGCGGTTTACTTTCTGTAGAAACTGCTTTGGAATGATCGCATCAGTATCGATGTTGGCCGTATCTAGAGGAACGACTAATCCGGTGTGTTGTTGAAAACCTGACATGTTAAATCCTCTAATTAAAGTTCACGAATATCGACAAAGTGACCAGCGATAGCCGCTGCGGCTGCCATTGCTGGGCTAACTAGGTGCGTACGACCATCACGGCCTTGGCGACCTTCAAAGTTACGGTTTGATGTAGAAGCACAGCGCTCTTGTGGACCTAGACGGTCGTTGTTCATTGCAAGACACATAGAACAGCCTGGTAAGCGCCATTCAAAGCCGGCTTCGATGAAGATCTTATCTAGGCCTTCAGCTTCAGCTTGTGCTTTTACTTGCTCAGAGCCTGGAACGATCAATGCTTGAACATGTTCCGCTACTTGGCGGCCTTTCGCTACCGCTGCTGCTGCGCGCATGTCTTCGATACGAGAGTTAGTACAAGAACCCACGAACACTTTATCGACGTTGTAATCCGATAGAGATTTACCGGCTTCAAGGCCCATGTAAGCCAGTGCTTTTTCTGCAGATGCCTTTTCAACAGGGTCTGCGAAGCTTTCTGGTGCAGGGATTGGCGTGTCTACCGAGATAACCTGACCTGGGTTAGTACCCCAAGTGACTTGTGGTTTGATGTCTGCTGCTTCTAGCGTGACAACGGCATCGAACTCAGCGTCTGCATCGGTTTTCAATGTGTCCCAGTATTCGATTGCCGCTTCTAAGTCTTCACCTTGTGGAGAGAACTTACGACCTTTTATGTATTCGTATGTCGTTGCATCTGGAGCGATTAAGCCTGCTTTAGCGCCAAGCTCGATTGCCATGTTACATACCGTCATACGGCCTTCCATCGTAAGGTCGGTAATTGCCTCACCACAGAATTCAACCACGTAGCCAGTACCGCCAGCTGCCGTTGTTTTACCGATGATCGCTAGCACGATGTCTTTTGCAGTGATTCCCGGAGCAACCTTGCCTTTTACTTCGATCTTCATCGTTTTAGCGCGAGCTTGTTTTAGCGTTTGAGTTGCTAGAACGTGCTCAACTTCTGAAGTACCGATACCGAATGCTAGTGAGCCAAATGCACCGTGTGTAGCCGTGTGCGAGTCACCACATACGATGGTCATACCCGGCAGAGTAATACCTAGTTCAGGGCCCATTACGTGCACAATACCTTGGTATTTGTGGTTTAGATCGTAAAGCGTGACACCAAACTCTTCACAGTTCTTCGATAGCGTTTCCATTTGGATACGAGCCATCTCACCAGAAGCGTTGATGTCTTTAGTTTGTGTCGATACGTTGTGATCCATGGTCGCAAAAGTTTTGCCTACTTGGCGAACTTTACGGCCTTTTTCACGCAGACCATCAAAGGCTTGTGGCGACGTTACTTCGTGGACTAAGTGACGATCGATATAAAGAATTGGCGTTTCGCCCTTCGCTGCAACCGCAACGTGAGCGTCATAAACTTTTTCGTATAAGGTTTTTGCTTGCTGGTTTGTCGACATAGCTTTTCTTCCTTGGGAGCATCAGTCCCAGTATTTGTTTCGAGCCAAGTCATGCGGTTTACGCTGACTTGGCTTGATATTATTCTTATGTACTTGCTTCTAATCTAAGCATCTAGCTTATGAAGCTAAGATGTACTCAGCGATCTTGTCACCCATTTCAGAGGTAGTCAGTGCTTGGTTCTTACCTGCAAGGTCTGCCGTTAGCTCGCCTGCAGAAAGTGCTTTAGAAACCGCTGCTTCGATGTCTTGTGCTGCCGCTTCTTCACCTAGGCTGTAACGAAGCATTAGCGCTGCAGAAAGGATTTGCGCTACTGGGTTCGCAATGTTCTTACCTGCGATATCTGGTGCGCTGCCACCTGCTGGTTCGTATAGGCCGAAGTTGCTTTCATTTAAGCTTGCAGAAGGAAGCATACCCATAGAGCCAGTGATCATTGCGCACTCATCAGAGATGATGTCACCAAAGATGTTTGAACATAGCATTACGTCAAACTGAGATGGGTCTTTGATTAGCTGCATGGTCGCGTTGTCGATGTACATGTGGTTTAACGTGACATCTGGGTAATCTTTTGCGATCTCTTCAACCACTTCACGCCATAAGATAGAGCTCTGCAGAACGTTTGCTTTGTCGATTGAGTAAACGTTTTTGTTACGTAGACGTGCAGATTCAAACGCAATCTTGGCAATACGTTCGATCTCGTAACGGTGGTAAACCTCGGTATCAAAAGCTTTCTCAGTTGCGCCTTCGCCTTCACGACCTTTAGGTTGGCCGAAGTAGATGCCGCCTGTTAGCTCACGAACTACAACGATGTCGAAGCCGTTACCTGAGATGTCAGCACGCAAAGGCGAGAAAGACTCTAGACCTTTGTGGATTTGTGCAGGACGTAGGTTACAGAACAGTTGGAAGTGTTTACGGAGAGGAAGTAGGGCACCACGCTCTGGTTGATCGTTTGGTGGAAGGTGTTCCCACTTAGGACCGCCAACCGAGCCGAAAAGTACCGCGTCAGATTCTTCACAACCCGTTACTGTCGCTTCTGGAAGTGGACAGCCGTGGTTATCAATTGCGATACCACCAACATCATACTCTTCACGAGAAAAGCTAATCGCGTGCTTCTTTTCAATCGCGTCTAGCACTTTGTGTGCTTGCTGCATTACTTCTGGGCCAATGCCATCACCAGGTAGTACGGCAATCTTGTATGATTTATCAGTCATGTTAATCCTTTAATTCTTGTTACTGAGCTCTTTCGCTCGTTTTAAATTTTGTCCCTAAAGCCAACAACATCGGCTCTAGGGCTCTGTTATTGGGTGTTTAAACTGTTGCGATTCTTTGCTGTTTCATTTCAGCAATGGTGTCTGCGCGTTGAATGCTATTAATAACGTGCAGTAGCGCCTGACCAGAGGCCTCAACGATATCCGTTGAAACGCCCGTACCGTGGTATTTACGGCCTTTATAGTTAGCAATAATATCAGCTTGGCCTAGGCCATCTTCGCCTTCACCTTTCGCGGTAAGGTCGAATTTATCCAATGCAATTTCGTAACCCGTTAAGCGGTAGATACATTGGTATAAAGCATCAACTGGGCCGTTACCGACAGCCGCTTCGCATTTCTCTTCATCACCACATTGCAACTTGATGCTGGTGGTAGACATAACACTACCAGATTGTACGCTTAGGTAGTTAAGTTTATAGAAGTCATCTTCGTCACGTAGATTTGCGAAGTGCATCAATGCTTCTAGGTCGTAATCGAACACTTGGCCTTTACGGTCAGCCAGCTTCAAGAAGTCTTCGTACAATGAATCTAGGTTGTACTCATTGTCTTTGTAGCCCATTGCGTCCATGTGGCTCTTAACGGCTGCACGACCACTGCGGCTGGTTAGGTTTAATGCTTTGTTTTTCAATCCAATAGACTCAGGTGTCATGATCTCGTAAGTGTTCTTGTTCTTAAGCATGCCGTCTTGGTGGATACCTGAAGAGTGGCTGAATGCGTTAGCACCTACGATTGCTTTGTTGTCTTGAATTGGCATGTGGCAAAGCTGGCTAACTAACTTACTGGTACGGTGAATCTCTTTGTGGTCCAAGCCAGTATGAACACCTAATAGCTCCTGACGAGTTTTGATGATCATTGCGATTTCTTCTAGAGAACAGTTACCCGCACGCTCACCAATACCATTGATTGTGCCTTCAATCTGTCGAGCGCCCGCTTGAACCGCAGCAATTGAGTTAGCAACCGACATGCCTAAGTCATCGTGACAGTGAACAGAGATGATCGCTTGATCGATGTTGGGTACGCGATCAAATAGCGTTTGGATAATGCCACCAAACTCATTCGGCACTGTGTAGCCTACGGTGTCTGGAATGTTGATGGTTTTTGCGCCAGCGTTAATCGCGGCTTCAACCATGCGACACAAGTTGTCGATAGGTGTACGACCGGCATCTTCACAAGAGAACTCAACATCATCGGTATAGTTACGCGCATGTTTTACTGCTTTCACTGCCATCTCGACAACATCGTCGTAGCTGCGGCGTAATTTGTCTTGTACGTGAACTGTGGATGTTGAGATGAAGGTATGAATACGGAACTGGTCAGCCACTTTTAGTGCTTCGGCAGCGGCGTCGATATCTTTTGCAACGGCACGAGAAAGCGCACAGATGCGGCTATCTTTAATATTTTTTGCGATGGTTTGTACTGATTCGAAATCGCCTGGCGATGAAACAGGGAAACCCGCTTCAATAACATCTACACCCAGTCGTTCAAGTGCATAAGCGATCTGTAATTTCTCTTTTACCGTAAGGCTTGCTGCCAACGCTTGCTCACCATCACGTAAGGTCGTGTCAAAAATTATCACTTGATCGTTCATGGGTGCTTCCTTATATCGATAATGAATCGATTGCTATCCAAATTATTATTAAGAATGATGTTCTTTTAAAAGTGCCAGTTACAAAAAAACCCGCTCAGCGCGGGTTTTAATATTTGTGTAGTTCTTGACCCACAACTTACCCGCGCGATTGGTTCACGATAAGGAGAAGTTTCAGCAGTCGAGAAGAAGAAAAAATCATTACACAAATATCCGTAAATAAACTGTTAACACCATATTTACCGCAATTTATTCTGAGCGTCAAACAAGAAAATCCAATATCAGCGTGCTTTGGCGGTGTTTTGGTTTGGTTTGTGCTGCTTGTGTGTTGTTTGTTGGTGTTATCGGCTGAATGAGTGTTTCGTACTGGGCGGTTAGTTTATCGTTTGGCTTATGTGTAGGTTAAAACTTTGTAGTAAATCTTTTTGATGGAACGATTCACCAAAAAAATCACAAGCGTGACCAAATTAATTAATCACTTGATTAAATAGTGAGTAATTAATCTTCTACTGTTACGCCTGTTTATCTCTATAATTAATCAGATGATTAATTATAGAGATGGATTTTTGCCATGACGGCACGAAAAGCGGGGCGACCTCAAAAGAACTTAGATGTTCGACAGTTATTAATTGAGCATGCTCGTGATCTGTTTGTCGTTCAGCCATACGACAAAGTCTCGACGCGCCTGATTGCTGAGCGTGCGGGTGTGAACATTGCGATGATCCGCTATTACTTTGGCAGTAAGGCCGGGCTGTTTGAAGCGATGCTGCGTGAAACGCTACGACCGATGCAATTGCAGATGCAGAGGTTAGTTGAAGAAAGCAGTCATGAGAACTTTCTTGATTTAATGCGGACTTACTACAAAGAGATGGTCAAGGTGCCGAAGTTTCCTCGCTTGATAGCTCAAGTGATGAATATGCCTCCCTCTGAAGTGCAAAGAGAGTTGCTCGAAAAGGTTTTCCTCGATGTTGCCAAGCCAGCTCAAGATGTGATTTTTGAAAAGTTGGTTGAACAAGGCATCTTAAAACAGAACATGGATCCAAAATTGTGCCGTGTTTCGTATGTAAGCTTGATGGTGTTTCCTTTCATCGCTCCGCCGCCTTTATTGGCAATCCATGGTATTGAGATTAATGAAGAATTTCTTAATCGTTTAATCGAACACAACATTCAATTGATGACTGAAGGCTTTATTAACGCACCGAGCTCTTCTTCCGTGCAGGACCAAAGATAATGAAAATAAATAAAAAACTACTCTTCTTTCCAGCACTTGCGGTTGGTGTTATTGGCCTTGTCGTCGCGATTAACTTGAAGCCGGATCTTCCAACCAAACCTGCGGGTGATAGAGCCCGCTTAGTTGATACTGTGAGCCTAGAGCAACAACTGATAGCACCGTTAGCGGTTGGCTTTGGCAAAGTGGTGCCGAAAGTCGAATGGAAAGCGATTGCTGAGGTGACAGGCCAAATCGTGTATCGACATCCAGATCTTGAAAAAGGCCAGGTGATCCCCGCGGGAACGGTCGTGCTCAAGGTTGATCCATTGGATTATGAATTGAAACTGATACAAGCAGAGGCGGATCTAAAATCAAGCCAAACTTCATTAGCGAAATTGAATCAAGAAGAAGATAACCTGAATCAGACGCTTAAGATCGAAAAGAATCGTTTGGTGATCAGCAATAAAGAGCTACAGCGTAAACAAGATCTGCGTAAGAAAGGTCTCACTTCTCAGTCTGATGTCGACCTCCAACAACAAAGTGCATTGTCTCAGCAGAAGTTGGTATTAGATATCGCGAACCAAATCGCGTTAATGCCAGATGAAAAACGCGTCGCGGAAGCGGTGATTAAGGTCAACGTATCCAAAGTGAAGGAGGCACAACGCTCTCTCGATAAGACCACTATCACTTTGCCAAGAGCGATGCGAATTGCTCAGGTTGATATCGAACAAAATCAAGTAGTTAACCTTCAGCAGGAGATGTTTATTGCTCACGGGATTAATGTCATGGAAGTAGAGGCGCAACTTTCTATTCACGATATGCAAACTTTAGCCTCCAGTTTCAACCAGTTCCCTCGTGATGCTGCAGGAATCCCTAATCCTTATGAAGCGCCAATCAAAGCAAGCATTCAACTTAACAGCGGCAACTTGAACCTCAGTTGGTCAGCGAAGGTGGCAAGAATCAGCGAAACGGTTGATGAAAACCAAGCGACAGCGGGGATTATTCTCGAGATCGCTCAAGATTACTCACAATTGCAACCAGACAGCGCAACGCCTTTAGTTAACGGTATGTTTGTCAAAGCCGAGATTGAAGGTGTCGCGAATCTGAGTTGGGTGGTTCCAGAGCGAGCACTGCATGGTGATAAGGTTTACCTGATGGATGACAATCAGCGTTTGCAAGTGGTCAATGTTGAAGTGCTTTATCGCAGAGACAATCAAGTGGTTGTGAGTGGTGAGCTACAAACGGGAGATAAACTGGTTCTCAATGATGTCCTGCCAGCAATCGAGGGCATGTTACTGAGAGAATCGAACTCTGAAGAGGCTGAGCTTGAATCAGATACTCAGGAGAGTGCGTCATGATCAAGTTTTTCTCTCGGCACCCAACAGCAGCAAACTTGTTGATGCTTGGGTTGTTGATCTTGGGTATAAGCTCACTATCAACCATCAAACGTGAAACCTTCCCCGCTTACGATCCGCCTTACATTATGGCTGCTATTGTCTATCCCGGCGCCTCTCCACAAGAAGTGGAAGAGAGCTTATGTGTGCGAATGGAAGATGCAGTAGACGGCTTAGCCAACATTGAAGAGACTCAGTGTGAAGCCATCGAAGGCAGCGCCCGTTTAATTCTCAAGTTAAATGAAAAAGCGGACATCGGCCGAATGCTGGTGGACGTGCAAACCCAGATCAACTCGATCAATGACTTCCCAACTGAGATTGAATCGCCTGTTGTTCAAGAGCTGGATTGGAATGAGCCGGTTGTTGATATCGCTATCACAGCCGAAACGTCGTGGCCGGAACTTAAGGCCTACGCGGAAGATCTTAAGCGTACTATGAAGCTTGATTACGATGTCTCTTTGGTCGAGGTCAGTGGTTTCTCGGATCATCAATATCGAGTGGAACTGGATACCCAAGCTATTCGTCAGCTGGGCTTAAGTGTCGGTGATATCGCAGACCAAATTGGTCGACAGAATGTAAAACTGCCGAGTGGTAACGTTGAAACACCAGACAAAAACTTTCTGATTCGTTTCGACGAGAGACGAATTACGCCTGTTGAATTGGAAAGCATCGTGGTTGGATCTGCGCCTAATGGCTCGGTGATTCGTTTGAGAGACATAGCCAAAATAACCGACCGCTTTGAGCTTGATGAACAAAAGGTGTTATTTGATGGCAAGCCTTCGGCGTTGCTTAAGATCAGTAAGAACAAAGAAGACGATGCGCTGCGAATCAAAGAGAACGTAACACGATTCGTTGAAGATCAAAGCGCGATTGCTCCTGATGGCGTGACACTACAAATGACCAACGATCTCTCATCTGTACTTTGGGATCGTCTAACCATGATGGTGAGCAATGGCTGGCAAGGTATTGTGCTGGTGTTCGCAACCATGTGGCTGTTCTTCAGCTTACGTTATTCATTTTGGGTGGCGGCAGGGTTGCCAGTGGCCTTCCTTGGTGGCTTGTTCTTAATGGCCAACCTTGGTTTGTCGATTAACATTATGTCGCTGGTCGGGTTGTTAATGGCAATCGGTATTATGATGGATGACGCCATCGTGATCGCTGAATCGATAGCGTCCCATTTAGATAGGGGGCAAAACGTTGATGATGCGGTGTACAACGGCGTTAAGAAAGTGCTTCCCGGAGTACTGTCTTCTTTCCTAACCACAGTGTGTATTTTCGGTAGCTTACTGTTTCTTGATGGTGAGATGGGCGCGGTGCTTAAGGCCGTTCCTCAAGTCTTGATTTTGGTGCTGTCGTTGAGCTTGATTGAAGCCTTCTTGATTCTACCTAATCACCTATCTCATTCATTACACAAAGAAAAAAATGACAAGCCAGCGCTGCGTTTTAAGGTTGTGTTACTTGAGAAGTTCGAGAACTTTCGTAATACCACTTTGATGAACATGGTTGAGAAAGTCGTGACGTTCCGTTATGCCTTTATGGGCGGAGTGATTACGCTGTTGTTGCTTTCAGTAGCCTTGATTGCTGGTGGCGTTGTTAAGTTTCAACCTTTCCCTGAGCTAGATGGTGATATTGCCGAGGCGCGTATTATTCTTCCGCCGGGCGCATCACTGTCTCAAACCGAAAAAGTGGTCGACAAAATTGTCGCGTCGGCTGAGCGTTTGAACAAGCAATGGAGTGAAGAGGTTGAAGAAGGCAATACACTGGTCGAGCACATAACTAGCCAATTCAATGCTAACGCCGATGCCAATGAATCTGGCCCGCACTTAGCCACAGTGCGCTTAGATTTACGCGGAGCAGAGAGCCGTAATACGGTTATCGATGATTTCATTGATGCGTGGCGTGAAGATATAGGAGGCTTAGCGGATCCTATTTCATTGGTGTTCAAGCAACCGACTATGGGGCCGGGCGGTCGTGCTATTGAAATCCGCGCCAAACACGATGACCTGAGCGCATTGAAATCCGCTTCTTTGGATATTCAGGAGTACCTTAATCAGTTTGACGGAGTGCATGGTGTGCTTGATGACATGCGCATGGGTAAGGAAGAGATCTTAGTTAAACTTCGCCCTGGAGCTGAAACCTACAATGTGAATGGGCAGATGATTGCGTCCCAATTACGAGCGGCTTTCTTTGGGCAAACGGCGGATGAGATTCAAATCGGTGTTGAGAATATCTCGATTGAGGTACGTCTTGATAAGGAACAAGCGGGAGACATACAGCAGCTGGCTAACTTCCCAATTATTACCGCAGATGGCAATCAGATCCCGCTAGCAACGTTGGCGACATTAGATTTCCAACGTAACTACGTGCGAATCCAGCGCATCGATGGCTTAAGAACCATCAGTATCTTTGGTGATATTGATAATAAGAAGGCGAGCTCGTCAGCAATTTTGGCTCAGTTCCAAAAAGATGAAGCCGCCAAACTTATTCAGAAGTACCCGGGTTTACGCTTTGATTTCGAAGGGGAAGCTAAAGATGCGGCTAAGACTGGCGCTTCGATGGGTAAAGGATTCTTGCTTGGCTTATTTGGCGTGTTTGCGATTCTTAGTTATCAGTTCAGAAGCTACTTAGAACCTGTGGTCGTGATGTTGGCCATTCCACTCGCCTTTATTGGGGTAGTCGTTGGCCACTGGATACTTGGCCACTCTTTGAGTATGCCAAGCATGATGGGCTTTGTGTCGCTTGCCGGGATTGTGGTTAATGATTCCATCTTGTTGGTGCAGTACATTCGTCACCATGTCGATGAGGGAGATAGCGTGCATGACTCGGTGGTGAAAGCCAGTCGCGAGCGTTTCCGAGCGGTATTCTTGACCTCAATGACGACAGCGGCAGGTTTGCTACCGCTGTTGACGGAAACCAGTTTACAGGCTCAGGTTATCCAGCCACTGGTTATTTCGATCGTGTTTGGCATATTTGCCTCGACCTTACTGGTGCTGTTTATGATCCCAGCTGCTTACGCGATACTGGCGGATTTCGGTTTGGTGAAAAAGCACGAGCCATTAGCGCTATAGCCTTTAGCACTTAATTATTTGCGAGCTCTACTATTATTAGCGAGCTCTAGCATCATTAGCGAACGCTATAACCATTAGCACGATAGAAGTAGCGTTTGTTTGCTTATATAAAGAAGTAAAAACATAGAAGAATAAAGCGGCCTTGGGTCGCTTTATTTTTATTGGTCGCTTCAATTGCCATCCTGACTTGATCCATTGACCTGCCTATCAAGCATGGGAAATTTCATTTTAGTTCATTCAAAACGTCACTTAACTGTCATTTGTTGAGCATAACTTGAGCCTTAACTGAATAAGGATTGTTAAGGAGATCGTATGCGTACTATCGAACCTATTGTCCGCTGGGATGTGGCATTTTCTGTTTTCTGTTTAAACAACCGCTATGGCGGGCAACATGCAACGCTCAGTAAAGCGGTGTCTCATACTGGAGATGGACACCTTTATGTTTTGATTGCCTTGATTGCACTGCTGGCCGATAGCAACATCGGTCGAGACTTTCTATTGGTGGGCTTAACCGCCTTCGCAATCGAACTGCCTATTTACTGGTTTGCCAAAAATACCCTCAAGCGCCGTCGACCAGCTGAATTCTCTTCACTACTTCACTCTCATATTGTGCCATCCGATAAATACAGCCTGCCTTCAGGGCATTCCGCTGCTGCTTTTGTTATGGCGACCCTAATCGGACATTTCTATCCGAGCTTGTACCTCTTTAGCTTGGTGTGGGCAACTGCGATTGCAGGCTCTCGAATCCTGCTTGGTGTGCACTTTTTAACGGACGTACTGATTGGCGCAGCCTTGGGCATCGCTTGTACTAGCCTTGCTATCAGCTTCATTCTGTAATCATTTTGTTGGCTACCACTGCCGAGCTTAAGTGGCAAATTCAAAGGAACATGCATGAAAATTTTATATGGCGTACAAGGCACAGGAAATGGGCACATCGCTCGAGCGAGAGCAATGGCCGTCGCTTTTCGTCAGCAAAATATAGATGTCGACTTTCTGTTCTCAGGGCGAGACGAGAGCAAATACTTCTCGATGGAAGCATTTGGCAATTATCAGACTCGCAGTGGCTTAACTTTTTACAGCGAGCAGGGGCAGGTTAAATACGGCAAAACATTTGTGAAGAATAACATCTGGCGATTTCTCCGTGAGATTAACCAGATCGATCTTACGCCTTATGACTTAGTGATTAATGATTTTGAGCCTGTCACTGCATGGGCGGCTAAGAGACAAGGTGTGCCATGCATTGGGATAAGCCATCAGAATGCGTTTCGTTATGATGTACCCAAAGAAGGGGGCAACTGGATTGAACATTCAGTGATTCAACACTTCGCGCCAACCGAGCACTCAATTGGACTACATTGGTATCACTTTGAACAGCCAATATTGCCACCTATCGTTCATACGCTGGTTGGTGATCAACAAACCAAAGCAGCACAAGACTTTACGTTGGTCTATTTGCCATTTGAGGATCTTGAGTCGGTCTCAGAGCTGCTAATGAAGTTCATTTCGCACAACTTTGTCTGTTACCACCCGGATGTTATTGAGCACAGCCGAGTCGAAAATATTGAGTTCAAACCACTCAGTCATGCTGGCTTCCAATTCGACCTCAATCAGTGCTCTGGAGTGGTCGCAAATGGCGGCTTTGAATTGCCATCTGAAGCCCTCACTTTGGGGAAGAAATTGCTTCTCAAACCACTCGAAGGGCAGTTCGAACAACAGAGCAATGTGGCGACGCTAGAGGCTCTTGGATTAGCTCAAACCATGACCTTCTTGGATGCGGCTATCTTGCGTGCTTGGCTCAGTGAAAAACAGGCTGAAGTGGTCACCTATCCAGACGTGGCAAGTGCACTCGTTGAGTGGGTATTAGCGGGGAATTGGTCTAATCAAGATGACTTAAGAAAGCAACTTTGGGACAAGGTAGACTTTCCAAGTTATGCATCGCTCACCTAACTCATAAGTGTTATTTCTGAATTAGCTGGTCAACCAATTCATCGGTTCAATAAATTGTAACAATTGTAACCAAAAGATAGAACAGCTAAATAAGTCGAAATCAAACTCATAAGTTAAGCTTTTTATATTTTTTTATAACTCTATAAATTACTGATTTTTAGATGTTATTTAATCATTAAGATAAAATAAAATTATTCTTTATCAATCTTGTTGGTAGCTCGAGATGTATTGGTTAATAGTAATGTCAATCCGAAAAACATCGGTCTGATAAATATAAGAATTAGTGGTTATCTATTCTCATACCATTACCAATTTAACGCTGTCGAACCGACAAGAGGCAACTTGAATGTTAGATAAAAAAGACGCAATGAGTGCTATTGCAAGCTACAGAATGGAAAGCACACTTCGTGGAGTCGACTTAAATCTTTTGACTGTATTTGATGCAGTTATGCAAGAGCAAAACATTACACGTGCAGCTCACAATCTGGGTATGTCTCAGCCTGCTGTAAGTAACGCCGTTGCTCGTCTAAAAGTGATGTTTAACGACGAACTATTCATGCGTCAAGGTCGTGGTATTCAACCGACTCAACGTGCTCGTCAGTTGTTTGGTCCAATCCGCCAAGCGCTACAATTAGTGCGCAACGAACTACCAAGTTCTGTGTTCTCTCCAGAGTCGTCTTCTCGCCTGTTCAAACTTGCGATTTGCAGCCCTTGTGACATGCGTTTTGCTCCTAAGATTATGTCGACAATCAACGACCAAGCACCGAGCGTTAAACTGCACATGGATGCTGAATTCGATCGTCAACTTTCTGAGCGTATGCGCTACCAAGAAATCGACTTCGTTATTGATTACGCTCGTTTTGATGAGCAAGGCTTCTCAAGTACTGAAATCTTCCAAGACGAATTAGTTGTGGTTGCTTCTGCTTCTCACCCACGCATCAACGGTGAAGTTTCTGCGGCAGAGCTGCTTAACGAAAAGCACGCAAAACTGTCTCGCATCCATGGTCAACGTAGCTTCTCTGAGCAAGCTTACCGTGACCTAGATTGCACGCCTTTCTACGAAGGTACGAGCTTAAGCAACGTTCTTTATGTTGTAGGCCAATCTGAACTAGTAACAATTGCTCCTCGCTGGATGGTAGAACATGCAGCAAACAAAGAGCAGCTTCAGATTCTAGATTTCCCATTCGATAATGCGGCGATTTCTGGCTTCCTAAGCTGGCACGAATCAAGTGAAAAGGATAAAGGACACATTTGGTTACGAGATCAGTTAATGATGATCTGTGGCGAAGTAGTGGCACTTAACTAGACACTAATCCCTATGATTTATAAGCCCTAAGCTAGGAGTCTGGCTTGGGGCTTTTTTATGCGCGCTATTTTAGTGGGTAGAAAACTTAGCGTTAGACGTACTATTACTGATAACTTTGAGCTTCATCAGTTGCCTTTTCCATGATCAGAGGTACACTTGTGCGCTCAAAAAAGCTTACAGGTGTAAGCCAAAGGTAAAGAGATGGCCAATTTAGATTTTCATATCGTAAAAAGACTTCGTGACCAAATTGCCCAAGGCGGCAACCGTACAGCTTTGAAGCACAAAGTAGACAATGTATGGCAAGGCATTAGCTGGGAACAGTTTGGACAACAAATCGATACGCTTTCATTAGCACTGTTGGCTCAAGGACTGAGAGTCCAAGATAAGATCGGTATCTATTCGAACAATATGCCTCAATGGACCGTGGCAGATTTTGCATCGTTACAAGCACGCCTTGTGACTGTGCCGATTTATCCAACGAACACAGCAGCACAGTCTTCTTACATCATCCAAAATGCAGATGTGAAGATCTTATTCGTTGGTGAGCAAGTTCAATTCGATGCGGCGGTTAGCCTGTTTGAAGAGTGCGAGCAGCTAGAAGTTGTTGTGGCTATGTCTGATGACATCGACCTGCAAGGACACAGCTTTGCCGTCTCTTGGAATGACTTCATGGCGCGTGGCGTTGAAGCACAACAAGCTGAACTTGACGTGCGTCTTGCTGATGCAAGCATGGACGACTTACTGACTCTTATCTATACCTCTGGTACCACAGGTCAGCCAAAAGGCGTAATGCTTGATTACACCAACATTGGCTACCAGTTAGAAGGCCACGATGAGCGCCTTAGCTTAAGCAAAGACGATGTCTCATTGTGTTTCCTACCGTTATCACACGTATTTGAGCGTGCTTGGACGTTCTACGTTCTCTATAAAGGCGCAACCAACTGCTACCTGCAAGATACGATGCAAGTGCGTGATGCGCTAAGCGATGTGAAACCGACCGTAATGTGTGCGGTTCCACGCTTCTACGAGAAGATCTTCTCTGCGATTCACGAGAAGGTATCTAAAGCGCCATTTATTCGTAAAGTGCTATTTACTTGGGCAGTGAACATGGGAGCAAAGCTTTCAGTTTGTCACCAAGAAGGTCGTACTCCATCGTTGATGCTGAAGAAGAGCCATGCGCTAGCTGATAAGCTTGTGCTATCTAAACTGCGCGCTCTACTCGGCGGTAACATCAACTTCATGCCATGTGGTGGCGCGAAGCTTGATGAGACGATTGGTCGCTTCTTCCATGCTATTGGCATCAACGTAAAACTTGGCTACGGCATGACAGAAACTACAGCAACAGTATCTTGTTGGGATGACCGCTGTTTTAACCCTGATTCGATTGGTATGTCGATGCCGGGCGCAGAAGTAAAAATTGGGGCGAAGGACGAGATTCTTGTTCGTGGTCCAATGGTGATGCGTGGCTACTACAAGATGCCAGAAGAGACGGCTAAGACATTCGATGAGCACGGTTTCTTGAAAACCGGTGATGCGGGTCATTTTGATGAAAATGGTAACCTGTTCATTACCGATCGTATCAAAGAGCTGATGAAAACCTCTGGCGGTAAGTACATTGCGCCGCAAGTGGTTGAAGGCGCGATTGGTAAAGATCACTTTATCGAACAGATTGCTGTTATCGCTGATACGCGCAAATTCGTTTCTGCGCTGATTGTTCCTTGTTATGACTCGCTAGAAGAGTATGCCAAAGAGCTTAATATCAAGTATCACGATCGCGTTGAACTTGTTAAGCATCACCAAATCGTCGAGATGCTAGAAAAGCGTGTGAATGACCTACAGCAAGAACTGGCTAAGTTTGAGCAAGTGAAGAAATTCAAACTGCTACCAAAAGCATTTTCTATGGATGATGGTGAGCTGACACCAACTCAGAAATTGCGTCGTAAAGTTATCAACGATAAGTATCAAGACGAAATCGAAGAAATGTACAACGAAAAGCCTAAAGATAAGTAGTTTTTTGCTTAGATAATTTTTCAGTTGTTTAAAAATCCCCCTACGAATGTGATTGCATTTTTAGGGGGATTTTTTGTATCTAATGACACAGCACAATGTGCGAAAGCGCACACCAGCAAGCTCGCGGTTTATCGATAAATAGCGATCTATTGAAATATTAAGTGCTTTTTTTTGTTTGTTAACTAGTTTTTAAACCTAGTTTAGGGGGGCTGAATTGGGTTTTATTTGATGCTTTGAGCTAATAGTTGGTTTTTTGGCTCAGTTGCCGAATAACAGGTGTTAGACCAGATGATAATAAAGCGTTAAAGTTGTTTCGTATTACTGTTTGTTGTTATCACGACAGACAGCCATAGCCGAAAAAGTGGAAGTATTTCGAATTAGGCTACGAATAAGCCCTAGACTATGAAAAACCAGCCCAACATGTTCACCAAATATGATTGGAAACTGGTGAGGAGAGCAATATGACAACAAAACCTGAAACAGCAATGTTATCCGGCGCTGAGATGGTGGTGCAGTCTCTAATTGAAGAGGGTGTAGAACAAATCTTTGGTTACCCAGGTGGTTCTGTACTTGATATCTACGATGCGCTGCATGCTAAAACTGCTGAAATCAAACACGTATTAGTACGACACGAACAAGCCGCTACCCACATGGCAGATGGCTATACTCGTTCTACCGGTAAACCGGGTGTAGTACTTGTGTGTTCTGGTCCAGGTGCGACCAATACCGTTACTGGTATTGCAACAGCCTACATGGACTCAATCCCAATGATTGTTATTTCTGGTAACGTACCAAATAACCTTATTGGTAACGACGCCTTCCAAGAGTGTGACATCGTGGGTGTATCACGCCCGATCGTTAAACACAGCTTCTTAGTTAAGAAAGCGGAAGATATCCCTGAAGTCGTTAAAAAAGCCTTCTATATTTCAACGACAGGACGTCCCGGTCCTGTGGTTATTGATCTGCCAAAAGACATCTTAAACCCACAAATCAAGCTTCCTTATGAATACCCAGAAACGATCAAAATGCGTTCGTATAACCCAACGGTTACGGGTCATAAAGGTCAGATCAAAAAGGCGCTAAAAGCCCTTCTTGAAGCGAAGAAACCGGTACTTTATGTCGGTGGTGGTGCGGTTATTTCTGAGGCAGATAAGCCGCTGTTAAAATTAGCAGAGGCACTGAATTTGCCTGTGGTAAGCACCCTAATGGGGCTTGGCGCTTTCCCTGGCACTCATAAGAACTCTTTGGGTATGTTGGGCATGCATGGTTTGTATGAAGCCAATATGGCGATGCACAATGCGGATTTGATCTTTGGTATTGGCGTACGTTTCGATGATCGAACCACCAATAACCTAGATAAGTACTGCCCTGATGCGAAGATCATGCATATTGATATCGACCCATCTTCAATCTCTAAGAACGTAAAAGTGGATCTGCCGATTGTAGGTTCTGCTGAAAAAGTCCTGGAGAGCATGGTGAACTTGCTCGTTGAGCAAGGCGGCACTAATGATGCAGAAGCGATTGAAAGCTGGTGGAGTGAAATCAAGCAGTGGCAAGAGCGTGACTGCCTAGCTTACGAGAAATCGTCTGAGCGCATCAAACCACAGCAAGTAATTGAAACACTGCATAAAGTAACCAATGGCGATGCCTATGTTGCTTCTGATGTAGGTCAACACCAAATGTTTGCTGCTTTGTACTACCCGTTTAACAAGCCACGTCGTTGGATTAACTCTGGTGGTCTAGGCACAATGGGCTTTGGCCTGCCTGCTGGTATGGGCGTTAAGTTTGCTAAGCCAGATGAAGAAGTGGTTGTGGTAACCGGTGACGGCAGTATTCAAATGAATATCCAAGAGCTGTCGACAGCGCTGCAATACAATATCCCGGTTAAGATTATTAACCTTAACAACCGTTTCCTAGGCATGGTAAAACAGTGGCAAGACATTGTTTATCAAGGTCGTTACTCTAACTCATATATGGACTCTGTTCCTGATTTTGCTGCTATCGCTGAGGCTTATGGCCACGTTGGTATGCGTATTTCATCTCCGGATGAACTGGAATCAGGTTTGGAAAAAGCACTGGCGATGAAAGACCGTTTGGTATTTGTCGATATTAGTGTGGATGACACCGAGCACGTATACCCAATGCAGATCAAAGGCGAGGGTATGGATAACATGTGGCTAAGCAAAACGGAGAGAACATAATATGAGACACATTATTTCACTACTAATGGAAAACCAACCTGGTGCGCTTTCTCGTGTAGTTGGCTTGTTTTCTCAGCGTGGCTACAACATCGAGTCTTTGAACGTATCTCCAACCGATGATCCGACGCTGTCTCGTCTTAATGTAACCACTAACTCTAGCGAAATGCAGCTTGAGCAGATCCAGAAACAGCTGCATAAGCTAATCGACGTACTAAAAGTGCAAGAGGTCTCTGAGCTTGAACACATCGAGCGTGAGCTGTTGATGGTTAAAGTTCGCGCGAGCGGCTTTGCTCGCGCAGAAGTGAAGCGCACAGCAGATATCTTCCGTGGTCAGATTGTTGATGTAACGGCTTCGCAATATACGGTTCAAATGGCGGGTACGAGCGAGAAATTGGATGCATTCATTCAGGCGCTGTCTGAAGTAACAGAAGTGCTTGAAGTGGCTCGAAGTGGGGTTGTTGGTATCGCACGAGGCGAACGTGCGTTGAAAGCCTAGACGATAAGTCTTTAAAAAATAACTTTAAAGCCGCTTTTTTAAGCGGCTTTTATTTTGTTAATTTTTTAGAGTGCTATAATCCCGCGCTGCACTTCCATTCATCTGAGTTAGCAATGCGAAATAAAAAATCAATAATTACATTGCTGATTATCTCTATCATATTGTCTTCTGCAGTCTGTCTGTATTATTTACAGCGTTACAAAGAAGTAAAACAGCAGAGCTTTGACTACTCAGCTAAGCAAGCCGTTCATCAATTAGTGTATGCCAAGCGAGATTACGATCTTCTCAAGACTCAGTTAGTCTCGGTAATGGATCTACTCAGTCATAGCCAGAGCTTGGTTAACTTTGCTTCTTCTCCCTCAGACCAAACCAAACATCTACTTGAAGAGGTCTGGCAATCTGTTCTGGTGAACCAGAAGTGGTATACACAAATCCATCTGTTAGATGTCACAGGCAAAGAACTGGTACGCGTTAACTATTCCTCTGATACCGGTAGAGTGACGTTTCCTCAACAACTGCAAGATAGGTGGGATTCTAACTACTTCCAATACGCTCAAAAACTAGAAGCCGAACAGATTGGCGGTTGGGGTATTGAGCTTGAAACTGAGCATGGTGAAGTCACCTTCCCTTATTCGCCGGTAATCCGTGTCTTTACCCCTGTAGAAACCCCTGACGAAAGAGTAGGCTATCTCGTCATCAATCTCGATGTATGGGGCTTATCGTCGCGTCTGAGCTTTTCACCTGATAACGATCTTCGAGCAGAAGTTCTCAATGACGCGGGCTACTTCATCGCGAGTAACAACAGCGGTAAATTGTTCGGAGACTCTATTCCTGAAAGAAAAGGCTACAACCTGAAAAATATCGCGCCGAAGACGTGGGATGCGATCTCCAATGATCAGGTGGGACACGTTTTTGAAGATGGTAATTTGTTTGCTTTTAACACGGTTATGCTCGCGAACAGTCAAAAGGTTCATTTGCTTATTCAACTTAATCAGAAGCAATTGATGGATAGGGCTGAGCGTGATCTAGATGATTTGGCCCATGAAGAGATCATTGTTCTGATTACGGTGCTGATTTTCGCTTTCCCGTTTGCTTACCTGGTGACGCACTACCGACGCCGAAGCCTGGAGAGTAAATTGGCACGCGCCGCATTGAATGGCATGTCGGCAGTGATGATCTCTGATAAGCAGCACCGCACAATGATGATCAACAACGAATTTGAGAACATGACTGGGTACTGCAAAAAACAAGTGATCGGTCAAAATGCGTTGCAACTGTTGCTTGAGAATACCGACCAAGTGCTCTCAAGCTCGGCTATTTGGAGTCATTTAGAGCAAGAAGAAGTATGGGAAGGGGAGGTTCAGTGTAAGAACAAGCTGCGTATTCCTTTTACTGCGATCATGCGAGTGCATGCGGTCAAAAATAATTCAGGCAAAGTCAGTTACTACATCACCTCGTTGGTTGATATTTCCGTAAGGAAGGAGCTTGAGGTGCGTTTGAGGATCTTAAGTGAACGTGACTCTTTGAGTAATCTCTGGAACCGACGAAAATTCGAAGAGCAGCTGGCTTACTATTCTCGCTTGGTTGAGCGTTATCCGAACGAAGCGACCACTTGCTTAGCCTTAGTCGACATCGATAACTTCAAGCGAATTAATGATGAACTTGGCCACGATGAAGGTGACCGTGTGATTGCTGGTGTTGCTAAGCTTCTGCAAGATAGCCTTCGTGGGACGGATTTTGTTGCACGTGTCGGAGGAGAAGAGTTTGCACTCTTGATGCCACACACCTCACTGCCAGAAGCAAAGCGCGTATTGGATCGCTTGCGAATTGAGATTGAGCTAGCCGCCGGAACTAAGGTAACGGTGAGTGTTGGCTTTACGGATTTAACCAGTAACAGTACTCGCTCATACAAGTGTGCTGATGTTGCGCTTTACGAATCTAAATCGTCTGGTCGTAATACGGTCTCTATGTGTCCTAGCTATGATGATGTCGCTTAGGTTCGCTTCTATCTAGTCCTGTCGTCTATTTGCTTCACCTCTTCAAGTCGCGCCCCGACTCTTTTTTCCTTTCCCCCTTTTTATTAGGAATCTCACTTTTGAGCGACCTATGTCACAAAATCTATACAGTTAGACTAAAGTCTAATGCTGGTGAAAATTTGAGCTAAAATGAACAATAAGTAAACTACTTTGCTTCAGATTACATCGTGTTAAACGATGTAATAAATAGAGTGTTTACCAGATGTAAAAGGATGACACCGTTAACTTAATTCAGCTGGTTAGCTAGCCTTATCAATAACTTGGAAGGCAGCAGTAGAATTAGGTTAGCTGGAGCAAGAGTTTGGGGATCATACAGTCTGGTTAAAAGAGGCGTGGTATGTTTGTCGATTTTTTAGTGAGGTTAACCATAGGCACATTAGCCATTCTTGGCTTTCAGCTTAGTGCATTGTATTTTTTACCTATGGTTGTGCTGCTCAATACTCATCACAAAGAGTTTTTTGGGTGGTAGTTCAGTCGTGGTACTGGAAACAAAAAAACGGAGCCGTTGGGCTCCGTTTTTATTTGGTTAGAATCTATCTTGGCATCATGCCGCTTCGATAACTTCTTCAATTCGTTTCATTGAGCCTAGTAAGTGTTGATCAAGCAATTCAGTCGCTTGTTCTACATTCTTAGAGAGTACTAGTTTCATGATCATTTCGTGCTCATCAATATTGAACAGATCATCAGATGCGCTTTCTGCAGACATAGCGAGGAAGCGGTAACGTTTCACTTGGTTAATTAGGTCATCAAAGAACTTAAACATGTTCTCTGAATCTGCCCCTTCAAGTAGTGCGACATGGAATTGCTGGTGGCGCTCTTCCCATTCTACACAATCAAACTCTTCAGATACGTACTGCACTCGTGACAGTTTATGGTAAGACGTTAGTACATCCAGTTCCCAACTCTCATCACCCGCTGAAATCGCTTTTTTAAGCAGAACCGATGATACAACACGAAGGCTTTCGTATAGGTCATTCAGTTCTTTCTTTGATACAGGAGATACCCAGCAGCCTTTTTGTGGCTCTAGCTTTACGTATTTGCTCCAAGATAACTGTACCAAGGCTTCACGAATAGGGGATGCGCCAACGTTGTAGCGTGCTTTTAGATCTGCAACAACGAGCTTTTGGCCTGGGGTTAACTCACCATTAAGAATATCTTGGCGAATCATCTTTGATACTTTGTCAGTGAGCGTAGGACTAGACATTACAAACCTCATCTATATATGATTTCTAGTCTGCTAATCCGTCTCTTAGAAAGAGCCAATTGGAAGTTAACAGTACGTAGTTCTATTGTGATTGATAATACAGCGTACTGAAAAGTTAGGCAAGATTTTGTTTCATAAAAAAAGAGGGCCGAAGCCCTCTTTTATATTTTATGCGAATCGGTTCATTCTTATAGAACGTGAACAGATGCCGTGTTTGTAGTACCAGAAGCTACTAGAGCACCAGAAACCATAACTACGATGTCGCCTTTGTTACCTAGGCCAGATTGTAGAGCGATTTCTTTACCGTTGATGTAGAACGCGTCTGTGTTCTCGATAGAGTCAACAAGAACTGGCTTAACACCTTTAGTAAGAACTAGCTGTGCAGCTGTCTTTTCGTTAGTTGTTAGAGCTAGGATGTTTGCAGTTGGGAAGTACTTACGTACTGAACGTGCAGACTTACCGCCTTCAGTTGCAACAACGATTAGAGGAGCAGCTAGCTTCTCAGCTGTGTCTACAGCGCCTTTACATACTGCTTCAGTGATGCGTAGACGTGGGCTGTCTAGACGAGAACCTAGCTCAGCTTTAAGAGCTGAATCAGTACGGTTCGCGATTTGAGCCATGATAGTAACAGCTTCAACTGGGTACTTACCTTTAGCAGTTTCACCAGAAAGCATTACTGCATCAGTACCATCCATGATTGCGTTCGCAACGTCACCCGCTTCAGCGCGAGTTGGACGTGGGTTGCTGATCATAGAGTCAAGCATTTGAGTTGCAGTGATAACCATCTTACGTGCACGGTTACACTTCTCGATCATCATCTTCTGAGCGAAGATTACTTCTTCAGCTGGGATTTCAACACCTAGGTCACCACGAGCAACCATGATGCCGTCAGAAGCTTCAAGGATTGAATCGAAGTTATCTACACCTTCTTGGTTTTCAATCTTAGAAATGATGTGGATGTTCTCGCCGCCGTTAGCGTTTAGAAGCTCACGGATTTCTTTAACGTCTTCTTCTTTACGGATGAAAGAAGCAGCAACGAAATCAACGCCTTGCTCACAACCAAACTTAAGGTCAGCTTTGTCTTTCTCAGAAAGAGCTGGTAGTTGAACAGAAACGCCAGGAAGGTTAACACCTTTGTTTTCGCCTAGAGCACCGTTGTTAAGAACTTTACACTTAACTTCAGTTTCTGTTGTTGCGATAACTTCCATTTCGATTAGGCCGTCATCAACAAGGATAGTGTTACCTGCTGTTAGGTCTTTAGCGAAACCTAGGTAAGTTACTGCTACTACGTCTTTGTTACCAACAACTGTTGCGTCAGTTGTGAAAGTGAACTCTTGACCAGCTACTAGATCTACGTCGTTACCATCTTCAAGTTTGATAGTACGGATTTCTGGACCTTTAGTATCTAGAAGGATAGCAAGTTGCTCACCTTTGTTTTCCATTACTTTACGGAAGTTCGCGATACGAGTGCCGTGCTCTGCGAAATCACCGTGAGAGAAGTTAAGACGCATAACGTTCATGCCAGCATCTACTAGTTCAGTTAGCTTCTCTACAGATTCAGTTTTAGGGCCAATCGTACATACGATTTTGGTCTTTTTCATGGAAGGTACTCTCCGGTAAGTATTGTTACAATTTGAAATTTATTTAAGTTCTGAAGATTGGTCCGCTACATCAACATTTTGTGCCTGTTGTGTAAAAGCGCGGGACTTCCAATATGTCCTTCAGAGTTGTAAGTCTTTCATCAATTTTAGTCATTTTATGACTAAAAGATTTTGATTCAATATCGGTTTTCTGTGACTTACCCCACTATATAGGGGGTAAGTTGCAAAAAAATAACAGTCAGTTTTGTAATTTTTTTTCTTTTCGGGTGCGGATTCTACCACCTAATGAGTTCAATATCACTGCTTAACAATTGTCTTAGGACAAGGTTTTATCGCTATTTATTAATTTTTTGGATCAAAATAAATGGACTAAATGGTTTCGTTGTAACTATAATATGTTTCACATCGAAACTTAATGGCCTTTTTTAAATGTCGAAACGAAACACCCAGCTTAGAAGACATGCAATTTCTAACCTAGTGAATGAAAAAGGGGAGGTTAGTGTTGATGAATTATCCGCTAAGTTCGAAACCTCAGAGGTCACTATTAGAAAGGACTTGGCGTCTTTAGAGAAAAACGGTCAGCTTTTACGCCGTTATGGTGGTGCGATTTCGTTACCGAAAGAGGTTGTCAACGAAGAATTGGGTCAACAAGTTTCGACTCGAAAGGTTTCATTGGCAAAAGCCGCTGCAGATTTAATTCGCGACCATAACCGTATCGTGATCGATAGTGGCAGTACTACCGGTGCCCTAATTCAGCAGCTTAATGCTAAGCGTGGCTTGGTTGTGATGACCAACTCATTGCACGTCGCTAATGCGCTTAATGAGCTTGAAAGCGAGCCGACGTTATTAATGACTGGCGGCACTTGGGATACCCATTCGGACTCTTTCCAAGGCAAAGTCGCAGAGTCGGTGCTTCGCGCTTACGATTTTGACCAACTATTTATTGGGGCCGATGGTATCGATCTTGATAGAGGCACAACCACGTTTAACGAACTGGTTGGCCTGAGCAAAGTAATGGCTGAAGTGTCACGAGAAGTGATCGTGATGGTTGAGTCGGAAAAAGTGGGACGAAAGATCCCGAACTTAGAGCTGGCGTGGGAACACATTGACATCTTGATTACTGATACAGACTTAGGCGAAGAATCTCAAGCAAGTATCGAATCACATGATGTTCGAGTGATCCTGACCGATCCAGCGTAAAAACAAATTTAAGTATTATGCATTTACCTTCCTATAATTGATCTTAATGAAGATCTGGCCTTTGCTTGCTGCCAATAGGAATAAAACAAAATTGATGGAGTGAAACTATGTGTGGAATTGTTGGTGCAGTAGCACAGCGTGATGTAGCTGAAATTTTAGTAGAAGGCCTTCGTCGTCTAGAATACCGTGGCTACGATTCAGCTGGTGTCGCTGTAGTCGATACTGAATCTAACCTAACTCGTGTACGCCGCCTAGGTAAAGTACAAGAGCTAGCTGACGCAGTAGAAGAGCAACAAGTGATTGGTGGTACAGGTATCGCTCATACTCGTTGGGCGACACACGGTGAGCCATCTGAAGCGAACGCACACCCACACATGTCTGGTGATATTGCCGTTGTACACAATGGTATTATCGAAAACCACGAAGCACTGCGCGCTATGCTGCAAGAGCGTGGTTACGTATTTACTTCACAAACGGATACAGAAGTTATTGCTCACTTAGTTGAGTGGGAACTTCGCACTTCAGCTTCTTTGGTTGAAGCACTACAAAAAACAGCAAAACAATTAGACGGCGCGTACGGCACGGTAGCGGTTGATCGCAAAGATCCTAGCCGCATTGTAGTCGCTCGTTCTGGTAGCCCTATTGTTATCGGTTTTGGTGTCGGTGAGAACTTCTTGGCATCAGACCAACTTGCACTGCTAAGCGTAACTCGTCGCTTCATGTACCTAGAAGAAGGTGATGTTGCTGAGGTAACTCGTCGTGATGTTACGGTATTTGATGTAGCGGGTGAGCGTGTTGAGCGTGAAATCGTTGAGTCAAACGCTGAACACGACGCAGGCGACAAAGGTCAATACCGCCACTTCATGCAGAAAGAGATCTTCGAGCAGCCAACAGCGCTGATCAACACAATGGAAGGTCGCATCTCTGACACTTCTGTAATCACTAATGCAATCGGTGTTAAAGCGGAAGAGATCTTAAGCAAGGTTGAACACGTGCAGATCATCGCATGTGGTACGTCTTACAACTCAGGCATGGCAGCGCGTTACTGGTTTGAATCTCTAGCTGGCGTAAGCTGTGACGTAGAGATTGCTTCTGAATTCCGTTACCGTGATTTCGTTGTTCGTCCGAACAGCCTATTGGTGACTCTGTCTCAGTCTGGTGAAACGGCTGATACGCTTGCTGCACTTCGTCTTGCAAAAGAGAAGGGTTACATGTCAGCAATGACTATCTGTAACGTTGCGGGTTCTTCACTGGTTCGTGAATCTGATTTTGCATTCATGACTCGCGCAGGAACAGAGATCGGTGTTGCTTCTACTAAAGCTTTCACAACTCAACTAGCAGCGATGCTGATGATGGTAACGTCAATTGGTCGTCTACAAGGTCGCATCAATGAAGAGAAAGAAGCTGAAATCGTTCAAGCACTTCACCAACTGCCTGCTGATATCGAGAAAGCATTAGCGTTTGATAAAGAGATCGAAGCGCTAGCTCCTGATTTTGCTGATAAGCATCACACACTGTTCTTGGGTCGTGGTGAGTTCTACCCAATCGCGATGGAAGCGTCTCTTAAACTGAAAGAGATCTCTTACATCCACGCAGAAGCATACGCAGCTGGTGAGCTTAAGCACGGTCCTTTGGCTCTTATCGATGCCGATATGCCTGTAGTCGTTATTGCACCAAGCAACGACTTGCTAGAGAAGCTGAAATCGAACGTTGAAGAAGTACGTGCTCGTGGCGGTCTACTTTACGTATTCGCAGATGAAGATGCAGGCTTTGAAAGCGATGAGAACATGAAGATCATCAAGATGCCTCACGTAAGTGAAGTAACAGCGCCTATCTACTACACAGTACCGATGCAGTTGTTGTCTTACCACGTAGCGCTAATCAAAGGTACCGACGTTGACCAACCTCGTAACCTTGCGAAAGCGGTTACTGTTGAGTAATCGTTAGCTTATCTAAGAAAATTAGATAATAAGAAGCCCATCCTGTGATGGGCTTTTTGTGTCTGCTAGTTAACGATTCGTGTTAGAGCTAGCGGTAGCGTCATTAAGCATTAAGCGCTCAGTGCTTGCGCTAGGTCAGCCAAGATATCGTCAATGTGCTCAATGCCTACTGAGAGGCGGATCATCTCTGGTGATACACCCGCTTGTTTCTGCTCAGCTTCGCTTAGTTGACGGTGTGTCGTCGAAGCTGGGTGACAAGCGAGAGATTTCGCATCGCCAATGTTAACCAGACGCTTGAAGATTTGCAGTGCATCATAAAAACGAACACCGGCTTCATAACCGTCTTTTAAGCCAAAAGATAGAATAGCCGATGGCTTACCTTGCATGTACTTTTCAGCGAGTGGGTAGAATTCCGAATCAGGCAGGCCAGCGTAACTTACCCAGCTGACTTTCTCGTGTTGTTTTAGGTATTCTGCTACTTTCAAGGCGTTCTCTGTGTGTCGCTCCATACGCAGCGACAACGTCTCCAAACCTTGCATCAACATGAAAGCATTCATTGGTGACAGTGCTGCACCTGTATTACGCAGGGGAACCGTTCTAGCACGACCAATAAACGCAGCCTCACCAAAGGCCTCGGTATAAACCACACCATGGTAAGAGGGTTCTGGCTGATTAAATACAGGGAAGCGGTCTTTGTGTTGTGCCCATGGGAATTTGCCTGAGTCGACAATCACGCCACCTAACGTTGTACCGTGACCACCCACGTATTTAGTTAGTGAGTGCACCACTATGTCAGCACCAAAATCGATAGGTTTACACAGCACAGGTGTCGCCACCGTATTATCAACAACCACAGGTACACCTTGTGCGTGAGCAAGTTCTGCAACACGTTCTAAGTCGATAATATTACCTGCTGGGTTACCAATACTTTCACAGTAAACCGCCTTGGTTTTTTCATCGATCAGTGCCGCTAAGCTTTCTGGTTTATCGTCTTTAGCAAAACGAACTTCTATCCCTTGGTTTGGCAGCATATGAGCAAATAGGGTGTAAGTACCACCGTAAAGCTGAGGCGTTGAAACAATGTTGTCACCGATTTGCGCCAACGTCTGAATCGCATAGTTAATTGCAGCACTGCCTGCACTTACCACTAAGCCTGCAATACCCCCTTCTAAGGCTGCCATGCGCTTTTCTAGCACATCATTGGTTGGGTTCATTATGCGAGTGTAGATATTGCCTGGCACCGCAAGGTTGAAGAGGTCGGCGCCGTGTTGTGCGTCATCGAATTCGTACGCGACGGTTTGATAAATAGGAGTGGCAACGGATTTGGTTGTTGGATCAGTGTCGTAACCGAAGTGAATCGAGAGTGTTTCGTCTTTCATGAGTCTTCCCTGAACTATTGAGCGATTTGTGTACTCTCATATTGCCGATTTTTTTATAAAAGAAAAGCATGTTTAGTCACAGAGAGGCAATTGGAATTGTGTGCGGGACAATTCGTTTTGGTTAAGAAGTGTAGGGAGTGATTAGTACTGAACCAGAAAAGTAAAAAGCCAGAGCAGCGTGAACTGTTCTGGCTTTTCTAATTTGGTGGCCCCTCCCAGATTTGAACTGGGGACCGAACGATTATGAGTCGTGCGCTCTAACCACTGAGCTAAGGGGCCGTAGGGCATAGATTATAGGGGAAGCATTCAGTGGTGTCTAGACACTATAAGGGGCAATTCCGCTTACATCTTAGCCACTTAAATCACACAGATAAAAAAAAGGTGAGCCAACGCTCACCTTTTCTTATTTATGCTTAAAAGCTAACCGCACTAAAGCGTGTGATTACTCGTCTAGGAAGCTACGCAGAGTTTCTGAGCGGCTTGGGTGACGAAGTTTACGCAGTGCTTTTGCTTCGATCTGACGGATACGTTCACGAGTTACGTCGAACTGCTTGCCCACTTCTTCAAGAGTGTGGTCAGTGTTCATGTCGATACCGAAACGCATACGCAGTACTTTAGCTTCACGAGGCGTTAGGCCAGCAAGAACGTCTTTAGTTGCGCCGCGTAGGCTTGTTGCCGTTGCAGAGTCTAAAGGTAGTTCTAGTGTTGTATCCTCGATGAAATCACCTAGGTGCGAATCTTCGTCGTCACCGATTGGTGTCTCCATTGAGATTGGCTCTTTAGCGATTTTCAGTACTTTGCGGATCTTGTCTTCAGGCATTTGCATGCGTTCAGCTAGCTCTTCCGGAAGTGGTTCACGACCCATCTCTTGTAGCATTTGACGAGAGATACGGTTTAGTTTGTTGATCGTTTCGATCATGTGAACCGGAATACGGATAGTACGAGCTTGGTCGGCAATCGAACGAGTGATTGCTTGACGGATCCACCACGTAGCGTAAGTAGAGAACTTGTAACCACGACGGTATTCAAACTTATCTACGGCTTTCATCAGACCGATGTTACCTTCTTGGATTAGATCCAGGAATTGTAGACCACGGTTTGTGTACTTCTTAGCAATCGAGATTACTAGACGTAAGTTCGCTTCAACCATCTCTTTCTTCGCACGACGAGCTTTCGCTTCACCGATAGACATACGACGGCTGATATCTTTGATGCTTTGAACAGTAAGAGACGTTTCACGTTCGATCATATCCAGTTTTTGGATAGAGCGACGGATGTCGTGCTCGTTACGTTTGATCTTTTCTGCGTATGGCTTGTCTGAAGCAAGAACTTCATCCAACCATGCTTCGCTAGATTCATTGCCAGTAAATAGAGCAATGAAAGATTTCTTCGGCATTTTGCCGTACTCAACCGTTTGACGCATGATTAGACGTTCTTGAGTACGTACGCGATCCATAGAGTTACGCAGTTCGTTTACTAGGTAATCAAACTGTTTTGGTGTTAGACGGAACTCTTTGAATACGTCTTGCATCATTGTTGTTGCAAGCATTGCTTTCGGGCTTTCATGGCCGTACTCGTTGATCGCTAGCTGACGGTTCTGGTAGCTAGTGCGAAGCGCTGTGAACTTCTCAAGAGCAAGCTCAGGATCGATACCTGTATCTTCTTCTTCCTCTTCCTCGTCGTCTTCAGCTTCTTCTTTGTCTTCGTCTTCCAGATCAGTTTCAGCAAGTTCTGAACCGATGTGAGTCGCCGTTGGCGCAGCTGTGCCATCGTCGTCAGGGTCAACAAAGCCATTGATTAGGTCTGTTAAGCGAATCTCTTCTGCTTGTACGCGGTCAAACTGTTCCAAGATGTATGGAATAGTGCCTGGGTACTCAGCAACCGATAGTTGAACTGTATTGATACCATCTTCAATACGTTTCGCAATGTCGATTTCGCCTTCACGAGTCAGTAGTTCAACCGTACCCATTTCACGCATGTACATGCGAACTGGGTCAGTAGTACGGCCAATCTCGCTTTCTACGCTTGAAAGCGCAGCAGCTGCAGCTTCGGCTGCATCTTCATCTATATTGGCATCGTCATCATTAAGTGCTAGATCATCAGCATCAGGTGCAGTTTCAACTACCTTGATACCCATGTCGTTGATCATTTGAATGATGTCTTCTACCTGTTCAGAATCCACGATTTCTGCAGGTAGGTGGTCGTTTACTTCGGCGTAGGTCAGATAGCCTTGTTCCTTGCCTTTAATAACAAGTAATTTAAGCTGTGACTGCGGATTTTGATCCATAGATGATATCCAACTTCAGGTCTGGTGAAGGACGTTGCATTCTCAAATGCAAACCAATTATGTTAACAAATTTATTAAATGCTGACTAATCAAACAGGGTTACGCTTTTAGATCTAGCATTAAAGCTAGTAGCTCCCTTTTTTCTTCGGCTGATAAACCGACGCTTCTTGCTTTGGCCTGCAGGTTTTCAATTTGTTTTTCAACGCACTGGGCAAGTATGTTGTCCAATGAGTCTAAAAATATGTCTTCTTGATTGTCTTCGTCGAGGGGGATTTCCCAGCTCGCGAGACGAGACAGAAGAGCCTCATGTTTATTGTGTCGCCAATGCTCTAATAATTGGCCTGTGTTGATATGGGGATGCGCGTGGCATTTATCAAGTACTTCGACGAATAAACTTAGTCCAGGCAACTGTAAGCCTTTGACACTTGATAAATCCGGTACCATATCAGCATAGCTCGGATTTTGGATAAGCAAAGCGATAACTTCACGCATTGGAGTGCGCTTGAGCTCTTTATGCGGTTGAGGTGTCGGGTTCTGTGTATGAACACGCGCACGTCGCAATTGGTTATCAAATCCAGTTCGCTCATCGAGCAGTTTTTCGAGCAATTCTTGGAAGTAACTGTCAGGAATTTTGTTAATCAAGGCGCTGGCGTGTGCACGCAGTGCTGATTTACCTTCGGTTGTTCCCAAGTTTAACTTGTGTATTTCAATCAGGTTATCGAACAAATAGGTCGAAAGCGGCGTCGCATTGTGGACTAGCTGTTCAAAAGCGGCTTTACCATGCTCTCTAATATAGCTGTCTGGGTCTTCACCGTCGGGCAAGAACAGAAACTTAAGCGTGTTACCGGTTTTCAGATACTCAAGTGCGTTTTCTAGTGCGCGCCATGCGGCCTCTTTACCTGCTCGGTCACCATCGTAACAACAAACCACAGTGCTGGTCTGACGGAACAACATTTGAACGTGGTCGCCAGTTGTCGAGGTGCCCAGTGATGCTACTGAGTAATCGACACCATATTGCGCGAGAGCCACGACATCCATGTAACCTTCAACCACAAGAATTTGCGGCGGTTCACGGTAGGCTTGCAGCACTTCATAAAGGCCGTAAAGCTCTTTACCTTTATGGAAGATAGGCGTTTCTGGTGAGTTGAGGTATTTGGGTGTGCCGTCTTCTAATACACGACCACCAAAACCAATCACACGGCCACGACGATCGCGAATCGGGAACATTACGCGTCCACGGAATCGGTCGTATCGGTTACCTTTATCGTTCTCAATTAACATGCCGCCAGTCACGAGCATGTCTTGGGCTTCTTTCTGTTGGCCAAAGTTCTTACGAACTAAGTCCCATTCATCGGCCACATAACCAATGCCAAACTTCTGGACGATCTCGCCCGAAAGGCCACGATTCTTTAGGTAATCAATCGCAGGTTTGTTGGCTGATATTTTCAGTTGAGAGCGGTAAAAATTACTGATGCCGCCCATCAAATCGTAGAGGTTACGTTTTTGTTCGCTGTTGGCTCTTGGTGCTGTTGATATCTCGCCGCTGCGCTGTTCTCTAGGAACATCGAGGCCTAAGAAAGAGGCTAGCTCTTCAATAGCTTCAACAAAATCGAGACGTTCGAACTCCATAATGAAGTCGATAGCATTACCGTGTACGCCACAACCAAAGCAGTGATAAAACTGTTTTTCTTGGCTTACGCTAAAAGAAGGGGTCTTTTCGTTGTGGAATGGGCAACAAGCACCATAGTTTTTGCCTTTTTTCTTAAGTTTCACGCGTGCGTCCACAATGTCGACAATGTCGAGACGCGCTAGGAGATCATCGATGAAACTACGCGGGATGTGTCCTGCCATAAAACCTTAGAAAAATGCACTAACTGAGAGTGTGGATAATAATAGTTTGAATAGGTTACAGATACAAACAAGCCGTGCGTTCCGAAGGATTGCACGGCTTGTTGCAATTTGATTTGGGATTAAGCGAGTTTAGAACGAACTAAACCACTAACTTTACCCATATCTGCACGCCCTTGAATTTGTGGTTTCAAGATAGCCATTACTTTACCCATGTCTTGCATGCCCGCTGGTTGAGCTTCGGCGATTGCGCTATCAAGTAGTGCAATAACTTCTTCATCAGTTAGCGGTTGAGGCATAAAGCCTTCAAGTACCGTAATTTCTGCTTTTTCCACGTCAGCAAGATCTTGACGATTTGCCGATTCATATTGAGCAACAGAATCGCGACGTTGCTTAACCATTTTAACTAATACAGCAAGAATGTCGTCGTCGTTCAGAGTGATCCGTTCGTCAACTTCACGTTGCTTAATTGCTGAAAGAGCTAAGCGGATAGTGCCAAGGCGCGGTTTGTCCTTGGCTTTCATCGCTAATTTTTGCTCTTCTTTGAGTTGTTCAATAAGAGCCATAACTCAGTCCTTATGGATTAAGTTATTAGTACAGGCGAACGCGACGTGCGTTTTCGCGAGCTAGCTTCTTAGCGTGACGCTTTTGAGCTGCTGCTTTAGCGCGTTTGCGAACTGTAGTTGGCTTTTCGTAGTGCTCGCGACGGCGAACTTCAGAAAGGATACCTGCTTTTTCACAAGAGCGCTTGAAACGACGTAGTGCAACGTCGAACGGTTCGTTTTCACGTACTTTAACTATTGGCATATGCCTTTCACCTCAGGGGTTATTCATTATCGCTGGCCACTCAGTACCAAATCAGAGAAGTTACCCATCGAGCTAACTCTCTATTCGCGTTTGGCCATTAACCAGCTTGATCAAAAATGGTGCGGAATTTTAATCCGATCACAGTGGCTTTGTAAAGCACTTTGTCGATTATAGTCTGTACAATATTTGTTTGAAGAGCTTAGGCAGGGTAATATTGCGCTAATTTCCCATTTTAGACGAAAGCGTGCCGAGAAAATTATGCGCATTGTTGGTATTGAAACCTCTTGTGATGAAACAGGAATCGCGATTTATGATGATGAGCAAGGGCTGCTTTCTCATCAATTATATAGCCAAGTAAAGCTGCACGCCGATTACGGTGGTGTGGTGCCTGAGCTAGCTTCGCGTGACCACGTGAAAAAAACAATTCCTCTTATTAAAGCGGCATTAGCTGAAGCGAACCTAACGTCGAAAGACATTGATGGTGTGGCTTACACAGCTGGTCCGGGTTTAGTGGGTGCACTGCTTGTCGGTGCAACGATTGGTCGCAGTATTGCTTATGCGTGGGGCGTACCTGCTGTGCCTGTTCACCATATGGAAGGTCACCTTCTTGCGCCAATGTTAGAAGACAATCCACCTCCATTCCCATTTGTGGCTCTGCTGGTTTCTGGCGGCCATACCATGATGGTAGAAGTGAAAGGCATTGGTGAATACCGAATCCTTGGTGAATCGATTGATGATGCAGCAGGTGAAGCGTTTGATAAAACCGCGAAACTGATGGGCTTAGACTACCCTGGTGGTCCACTGCTATCTCGCTTGGCAGAAAAAGGCACTCCGGGTCGTTTTAAGTTCCCGCGTCCAATGACCGATCGTCCGGGTTTAGATATGAGCTTTTCTGGTCTGAAGACGTTCGCAGCGAATACCATTCGTGATAACGATAATGATGACCAAACTCGCGCTGATATCGCTTACGCATTCCAAGAAGCTGTTTGTGCAACCTTAGTAATCAAGTGTAAGCGCGCCTTGGTAGAAACAGGCATGAAACGTATAGTGATTGCTGGCGGTGTAAGTGCTAACAAGCAACTGCGTGTTGAGCTTGAAGCTCTTGCTAAGAAAATCGGTGGTGAGGTGTACTACCCACGCACTGAATTCTGTACAGATAACGGTGCGATGATCGCTTATGCGGGCATGCAGCGCCTAAAGAATGGCGAAACGGCTGATTTGTCTGTTCATGCTACACCGCGTTGGCCTATTGACCAGCTAGAGCCAATTGCGTAATTGACTATAGTGTTTCGATAAACGGTCGCCTTGTGCGGCCGTTTTTATATCCTAGCTTACCGACTGTATGTCGATAAATAATTGCTGATAGAGATTAGGGAAGAAGATGAACAAGTTCACAGTAGACAATCAATCGATGGCGTACCTAGATGAAGGTCAAGGCCCTGTTGTTGTACTCGGCCACAGCTACCTTTGGGATAGTGCAATGTGGAAGCCGCAGATCGAAGCGTTAAAAACTCAGTATCGCTGTATTGTTCCAGAGCTTTGGTCTCATGGTGAATCTCAAGCAGCACCCACTTCGATGCGTAACTTGAAAGATTACGCTCAGCACGTTTTGGCTCTGCTTGATCATTTAGAGATCGAAGAATTCTCAGTGGTTGGCTTATCGGTTGGCGGTATGTGGGGAACGGAGCTTGCCGAATTAGCACCTGCGCGAATTCAGTCATTGGTATTAATGGATACCTTTGTGGGTTTAGAGCCAGAAGTTGCGCACGCTAAATACTTCCACATGTTAGACACCATCACTCAAACTAAGATGGTTCCTCAACCAATTGTTGAAGCGGTTGTGCCACTGTTCTTCGCTAATGATGCTCAAACCAACACGCCAGCTTTAGTTGAAGGTTTTACTCAGCAGTTATCAGCTCTTGAGGGCGACAACGCTGAAGAAGTGGCACGAATTGGTCGAATGGTGTTTGGACGTCGCGATATGATTGAATCGGTAGAGAACTTTGCTCTACCTGTTTTGATTGCTGTAGGCCAAGAAGATAAACCACGTCCGGTACTTGAGTCATACCTAATGCACGATTGCATTACGGGCAGTGAATTAATGGTGATTCCTGGCGCAGGTCATATTAGCTCGTTAGAGCAACCAGAGTTTGTGAACACAATGCTGAAGACGTTTTTAGATAAACATCTGCTGTAAGCTTTAAATACTGAATATTATGGTTCGGCTTAGACGTGACAGTTTAAGCCGATTTTTTTTGTCCGAGTTTTGGTTCGCTGCCATCGAGTAGGCGGCGGATATTCTGGTGGTGACGTAACACGATCAAACAGCACAACATGGCTACTGGCAATGTGTATTGAGGTTTGACTAACCAAGCGTAGAAAGGTGCGAGCAAAACTGTAACCAGTGCGGCTAAAGAAGAGTAACGAAACAAAAACGCGACCACTAACCAAGTCGCCATGATCATTCCGGTTAGATCGAACCCTATTGGGGCGATGGCTCCGAGTGCGGTTGCGACGCCTTTACCACCTTTGAAGTGGAAGAAGATCGGATACATATGGCCCAGACACGCCGCAATTGCCACAACCCCTAAAATGATTGGGTCGATCTTAAGGTAGTAGCCAAGCCAGACGGGGATAGTGCCTTTCAGCATGTCACACAGGAGGACGGCTGCTGCTGCGCCTTTACCGCCAACGCGCAGTACATTGGTGGCTCCCGGGTTATTGGAGCCTACCGTTCTTGGATCAGGAAGTCTTAAGACTCGGCATATCAAGACCGCACTAGAGATTGAACCTAGCAAATAGGCTGCAATGATCATGATTAGTGCCAATGGGGTCATGTCTTTCCTTAAACGGTTATAAGCCTAACGATGGGAAAATAATGCTCAATCCAAGAGTAATTGATATCATATCTCGAATTACGCAAATAATACGTTTTTTTCCCCCATATGGGTATCCGACCTCTAAAAGGACAAGTCATGGCACTGGATAAAGTTTTCATTGAACAGCTAGAAGTAATTACAACGATCGGTGTTTACGATTGGGAACAAGAGATTAAACAAAAACTTGTGCTTGATATTGAAATGGCTCATGACAACCGCCCAGCGGGTAAGAGTGATGATGTAGTTGATGCTCTGGACTACTCGACTGTGAGTACAGCTGTGCTTGACCACATTGCGAATGGCCGATTCCTATTGGTTGAACGTGTGGCTGAAGAAGTCGCTGAATTGATCATGACTCAATTCTCTGTGCCGTGGATTAAAATCCGCTTAGCGAAACCTGGCGCAGTGCCACAAGCAAAAGCCGTTGGCGTGATCATCGAACGAGGTCAAGCATGACAGTAGCCTATGTTGGTGTTGGCACGAACATAGACCGCGATAAGCATGCAAGGGTGGCATGGACAGAGCTTCAATCGTTAGGGACTAACCTTAAATGCTCTAAAATCTATCACTGTGAGCCCGTCGGTTTTAATAGCCATCCGTTTTATAACTTTGTGATAGAGCTCGACACGTCACTCTCATTGACTGAATTTTCACAGCAGCTGCGTAAAATTGAGTTTAAATGGGGTCGCTCTCAAGATGCGCACAAACTACAAGATCGAAAACTCGATCTTGATATTGTGCTGTTTGGAGAGGAGGTTTCTGAGCGTGAACCAGAATTACCACGCAGTGATATCTACAAATATCCTTTTGTAACACAACCGCTTTATGATCTTTGTCCTGCGCGAGTGATCCCGCAAGACGGAAGAACCGTCAGTGAAATATGGCAGAAGATGCAGCAATTAGACTCGCTCTCTGTCGTAGATATAAAACTATAATTTTTAAGGTAAGTAATGAGTTATTTTGAAGCGTTTATATTGGCGTTGGTGCAAGGCTTTACTGAGTTTTTACCTATTTCCAGTTCTGCACACCTAATTCTTCCTTCTGCTGTTTTAGGCTGGGAAGATCAAGGTTTGGCTTTTGATGTGGCTGTCCACGTTGGTACTTTGGCAGCTGTGGTTATCTATTTCCGTAAAGAAGTGGTCTCTCTGTTGAGCGCATTCTTTGGTTCAGTGTTTAAAGGCGATCGCAGTAAAGAAGCGAAGTTAGCGTGGATGATCATTCTCGCAACGATTCCTGCGTGTATCTTTGGTTTGTTGATGAAAGATATTGTTGAGCTTTACTTGCGCAGTGCGTGGGTGATCGCGACGACAACGATTATCTTTGGTCTATTGCTATGGTGGGTGGACAAGAACTCAAGCCTGCGCGATGACGAATACCAAGCGGGTTGGAAAAAGGCGCTGTTTATTGGTCTTGCTCAAGCAATGGCGATCATTCCGGGCACGTCTCGTTCTGGCGCAACCATTACCGCGGCGCTTTACCTTGGTTTCACTCGTGAAGCGGCAGCTCGATTCTCTTTCCTAATGTCTATCCCAATCATCACTCTGGCTGGTGGTTATTTAGGTCTTAAGTTGGTGACAAGCGGTGACCCAATCCATGTTGGCACTTTGCTAACGGGCGTTGCGGTGTCTTTCATCAGTGCTTACATCTGTATCCATTTCTTCTTGAAGCTTATCTCTCGTATGGGCATGACACCGTTCGTTATCTACCGCCTGATTCTAGGTTGTGGTCTGTTTGCTTTCTTGATGATGCAGTAACAGACGCGGACAACGGTCTCGCTGTAAAGATTGAAACAAAAGGCCCGCTCAACAGCGGGCTTTTTAATGCGTTTTAGTTAGTGCGGTGACGATTAACTGCTAGCGAGTTCTGATAGGGCGCTTTCAATTGCGACGGCTCTGCGTTTCTCTTGTTCTTCTCGAATATCTTTGCCTTTAAAACCATCGGCAATGATCGCTTTTACTTCGACTTGCAGCGCCGCTTGGTAAGCCACTTCAAAACGAGCTTTTTGAGGATAAGGCTGATCTTCTAATCCTTTTCGGCCTGCGTGATCGGCTTGGCAGCAAAGCAGTATATCGTCGAGTCTATCTGGCTTACGCCAAACATCAAACTTATTGAGAACCTTGAGAAAGGTGGTTGGTTTGAGCTCGCCTGCGCGGTGGATATTAGAATGTTGCTCGCACACTAACAACGCAAGGTCTCTGAACTCATTGGGCACTCTGACTCGTTCACACAATTTTTTAATGATTTTCAAACCTGTGTGGCAATGCATTTTGTGGCTTGGCCATTCGCTTTCTGGCGTGACGCCTTTACCTAAGTCATGCACTTGAGCGGCAAATCGTACCGGTAACGATGGGCTTAATAGTGCAGCTTGCTGAGCAACCATCAGAGTGTGAATACCCGTGTCGATTTCAGGGTGCCATTTTTCAGGTTGAGGGACGCCAAATAGAGCGTCAATCTCAGGTAATACGACTGCCAATGCACCACATTCTTTTAATACAGCGAGGAACACTTCAGGGTGCGGCGTACTAAGAGACTTATGCCACTCCTGCCAAACTCGTTCTGCAGTAAGGTGTGCCAGCTCACCGGATTGGACGATCTCACTCATCATATCCATGGTTTCAGGTGCAACCGTGAAGTTAAGATGGTGAAGCTTGGCGGCGAAGCGAGCCACACGCAGTACACGAAGAGGGTCTTCAACAAAAGCGTCTGAAACGTGCCTTAAAACACGATCTGAGAGATCTTTCTGACCATGGTAAGGATCGTAAAGTTGGCCTTTATCATCTTGAGCAATGGCGTTGATGGTCAGATCTCGGCGCATCAGGTCTTCTTCCAAACTCACGTCTGGCGCGAAGTAACACTCAAAGCCTGTGTAACCGGAACCGGATTTTCTCTCAGTGCGAGCCAGTGCGTGCTCTTCTTTGGTTTTTGGGTGCAAGAATACGGGGAAATCTTTTCCCACAGCAGTAAAGCCAAGGTTTTCCATCTCTTGAGGGGTACTCCCTACCACGACCCAGTCTCTATCATAACTGTCAATATTGAGCAGCTTATCGCGCACTGCTCCACCGACTAGATAGCGTTGTAGCCCGTTGTCTTTTGGTAGGCTATCGTAAATTTGCAACTTATCACCTCGAAATGTTTTATCACTGCTGGACTTTACTGCAAGCAATGGTACTTTCCATTAATCGTAATTATAGGGCAGCACATGTATAAGGAATATTTTGGCTTCGTTGAGATGCCATTTTCGATTGTACCAAATTCTCGCTACTTGTTTTTGAGTCAGCGCCATCAAGAAGCGATGCAGAACCTACAAGCCGGTCTAGGCGAGGGTGGGGGCTTTGCGATGCTTACTGGTGAGGTTGGTACAGGGAAAACAACGGTCGCTAAGGCGATGTTGTCTTCATTGGATAGCCATACTCAGGCTGGCCTTATACTTAACCCTACGTTTTCCAATACGGATTTACTTGAAGCTATCTGCGATGAGTTTGAGGTCGAGTATCCAGAACAAGCATCCTTGAAGCAGCTGAGTCAGGCGATTCACTACTTCTTATTGGATAGCCATGCAGAGGGCATTCAAACCTTATTGGTGATAGACGAAGCTCAACACCTTGCTGCCGATGTGTTGGAGCAGCTTCGCCTTTTAACTAATTTGGAAACCGACAGTCGTAAGCTATTAAAAGTATTATTGGTTGGTCAACCTGAATTACAACAGCATTTGCAGACCACACAACTGCGTCAATTGGCGCAGCGTATTACAGGGCGTTATCATTTATTGCCTCTCAATATTGAAGAGACCGGTAAGTACATTGCGTTTCGTTTGGAGACGGCGGGTGGCGATCAGATGTTGTTTTCGAACCGTTCTATCAAGCTGATTGCTCAATATACGCATGGTATTCCAAGGCTCATTAACTTGGTGTGTGACAAAGCACTGCAGTTGGCTTTTCATGATGGAGAGCAGCTACCGAGCAATGAAACGGTTAACCGAGCATGTCAGCAGGTTATGTCCTTTCAGGCTGATGTGTATCACGTCGAGAAATCTCTAACTTCTCGTGTCGCGCCTAAGTTATTCCAATACGCAGGGATTGCGACGTTAAGCGTTGGTCTTGCAATAGCGACCTTGAACTTCGCTCCAAGCTATATCAATTCATGGCTATCTGCTGAAACTTCAGGTGAAGCGAAGACTGAAGTGTTAGCACGTACTCAGCGTTCTTTGGTATCAGATGTTCCTAAGTTGGTTGCCGAGCCAAAACCTGCCAAGTTTGAATTGCCACAACACATTCAACAACATTTGATGCAGGGGACCAATCGTTCTCTTGCTATCAAAGACTTGTATACGCTGTGGGGATATCAATCTTCACTGCGTGATGGATTGTGCTTAAGTGAGCCACAGAGTGTTTTTGTATGCGAGCAGCAGCAGGCCAATTTGGATACCTTGTTAGAGCTTGGTGTTCCTGTGGTACTTAATCTCGACATAGACCAAAAGCCAGTGTTTGCTGTGCTATATGGTGTGTCTGAGGATGCTGTCGAGTTACTAGTGAATGAAAAGCTCCTGGTGATGCCGAAGCAATCCTTAGAGCAAATCTGGCAAGGCGATTATGTCGCTATTTGGAAACAGCCGCTGCGAGAGACCCTCAAAGAGGGCTATCAAGGTGAAGCGGTTGCTTTGCTTGATCTACTGCTTTCTGAAGTGTTAGGAGAGGTTGTCTCCGGTAGTGATGTATTTGATTATGAGTTAAAAATGAAAATCGAAGCATTTCAAACTTGGCAGGGTATGTCGGTTGATGGCATTGCAGGTAAGCGTACCTTAGCAAGATTGCAGAGATTAGCTCAACTCGATTCGCCTAAGCTGATGTCACTAGAAGGGGGCGAAAGCTAATGTCACGTATTATGCACGAACTTAAACACTCCTCTGGAAAACAGTCGTCTATTAATCAGCACTCTCTTAGCAAACCAAGCTTCAAAGGCTACCAGAATCATCATGTTCCTAATTCTGCAAAAGGGATGAGTAACAAACGAGGTTCATCGTTAGCGATGGGGCTACTCTTAATCTTGGTTCCTTCTTTATTGGTAGGTGGCGTTCTGGCTTATCAATCGTATAGCCAACAACAAGAACCAGTGAACAAAGCTGCCAATGTCGCTCTACCAGAATTAAAAACTGAATCAGACGTTGAGCCTGAAATTGCGGATGCTGATATAGCAAGCATGGGTGACGTGTCAGAGGAAGAGGATGCCTTGTTCGCCGTTCGTCCTGCACCTGCGAGCCAATCGTTGAAAGCATTGCCACGGCAAGAGATGTATGCACAGATTGATTCTGGCGCTAATCGTGCAAACACCGCTGGTGGCTCAGCTGTGATCTTAGCGAATGCTGATAACAACACTCAAATGACAGCCAGTTCTGAATCGTCACCTGTTCAACCAACCGTTCAGCCAGGCGCGAGTGATGAAACGACTGATCGGCAATCAAGCACTGATCAGCAAGCAAATAGTGACTTACAATCGGACAGTGATCTGCTGCAAGGGCTAGACCTCAGTGAGTTGCCACCTGATTTGGCATTGAAGCTTGAATCCATTATGGGAGAGCAACAAAGCGCTCCTGAGCCGATGGACTCTAGACCAGCAGGGCAAAGAGGTTCTCAGGTCATTGAGTTAGAAACGCACACCAATAGCTTATCAGGAGTATTGCCTAAGTTAGACCTGCAAACTCATATGTACTCGAGTAGCGAAACCAAGCGTTGGGTAAAAGTGAACGGTCAAGAAGTGGCGCAAGGAGATTGGATTGGACAAGACATTCAATTACTGGAGATTAAGCCACAATCAGTGATCATAGAGTTCAATCAACAGAAGATAGAAATCCCAGCTCTGTACGAGTGGAAAGGTTAGCGCGTTCTATACGTATTTAGATAACAGACAAATAAAAAGGAGCACCTCGGTGCTCCTTTTTGATATTCGCTACTGGATTTACCTTAGTGAAAGGCAAGTAAAGCGGTTAGCTTACGCCCAGCCGTTTGGTGACTTTCTGCGACGAGGCATGATGTGTGGCAGAACAAGGCCTAGAAGTAGACCAATACCCGCAACACCACCACCGTACATAAAGTACTTCAATAGCAGGTCGTCTTTCTGAGTGTCTAGCTTAGCGCGCAGTTCACGGTTCTCTGTTTGAGAGCTCGTTAGCTGTTGGCTAATTTCACTGTAGTTCTGTTCTAGTTCAGCAATCTGCTTGTTACGAGAATCTAGAGAGCTTGCTAGGCCAGCTTTTTCGCTGTCAGCACTCTGACGAGCATTCGCTAGCTTGCCTTTAACTTCCGTCAGCTCTTTTTCTAGCTTAGGCATACGCAGTGCCATGCTTTCTTGAGTGCTTACAAACTTGCTTTCAACCCAACCTTTACGGCCACGGTTGTCTTGAATTTGGGTGTAACCCGTACTCTTGTTAGTTTGTAGGAATGTAATCTTTTCACCAGCATCAACACTACCGATGATACGGAATGTGTTGTTTGGGCCAGAATGCATATAAGTAAATAGTTTGTCAGCAATATAACGGTCTTGTGCAAAGGCAGCTGGAGCCGCAAGCATTGCGAACAAAACTAAGCTAATCAGTTTTTTCACAGTAAATCCCTTAACGATTCAAATTGGGTAGGCGTATGAGTCAGCCTCAATCAGCAAATAATATTTAGTTTCTTTATGCGGTGCAACAAAGAAGGGAGGCAAAGCCTCCCTTTCTGTGCGTTTGAGTCAATAATGACATGGCATTTACATATCGTTACTGAAGCTCACACTGTTCTGACGCTAGTATTCACTAACGCAGTCGCGATTACATAGTAAACGCAGCTTGAATTCCGTAGAAGAACACAACAGCAAGTAGAGCACCAGCTGGCAATGTCACAATCCAAGAAGCCACGATATTACGTACAACGCCTAAGTTTAGTGCTGCGATACCACGAGCAAAACCAACACCTAATACTGCACCAACGAGTGTTTGTGTAGTAGAGATTGGAAGGCCAGTACCTGAAGCTAGTACAACCGTACATGCCGTTGCAAGTTGTGCAGCAAAGCCACGGCTAGGTGTTAGTTCTGTAATACCAGTACCAACGGTTGCCATTACTTTATGACCCATTGTTGCAAGACCAACAACGATACCGAAACCACCTAGAGGAAGAATCCACCATGCGATCGTACTCTTACCTGTGATTTCACCCATGTGCTCAACGGTTGATACAACAGCAGACAGTGGACCAATCGCGTTCGCAACGTCGTTTGAACCGTGTGCAAATGCCATCGCACAAGCTGTGATAACCATTAGTACAGAGAAGATGCCTTCAACACCTGCAAAGCCGTGGTCTTCTTCGCGGTTAGCGAATTTCTTCTGGATGTATAGGTAACCGCCGATCATAACAAGCGCAGAAACGCCTGCAGCCCAAACCCATGCTTCAGTGTTGCTTAGGTGCAGACCAACGTGCTTAAGACCTTTCTTGATGGTTACAAGTGCAATTACCATTGTTGTAATGAACATGTATACCGGTACAAAGCGTTTCGCGTTAAATAGCGGGTTCTCTGTATCAAAAATCAGTCGTTGAGCACTTACAAATATGACGTAAGCGAAGAAGCCGGAAATAACGGGTGTGATAATCCAACTGCCCACAATACCTTGAACACTGTTCCAGTCTACAGCTTCAGTACCCACAGAAATACACGCAAAGCCGATGATTGCACCGATGATTGAGTGAGTCGTAGAAACAGGCCAGCCCATGTAAGAAGCGAGAAGTAGCCATGTACCAGCAGCAAGAAGTGCTGACATCATGCCGTACACAAGTACGTCTGGTTGATGAGCGAATAGAGACGTTTCGATAACACCTTTACGGATCGTGTCTGTTACTTCGCCGCCCGCAAGGTAAGCACCTGCGAATTCAAAGATCATTGCGATAATGATCGCTTGTTTAACGGTTAGAGCTTTAGAGCCTACTGAGGTGCCCATTGCGTTCGCAACGTCATTTGCACCAATACCAATAGCCATCAAGAAACCGAAAGCTGCTGCAACAATAATCAGGACAGTGCCGTAGTTAGCAAGGATATCCATCGTAATACCTAGTTGTTTGATAACAAGCGGAACAAATTTAGACGCAAAAAACCGCTCAGCGAGAGGAATACTCAGCGCATAAGTGGTTTGTTCAAAAAATGCTCTTCGTTATATGGTTAACGTATGATTTAAGATCGAGAAAGCATTACTTCAAGACGAGCGCCTACACGCTGTGCTTGATCTGCAATACCACCAACCCATTCAAGAATTTTGTATAAGAACATGATATCAACTGGATTCAGATCGCCTTCAATTGCCATTAGTTGTTGGCGTAGTTCGATCTGCATCGCATCCGTGTCATCTTCAATTACATCTAATTGATGAATCATTTCGGCAACGAGTGTTACTTCACGGCCTTTAAAGCCAGTTTCAAGTAATTCGTCTAATTCATTGATTACGTTTTGTGCTTGGTTCGCTGCATCTAGACAACGTTTAACGTAAGCGATGAAGTTTTCTTGCATTGGAGCAGGAATGACAAGTTGACGACCATATACACGGCCAGCAATGTCTTTCGCTAGGTTTGCGAGTTTGTCTTGTTGCGTTAATAGCTCCAACATATCGGTGCGATCAACTGGCATAAACAAACCACGAGGAAGTTTAAGGCGAATTTCACGTTTTAGTACGTCAGCTTCTTTCTCAAGGTGAGAAATTTGAGCTCGAATTTCTGATGCTTTTTCCCAGTCACCTTTTGAAGAAACTTCAAAGAAATTAACTAGGTGAGAACAACATTCGTTCACGCATACTACGTGACGCTGCAAAGGTTTAATTGGGGACTTTGCAAATAACCCCATAATTGTATTTACTGGCATGGTCATCCAACCTAATAAATAATAACCTTAAAACAACATACACCATATTCATGGTGAAATGTTAAGCGATGGCTACAAAGTCGCGCATGTTAACCTAATCAATCTCTCATTAAAACTGTTTTAGATCATCATAAGGGCGATATTTCTGACTTGCCGACTTTTCAAATTGGCAATATCCTGTCCCTATCTTCACAGAAAGGTATAACTATGGAAACCGAGATAGAACTGAAGTTTTTTGTTTCTCCTGAATTTTCAGAGACTTTACGCAATAAAATTGCTGAAACTAAAGTACTTCAGCACAGTTGTCGTGAGCTAGGTAACATCTACTTTGACACCGCTGACAACTGGCTACGTAAGCACGATACAGGCTTACGCATTCGACGCTTTGATGACGTATTTGTACAAACCGTAAAGACTGCTGGTCGTGTGGTTGCTGGCCTGCACCAAAGGCCTGAATACAATGCAGAGCACGACAGCAACGAACCTAAGCTAGCCTTGCACCCAGAGGATATCTGGCCAGCAGGTAAAGACATCGAAACGCTGCAAGCTGAGCTGACTCCTCTGTTCTCTACTAACTTCACGCGTGAGCAGTGGTTGATTGGTATGCCTGATGGTAGCCAAGTCGAGGTCGCATTCGATCAAGGCTTTGTTGAATCAGGCGACCTGCAAGAACCGATTTGCGAAGTTGAATTGGAACTTAAATCCGGTCAGACGGATGCACTATTTACATTGTCTCGCCAATTCTGCGAACAAGGTGGTATGCGTTTGGGTAACCTAAGCAAAGCAGCTAAGGGTTACCGCCTTGCTCAAGGTTATCAAGGAGATGAAGTCACTCCTTTGACCTTAGTTGATACTGACAAAAGTGATACCGTTGAATCGTGTTTCATTCAATCTTTAGAGCATGCTCTCGCTCATTGGCACTATCACGAGCAGATTTTCACTGAGCGCCAATCGATTGAAGCGCTACACGAGATCAGTCACTCGCTGAGTTTTATCCGCCAGACTTTCACCATTTATGGTGGCATTGTCCCTAGACGTGCGAGTGCTATTTTACGTCAAGAGTTGAAGTGGCTTGAGCAAGAGCTCGACTGGTTGAAAAGCTACGATCACTTTGAAGACTTGCTGGAAGATAAAGGACACGTGCTGCGTAAACTAGATGCGCGTAAGTTCTTAGTCGCTGAGCTTAAAGAGATGCAAGAGCAACTGCCAGATCGTGAAGATCTGCTTACCTTGCTGAGCTCTGCTCGTTACACCGGTTTATTGTTAGATTTGAGCCGTTGGATCTTGTCTCGTGGCTGGCAGCCTTTCTTAGATGAGAAAGCGCGTGAGCAAATGGGTCGCGGTATCGAATGGTTTTCCGTGCAGCAACTCGATCGCACATGGGCAGACTTGATGGAAGCTTTCCCGCCAGAGCGAGTGATGACCAGCCAAGCGTATATTGAGCAGCAATACCGTTTGATGCGTAATCTGTATTCTGGTGTTGGTTTCGCGAGTTTATATGATGACGCTGAACGAAACAGCTTCCGATTGCCATGGGCCGATATGGTGCAAGGCATTGATGATTTGCTGGCACTTAAAACACTGGAGCCTTTGACTGAGAAGTTAGAAGGTGATGAGAAGGTTCAGCTAGAGCGTTGGCTGGCTCGTCAAGAAGTGTCCATTCTGCATGCGATGGAACAGACACGCCAAATCAGTGTTGAGGTTGAGCCATACTGGCAAGACTAAACTCGATACCTGTATCAATAGAAGTATGAATTTGAAAATAGGGCTCCGGCCCTATTTTTTTGTTTGTTGCTCAAGCTTTTCGAGTCGCTCTAAGATCTTTTGTTGCTGCTCGATGATCTTCTCAAGGTGTTTCTCTTTGTTTTCCGCTCGTTGATTCTCATGGTGAGTTGGGGAGGTAATCAAAGAAGTAATCAAGCCGGAAATCATACCAAACACACCTACACCGCAAATGATCACCAGAGAGGCGACTAATTTTCCGGAGCTCGTGACTGGATAATGATCGCCATATCCCACCGTACTGATGGTAACGAAAGCCCACCATAAAGCATCTTGGCCAGTGGTAATGTTGGCAGTGGGATCTTTGTGTTCTAACAGCAATATTGTTCCCGCTCCGATGGTCAGGAGAATGACCAGTAACAATATAATTGAGGCGAGGGTGGTTTCTTTACGGTTGCGGAATAGCTCTCTGAAAACACGTTTTCCCGAGCGAAGCACAAGAATCACACGCAGGATCTGAAAAATGCGAGCGAAACGAAGAGGCTCGATCATTGGGATGCTTGCTAAGAAATCGATCCAGTGTACTTTTAGAAATTCTTTTTTGTTTTGTGATCTGAATAGATCAATTGTGAGCTGAAAAAGAAAAACACTACAGATTATAAAATCGAGGCCGATAAGGACTTGTTTCGATTCTTTATCGATCGGTACGAACAATAAGCCTGAGATCACAAATAACGCTAAGAAAGAGAGAATCAGTGACAATAAGCTCATCGGCTTGGTGGCGTCTTTGGTATTATTCAACATTCATACGAGGCTCAAAATAAATCGCGAACTTTGACTGACATAGCCACCTCGCGGATATAGAAGCCATCAATATATAAGAATTAATGGAGAACTGACAATGACTAAACTGTCATTCAAGCCGTGGGAAAGGGTAATCTCTGACGTTCGTCTCGTTCCAAAAATGGTCATGCTGATGATATTCAGCACTATCTTGATTATTTCGAAGCAGCTATGGGACGCAAGTACGTTTTACGATTCATTGCTTGCTGTAACCAACAATGCGCAAGTCGCACAACAGCATTACGAGACTTACCTAGTTCAAGTGGCTTGGCAAACAGCCTTGATGATCATTGTGTTTGTGGTTCTTCTGTTAGCAGCGGCGCGCGTTATGCTGCGCCAGACTCAATACCTTAATGACGCCATTAAAACCATGGCAGATAAGAACTTATCAGTGCCGATTCAAATGGACTGTAAAGATGAATACGGCGATGTGGCACGTGAACTCGAAAAAACTCGAGTCCAATTGAATGATATGATCAAAACTCAGGTGGCCTCTTCTGATGAGCTGTTTGCTCTGACGGAAGTGATGACCATCAGCATGTCTGAAACCAAAGAGTCAGCTCAAGAAGAGTTCAACGAGATCGATCAGTTGGCGACAGCTATGAGCGAGATGACTTCTACCGTACAAACTGTCGCTGAGCATGCACAAAGCGCTTCTTCATTGACAGAACAGGCATCAGGCCAAGCTCTTACTGGTCAGAAATTCGTTCAAGGGTCAGTATCTAAGATGAGTGAGCTATCTTCAGATATCGCAGCATCTGCAGCAGCAGTAAACCAAGTAGAAGAGCGCGTTGACTCAATTGGCAGTGTGGTTGGTACTATCCAAGGCATTTCAGAACAAACCAATTTACTGGCATTGAACGCAGCGATTGAAGCGGCGCGTGCGGGTGAAGCGGGTCGTGGTTTCGCGGTTGTTGCTGATGAGGTTCGTAACCTTGCGCAACGTACTCAGCAAGCAACGGTAGAGATTCAAGACATGATCAGTCATCTACAAAGCAGCGCTAATTCTGCGGTAGAGCTGATGGAGAAGAGTGTTGTAGAAGCGGCTGAAGGCGTTGATCTGGTAACCAATGCTGGTTCTGAGCTTGACGGCATCGTAAGCCAAGTCAATCAAATCAATGATATGAACTTCCAGATCGCGACCGCTGCAGGTCAACAGAGCAGTGTTGCTGAAGAGATGAGCGTCAACCTGACTAATGTACGCGAGCTTGTTGAAGCTTCAGTAGTGGTGGTTGGTGAGCTGCTAGAGACCTCTCAGCTTATGGAAAGCAACGCACAAGAACTCGACGGTAAGATTAAGCAATTTAAGGTTTAGCCCTCAGCACCTAATCTTCATCGGTAAAGGCTTATTTTCAGAGACGGTTTCTCGGTTGTAAGCTCTACCAGATAAGTTAATCGATAAAACGCCCACATTGCTAATGTGGGCGTTTTTTATTGGCGTAACTTTGGTATAACTTACCTTTAGTTATGAAAACTCGTTATTGAAGAACTGAATCGATAAACTGATTGTTCGACGCGCAGCTTATACAAGGAAGAAACATGTCATTGCCTTCTCAACTCATCACTCACTCCCAGTCTGCTTTTGAGCAATTATTAGAGCATCAAAGTGAAGCCATCAATACTTGGTCTGAGCCACTGACTGAAGATCTTAAACGTGTACTCGGTTTAAGCTGTTTTATTGGTGATTGCCTGCAGCGTGATACGGTTTTATGTGGTGACTTACCTGATATGTTGGCATGCGAAGAACGCGCTGAAGCGTACCGAGAACGACTGGCTGAATTACTTTCTGGTTGCACCGATGAAATGAGCGGTCAGCGCGTGCTGCGTCAATTCCGAAATCGAGAAATGACCTACATTGCTTGGCGTGATTTTATGGGTTCGTGGGAGCTAGAGCAGAGCCTAAATCATCTATCGATGTTGGCTGAGGCGATGATCTTCGAAACCTACCAATGGCAGTACGATATTTGTTGTAAAGAGTGGGGCACACCTTGTAATGAACAAGGCGAAGCACAGCCGATGTTGATCATTGGTATGGGCAAGCTAGGGGGGGGGGAGCTTAACTTCTCTTCCGATATCGATCTGATCTTCACCTACCCAGAGAATGGTGAAACCCAAGGTGCAAGACGCAGCATTGCCAATGCGCAGTTCTTTACACGTCTTGGGCAACGTATTATTAAGGCGCTTGATCAGCAAACCTTTGATGGGTTCTGTTATCGAGTCGACATGCGCCTGCGCCCGTTTGGTGAGAGTGGTCCACTTGTGATGAGCTATGCCGCACTTGAAGACTATTACCAAGAGCAAGGGCGCGATTGGGAACGCTACGCTATGGTTAAAGCGCGCGTGATGGGCAGCGAGATGTATCCTGAGTATCAAGAGCTTCGCCAAATGCTACGTCCGTTTGTGTTCCGCCGTTATATTGATTTTAGTGCGATTCAATCTCTGCGCCGAATGAAGTCTATGATCAGCAGCGAAGTGCGCCGTCGTGGTTTATCAAACAACATCAAACTGGGTTCTGGTGGTATTCGTGAAGTTGAGTTTATTGCGCAAGTCTTCCAATTGATTCGTGGTGGACGTGAGCCTAGCTTACGCGGTCGAGGGTTACTCGAAACCTTAAGCGCGATTGAATCCCTTCATCTTTTAGAGGCAGAGGAGGTAGGGCTCCTACGTGAGGCTTACCTGTTTTTGCGTCGCCTTGAGAACCTGTTACAAGCAATGGCTGATAAGCAAACTCAAACCTTACCTGACGGCGAATTCGAACAATTGCAGCTTGCGGTTGCCATGCAATTTTCCGATTGGGATAGCTTGATTGTGGCAACTCGCGCCCATATGGCGAATGTACATACCGTGTTCGAAGACCTAATTGGCGTTGATGAAGATGACGCTAATCCGATCGCCAGTCATTTTAGCGAACTGTGGGATATGGCCCATAAACCAGATGTGATTGAACATGTTCTGGAGCATGATATTGCGGTCGCTAGCCCACCAGAAGCGGCAAAAACTATTATTCAGTTTAAAGCCGATTTAGCTAAGAAGACTCTTGGTCCACGCGGGCGTGAAGTCCTCAATCGACTGATGCCGAAAGTCTTTCAAGCACTGTACACCGCTAAGGATGCCGAGTTTGGTTTGTCGCGAGTACTGCATCTGCTGCATAAAATCGTTACGCGTACCACTTACCTTGAGCTGCTAGATGAACACCCTGCTGCGTTGACTCAGTTAGTTCGTTTATGTACGGCAAGCCCGATGATTTCGGAGCAGTTGGGTCGTTATCCAATTCTGTTAGATGAACTTATCGACCCTCAGCAACTCTACAATCCAGTGCCTTTAGAGTCTTACAAGACCGAGCTGCGTGATTACCTTGCCCGTATCCCTGAAGATGATATGGAGCAACAGATGGAAGGCCTGCGTCAGTTTAAGCAGACCTGTATCTTGAGAATTGCAGCCGCGGATATTGCGGGTGCTCTACCTGTCATGAAGGTCAGTGATCACCTGACCTACTTAGCAGAAGCCATTGTGGAGGCGGGGGTCAATCAAGCTTGGTTACAAGTATCCGCCAAGTTTGGTGAACCGACCCATGTTAAAGATCGCGAAGGTCGCGGTTTTGCTGTCGTTGGTTATGGCAAAGTCGGTGGTTGGGAGCTTGGTTATAACTCCGACCTCGATATCGTGTTCATGCACGACTGCCCGGTACACATCTATACTGATGGAAAGAAAGAGATCGATGGACGCCAATTCTACTTAAGATTAGCGCAGCGTATTATTCATATTTTCTCGACCAGAACCGCTTCTGGCATTCTGTACGAAGTCGACACTCGTCTACGCCCTTCTGGTGCATCTGGCCTGTTAGTGAGTCCAACCGATGCCTTTGACGAGTATCAGCATAATGACGCGTGGACATGGGAGCACCAGGCCCTCACTCGTGCTCGTATGATTTACGGTGATGACTTATTGGTATCTGCGTTTAACAAAACTAGGCATGAGGTTTTGTGCTTGCCACGAGATGAGGCAACACTCAAAAAGTCAGTTGTGGATATGCGTGAAAAAATGCGTGGCCATTTAGGCGGTAAAAAAGCCGATCGATTCATGCTTAAACAAGATGCGGGCGGTATTACTGATATTGAGTTCTTGGCGCAATACTTAGTGCTGAGATACAGCAACGAGAAACCTAAGCTTACTCGTTGGTGTGACAATGTGAGAATCTTTGAAAGCTTGTTGTCGCAAGGGATAATGGACGAGCAGCAAGGCATGGCATTAACTCATGCTTATACAACGTTAAGAGATGAAATCCACCACCGTAATCTACTCAATCTTGATGCGGATGTGGCGATTGAAAAATTTGAAATGGAAAGAGAACATGTTGTTCAAGCATGGAAGCAGTGGATGGAAGCATAAACCAGTCACACAGTAGTGACGGATGTATTTATCTTGATAGGCTTTTACTCATTTATCTATAGTTTAGCCTCTGTAATCAGTGTGCTAGACTCTAGCCAGATTCGATTTTTGGAGATCCATAATGAAACCAATTCTACCTGACTACAGCCAATCAGGCGTTCTTGTTGTCGGTGACGTAATGCTTGACCGTTACTGGTATGGCCCAACTGGCCGTATTTCACCAGAAGCACCTGTACCCGTTGTAAAAGTAGAAAATAACGAAGAGCGTCCTGGTGGTGCAGCCAACGTAGCAATGAATATTGCTTCTCTTGGTGGCCATGCTCATATCGTTGGTTTGACCGGTAAAGATGAGCCTGCTGAGGTGTTAAAAAATACCTTAGGCGCACTAAAGGTTAAATGTGATTTCGTTGAGTTAGAAGATTACCCAACCATTACTAAACTGCGAGTGATGAGCCGTGGTCAGCAGCTAATTCGCCTTGATTTTGAAGATAAATTTGAGAATACGGATCCTGAGCTGGTTTTATCTCGTATGGAGCAAGCGCTTCCAAATGTGCGCTCGGTAATTCTATCTGATTACGCAAAAGGTGCGTTGGAGCACGTGCAGAGCTTTATCCAAAAAGCGCGCGCAGCAAAAGTTCCTGTGTTTATCGACCCGAAAGGCGCAGACTTTGAACGCTACCGTGGAGCAACGTTGCTTACACCAAACATGGCTGAGTTCGAGTTGGTGGCTGGCAAAGTAAAATCTGAAGAAGAAATGATCGAAAAAGGACTCGCACTGATCGAAGAGTTTGATTTTGAAGCATTGTTAGTGACTCGTAGTGAACATGGTATGACACTACTTCGCAAAGGTTTAGAACCATTCCATTTGCCGACTCAAGCGAAAGAAGTGTACGACGTGACGGGTGCTGGCGATACGGTTATCTCGGTATTGGCAGCTTCCGTTGCTGCTGGTAAGCCACTTGATGAGGCGTGTGCACTGGCGAACGCTGCTGCGGGTGTCGTGGTAGGTAAGCTTGGTACATCTACACTGTCTACGATTGAGTTAGCGGAAGCGATTCACGGTAGTCAAGACACAGACTACGGTGTTATCTCTGAAGCGTCACTGGTTGAAGCGGTGAAGCGTGCTCGTGCGAAAGGCGAGAAGGTGGTGATGACTAACGGCTGCTTTGATATTCTGCATGCTGGTCATGTTTCTTACATGAATCACGCGGCTGAGCTGGGCGATCGTTTGATCGTTGCGGTGAATACTGACGAATCAGTGAAACGCTTGAAAGGCCCTGGTCGCCCTGTGAACCCAACTGATCGTCGTATGGCGGTATTGGCTGGCTTAGGTGCGGTTGATTGGGTTGTACCATTCTCTGAAGATACACCTCAACGTTTAATCTCTGAGGTATTGCCAAGCATTCTTGTGAAAGGTGGTGATTACAAACCTGAAGAGATTGCTGGTGGTGCGGAAGTGATTGCTGCTGGTGGTGAAGTGAAAGTACTTAACTTTGAAGATGGTTGCTCTACCACTGAAATCATTAAAGCGATTAAAGGTGGTCGAGGCTAAGTTTTAGCGCTCAATACCAATATTCGACAGATAATAAAAATGCCGCTCAATGAGCGGCATTTTTGTAACGGTAACTTGAGTAATTAAGAGTTACTTACTTGCTACTTTTAGACCTGCGTTTACATCAACAATGTCTTGTTCGCTTAGCGTACCAACCGCTTGACGAAGCTGAAGTACACTTAGGATATAGTTGTAACGAGCATCTGAAAGGTTTTTGTTCGCATCGTATAGACGACGAGTTGAATCTAGTACGTCAACGATAGTACGAGTACCCACATCAAAACCTGCTTCTGTCGCTTCTAGAGCTGATTGAGCAGAAACTACAGATTGTTCGTAAGCGCGTAGCGCACCGATCGAAGCACTGATGTTGTTGTTGAACGCACGTACGTCTTTTACAACGCTACGGTAAGTCGCTTCTAGATCTTCACTTGCTGCAACGTAGTTGTATTCAGCCTGTTTAGTCAATGAAGTTGTGTTGCCACCCGTGTATAGAGGTACAACTAAGTTCAAACCGATGTTTAGGTTGTCAGAGTCGTAGTCATTTACGCTGTTAGAGCTGTCCGTCTGTTCTGCAAGACCGTAGCTACCATCTAACGTTAAGCTTGGTAGGTGACCAGAGCTTGCTAGAGAGATATTATCTTTCGCTACATCTTGAGAGATACGTGCAGCCAATAAGCTAAGGTTCTTTTGTTCTGCTTGTTCAACAAGTGCAACTGCAGATTCAGAAGATTTGCTTGCTGAGAAACGATCAGTATCTAGGATGCTTAGGTTAGAGTGTTCCTGACCTGTAATCTCGCGTAGACCTTCGTAGCTATTCGTTAGGTCGTTCTCTGCAAGAACTTCATCAGCCAAAACGCCATCGTACTGAGCTTGCGCATCGTGTACATCGGTGATTGCTGAAAGACCTACTTCAAAACGCTGTTTAGTTTGCTCTAGTTGACGAGCAACCGCTGCTTTCTCAGCACGAACAAACTCTAGGTTATCTTGAGCTCGAAGCACTTCGAAGTATGCTGTCGCAACACGAAGGATCAAGGCTTGTTGTTCTGCCGCGTAAGCTGAATCAGATTGACGAGCAGTTTTCTCTGCCGTATCTAGAGTGATCCAAGAAGAACGCTGGTAAAGCTCCTGACTGAAACCAATGCCAACACCCCATTGGTTGTTATCATTGCTCATATCGCTTCGGTCACCACGATTAATATCGTAGTTAGCTGTTAGATTAATTTGCGGTAACAAAGAGCTACGGCTTGACGTTACTGCTTCAAAAGCGGCATCGCGCTGCGCTGCTGAACGAAGAAGTTGAGGATCGTTCTGTTTTGCTTGGTCGTAAACTTCAGCTAGCGTATCAGCAAAAGCTGACGAACTCAGGCTGCCAATTGCTGCACTGATAAATAGTGGAAGCAGTTTTTTCATTTTCCTATTCCTGCCTTTTATGGAATTTTCTTTAAAAGAGTTTAACCCAGTTTGGTGGTAATTTACTCGAAACTTTGCACTTTTTTACAGTTAACTGTCCACTTGTGCAATATTTATTTTTTAAAACTTAACTTTAATTATAAATTTTATATAAAAAGTTGAACCTTATCCTTGGTAGTTAACTCGGACAATGAGTAAACTATAAAGATCACTTAGTGAGGTACCAAATGCAACAGTATGACAATCAACGACATGAGTTTACTCCGCAAGATGTGGAAATAGTCTCAAAAGAGACGCTGTTTCGTGGTTTTTTCAAAATGGTTAAGTACACATTTAAACATAGACTGTTTGAGGGCGGCTGGAGCCAACCAATAGAGCGTGAGATGTTTGAGCGTGGACATGCTGCCGCTTTGCTACCTTATGATCCTGTGAGTGATGAAGTGGTGATCGTCGAACAGATCCGTGTCGGTGCCCTAGAGCATGAGAACCCATGGCAATACGAAATTGTTGCTGGGATCATTGATACTGATGAATCACCACAAGATGTCGCTCGTCGTGAGGCGATGGAAGAAGCCGGAGTCGAAGTCGGATCTGTGTTGCCTATTACTTCGTATTACCCTTCATCTGGCGGTTGTTCAGAAAAGCTCGACGTCTTTGTTGGCTGTGTTGATGCAACGACAGCCAAAGGGGTACACGGATTGGACTACGAAGGTGAAGACATTCGTGTACAAGTGATGAGTCGCGAAGCTGCTTATCAGTTGGTAAAAGATGGTGTATTTGAAAATGGAGCCACGATCATTGCGCTACAGTGGCTACAATTGAACTACCAAGAATTACAGTCAGAGTGGATAGATTAACGTCATGCCAAATATCGCGGTCAAAAAAACGTATCATGTTGATCTTGCTGAATTGATGCGAGTTTACGAGACGAACTATGCCAAACTGAACGCTTTGTTACCGGTTGGGCATGAGGTTGGTGACGTTCGCTGTTACCAAGCCGTTAATATGGTGTATCAATTGACAGTGAATGAGGTCACAAAATACACCACATTAATAGATATATGTCAGAGTGACGCGATGCCAGTGTTTCCTTTGCCAAAAATGTCTGTCAGGCTATATCACGACGCTCGAGTTGCAGAAGTGTGCGCTAGCGGGGATTTTTCGCGAGTCAAAGCGAAATATGACTATCCCAACACTAAGCTTCTGCAAAAGGACGAGAAATTTCAATTGAATAAATTTCTTGGGGAATGGTTAACGTTTTGTTTAAAAACTGGTATCAGCCGAACTCCAATTACCTTTTAATTGAGCCTATTTAACAACACTTTTAAAGTCTAAACAGTAACGTATCTGGATTTGTTATTTTGGAATTATCACACACTTCAAAATTTGATGAGAGCACTATTAAGCTGGTGCAGCTAACGGACACGCATTTATTTGCGCCGAGCAATGGCAGCTTATTAAGCATCAACACTCAAGATAGCTTTCGTGCTGTAGTCGATGGCATTGTTAGTCAGGGCTTTGACTATCAAGCGATTTTAGCAACCGGTGATATCTCTCAAGATCACAGTGCTGAGTCGTACCAGAAATTTGAGTCAGGGATTCAACCTTTGGAAAAGCCATGCTATTGGCTGCCAGGGAACCATGACTTTAAGCCTAATATGGGCAGTGTTTTACCATCACCACAAATACAGTGTGTTGAGCATGTCTTGCTAGGCGATAACTGGCAGATGGTGATGCTAGACTCGCAGGTGGTTGGTGTGCCTCATGGTCGCCTCAGCGATCAACAGCTTGATCTGTTAGAACAAAAGCTGACGGAGTTCCCTGAACGTAATACCTTGGTTCTATTGCACCACCATCCATTGTTGGTTGGCAGCGCATGGTTGGATCAACATAACCTAAAAGACGCCGATCAATTTTGGGATGTGGTTCAACAGCACACCAATGTTAAAGCGGTACTGTGTGGTCACGTTCATCAAGACATGAACCGAGATCATCATGGTGTACAAGTCATGGCAACCCCATCGACTTGTGTGCAATTCAAACCTAACTCAGATGACTTCGCGGTTGATACTTTGTCTCCGGGCTGGAGAGAGATTGAATTACATCAAGACGGTACCGTTAGCACGCGAGTTCGTCGTCTGCCTCATGGGCAGTTCTTGCCTGATTTTAAGGCTGCTGGTTACTAATGAAGGTGGTTATTGATGCCAGGCTCTAATCAGCAAGCGACTAAGCCACCGCTGCTTCTCTATATTCATGGGTTTAACAGCTCATCACGTTCTCATAAAGCGAATGTGATGGCAGATTACTGTGCGGAGCATCGCGCTGATATTAAAGTTGTAACTCCTCAACTGCCGAGTTTCCCTCAGCAAGCGGCACTCCATTTGCAGCAGCTGGTGGAGCAATATAAAGAGCAATATCAAATAGCGTTGGTCGGTAGCTCGCTGGGTGGTTATCTTTCAACATGGCTGAATAGCCACTATGGTTTTAAAGCGGTGGTTGTAAACCCAGCAGTGAAGCCGTATGAGCTTCTTGCTGACTATTTAGGTGAACAAGTAAACCCATACACAGATGAACGGTATGTACTGGAAACAAAACATATTGATGAACTGAAGGCGTTAGAGGTTTCGGCGATCGCTAAGCCGAGCGACTTCTGGTTACTTCAGCAAACGGAAGACGAAGTTCTGGATTACCGACAAGCGGTAGAGAAGTACCAAGGTGCAACACAGACAGTAGAAGAGGGCGGGGATCATAGCTTTGTTGATTTTGAACGCTACCCACAACAAATCATCACCTTTCTAAATCTTTAATCTGTTCCACCAACCAAGTGATTTTCTCTTGTTTGCCTGTTATTTCATCTATCAATGGTGAAATATCATAGTTTGATGTCTTAGTTTTTGAACTAGCTTGACATCATTACTCAGCTTCCAGACTATATTCCCCAATACTTCGCTCGTTCGCTCTACTATGACGGTTCATAGTAATGATTCTGCTTTAGTGAAACTGGAGCCAGCGAACTGACGCAAACTTTTTGAGTAAACTCCGTATTATGACTGAACAATATAATGCAAAAGACCTCGAGGTACTTGAAGGTCTCGATCCTGTGCGACACCGCCCGGGAATGTATACCGAGACAGAAAGACCTAACCACCTTGCCCAAGAAGTCATTGATAACTCGGTCGATGAAGCACTAGCGGGACACGCTAAGAAGATCAAAGTGGTACTTCATGCAGACCAATCGTTAGAAGTTACCGATGACGGCCGTGGTATGCCTGTCGATATTCACCCTGAAAAAGGGATCTCAGGTGTTGAGCTGATTTTAACTAAGCTCCACTCTGGCGGTAAATTCTCGAATAACAACTACAAGTTCTCTGGTGGTCTGCACGGTGTAGGTATCTCGGTCGTAAACGCGCTGTCAAAACGTGTTGAAGTGACTGTACGCCGAGAAGGTCAGGTTCACGAGATCGCACTTGAAGGTGGTCATGCCGTAACAGAGCTTACTGTAACGGGCACTTGTGGTCATCGTAACAGTGGTACATCAGTACATTTCTGGCCTGATCCTAAGTACTTCGATAGCCCTAAATTTTCGACACTTCGTCTGATTAACAACCTACGTGCAAAAGCAGTGCTTTGCCCAGGTTTAGAAATTACCTTTATCGACAAAGTCGGTGGCGAAGAGCATAAATGGTTCTATGAAGATGGCCTAAAAGACTACCTTGCCGAAGGCGTGAAAGGTTACACCTTACTGCCTGAAGAACCGTATGTTGGCGAATTCGTTGCTGAAACAGAAATGGCAAACTGGGCGATCATCTGGCAGCCAGAAGGCGGCGACATGATCACCGAAAGTTACGTGAACTTAGTACCGACTAAGCAAGGTGGTACACACGTAAACGGTCTTCGCCAAGGTCTGCTTGATGCAATGCGTGAGTTCTGTGAATTCCGTAACCTTCTGCCGCGTGGCGTTAAGTTAACGGGCGACGATATTTTCGATCGCTGTTCGTACGTATTATCAGTGAAGATGCAAGATCCGCAATTTGCTGGCCAAACAAAAGAGCGCTTGTCTTCTCGTCAAACCGCTGCGTTTGTGTCTGGTGTGGTAAAAGATGCGTTTAGCCTGTGGTTGAACGAAAAGCCACAACTGGCAGAACAACTAGCAGAAGCTTGTATTGCGAATGCCCACCGCCGTATGCGCGCAAGCAAAAAGGTTGTGCGTAAGAAAATCGCTTCTGGCCCAGCTCTGCCGGGTAAGCTAACTGACTGTTCAGTTCAAGATTTAAGCCGTACCGAAATCTTCTTCGTGGAAGGGGACTCGGCGGGTGGTTCTGCTAAACAAGCACGTGATCGTGAATTCCAAGCGGTTATGCCACTTCGCGGTAAGATCCTAAATACATGGGAAGTGTCAGCAGACCAAGTATTGGCCTCACAAGAAGTGCATGACATCTCGGTAGCTCTGGGTATCGACCCGGACAACGATGATTTATCCGGCCTGCGTTACGGTAAGATCTGTATCCTTGCCGATGCGGACTCGGATGGTCTTCATATTGCGACACTGCTATGTGCATTGTTTACTCGTCATTTCCATGCTTTGGTTGAAGCAGGTCATATCTATGTGGCAATGCCTCCTCTGTATCGTATCGATTGCGGTAAAGAAGTGTTCTACGCACTTGATGACGCAGAGAAAGACGGTGTGCTTGAGCGACTATCGCAGAAGAAAGCCAAGATCAACGTGCAACGATTCAAAGGTCTGGGTGAAATGAACCCACTTCAGTTGCGTGAAACCACCATGGATCCAAACACTCGTCGCCTTGTTCAGTTAACGATTGATGACAGCGATGCGACCAACGAGATGATGGACATGCTGCTTGGTAAGAAACGTGCAGATGATCGCCGTACATGGCTACAGACTAACGGTGATATGGCCGAGGTATAATGGATGTCTAACGAAATTACATATGATGGCGTTGAACAGCTGCCAATGCGCAAGTTCACCGAAGATGCCTACTTAAATTACTCAATGTACGTGATCATGGATCGTGCATTGCCGTATATCGGTGATGGCTTGAAGCCAGTACAGCGTCGTATTATCTACGCGATGTCTGAGCTAGGCTTATCGGCTGCATCGAAATACAAAAAATCAGCACGTACCGTTGGTGACGTATTAGGTAAATATCACCCGCACGGTGACTCTGCTTGTTACGAAGCGATGGTATTGATGGCGCAGCCTTTCTCTTACCGCTACCCATTGGTCGATGGTCAAGGTAACTGGGGTGCTCCGGATGACCCGAAATCGTTCGCTGCGATGCGTTATACCGAAGCGAAATTATCTAAGTTTGCTGAGGTTCTGCTAGGTGAATTAGGTCAAGGTACGGTTGATTGGCAACCAAACTTTGATGGCACCATGAAAGAGCCTCAAATGCTGCCTGCTCGCCTACCTCATATTCTACTTAACGGTATTACAGGTATCGCGGTAGGTATGGCGACCGATATTCCACCACACAACGTGCGTGAAGTCGCTAATGCAGCCATTCACCTAATTGATACGCCGAAGTCTGAGCTTTCAGACGTGATGGGTTTCATTCAAGGTCCTGATTACCCGACTGAAGCTGAGATTATCTCTCCGAAATCGGACATCGAAAAGATCTACCGTACTGGACGTGGCAGCATCAAGATGCGCGCGGTTTGGCACAAGGAAGGCTCTGATATTGTTATCACGGCTTTACCCCATCAAGTGTCAGGTGCGAAGTTACTTGAGCAAATCGCTAACCAGATGCGCGCTAAGAAGCTGCCAATGGTTGACGACTTGCGTGATGAATCTGATCACGAGAACCCAACGCGTATCGTTGTTGTTCCTCGTTCTAATCGTATCGACTGTGATCAATTGATGAGTCACCTGTTTGCTTCGACGGATCTAGAGAAAAACTTCCGCGTTAACTTGAACATGATTGGTTTAGATAACCGTCCTCAAGTTAAAGGCTTAGTTCAAATCCTGAAAGAGTGGATTGAGTTCCGTCGTACAACGGTTCGCCGTCGTTTGCAGTACCGTTTAGATAAAGTACTAGCACGTTTGCACATCTTAGAAGGTTTGCTTGCTGCTTATCTTAATATCGATGAAGTGATTGAGATCATTCGTACAGAAGACGAACCATGTCCTGTCCTAATGAGCCGTTTCAACATTTCTGAAATTCAAGCCAATGCGATTCTTGATATTAAACTTCGTAACTTAGCTAAGTTAGAAGAGTTTAAAATCCGAGCGGAACAAGAAGAGCTTGAAGCTGAACGTGAAAAGCTTGAAAAGCTACTCGGTTCAGAGCGTCGCTTGAATACGCTGATCAAGAAAGAAATCCAAGCAGATGCGGATAAGTACGGCGATGATCGTCGTTCACCTCTGATTGAACGTGCTGAAGCGAAAGCGCTAACTGAACGCGACTTAGTACCAAGCGAACCAATCACGGTTGTGTTGTCTGAGAAAGGTTGGATTCGTCATGCCAAAGGGCACGAAGTGGACGCTGAAGGCTTGAACTACAAGTCTGGTGATAAATTCTTAGCAAGTGCTAAGGGTAAGAGTAATCAGCAAGCGGTGTTCCTCGGTAGTGATGGCCGAAGCTACTCCCTTGAGTCACATTCACTACCGTCGGCGCGAAGCCAAGGTGAGCCAATTACAGGCCGCTTGAACGTCAGCCCAGGTACTTCTATTCGCCAAGTGGTGATGGGAGAGAATGAACAGTTATGGTTAGTCGGTTCTGATGCAGGTTATGGCTTTGTTTGTAAGGGTAGTGATCTGCTGTCTAAGAACAAGAGCGGTAAAGCCTTGGTTAACTTGCCACAAGCTTCTGAAGTGATGATGCCAAGCCCTATTGCTGACTTGGACAGTAATCAGATTCTGGCGATTACTAACCAAGGTCGTATGTTGTTGTTCCCGATTAAAGATCTACCTCAGCTGAGCAAAGGTAAAGGCAACAAGATCATCAACATCCCTTCTGCGAAAGCAAAAGAGCGTGAAGAGTTTGTCTCACATCTTATGGCTATCCCAGAGAATGCGACGCTGACTATCTACGCCGGTAAACGTAAGCTTGGTTTGAAACCTGCGGATCTTGAAAACTTCCGAGGTGAGCGTGGTCGTCGTGGTGGTCTACTGCCTAGAGGACTACAGCGAGTGACGCGCATCGATATCGAAGAGCAAAGTGAATCGTAGAGATACTTGAAACAATCTTTAGATAAAAGAAAACCCAGCCTATGAGCTGGGTTTTTTGTACTTGTGTATTAGCAGCTTGAATCATTGCTTACATCGTTTGCTCTACAGGCGAGTATCTTCTGCGATGGTCACCTTTAAGGTTTTGCTTTCACCTTGGCGCAATATACCCACATCGATAACTGTACCCGGCCGTAGGTCGGTAACGATGTCCATTACACTCTGGCGACCATTTACTTGGTTATCGTTGATACTGACAATAATGTCTTGAGCTTCAAACCCCGCATCTGCAGCCGGACCATTCGGGTCTATACCCAATACAACGATCCCGCCGATATTCTTAGTACCCAACATGCGTGAGGTGACTGAGTTGATATCTTGTCCGTCAATACCAATATAACCGCGAATCACACGACCATCGGCGATGATCTTCTCCATGATTTTATTAGCAAGCGGATAGGGGATAGCGAATGAGATCCCATAGGTTTCCATGTCGGTAGCTTGTTGGAAAGAAGCGGTATTGATACCGACTAGCTCACCTTGTGAATTAACCAGTGCGCCACCCGAGTTACCTTCATTGATTGCCGCATCGGTTTGGATAAAGGCTTGATGGCCATCAGCACTGATCGAAGAGCGGCCGGTTGCAGAGATGATACCAAAGGTTGTTGTTTGACCTAGGTTGTATGGGTTACCGATAGCCAGTACTACATCACCGACGTTGGCTTTGTAATTAGGATTGAGTGGGATCACCGGTAGGTTATCACCGCTGACTCTAAGTATCGCGATATCGGTGCGCTTGTCTGAACCGACAAGTTGCGCAGCTGCTACTCGGCCATCTTGAAGTGCCACAACTATTTGGTCTGCTTGAGCCACAACATGGAAGTTGGTAATGATGTAGCCTTTCTCGCTAACAATCACCCCAGAGCCCAAACCTTGAGTGAGCAGTTTGTTGCGATCGCTTTCAGCGTATTTACGGCTATAAATGTTAACCACTGCAGGTGCCGCTCGGCGAACTGCTTGGTTAAATGAAATCTGAAGAGAGCCAATATTATCGACTTTAGGGCTAGTGACGTCAGCAACAATCGCTGGTCTTAAGCTCGGAAATGCGAGAAGAATAAGCGCCGCTGAAACGAGTCCAAGGGAAATAGAACGAAATAGAAAGGACAGCATGTTTCCCTCTTCAACAAGTAAGGTGTGAAGCCTCCATCAATGGATGACTGACTTGATTACAAGTGAAGCATAGCATTTTGATTGATCTAAAGAAAAGGGAGACTGAGTAAGTTTAAAGCAAACTTACTGAGCCTCCCTGTAATTGCGCTGACGTAAGACTATCGAATTACAAGATAGATAGTTCGGTCGCCTCGCTGGATATTAAGCGCCAGTACACCAGGTTGTTTTTCAAGAATCTCTCTAAACTCAGCAAGGTTCTTAACCGCTTGACGGTTTACTCCGATGATGATGTCATCTTTCAGAAGTTGATAGGCTTCGGCTGGTGAGCCTTGAGCAACATTCGATACCTTGACGCCCGTTGCCGAGTCACTCTCGGTTGTGTTGGTTAACTCAGCACCGGCCAGTCCTTCATGGAGCTTCTCAGCCTGTGTCTTATTATTGGTGGATTCACCAAGCGTCACATCAAAGGTTTTGCTCTTACCGTCACGAACCACACCCAGCTCAATCTGCTTACCAGCGCCGAGTGTTGCGACCTTAGCTCTTAACTCGCTGAAGGTATCAATGCGTTTGCCATTAATAGAGACAATAATATCGCCCGCTTTCAGTCCTGCTTTATCTGCTGCGCTGTCAGGGACGATTTGGCTAACAAAGGCGCCCTTACTTGATTCATAACCGAGTGCTTCTGCCAATTCGGAGGTCACTTCTCCGCCTTGAACGCCAAGCATGCCGCGTTTTACTTCACCGAAGTCGAGAATTTGTTCTGTCAGGTTTGTCATCATATTAGAAGGGATTGCAAAGCCGATACCGACATTACCTCCGTTAGGGCCAAGAATGGCGGTGTTGATACCAATTAGCTCACCGTTGAGGTTCACTAGCGCGCCACCAGAGTTACCGCTGTTGATTGCTGCATCGGTTTGAATGAAGTTTTCAAAGTTTTCTAGATTAAGGCCGCTACGACCAAGTGCAGAAACAATACCGGATGTCACGGTTTGCCCAAGTCCGAATGGGTTACCGATCGCGACACTAAAATCACCAACTCTTAGTTTGTCTGAGTCTGCGACTTTTATCTGGGTAAGGTTCTTGGCTTCTTCTAATTTTAGCAGTGCGATATCCGACATCTGGTCGCCGCCGATTAGCTCAGCATCGTACTCTCGACCATCATGCAGTTTTACTTTGATATCGTCCGCGCCATTAATGACATGGTAATTGGTCACGATATGACCTTTCTTGGCGTCAATGATGACACCAGAGCCTAATCCGCGGAATGGACGCTCTCGTGTTTGTTCTGGACCAAAAAAGAATTGAAATTGTTCAGGGATTTGCTGACGTTGTACCTGTTTGCCTTCTACGGCAATACTAACCACAGCGGGGGTCACTTGTTCAAGCATAGGAGCAAGGCTCGGTAGTTGTTCATTACCCACACTTAATGGCAGTGCGGCTGTTGCTTGAATGGGGGTGATGATTGAACTTAAGCTTAAAGTCAGTACTGATAAAGCAAGCAAAGGTTTTTTCATCATAAACTCCTCTCTAGTTAAGGTCTTAACCCTCTTATACGTTTAATAAGTATGAGAAGTTTCAAATGACCTGAGTGAAAGTTATGACTCAAAAACCTTTGTAAAGTTCACAGAAGTGTTAAATGTTTACGATGCTTTTGCTGTTACCACATCGGGAGCATCCATGATTTCTTTCTTCTGCTCTGTAAATAAACCGGTTGCGCCATTAGCGTAATCTTTCGGTTGTTCCTCAAGTGTCGCCTCTTTTGCTGAAGACTTATCTTGTGGTTTGTCCGAATGGGCAGCGGCTGTTTTCACAAACGGGTTATCTTGCTCTGGCAGGTTAGGAATCAGCTCTGAGCTTGTTTTTTCCATGTGTTGGTACAGTTTTGTGTAGTCTTTACCTAAGGTGTCCAACATTTCTGCGGATTTCGCAAAGTGATCAGCCAGCTCTTGTCGCTGCTGCTCAAGGGCAAACTTTGCGCTATCTAATTCTTTCTGTACGTTCTTTTGTTTTTTGTATTCAGGTGTCATGAGACGAGAAATAGCGACCCCTAAAATAACTCCGACTAGTAAACCGGCAACGGCATACATCCAAGGCATAACAGCTCCTTATTATTGTTTTTTAACATGTTTGTTACTGCTTAGTTACACGTGATACGGCTCCATGGTACTATGAGAAAGCCGCAGTATAAAGAGAAATGCGTGTGCGCTAGTTAGCAGTTTGATGCTGCATTATTCACCACATCACGTTATTCCTCGTACTGTTTGGGCTCATTTTTAGTTGTTGTCTGATATTGCTTTCATTGTGGAAATGTCGTCATGAATCCCATTAAAAAATACGAACAAGATATAAAAGAACATGGATTTCAAAGAGATCCAGCACAAGAGCAAGCCGTAAAATCTTTAGATGAACTCTTTCATCAATTTCAAGATTACATGAATACGCCCATTCCTCAACTGACTCGATTCCAGAAATTACTGGGCAAAAAGCCAGAACTGCCACAGCCACCAAAAGGTCTCTATTTTTGGGGTGGAGTAGGGCGAGGAAAAACGTACCTAATGGATACGTTCTACGATGCCTTACCGACCACTAAAAAAATGCGTGTTCACTTTCACCGCTTTATGTATCGAGTTCATGATGAGCTAAAGGCGCTCGGTAATGTGAGTGATCCTTTGCCTTTGGTGGCAGATAAGTTGAAGGAAGAAGCGGACATTATCTGTTTCGATGAATTCTTTGTTTCAGACATCACCGATGCGATGATCCTAGGAACCTTGTTCCAAGAGTTATTCGCTCGAAACGTTATCTTAGTGGCGACCTCTAATATTCCACCTGCGGATCTGTATCGCAACGGATTACAGCGAGCGCGTTTCTTACCGGCCATTAAGCTCATTCAAGACAACTGTCATATCCTTAATGTCGATAGTGGCATTGATTATCGTCTACGTACCTTAGAACAGGCTGAGATTTACCACTACCCGCTAGATAGCCAAGCGACTATCAATCTCGAAAAGTATTACGCTCAACTGGTTGGCGAAGATAAAGAGAAGCTTAAGCAGATAGAGGTTAATCACCGTCAATTAGATGTAGTCGAAGCGAGTGATGGCGTACTGCATGGTACCTTTGCTCAGCTCTGTCAGTCGGCTCGTAGCCAGAACGACTATATTGAGTTGTCTCGGGTTTATCACACGGTTCTATTGGCGGATGTGTTGCAAATGGGCGCGACTTCAGATGACGCTGCGAGGCGCTTCATTGCGTTAGTTGATGAGTTCTACGAGCGTAATGTGAAGCTGATTATTTCAGCGGAAGTGGAGCTAGAAAAGCTCTACACCCATGGTCAGCTAGAGTTTGAATTTAAACGTTGTCAGTCGCGTTTAATTGAAATGCAGAGCCATGAATATTTGGCAAAAGAACACTTAAGTTAGCTTTGATTATCTCGAATAAGAAATAGAATTAAAAAAATCGTGATTTTGTTCAAAAAGAGGTGATTTTTTCTTCGCTCTTCTCTATAATCCTGCGACCTACCGTTACTGCGGGCCTCTAGCGATGAGTAAAATCACGTTATGCCAAGAGTTTTCCAACACTCGAAGGGGTGATGAATGGTAACTCTTAGACAGTGGGAATACGCGAGTATTCCTTAAGTGTAAATTTTTTAAATAGGTAATTATTAGCATGAAAACTTTCGTTGCTAAACCAGAAACTGTAAAACGCGACTGGTATGTTGTAGACGCTGAAGGCAAAACTCTTGGCCGTCTAGCAAGTGAAATCGCTTCTCGCCTACGCGGCAAGCACAAAGCAGAATACACTCCTCACGTAGACACTGGTGATTACATCATCGTTGTTAACGCTGAGAAAGTTGCTGTAACTGGTAACAAAGCTAAGGGTAAGGTTTACTACCGTCACTCTGAGTTCCCAGGTGGTCTTAAAACTATCACTTTTGAAAAGCTAATTGCTAAGAAACCAGAAATGGTTCTAGAACTAGCAGTTAAAGGTATGCTTCCACGTGGTCCTCTAGGCCGCGCGATGTACCGTAAGCTTAAAGTGTACGCTGGTACTGAGCACAACCATGTTGCTCAACAGCCACAAGTACTAGACATCTAAGGGGATTATGAAAATGGCAGAGAATCAATACTACGGCACTGGTCGTCGCAAAAGCTCAGCAGCTCGTGTTTTCATCAAACCAGGCTCTGGTGAGATCGTAATCAACAAGCGCAGCCTTGATGTTTACTTCGGTCGTCCAACTTCTCGTATGGTTGTTAAGCAACCTCTTGAGCTAGTTGAACTAACTGAGAAACTTGACCTTTACATCACTGTTTCTGGTGGTGGTATTTCTGGTCAAGCTGGCGCAATCCGCCACGGTATCACTCGCGCTCTTATGGAGTACGATGAAACTCTACGTCCTGCTCTACGTGCAGCTGGCTACGTTACTCGTGACGCTCGTTGCGTTGAACGTAAGAAAGTTGGTCTACGTAAAGCACGTCGTAAACCTCAATTCTCTAAGCGTTAATTTTTCTTTACGAAAAAGTACACGCTCCCAGTTTTACGACTGGAATTGTGGTTCAAAGCTCGGCTATATGCCGGGCTTTTTGTTTTTATACCCCCTCTAAACGCTTTCCCTCCCTCGTTTTATTTCCAAATTCTTATATTTAGAAAGCTTTTGTAACCCAATGTGCGCTTTGCCTCATGATTGTTACAAAAAGGTAGCTTTATCTTGTCAAAAAGTAGGGTTTTATTTATCATTTGCCGTCAATAAATAGAACTAAATACATATTTTGTTAGCCATGCTCTTTAATCGGAATTATTTCAATCCACAAGGAGCAAATGGGAGAATGTTTGGATGAGCAACGCGCCTTTAAATAACGGTCGCAGGCGTTTCTTAACCGCAACAACAGCCGTTGTTGGTGGTTTAGGAGCAGCTGCTGTAGCCGTGCCTTTTATTAAATCATGGAATCCGAGTGCCAAGGCGAAAGCTGCGGGCGCGCCGGTGGAAGTGGAAGTCAGTAAGTTAGAACCGGGACAAATGGTTCGTGTCGAGTGGCAAGGTAAACCTGTATGGGTTGTACGCCGTGCTGAGTCGGTACTCGAGAACCTAAAAGCGATCGGTGGTCAACTTCGTGACCCTCAATCTGAAGCTGAACAACAACCAGAATACGCACAGAACGAGTTCCGTTCAATTAAGCCGGAATTCTTCGTTGCTGTTGGTTTCTGTACGCACTTAGGTTGTTCTCCAACTTACCTGCCGGATTCTTTTGCAGAACAAGTTCAGGGTGTTAAGTCTGGTTTCTTCTGTCCTTGTCATGGTTCAAAGTTTGATATGGCAGGTCGAGTATTCCAAGGCGTACCAGCTCCATTGAATCTTGTTGTACCAAAGCATATGTATTTGAGTGACACTAAGATCATGATCGGTGTGGACGAGGGAGACGCGTAATGCAAGGATTGCTTGATTGGGTAGAGAAACGTCTACCCGCGATGAATGCTTATAAAAAGCATTTATCTGAATACCCAATGCCTAAGAACTTTAACTTTTGGTACCTTTTCGGTTCTTTGGCAATGTTGGTACTGGTTAACCAAATCCTTACGGGTATTTGGCTAACAATGAACTACGTACCATCAGGTGAGGGTGCATTTGCTTCTGTTGAATACATCATGCGCGATGTGGAATACGGTTGGCTACTACGTTACATGCACTCAACAGGTGCTTCGGCATTCTTCGTTGTTATCTACCTGCATATGTTCCGTGGATTAATCTACGGTTCTTACCAAAAACCTCGTGAGCTACTTTGGATCTTCGGTATGTTGATCTTTTTAGTGCTTATGGCTGAGGCTTTCATGGGTTACCTACTACCATGGGGTCAAATGTCTTACTGGGGTGCTCAGGTAATCATTTCTCTGTTTGGTGCGATCCCTGTTATCGGTGATGACCTAACGCTTTGGATCCGTGGTGACTACATCATCTCTGGTGCAACGCTGAACCGTTTCTTCGCACTGCACGTTATCGCTCTACCAATCGTTCTTCTGCTGCTTATCGTACTTCACGTACTGGCACTGCACGAAGTGGGTTCGAACAACCCAGACGGTATCGAGACGAAACTGCCTAAAGGCACAATGGGCGACGACTACAAAACGCAGTTCCCATTCCACAAGGATTACACTAAGAAATACGACATCATTGACTCTATTCCTTTCCACCCATACGGGACCGTGAAAGATATGGTTGGTGTGGCTGGTTTCCTATTCTTCTTCTGTTATGTGCTGTTCTTTAACCCAGAGATGGGTGGATTCTTCCTTGAGCCGCCAAACTTTGAAGCTGCTAACCCACTGAAAACACCAGAGCACATCGCTCCGGTATGGTACTTCACGCCGTTTTACGCAATTCTGCGTGCTGTTCCTGATAAGTTGCTAGGTGTTGTAGCAATGGGCGCATCTATTGTTGTGCTATTCCTACTACCATGGTTCGACCGTTGTAAAGTGCGTTCTTACCGTTACCGTAGCAAACTGCATTTGATTAACATCATCCAATTCACAATAAGCTTTATTGCGCTTGGTGTACTTGGTGCGCTTCCAGCAACGCCAACATACACACTACTGGCTCAAATCTTTAGCTTAGGTTACTTCATGTTCTTCGTTCTACTGTGGTTCTACAGTAAAAATGAAGCGACGAAACCATTACCAGAAAGGGTGACATTCAAATGAAAAAGTGGATTGTAATTTTATTTGCTATGTTGCCGTCACTGGCAATGGCAGCGGGTGCGAACGTACCATTAGACAAAGCGAACAATGATTTAACAGACAAAGCTTCATTGCAAAATGGCGCTAAGATGTTCATGAACTACTGTTTCGCTTGTCACTCAACGCAGTACCAGCGCTATGAACGTGTTGCGAATGATTTAGAGATCCCCGTTGATCTTATGAAGGAAAATCTGATTTTCGACCCTGAAGCGAAAATCGGTGACCTGATGGTTAATGCTATGCCTTCTGAACAAGCGGCAAGTTGGTTTGGTGCTCCGCCACCAGACCTAACATTGGTTGCTCGTGTTCGTGGTGCAGACTGGCTGTACACTTACCTTCGTACTTTCTATGAAGATCCGTCTCGTCCATTTGGCGTGAACAACATTGTTTTCCCAAGCGTTGGTATGCCGCACGTTCTTGAAGAACTGCAAGGTATCCCAACACCAATCTACGATACTCATATGGTAGATGGCGAGGAAGTGACGGTTGTTGTTGGCACTGAGACTGACGGCTCTGGCGAATTAAGTGCTGGTGAATACGATGAAGCAGTTCGTGACCTTGTTAACTTTTTGGTTTACTCGGGCGACCCAGTTCAACTTGAGCGTCACGCTATGGGTTGGTGGGTAATGGCCTTCTTAGTAATCTTCACTATCATCGTGATTTTGCTGAAGAAAGAGTATTGGCGTGATGTGCACTAATTGTGCTATAATACCGTGCTAATTCCCAAATTATGTTAATGTTCAATGGAGGCTTTAGGCCTCCATTGTTTTTATTTAAAGTGTACTGGAGGGCTCCATGGCTGTAGCTGCCAATAAACGTTCTGTAATGACTCTTTTCTCAAGTGCTTCTGATATGTATAGCCATCAGGTGCGCATCGTTCTTGCTGAAAAAGGCGTAAGTGTTGAAGTTGAGTTGGTTGATGAAAAAAATCTACCAGCAGAGCTTGTTGAACTGAACCCGTACAAATCAGTACCTACTCTTGTTGATCGTGAGCTTGCTCTATATGACTCAAAGATCATCATGGAATACCTAGATGAGCGTTTTCCTCATCCACCTTTGATGCCTGTATACCCGGTTGCTCGTGGTAACAGCCGTCTAATGATGTACCGCATTGAGCGTAACTGGTATTCAGTTGCAGAGAAGATCGTTAAAGGCAACGCTGAAGAATCTGAAGCAGCTCGCGTTAAACTGCGCAACGACCTACTGACTCTTGCTCCTATCTTCGCTGAGTATGAATACTTCATGAGCGAAGAGTTTAGCCTAATTGATTGTTACCTAGCTCCGCTACTATGGCGTTTACCTGAGCTTGGTATCGAACTGATTGGTCCTGGTTCTAAAGAGCTTAAGATTTACATGAACCGCGTATTCGAACGTGATTCATTCCTAGCTTCTCTAACTGAAGCTGAGCGTGAGATGCGACTCGTTCGCTAAGCGTTTATGGATATTTCTAATATGACTCCACGCCGACCATATATGCTTCGTGCATTTTATGAGTGGCTGGTTGATAACGAACTAACTCCACACCTTGTTGTTGAAGCAACATTGCCGGGTGTGCGAGTTCCAGAAGAGTTTGTTCAAGATGGTCAGATCATTCTGAACATCGCACCTCGTGCGGTTGGACAACTTGAACTGGGTAACGAAGCTGTGACGTTTAGTGCTCGCTTTAGTGGTCGTCCACACTCTGTGATCGTTCCGCTTTACGCAGTACAAGCGATTTATGCTCGTGAAAATGGTGCTGGTACCATGTTTGAACCTGAAGAGGCTTACATGGAAGCGTTTGAAGAAGGGATTGAAGAAAGTCCTTTTGAAGAACCAGAAAAAGGCCCATCTTTGAGCGTAGCAACGGCAGACGTAGATGCTGAAGAGCCTGACTCAGATCCTGAGCCACCTCGTCCAGCGAAAGGTCGCCCAAGCCTTCGTGTTATCAAATAACGTTAGTTAAATAACGAACCAAATAAAAAAGCAGCGACTCGTCGCTGCTTTTTCTTTTCTGCTATATAGCATTTAATTGACTGGCTTAAGGCTAGTTAACAGCCGTCTCTTCTTCACCATATTCAAACGCTCGAATGACCTGTTTTACGCCAGAGATATTACGCGCAACTTCTGTCGCGATATCAGCATGCTCTCGAGTGACTAGTCCAAGCAGGAATACTTCAGAATCCTCAGTAATCACTTTTACTTTGATACCGTTAAGCTCAGAATTAGCAAGTAGAGCTGATTTCACCTTAGTGGTAATCCAGCTGTCTTTACTGATCGCACTCACAGACAATGGCTCTTTAACTCGAACCTGGTTGTGGATGCTCTCAACGCCAGCCACTTCTTTGGCTTGGTTTTCAAAAGCGCGACGTTCTGAATCTGTGGTTGCTTGCCCCATCAGTACCACCGAACCTCGGTAAGAGCTTGCGGTGACACGTACGTTGCCACGGAATGGTTGTTTATTGGTAATCGCTGCAACTTCAAATTCGATGTTGTTGTCGTTCCAAATCTCTTTGGTTGTTCGTGTATCCGTGACTAGGTTTGCAGTGGTTGCAGCACCAGCAATGAAAATGCCAGCACAACCAGACAGAGACAGTGTAAGTAGCGAAACACTAATCAGCTTAAACAGCCTCATAGAGGTTAATGATTTCATTGTGATGCTCCGTATATCACTCTTCGTGAGCAGGGAAGAGTACTTGATCGATTAGGTCACATAGGCAGTGTAGTGTCACCATGTGTACTTCATGAATGCGCGCTGTACGGTGTGAAGGGATACGAATCTCTACATCGTGTTCACCAAGCAAACCTGCCATCTCACCACCATCTTTACCGGTAAAGGCGATGATTGTCATGTCGCGAGTTACCGCCGCTTCCATTGCCTTGATGATGTTCTTGCTGTTACCGCTAGTCGAGATCGCCAACAGGATATCGCCAGTTTGGCCAAACGCACGCACCTGCTTAGAGAAGATCTCTTCATAGTGGTAGTCGTTAGCCACAGCCGTTAGCGTGGTGTTGTCTGCTGTGAGTGCCATTGCTGGAAGGCTAGGGCGCTCTGTTTCAAATCGGTTGAGTAGGCACGATACAAATTGCTGAGCATTCGACGCCGAACCACCATTACCACAACAAAGAATTTTGTTTCCGTTAAGCAAGGTCGCAACCATTGCTTGAGCGGCATGCGTGATTGCGTCAGGCAGAGCTTCTGCAGCCGCAATTTGGATTTGAATACTTTCTGTGAAACTTTCTTTAATGCTGTCTAGCATGTTTATCCTTGGGTAATCGCGTTTTGAATCCAGTCGATAGTGTCATTCGGCCCTTCAATGGCAACAATATCAAACCTGAAATCTGTAGAGTGCACCGACAAGCCTTGCTGCATAAGCCAAACATTGGCTGTTTTGAGCAGTTTCTGTGACTTCTTGGCAGTCACCATTTCAGCGGCATGTCCGTAGCGGGTTTGCTTGCGGTATTTTACCTCAGCAAACACAACCGTATTGTTATGGCGCATTATAAGATCAATCTCGCCACATTTTGCTATGAAGTTTTCTTCTATTAACGATAAACCGTGGTTAATCAGATAAGATTTTGCCACGGTCTCGTATTTATCACCCACTTGCTTGTGGGTGATACTTGGTTTGGATAGGAACTTTCGGCTAAAAAGCCCCATGCTCTGCCCAGCTGATTTCACGTTGAACGACACAGTTGTTGTCGATGGTTAGCACACCCGTTTCACCTGGAATGCTGTAACCCTGTACGGCTTTCATCTGTGGCAGTGCATCCATTAGGTAGTATGCATCCATTCCCAGTGCTTGCAGACGCTTTTGGCCGTTTGAGTGTGCAGGCCATAGGTCGTTTAGCTCTTTATTAAGCTCGTTTTTGTTCTCAATCAATAGTGGGATGTCGCTGTAGAACACGCCGGTTAGGTCTTCATACTGCTTATCACCGCTGTTGCTGCGTGAGTTTGAGAAAAGAGCGGGCTGGCTAGCATCAGGGTTAATTGCAACTTCAATGAAGGGTTTGATTAGCGTTAGCTCTGAGTTCTTAGCCACAATGTAAACAGAATCGATATCACGACGGCTGCGTGGCTCTGTTTCTAGGTCTAGGTTCAGTAACCCGTCCATTTGAGCGATACGCTGTTGGCTCTCTTGCAAGCCGAATACCTGATTCACATTACGTTGCAGTTGGCGTTTGTCAGAGAATAAGCTGATAGCAACATCGTTGCTGCTGTATTTTTTCCACTCTTCTTTAAACGCTTGCTCAACACGCTCACCTAAACGTCCTCTTGGCGCAAGGATAAGCGGGTACTTGTAGCCTTGAGCAAATAGGTGTTTCGCTGCCTGAGCAACTTCTTGTTCTGGCGATAGAGCGAGATAACAAATGTTAGTATCAGGTTCTAGTTGTGTTGGAATGTTCAGAGCTAATGCTGGAATCGAGTTTTCGTGGTTTTTCTGTGCTTGCTGAAGTTTAGTGATGTTACTCTTGATCAGCGGGCCAACGATGAAATCAACGTTGTTCTCTTCCAGTGTCGCTTTAATCTCAGCGGCACTTTGCACGTTGGTATCCATTACCGTCAGCGTTGCATCTTCTTCGCGCTCTTTGTCATTCATCATCGCAAAGATGAAACCGTCACGCACAAGTTGTGCCTGCTTGCCGTACTTACCGGTTAGAGGCAGTAATAGTGCAGTGCTGGTTGGCTTGCTGATCTCTAGCGCTAAGATGTCAGTGATCGCTTGAGGTGTGTATGTCGCTGCTGGGTGCTGAGGACTCTCTGCTAGCCAATCAGACAGAGTTTCCTGCAGGTTTGGAAGGTTTGAGTTCAGCGTCTTCATGTAAATCGCCAGCTGTAACCAACCTGCAAGAACGTCTTCTGTAGGCGACGTCTTAAGCTTTAGAATCTCATATTGAGAGTAGCTATTTAGGTTCTGCCAAATACGGTCAGCAGCTTGTTGTTGGAGCTCGTCGTCAGCGTCTAGATATTCTGAATAAAGAACTAACTCACGGCTTGCTTCAAAATACTCGCTTTGCATTTCAGAAATGTTCGCGCGTAGCTCGTGATAATCTTTCCACTGCTCGTTCGGAAGTTTCCACCAAGGCTGGAAGTTCAGTTGGCTATAAGCTTGTTCAGGCTGCGAGTTATTCACCAGCAGTTGAGCGCGCGCTAATTGCCATTCCGCTTGTTGCGTTTCGCTCAGCTCTTGTTTTGCTAAGCGTTTAATAAGCAGAGTTGCTTGATCGGTTTTTCCAGCTTGCACAGAAGCCTTAAGCGCCATGATTAACCAGTCGTTTTGTAGACTTCCTTTGCTACTATCCGCCTGCATCATGTAACTTTCAGTTGATTGCGCTGGATCTAGTGTAATATCAACGCTCGTTGGTGCTTGAGGACCTGAAGAACAAGCCGCCAATGTAATTGCTAATGCAATTGGAGTTAGTAAGCGTGGTACACTGAGTCTCTTATGGTTCATCGTTGCCATGAGTTCTTTAAATTCCGTATAAATTTGTATCTATATTAATCGTTGAAGTGATGGTAAACAAATGACAGATAACAAAACCTTGCTCACAGAGAGCCCAACTCTCTACATTGTGCCAACCCCAATCGGAAATTTGGGAGATATCACTCAAAGAGCAATTGAAATTTTATCAAGTGTCGATGTTATTGCAGCCGAAGACACACGCCACACGGGTAAGCTGCTTGCTCACTTCAATATATCAACCAGAACGTTCGCTTTACATGATCATAATGAACAAACTAAAGCGCAAGTTCTAGTCGAAAGGTTATTAGAAGGTCAGTCTATCGCATTAGTCTCTGATGCGGGTACTCCTTTAATTAGTGACCCAGGTTACCATCTTGTCTCACAATGTCGTCAAGCGGGTGTGAGAGTTGTGCCACTTCCTGGTGCTTGCGCTGTGATTACCGCGTTAAGTGCTTCTGGTTTACCGTCAGATCGTTTCAGCTTTGAAGGCTTCTTGCCACCAAAGAGCAAAGGTCGTAAAGACAAGTTCTTAGAGATCGCAAAAGCAGAGCGCACCTGCATCTTCTATGAATCACCACACCGTATTTCAGATTCTCTACAAGACATGCTTGAGATTCTTGGCCCTGACCGTGAGGTTGTATTGGCGCGTGAGCTAACCAAAACCTTCGAAACCATCCAAGGGCTGCCACTTGGTGAACTTATTGAGTGGATTGAAGAAGACGCGAACCGTAAACGCGGTGAGATGGTGTTACTGATTCACGGCCACCGTGAAGAAGCGAGCACAGAACTGTCAGACGAAGCGACTCGCACACTAGGCATTCTAACCAAAGAGCTACCGCTTAAAAAAGCGGCGGCGATGACGGCGGAAATCTACAATCTGAAAAAGAACGCTTTATACAAATGGGGCCTAGAGCATCTAGACAACTAGAAACCTCTTTATAGAGTAGCTAACCTGTATTGAAAAGCTTGTGAGGAATGATGGTATTGCCGTCATTCCTCTTTTTTTGTCTGAATTGTGTAAAAATCACGCAGTTGCTTAGAGGTTTGCACCATATTTGTGATCTCGCTAGACACTGCACCCTAATCTCTATACAATCCGCCCTCGGAGTTGAACGGGTAATCGCTGCTTTGCTGATGTCCTTCGGGAGACTGACGTTGAGGTCCTTCGGGAAACTGACGTTGAAGTCCTTCGGGAGACTGGTAGAGGGGAGGAACGTCCGGGCTCCATAGAGCAGGGTGCCAGATAACGTCTGGGGGGCGCGAGCCCACGACAAGTGCAGCAGAGAGAAGACCGCCGATGGCCTCATTTCTTCGGAAGGGGTACAGGTAAGGCTGAAAGGGTGCGGTAAGAGCGCACCGTGCGACTGGCAACAGTTCGTAGCAAGGTAAACTCCACCCGGAGCAAGATCAAATAGGCCCTCACATTGCGTTGCTCGCGTATGGGGGCGGGTAGATTGCTTGAGCCTGTGAGCGATTGCAGGCCTAGACGAATGGTTACCGCCGCGCAAGCGGAACAGAACCCGGCGTATGTGTCAACTCCACCTATATAAAGAACCCATCATTACTTAACGGTAGTGATGGGTTTTTTGCTTTATATTGACGTAAATTATTTAGATTTCCTTAGAATCCTTCATCCTGATATGAGCTTGGGTCAAAAATTCCCAAAGCCTATACACAATATGGTGGAGATACGGCGTGAAATCAGTACACTAAAACGTTAATAGAACAAATTATTGCCGAACTAATGGCTCAATCCACTCACTGAGAAGACTATGACAGAAGCATTCAAACATATTTCAGTATTGCTTAACGAATCTATTGACGGACTTGCGATCAAACCTGACGGTACCTACATCGATGGTACTTTTGGCCGTGGTGGTCACAGCCGTACAATCCTGTCTAAACTGGGCGAGAATGGACGACTCTTTAGTATTGACCGCGATCCACAAGCGATTGCAGAAGCGCAAAAGATTGATGACCCTCGTTTTACGATTATTCACGGCCCGTTCTCAGGTATGGCTGAATATGCAGAGCGTTATGACTTAGTCGGTCAAGTGGATGGTGTGTTACTGGATCTAGGTGTTTCTTCACCACAGCTAGATGACGCTGAGCGTGGCTTTAGCTTCATGAAAGACGGTCCGCTTGATATGCGTATGGACCCAACAACCGGTATTCCTGTCTCTCAGTGGTTAGTTGAAGCCGATCTTGATGACATCACATGGGTTATTCGTGAGTTCGGTGAAGACAAACACGCTCGTCGTATCGCGAAAGGCATCATTGCTTATCAAGAGAATGAAGAGAACGAACCACTAACGCGTACCGGTCAGTTGGCTAAGCTTATCTCGGATGTAGCTCCAAAAAGCTTCAAAGAGAAAAAGCACCCAGCAACACGTGCTTTCCAAGCATTCCGTATCTACATCAACAGTGAACTTGAAGAGATCGATACCGCACTGAAAGGCGCAGCAAGCATTCTTGCTCCTGAAGGCCGTTTGTCTGTTATCAGCTTCCACTCACTTGAAGACCGCATGGTGAAGCGCTTTATCCGTAAAGAGAGCCAAGGCCCGCAAGTACCACATGGCCTGCCACTGACAGAAGAGCAGATCAAAGCGCTAGGCAGTGCTGATCTTAAGCCGGTTGGTAAAGCGATCAAACCATCGAAAGGCGAAGTGGATGAGAATACTCGTTCACGTAGCTCAGTATTACGAATCGCAGAAAAGCTATAGTCAATGAAGACCTCCAAACCTAACTTAGCCAAGATAATATTTTTTGATTTGATCTCCGTGGGCAAGGTCCCATTGATGCTTCTGATCTGTATCTTTGCGAGTGCGATGGGGGTCGTTCTCACGACACATATGTCACGTCAGGCGATCACGCAAAAAGACACGGCATTGGTGGAGCGAGAACAGCTTGATAATGAGTGGCGAAATTTAATGCTTGAAGAGACGGCTCTGGCTGAACATAGTCGCGTTCAAGCATCGGCAAAAAGAGAGCTAGACATGAAACGTCCAGACTCTGAAAAAGAAGTTGTGATCACACTGAAATGACCGGTAAAAAGGAAAAAGCACCCGCAAAAGCCGTTAAGAAACCAACGAAAGAGCGAGTGAAGAGCGAAAAGGATTCGGATCCAATTCTTATTAAATGGCGTTTCAACGTCGTTATTGCTTTCGTGTTTCTTGCCTTTGCTGCGCTGGTTGGTCGTGTGGCTTACATCCAAATCATTGAACCAGATAACTTAATTCGTCAGGGCGACCTTCGCTCGGTACGTGTTAAGGCAATTCCTTCTGCTCGCGGTATTATTTCAGACCGTAATGGCGAGCCGCTTGCTGTGAGTGTTCCAGTTGAAGCGGTATGGGCCGATCCTAAAACGATTTTCGATAAAAACGGCATGGCCCAAATTGATCGTTGGTACGCGTTAGCCGATGTACTTGGCTTAGAGCGACAATCGATGATCGACAAGATCTCTAGTAACAAATCCCGTCGATTTATTTACCTGCAAAGACAAGTTAGCCCTGCAATGGCTAAGTATATCCGTGAGCTTAAGCTGGTGGGTGTTGGCCTGAAAGCGGAATCTCGACGTTACTATCCTGCAGGCGAAGTCAGTGCGCACCTTATCGGTGTGACCGGTATTGATGGACACGGCCTAGAAGGCGTTGAGCGCAGCTATGACAAATGGCTTACTGGCGAGGCGGGTAAGCGAACGATTCGTAAAGATCGCTACGGACGTGTTGTTGAAAACATTGCTTTAGAAGAGCGTGAAGAAGGCAAACCACTCGAGCTAACGATCGATCAACGATTACAAGCGATCGCCTACCGAGCGATTAAACAGGCGGTGGCCGATCATAAGGCGACTTCTGGCTCTGCTATTTTGTTGGATGTAAAAACCGGCGCTGTGTTGGCGATGGTCAATGCCCCTTCTTATAACCCGAACAATCGTGCTGATTTACAAAGTTTTAAAATGCGTAACCGCGTACTTACCGATGCGATGGAGCCCGGCTCTACCGTGAAACCTTTTGTGGTTTTGGCGGCGCTAGAGAACGGCACGGCAGAACCAGATATCGTTATTGATACTGGCAACGGCATCATGCAGATCGGTGGTAGCCGTGTGCGAGATTCTTCTAAAGTCGGTAAGGCTGATTTAGCGCTGATCCTCAAGAAGTCGAGTAACATCGGTGTGGCGAAGTTGGCACTTAACATGCCTTTAGAAGCTCTGCTTGGGATGTACAGTTCTGTAGGTTTGGGCGAAATGTCTGGGCTGAACTTAATCGGTGAAACGAGCGGTATTTTCCCGAATCGTCGTCGCTGGTCTAAGTTTGAAATTGCAACACTATCATTCGGTTACGGTTTGTCTGTGACACCGATGCAGTTGGCCCATGCGTATGCGACGCTAGCCAACAAAGGCATGTATGAACCGATTCATATTATTAAGAGTAACGACCAAGACTTTTCTAAGCAGATCATCAAGCGCGAGAACGCTGAACTGGTTTTGAATATGCTCGAAGGGGTGACTCAAAAAGGCGGCACAGCAACAAGAGCGGCCGTTCCTGGTTACCGAGTTGCAGCAAAAACGGGTACTTCTCGTAAGGCTGAAGCTGGCGGATACAGTGACGAATACATTGCGATCACCGCAGGTTTTGCCCCGGTTAGTGACCCAAGAGTCGCGCTGGTTGTTGTGGTCAATGAGCCTCAAGGTGACCTTTACTATGGCGGTTCAGTTGCTGCCCCCGTTTTTTCTGAAATCATGAAGGGTGCATTGCAAATACTGAATGTCCCTGCTGATGAAAACAAGTTTCAAGAATAGAGCCAATCAGGATTCAATATGAGTAATAGCCTCACGCTGTCATCTTTACTTTCTCCTTGGGGTGACTTTAGTTCACCTGAGCTGGATTCGATTGCTGTTGAACAGTTGGAGTTGGATAGCCGTGCCATCAAAGACGGCGATATTTTTGTTGCTGTGATTGGGCATGCTGTTGATGGCCGTCGTTTCATCGACAAAGCGGTCGCACAGGGAACCAATGCCGTTATCGCACAAGCTGATGCAGAAAAGGCCCATGGTCTGATTGAGTGGTTGGATGCTGTTCCAGTAATTTACATTAAAGATCTTAACTTGGTGTTATCTGAGTTGGCCGGTCGTGTTTACTCGTCTCAAGCAACTAAGCTGATTGGTGTTACCGGCACCAATGGCAAAACCACCATCACCCAATTGATTGTTCAATGGCTTGATCTTGTTGGTCAACGCTCTGCGGTAATGGGCACCACGGGTAATGGCTTTTTAGACAATCTAAAAACCGCAGCGAATACCACAGGCAGTGCGATTGAAATACAACGCACACTGAGTGAGTTAGCTGAAGAAAACGCGGCTTACACAGCTATGGAAATATCTTCTCATGGTTTGGTGCAAGGTCGCGTTAAAGCCTTGGACTTCGAAGTCGGTGTATTTACTAATTTGAGCCGTGACCATCTTGATTACCATGGCACGATGGAAGAGTACGCTTTGGCTAAGAAGAGTCTGTTTACCGAACATAAATGCAAGCACGCTGTCATAAACGTTGATGACGAAGTAGGCAAAGCTTGGATGACAGATTTATCGAATGCGATTGCTGTTTCATTACTTCCATTAACGGGCTACCAACAGTCGGTATGGGCATCTGATGTTGCTTATGCAGAAACTGGGATTAAGCTCTCTTTCGATGGTGGTTGGGGACAAGGCGATCTTTCCGTTCCATTAATTGGTCAGTTCAACGCATCAAACGTACTGGTTGCCTTTGCTACCTTGCTGTCATTAGGTATCGATAAGCAAATCTTGGTCGACACTGCGCCTCAGCTGCAACCTGTGATTGGCCGAATGGAGCTATTCCAAGTGCCGAACAAAGCAAAAGTGGTTGTCGATTACGCGCATACGCCAGACGCTTTAGAAAAAGCATTAGCAGCATTGCGAGTTCACTGTTCTGGAAAACTATGGGCTATCTTTGGCTGCGGCGGTGACCGTGACACTGGTAAGCGTCCAATGATGGCAGCGACCGCAGAGCAGTTCGCCGATAAAATCATTATTTCAGATGACAACCCTCGTAGCGAAGATCCTGCCTTGATTGTCAAAGACATGCTGGCAGGCTTAAACAAACCTGAATCTGCATTTGTGGAACACGATCGCTACCAAGCGGTTAAGTTCGCGCTTGAACAGGCAGACAGCAATGACATTATTCTTTTGGCTGGTAAAGGCCATGAGGATTACCAAGTATTAAAAGACGAAACGATCCATTACTCAGATCGAGAGTCTGCGCTTCAACTTTTAGGTATTTCATAATGATTGATTTATCACTCGAACAGATTTGTTCAGCGGTCAGCGGCGAGTTGATTGAGGCTGGTAACTCAAACAGTGCTGTAATTAATGCCGTTTCTACCGACACTCGCACCGTTGAAGAAGGCGCATTGTTTGTGGCTATCGTCGGAGAACGTTTCGATGCGCATGACTTTTGTCATCAAGCGGTTGAGGCAAATGCGAGTGCGTTGTTAGTCGAACGAAAACTTGACCTAAATATTACTCAAGTTGTTGTTGAAGACACTAAACTTGCTTTAGGTCAGCTAAGTGCTTGGATCCACAAACAATGTGACGTGCCAACCATGGCGATAACAGGAAGCTGTGGTAAAACAACCGTCAAAGAGATGGTGGCGAGCATTCTGCAACAACGTGGCAAGGTGCTGTTTACGGCAGGTAACTTCAATAATGATATTGGAGTACCACTAACCTTGCTGCGTAGTGAACCCAATGACGACTACGCCGTGATAGAACTGGGCGCGAACCACATTGGTGAAATCGCCTATACCACGCAACTTGTGAAACCACAGGTGGCCTTAGTGAATAACGTTGCTGCCGCGCATCTAGAGGGCTTTGGCTCAATTGATGGTGTTAAACAAGCGAAAGGTGAAATCTTTCAGGGGCTTGCTGCCGGTGATACTGCTATTGTTAATCTAGAAAGCAACGGTGGTGACTTCTGGAATGAAGTACTCGCAGATAAAACGGTACTGACATTTTCAGAAAGCGACAACACGGCAGATTACTTTGCTAAGCATATTCGCATTAATGAACAGGGCGAAGCTTGCTTTGAGATGCAAACACCGCAAGGCGCTATGCCGGTTGAGCTTGGCATTATCGGTCAGCATAACGTAGCGAATGCGTTGGCCGCAGCAGCGTTGAGCATTCAGTTTGGTGCCACGCTTGAAGAAGTAAAAAATGGTTTAGCGAATCTTATCTCTGTCAAAGGACGAGTTGAGGTTCAACAATTAAGTCAGAATATCAAGCTGATAGATGACAGTTATAACGCCAGCGTACCTGCAATGAAGGCGGCAGCCAAACTGCTGTCGAGCTTCAAAGGTCAGCGTTGGTTGATTTTAGGCAATATGGCTGAATTAGGCGACGAAAGCCTTGCACTTCACCGTCAAGTCGGTGAATATGCTGCCCCATTCGCTTTTGAGCATGTACTCACTTACGGTGATGATACCAAGGTGATTAGTGAGGTCTGTAATGGTACCCACTTTGCAACGCATCAAGCGATGATCGCGCACATAGAGCAGCACTTATGCTTGCCAGAAAACGCGTCACATACCTTGTTGGTAAAAGGCGCGAATAGTGCAGGAATGAGTAAAATAGCCGCTGCTTTAAAGGAGAACTTTTCATGATAATTTGGCTTGCAGAGCTACTACAGCCACACCTTTCTTTTTTCCGTTTGTTCGAATACCTATCGTTTCGTGCAATCGCGAGTATTTTGACGGCTTTATGTCTGTCGCTGTGGATGGGACCTCGTTTAATTGAGCGTCTGCAAATGCTACAAATTGGTCAAGTTGTTCGTAATGACGGCCCTGAATCTCACTTTAGCAAACGTGGTACACCAACCATGGGCGGCGTGATGATCCTAGCTGCCATTATTATTACGGTATTAATGTGGGCTGATCTTTCTAACCCTTACGTTTGGGCGGTATTGGTTGTCCTTGGCGGTTACGGTGCGGTTGGCTTTGTTGATGACTACCGTAAAGTGGTTCGTAAAAACACTGATGGCTTGATCGCTCGCTGGAAATACTTCTGGCAATCAGCGATTGCATTGGTTGTTGCGTTTGCTCTGTATGCTCACGGACACGATACTGCGGCAACCCAACTGGTTGTTCCTTTCTTTAAAGATGTGATGCCACAATTAGGTTTATTGTACATCGTACTGACCTATTTTGTTATTGTGGGTACCAGTAACGCGGTGAACCTAACAGACGGCCTAGATGGTTTGGCGATTATGCCAACAGTGATGGTTGCTGCTGGTTTTGCTGTGATTGCATGGGCGACAGGTAACGTTAACTTCGCGGCATATCTACACATTCCATACATCCCGTACACTTCTGAGCTTGTAGTTGTATGTACTGCTATCGTCGGTGCAGGACTTGGTTTCCTATGGTTCAACACCTACCCAGCTCAAGTATTCATGGGCGATGTTGGTTCGCTAGCACTGGGCGGTGCATTGGGTGTGATTGCTGTGTTAGTTCGCCAAGAGTTGGTACTGGTTATCATGGGCGGTGTATTTGTAATGGAGACTCTGTCAGTGATTCTGCAGGTGGGCTCTTACAAATTACGTGGTCAGCGTATTTTCCGCATGGCACCGATTCACCACCACTATGAACTGAAAGGTTGGCCAGAGCCGCGTGTTATCGTGCGTTTTTGGATCATCTCAATGGTATTAGTACTGGTTGGCCTAGCGACACTGAAAGTTCGTTAATCCTGTGTGAGCCTCTGAATAGGGGCTCTTTAAAACTATTAAGAGCATCTTGTTTAAATGGAACGTTGGCAAAATATTCAAAATGTAGTGGTTGTGGGGCTCGGTATTACCGGGCTCTCTGTCGTTAAACATCTCGTAAAATATCAACCTCATACGCATGTGAAGGTCATTGATACGCGAGAGCTACCACCAGGAAAAGAATCTTTACCTGAGTCGGTAGAGCTACATTCTGGAAGTTGGAATAGCCAATGGTTAGCGGAAGCTGATTTGGTGGTTGCTAACCCAGGTATCGCACTCGCGACCCCTGAAATTCAAGATGTTATTCAAACGGGTACTCCGGTTGTTGGTGATATTGAACTGTTTGGCTGGGCGGTAGACAAACCCGTTGTGGCTATCACGGGCTCTAACGGCAAGAGCACGGTGACCGATTTAACGGGTGTGCTTGCTAAGGCTGCTGGTCTTAACGTTGGGGTCGGTGGCAACATCGGTATTCCTGCCTTAGATCTTCTAGAGCTTAATGCTGATTTATATGTTCTTGAGCTTTCAAGCTTTCAGTTAGAAACAACATCAAGCCTAAACTTAGCAGCAGCAGCATTTCTGAATCTGTCAGAAGACCATATGGATCGCTACCAAGGCATGGCCGATTACCGCGATGCCAAACTAAGAATCTTTAACAATGCTCAATATGCGATTGTTAACCGCGACGACAAAGAGACGTATCCAGACCACAACATGTCACTAGTAACATTCGGACTCGATGACCAAGAGTTTGGTGTCGCGACAGTTGATGGCATTGAATGGCTAATGGACAACGGTAAGCCTGTACTTGCTACCCAAGATTTAACATTGGTTGGACGTCACAATGTGGCAAATGCGTTAGTCTCGCTAGCACTGCTTAAACAAGTCGGTATTGATTACAGCAAAAGCCTTGAAGCTCTGAAAGCCTACAATGGTTTGACGCATCGTTGCCAAGTCGTGGCTGACAAACGCGAAATCAAATGGGTTAACGACTCAAAAGCGACCAACGTAGCCAGTACATTAGCGGCTCTGTCGGGCTTAGAGTGCCAAGGTACTTTGTATCTTCTGGTTGGTGGGGTTGGTAAAGGTGCCGACTTTAGCGAGCTTAAGCCAGTGTTGTCACAACTAGAGCGCGTTCAACTGTGTTGTTTTGGTGAAGATGCAGCGCAATTTATGCCGTTACACCCATCGTCTAAGACGTTTGAAACTATGGGTGACATTATCGAGAGTATCTCGAAGCAGTTAGTGGCTGGTGATATGGTGATGTTGTCTCCGGCGTGTGCCAGCTTCGATCAATTTAATAACTTCATGGCAAGGGGTGATGCGTTCACTGAACTTGCTCATGAGTATGCCTAACGTGTTGAAGGACTAACATTCAGTGCAAAGAGTGAAAGAGATCAATCAATCTATTTGGCAATGGCTTAACCGTGCCACACCAGAGGCGCTTTACGATCGTCAATTGGTATGGATTGCTCTTGGACTGATGCTGACGGGCTTAGTGATGGTAACGTCGGCTTCGTTTCCTATCAGTGCTCGTTTAACCGATCAGCCATTTCACTTTATGTTCCGTCATGCCATCTTCCTTGTGTTGGCGTTAGGTGTCTCCAGCGTCATATTGCAAATCCCGATGCAGCGCTGGTTTCAATACAGTATGTATCTACTGGGCTTGTCCTTCTTCTTGCTGATTGTGGTACTAGCCGTCGGTAAGTCGGTTAACGGCGCATCGCGTTGGATCCCATTAGGGCTATTTAACTTACAACCTGCTGAAGTCGCCAAGTTATCGCTGTTTATCTTTATGGCGGGCTACTTGGTTCGTAAACAAGATGAAGTCAGAAAAACCTTCTTCGGTGGTTTTGGTAAACCGATCATGGTGTTCGGCGCTTTTGCCGTGCTGCTGCTGGGCCAGCCCGATTTAGGTACAGTGGTCGTAATGCTAGTTACCCTGTTCGGCATGCTATTCATTGCTGGTGCCAAGCTTTCACAGTTTATCGCCTTGATGGTGGCAGGTATTGCCGCGGTCGTCGGTTTGATTGTTATAGAACCTTATCGTGTTCGACGTGTTACCTCATTCTGGGAACCTTGGAACGACCCGTTCGGCAGTGGTTACCAGTTAACTCAGTCATTGATGGCGTTTGGCCGTGGTGATTGGATGGGGCAAGGGCTCGGTAACTCAATTCAGAAACTCGAATACCTACCCGAAGCACACACCGATTTTGTATTTGCTGTGCTAGCAGAAGAATTGGGTTTTGTTGGCGTGACCTTGGTGTTGATACTCATCTTTAGCTTGGTTTTTAAAGCCATTTTTATTGGCAAAAAGGCCTTTGAAAATGACCAAGTATTCAGTGGTTATCTAGCATTTGGTATCGGTATTTGGTTTGCATTTCAGACGCTTGTTAACGTAGGTGCAGCTTCAGGCATCGTCCCAACTAAAGGTCTAACCTTGCCGTTGATCAGTTATGGTGGTTCAAGTCTTATCGTGATGTCGGTGGCGGTATCTATGCTGCTGCGTATCGATCACGAATGTCGAATGCAACAAAAAGAACAAGCTGATAATCAAAACGAATTAGTAGAATAAGAATATAACGTGATGAAACAAAACAAAAAACTTTTAGTGATGGCTGGTGGTACTGGCGGTCACGTTTTCCCAGGGTTAGCGGTAGCTAAAAAGCTTCAGCAACAAGGCTGGGAAATTCGCTGGTTAGGAACGGCAGACAGAATGGAAGCGGATTTGGTACCAAAGCATGGTATTGAGATCGACTTCATCAAGGTGAAAGGCCTGCGTGGTCAAGGCATTAGCAAGTTAATTAAAGCGCCGTTCCAGATTATTAATGCCATACTTCAGGCAAGACAACACATTAAAGCATGGCAACCTGATGTGGTGCTTGGCATGGGTGGTTACGTGAGTGGCCCGGGTGGTATCGCGGCATGGTTGTCTGGCATTCCAGTGGTTCTGCATGAACAAAATGCAGTGGCAGGTTTAACCAACCAATGGCTGTCTAAGATTGCTAAAAAGGTTTTCCAAGCTTTCCCTGGTGCTTTCCCTACCGCAGAAGTGGTGGGTAACCCAGTACGCGAAGATGTGGTTGCTTTAGCTGAACCCGAGCAACGCATGGCTGAGCGTGATGGTGACATCCGCATCTTGGTTATGGGCGGAAGTCAGGGCGCAAAAATCCTAAACGATACCTTGCCAGTAACGATGGCGCAGCTTGGTGAAGGATTCACTGTGATGCACCAAGCGGGTAAGAACAATCAACAACAAGTTATTGAGCAATACAAATCACATTCTGTTGATAATGTTCAAGTGACTGAATTTATTGATGATGTGGCGCAAGCTTATGAGTGGGCAGATCTATTAGTGTGTCGCTCAGGTGCATTAACCGTATCAGAAGTGTCTGCGGCAGGTGTCGGATCTATCTTCGTTCCGTTTATGCACAAAGACAGACAACAAGCGTTGAATGCCGACCATTTAGTTGAATGTGGCGCAGCGTTAATGATTGAACAGCCTCAACTAACGGCTGATAAGCTAGCGAACACTATCGCGCAGCTTGATAGAAATGAATTAAAAATGATGGCAACAAAAGCTCGTCAAGCCGCCAAGCTTGATGCTGATGTGACCGTCGCTGAAGCGATTAAAGCTTTAGCAAAATAATGAGATTGAATTGATGACGATTGAACATACCCAAGACTTAGCGCAAATCCGTGCAATGGTGCCAGAGATGCGCCGTGTTAAATCTATCCACTTCATTGGTATTGGTGGTGCCGGAATGAGCGGGATTGCTGAAGTCTTGCTAAATGAAGGCTACCAGATCACGGGTTCTGATATTGCTCAAAACCCAGTGACTGATCGTTTAGTTAGCAAGGGTGCGACCGTTTATATCGGTCACCAAGCAAGTAACGTTGCCGACGCAAGTGTGGTGGTGGTTTCAACCGCTATCAACGAAGAGAACCCAGAAATTATTGCAGCTCGTGAAGCGCGCACACCGATCGTTCGTCGTGCAGAAATGCTGGCTGAGCTGATGCGTTTTCGTCACGGCATTGCTGTGGCAGGTACGCACGGTAAGACAACCACGACTGCGTTAGTGACACAGATTTACTCGGAAGCTGGCCTAGATCCAACCTTCGTAAACGGTGGTTTGGTGAAAAGTGCTGGCACTAACGCACGTTTAGGTTCAAGCCGTATTCTTATCGCTGAAGCCGATGAGAGTGATGCGTCATTCTTACATCTGCAACCAATGGTTAGTATCGTAACTAACATTGAAGCGGATCATATGGATACCTACGGCGGCGATTTTGAAACGCTAAAGCAGACGTTTATTGATTTTTTACACAACCTACCATTCTACGGCCAGGCTGTGATGTGTGTTGATGATCCAGTAGTGCGTGAGCTTATTCCTCAGGTAAGTCGCCAGGTGATTACTTACGGTTTCTCAGAAGATGCGGATATTCGTATTGAGAACTACGTACAAGAAGGCCAGCAAGGTAAATTCACGGTGGTACGTGAAGGTAAAGCTAACCTTGATATCACGTTAAACATTCCGGGTCGTCACAATGCATTGAATGCATCTGCGGCGATTGCTGTTGCAACAGAAGATGACATCAGCGATGAAGCGATTCTAAAAGCGATGGCAGGAACCGAAGGCACGGGTCGCCGTTTCGATCACCTAGGTGAGTACGAAACAGGTAAAGGCGTGGCAATGTTGGTCGATGATTACGGTCATCACCCAACCGAAGTTGATGTGACGATTCAAGCAGCACGAAGTGGCTGGACTGACAAACGTCTTGTAATGATCTTCCAACCACACCGTTATAGCCGTACTCGCGATCTGTATGATGATTTTGCGAACGTTCTTGAGCAGGTTGATGTCCTAATTCTGTTAGATGTTTATTCTGCAGGTGAGAAACCTATTGCAGGGGCTGACGGACGTTCATTAAGTCGAACTATTCGTGGGCGTGGTAAGATAGATCCAATTTTTGTTGCCGATATCAACGCACTGCCATCGGCTTTAGCCAACGTAATTCAAGGCGGTGACCTTGTTTTAACGCAGGGTGCAGGCGATGTTGGTCGAGTAGCGAAGCAGTTAGAATCGTTACAGTTAGACATTAATAAAATGCAGAACGCGTAACAGAATACTGTCTACAGACTGTGGTCAATCGCTCACTTCTTGCGATTGACCTAAAATTGACCAAAAATCTTATTATCAACGTTTGATAGTTTGATTTTGCTCAGTATAATTCATAGGTTAAAGTAAGTGCTTTTACCTCTATTACGAAGATAGGGAATAGAATTGCGAACCAACGACAGGGAATGCGGGCTTTGGTAGAAAGTACTTTTAGCGAAAACCGCCACCTATTCAGTTTACCGTCGCTCAAGAAACACGCCTTAGGCGGGTCTTTTTTTGTCATGGTATTGCTATTCATTGGGTTTCTTTTCTATACCACACTGACTTGGATGTGGGACGATCAGCGATTGCCTCTCTCCAAAATAGTACTTCAAGGCGACTTAACTTACGTAACCGCTGGTGATGTTCAACATGCCTTTAGCGAGCTAGAGCATATTGGAACCTTCATGTCGCAAGACATAGGTGTGTTGCAAGACAGTTTAGAAGCGTTACCTTGGGTTTCAGTGGTCTCCATTCGTAAGCAGTGGCCAGACACAATAAAAGTATTTTTGACTGAGTACCATGCAGCAGCAATCTGGAACGGTAACATGCTGCTGAATGACGATGGTCAGGTGTTTAATGGTGATATCGGCCTGTTAAAGGGCGATAGAGTTAAGCTTTACGGCCCAGACGGCACCAGCCAAGAAGTGATAGAAAAGTGGCGACAGATAACCCCTTTGATTAACAGTCTAGGGTTAACCGTTACCTCTCTCGTTCTCAATGAGCGTCGCGCTTGGCAAATAATCCTAGATAACGGTATCCGTTTAGAACTAGGTAAAGATTCTTTAGATGAGCGTGTTGAACGCTTCATTTCGCTTTACAACGAACTTGGTAGTAAAGCGAATCAAGTGAGCTACATCGACCTCAGGTATGATACGGGAGCCGCTGTAGGCTGGTTTCCAGAGCAAGAGTTAGAAGAGAGCACAGATGACTAAGACCGCAGATGACAACATAATCGTTGGTCTTGATATAGGCACTGCGACCATATCAGCTCTGGTTGGTGAAATATTGCCTGATGGTCAAATCAATATCATTGGTTCTGGGCAAAGCCCATCCAGAGGTATGGATAAAGGTGGTGTAAACGACCTAGAGTCGGTAGTTAAGTCGGTTCAGCGAGCTATTGATCAAGCAGAGTTGATGGCGGAATGCCAAATCAGCAATGTATTTATCTCGCTATCGGGTAAACATATCGCAAGCCGAATTGAAAAAGGCATGGGCACTATCTCCGATGAAGAGGTGTCTCAAGACGATATGGATCGAGCGATCCATACCGCGAAATCAATTAAAATAGGTGATGAGCAGAGAATTCTGCACGTGATCCCACAAGAATTTACCATTGATTATCAAGAAGGGATTAAGAACCCACTTGGCTTATCTGGTGTTCGAATGGAAGTCAGTGTTCACCTAATTTCTTGCCATAGCGACATGGCGAGAAACATTATTAAAGCTGTTGAACGATGTGGTCTCACAGTAGAACAAATCGTGTTTTCAGGACTTGCCTCAAGCAATGCGGTAATTACTGAAGACGAGAGAGAGCTTGGAGTGTGTGTGGTCGATATCGGTGCGGGTACAATGGATATTTCCATTTGGACTGGCGGCGCACTTCGACACACAGAAGTCTTTTCCTACGCAGGAAATGCAGTAACCAGTGATATTGCCTTCGCTTTCGGCACGCCAGTGAGCGATGCTGAAGAGATAAAAGTAAACCATGGTTGCGCTCTGAGTGAACTCGTAAGCAAGGATGATTCTGTTAACGTCCCAAGTGTTGGTGGTCGCCCATCGAGAAGTTTGCAACGACAAACTTTGTCGGAAGTGATTGAACCACGTTACACTGAACTTATGGGTCTCGTTAACCAAACTATTGATACGGTTCAATTACAGCTACGAGATGAAGGTATTAAACACCACCTTGCAGCTGGCGTCGTTCTCACTGGTGGAGCGGCACAAATTGACGGATTGGTAGAGTGTGCGGAACGCGTTTTCCGCAATCAAGTTCGAGTTGGTAAGCCGTTAGAAGTTAGTGGCTTAACTGACTATGTTAAAGAGCCGTATCATTCTACGGCGGTTGGTTTACTTCATTACGCAAGAGATTGTCAGATCAGTGATGAAGGTGATTACAGCGAACCTAAGCGTTCAGCACCTTCTATGTCTGGTTTATTTGGCAAATTGCGTAATTGGATACAAAAAGAGTTTTAACCTGAGTTGCAGGAAAAAACGGAGATAACACATGTTTGAACCGATGATGGAAATGTCTGACGATGCAGTAATTAAAGTCGTTGGAGTTGGTGGCGGTGGCGGTAACGCTGTTGAGCACATGGTACGTGAATCAATCGAAGGCGTAGAATTCATCAGTGTTAACACTGATGCACAAGCACTTCGTAAAACAAGCGTGAGCAGCGTGATCCAAATTGGTGGTGATATCACTAAAGGTTTGGGCGCTGGTGCAAACCCACAAGTAGGCCGTGATGCAGCTCTCGAAGATCGAGAAAGAATTAAAGAAGTTCTAACTGGCGCCGATATGGTATTTATCGCAGCTGGTATGGGCGGTGGTACTGGTACAGGTGCTGCTCCAGTTATTGCTGAAGTTGCGAAAGAGTTGGGTGTGCTGACGGTTGCTGTTGTAACTAAGCCATTTAGCTTTGAAGGCAAAAAGCGTTTAGCGTTTGCTGAGCAAGGTATTGAAGAGCTTTCTAAACATGTGGATTCATTAATTACGATTCCAAATGAAAAGCTACTTAAAGTACTTGGCCGCGGCGTAACTCTGCTAGAAGCTTTCGCAAGTGCTAATGATGTACTTAAAAACGCTGTACAAGGTATCGCTGAGCTAATTACTCGCCCTGGTATGATTAACGTCGATTTCGCGGATGTTCGCACCGTAATGTCTGAGATGGGTCATGCAATGATGGGTAGCGGTATCGCAAAAGGTGAAGACCGTGCTGAAGAAGCTGCTGAAACGGCAATTTCTAGCCCACTACTAGAAGACATCGACCTAGCTGGCGCACGTGGCGTTCTTGTGAATATCACAGCAGGCCTAGATATGCGTCTAGATGAATTCGAAACAGTAGGTAATACAGTTAAGGCATTCGCATCTGATAACGCAACAGTTGTGATTGGTACTTCTCTAGACCCTGATATGACGGATGAAATCCGTGTAACTGTTGTAGCAACAGGTATCGGCACAGAGAAAAAACCAGACATTACATTAGTTGCTGGTGGTAAAGCTAAGGTTGCAACAACTCCTCAACCACAGGTAGCGGCTCAAACTGCACCAAAAGTGGAAGAGAAAGTGGCACAACCATTGCAAGAAAAAACTGAGGTTAAACCTCAAGTTAAGCCGCAGCCAACAACGTCACCTGTTTCTTCAGGTACAGGCGCTAGCCAAAGTGCAGCACCTAAGGCTGAGAAAGAGAGTGGATACTTAGATATTCCAGCATTCTTACGACGTCAGGCTGATTAACAAATACCCAAAATTTGACTATCGTCGAATTAATGGTAAAATTCGCGGTCGGTAAATACTGACCGTGATTTGTAGCACTGATAACGAGGCAAGCAGATGATCAGACAACGTACTCTGAAAGAAATTGTGAAAACAACTGGTGTGGGTCTCCACTCTGGTCGTAAAGTCACACTTACTCTTCGCCCGGCAGCTGCAAATACAGGTATTGTTTATCGTCGTACAGATGTAAATCCACCTGTAGATTTCCCAGCTGATCCAGCGTCAGTTCGTGACACTATGCTATGTACAGCTCTTGTTAATGACGAAGGCGTACGTATCTCTACAGTGGAACACCTTAACGCAGCTTTAGCGGGTATGGGCATCGACAACATTATTGTTGAAGTAGATGCACCTGAGATCCCAATTATGGATGGTAGCGCAAGCCCATTCGTATACTTGCTACAGCAAGCGGGTGTAGAAACACTGAATGCAGCGAAGCGTTTTATTCGTATCAAAAAGCCTATTCGTTTTGAAGATGGCGATAAGTGGGCAGAATTTGTTCCATTTAACGGTTTCCGTATGGACTTTGAGATCGACTTTAACCACCCAGCAATTGAGTCTGATGAGCAACGTTTGTTGTTTGATTTCTCTTCACAAGGTTTTGTGAAAGAAATCTCTCGCGCTCGTACTTTCGGCTTCATGCGCGACATTGAGTATTTACAATCTCAAAACCTAGTACTTGGCGGTAGCTTTGATAATGCTATCGTACTGGACGAATACCGAATTCTTAATGAAGAAGGTCTACGTTTTGACAATGAGTTCGTAACTCATAAAGTACTAGACGCGATTGGTGACTTGTACATGTGTGGACACGCTATTATTGGTGAGTTCCGTGCATACAAATCAGGTCACGGCCTAAACAACCAACTACTACGTGCAGTACTTGCTGACGCAGAAGCTTGGGAATGGGCAACATTCGAAGAAGAAGTAGGCTCTCCTGTTGCATTTGCTGAGCCAGGAATGGTTCTAGCGTAATTGTTGTTTACAACAATATAAGATTTCGAAAACCAGGTCATTGACCTGGTTTTTTTGTATCTATTTTCCAGATACAGTGTCGTCAACATCCGAAAGTTGTCTCCCAATGAGCTGCAGTCTGGCTAATCCATCAGCAATTAGAAAGAAAAGTTCCAAGCACATCAAACAAATGGGGTTATAAATGGTCGTTGGTGTGAAAATTACTTACACTAAAGGGCATTAATTTTAACTCAAGCCTTGAAAACTCTACTCTCAAGTACAATATCAAAGATACTAGATTTATCTCAGTATCCTTGGTTAGTAACTGAAGACTAGTTCATAGCTAGTAGAGACACTGACGGCATTTAAAATAGATCGCGGACGATCTGAGAACGAAGAGATTCCAAGCACATGATTACTAAGCTGCTGACAAAGGTAATTGGCAGTCGCAATGACAGAACACTGCGCCGCCTTAGAAAAATTGTAAAAGAAATTAATAACTTCGAACCAACGTTTGAAGCACTTTCAGACGAAGAACTAAAAGCAAAAACGGTTGAGTTTCGTGAGCGCTTAGATAAAGGTGAATCGCTAGACCAACTTCTACCTGAAGCATTTGCTACGGTACGTGAAGCGTCTAAGCGTGTTTACGGCATGCGTCACTTTGACGTGCAAATGATTGGTGGCATGGTTCTAAATGCTGGCCAAATTGCAGAAATGCGTACTGGTGAAGGTAAGACTCTTACAGCAACCCTACCAGCTTATCTTAACGCCCTACCTAGCAAAGGTGTTCACGTAGTAACGGTGAACGACTACCTAGCGAAGCGTGATGCGGAAACAAACCGCCCATTATTTGAATTCCTTGGTATGACTGTTGGCGTGAACGTGCCAAACATGGCTCCACCAGAGAAGAAAGAAGCGTACCAAGCGGATATCCTATACGGAACAAACAACGAGTTTGGCTTCGATTACCTACGTGACAACATGGCTTTCCGTGCTGAAGATCGTGTTCAACGTGAGCGCTTCTTTGCTGTTGTCGATGAGGTTGACTCAATCTTAATCGATGAAGCTCGTACTCCACTTATTATCTCTGGCCCAGCTGAAGATAGTTCAGATCTTTACACGCGTATTAACACGTTGATCCCTAACCTTGAGCGCCAAGATAAAGAAGATTCTGAAGAGTACCGTGGTGAAGGTCACTACACCATGGACGAGAAATCGAAACAAGTTCACCTGACTGAAAACGGTCAAGAATTTGTAGAAGAGCTAATGGTCAAAAACGGCCTGATGGAAGAGGGTGATACGCTTTACTCTCCGACAAACATCAGCCTATTGCACCATGTTAATGCAGCGCTGCGTGCACACGTACTGTTTGAGAAAGACGTCGACTACATCGTTACTGAAGAAGGCGAAGTGGTTATCGTTGATGAACATACTGGTCGTACTATGCCAGGTCGTCGTTGGTCTGAAGGTTTACACCAAGCTGTTGAAGCTAAAGAAGGTGTGAAGATTCAGAATGAAAACCAGACGCTAGCATCGATTACATTCCAGAACTTCTTCCGTCTATACGAAAAACTGTCAGGTATGACAGGTACAGCCGATACAGAAGCTTTCGAATTCCAGTCTATCTACGGCCTAGAAACAGTGGTTATCCCAACCAACAAGCCTATGGTTCGTAACGATATGCCAGATGTGGTTTATCGTACCGAAGAAGACAAGTTCAATGCGATCATTGAAGACATCAAAGACCGTGTAGCTGCTGGTCAGCCATCATTGGTTGGTACGGTTTCTATCGAGAAGTCTGAACTACTGTCTAACGCACTGAAAAAAGCAAAAATTAAGCACAGCGTTCTAAATGCTAAATTCCACGAAATGGAAGCAGAGATCGTTGCACAAGCTGGTATGCCGAGCGCGGTAACTATCGCAACTAACATGGCTGGTCGTGGTACCGATATCGTATTAGGTGGTAGCTGGCAGGCACAAGTTGAGAAGCTAGAGAATCCAACCAAAGAGCAGATCGAGAAGATCAAAGCTGACTGGAGAGTAATCCACGATAAAGTGCTTGAGTCAGGTGGTCTGCACATCATTGGTACTGAGCGTCATGAATCTCGCCGTATCGATAACCAGCTACGTGGTCGTTCTGGTCGTCAAGGTGATGCGGGTTCTTCTCGTTTCTACCTATCAATGGAAGATTCTCTGCTACGTATCTTCACATCGGATCGTATGGCTGGTCTTATCCAAAGTGGTATGGACGAAGGCGAAGCGATCGAATCTAAGATGCTTTCTCGCTCAATTGAAAAAGCACAACGTAAAGTTGAAGGTCGTAACTTCGATATTCGTAAGCAGCTTCTTGAGTACGATGATGTAGCCAATGACCAACGTAAAGTGGTTTATGAGCTTCGTGATGAACTGATGAGCTCTGACGATATCAGCGAGATGATCGAACACAACCGTGAAGATGTATTGGCATCAGTGATTGATGAATACATCGCACCTCAGTCTCTTGAAGATATGTGGGATATCGCGGGTCTGCAAGATCGTCTGAAGAATGACTTCGATCTAGACTTTGATATTCAAGGTTGGTTAGACGAAGACGACAAGCTTTATGAAGAAGCATTGCGTGAGCGTATTCTTGGTATGGCGGTTGATTCGTACAAACAGAAAGAAGAAGTGGTTGGTGCTCAAGTACTGCGTAACTTCGAGAAATCTGTGATGCTACAAACGCTAGACGGTCTTTGGAAAGAGCACTTGGCTGCGATGGATCACCTTCGTCAAGGTATCCACTTACGTGGTTACGCTCAGAAGAACCCGAAACAAGAGTACAAGCGCGAGTCGTTTGAACTGTTTGAAGGCCTACTAGATGTGCTAAAAACAGACGTTGTTACCATCCTTTCTAAAGTTCGCGTTCAGCAACAAGAAGAAGTTGAAAAGATGGAAGCTCAACGTCAAGCTCAAGCTGAAGAAGCGGCGCGTCGTGCACAAGCACAACATGCAACGGCTGAAAACCAGCTAGCTGACGATGAAGCTGAAGCGGCATCTCCACAAACGGTAGTGCGTGATGAGCGTAAAGTGGGTCGTAACGAACCATGCCCATGTGGAAGTGGTAAAAAATACAAACAGTGTCACGGTAAAATTGACTAATGCTTTGCTGTAGTGGCTGATAACTTCGTCGGCGATGCTCATTTACACTTGTAAACTCCGCGTCGCCTCCTCGTTCTCAACCAATACAGCTTTGCCTTAATATAATTTTGATAAAAAGAGTCGCTTAGGCGGCTCTTTTTGTATGTAAATTTCATGGCTTACTTTGTTACGCAAGGAAGTCGTCATTCCCTATAGCGAGAACGAGCGTAGTAGGGAATCTCGTTTAGTTAGGCTCACGTTGTTTAGCTCCCCAGCTCAGTCGTTCCTCCTTCTTGAGGATGACGTATTCAGGGACTATGTGAGTTAAGCGTTTTATTAAGGAACACCAACACATGAAAAGAATCCACATTGTAGCGGGCATTATCTTCAACCAAGATAAGTCGCAGGTATTTATTACTAAACGTCCGGACGACAAACACAAAGGCGGTTTCTGGGAATTTCCTGGTGGCAAGGTTGAAGAGGGTGAAACCATTGAGCAAGCGATGACTCGTGAGCTTGATGAGGAGATTGGCATCAAGGTGACAGAACAGTCTCTGTTTGAGCACCTTGAGTTTGATTACACCGATAAGTCGCTTAAGTTCGACTTCATCCTTGTGACTGACTTTGAGGAACAACCTTATGGCAAAGAAGGTCAACAAGGTGAATGGGTAAGCCTAGAATCATTGAATCAATACGCTTTCCCAGAGGCAAATGTGCCAATTTTAGAGCGAGTAATAAAAGAGTTTTCGTAATTGCTAGCCTGAGTTTGAGATTGTTGTTAGTTTAAAGAGATTAATCGATTGAACGTTGCTGCAAGAGATAAGTGGCAACGGTAACCAAAACAATGGAGATATTCGCAGTGGTAAGAATTGCAATTGCAGGAGCAGCGGGCCGCATGGGTCGCAACTTGGTGAAAGCCGCTCATCATAATTCAGAAGCAAGTGTTGGAGCTGGTTCAGAGCGTCCAGAGTCATCTTTGGTCGGCGTAGATGTCGGCGAGTTATGCGGTGAAGGTCGTTTTGATGTTGCTTTAGTCGATGATTTGTCTAAAGCCATCGAAGAGTTTGATGTGATTGTCGATTTTACTGCCCCTGTTAGCACATTAGCGAATATTGAACTTTGTAAACGTCACGGTAAAAAACTGATTATCGGTACGACGGGTTTCTCTGAAGAAGAGAAGCAGGTGATTGATGCTGCTTCAAAAGAGATGGCGATCGTAATGGCACCTAACTACAGCGTTGGTGTAAACCTGGTCTTTAAGCTGCTAGAGAAGGCCGCTAAAGTGATGGGCGACTATTGTGATGTCGAGATCGTTGAGGCTCATCACCGTCATAAAGTCGATGCACCGTCAGGTACTGCGATTGGTATGGGCGAAGCTATTGCGGGTGCGATGGGCAACGAGCTGAACGATGTAGCTGTATGGTCACGCGAAGGTATTACTGGTGAGCGTACTAAAGATGAGATTGGTTTCGCGACGATTCGTGCCGGTGACATTATTGGTGAACACACCGCTATGTTTGCTGATATCGGTGAACGAGTGGAAATTACCCATAAAGCCACTGATAGAATGACCTTTGCTAATGGCGCAATCAAGGCCGCGGTTTGGTTAAATGATAAACCAGCAGGCTTTTATACCATGACGGATGTGCTTGGTTTGAATGACCTGTAAATAGATATTTATGCGCTGGCAATTGCCGGCGCTTTCTTTATTTGGTGCCTTTTCCTTAGTAATCTCCCTTCTACGATCTTCCTTCTACTTTCTTCTTATCGTCATTTTTCCTCTATTTTTGTGCTGTTTATGTGGTCTTTAGTGTGTTTTTTGTTTTAGATCTTTAAATTGTCATGTTTTCTCTTGGTATTTATCGATTGCGTTTTGTTGCTGATATTTTTATCACTCTATGGTTGGCTAAAATGAGGGGTGAAAATTAGAAAATCGTAATATTCGAGCTAAATGCGTATGAAAGTTGAACTTTTGGAGCTTTGAGGGGGTAAATTGAATTAGTCCTTACAAATGTTTAATTTCTTTTGAGTTAAATGTTGACACGTATCACGCAGATCACTAAAATACCGCCAATTTGTCTAATTTCCATAAACACGCAGTTTTTGGTGTTGCAGGAAGGTAGATTTGCAAATTAAATCAATTTTAATGCATTTTTATTTCTGGAGGTTGTCTTGAAGAAGTCAGCACTACTCGTCCTAGAAGATGGGACAGTATTTCACGGTGAAGCCATTGGCGCTGTAGGTTCTGCAGTTGGTGAAGTCGTTTTTAATACCTCGATGACGGGGTACCAAGAAATCCTCACTGATCCTTCCTATTCTCAACAAATCGTTACCCTTACTTACCCTCACATTGGCAATACCGGAACCAATTCCGAAGACGAAGAATCTTCTTCAATCCACGCTCAAGGCCTTGTGATTCGCGATCTCCCTCTAATCGCTTCTAACTTCCGTAATGAACAATCCCTTTCTGATTACCTTAAGTCGCAAAACGTTGTTGGTATCGCTGATATCGATACTCGTAAGCTGACGCGTATTCTTCGTGAAAAAGGCGCACAGAACGGTTGTATCGTAGCGGGTAACAACCTAGACGAAGCTTTGGCTCTAGCTAAAGCAAAAGAATTCCCTGGCCTGAAAGGTATGGACCTTGCGAAAGAAGTTACAACAAAAGAAGCGTATCAATGGAAACAAGGTTCGTGGACGCTTACGGGTGGACTTCCTGAAGCGAAAGCAGACTCAGAATTGCCATACCACGTTGTTGCTTATGACTTCGGTGCAAAACGAAACATCCTACGAATGCTTGTTGACCGCGGCTGCCGCCTAACGGTTGTTCCTGCTGAGACTTCAGCTGAAGAAGTACTTGCTCTGAACCCAGACGGTGTTTTCCTTTCAAATGGCCCTGGTGACCCAGAACCATGTACTTACGCAATTGAAGCGACAAAAGTGTTCCTAGAAAAAGGCTTACCAATCTTCGGTATCTGTCTAGGTCACCAGATTCTTGCTCTTGCGTCAGGCGCTAAGACAGTGAAGATGAAGTTTGGTCACCACGGTGCAAACCACCCGGTTAAAGATTTAGATCGTGATGTTGTGATGATTACTTCGCAAAACCACGGCTTTGCTGCTGACGAAGAAACCCTTCCTGAGACACTACGTGCAACGCACAAATCACTATTTGATGGTTCTCTACAAGGTATTCACCGTACAGACAAACCAGCATTCAGCTTCCAGGGTCACCCTGAAGCGAGCCCAGGTCCAGAAGACGCAGCGCCGTTATTCGACCATTTTATTGAACTAATCAAACAGCACACAGCGTAATTCGGAGTAGTAGACAATGCCAAAACGTACTGACATTAAAAGTATTCTTATTCTAGGTGCTGGCCCGATCGTTATCGGCCAAGCATGTGAGTTCGATTACTCTGGTGCTCAAGCTTGTAAAGCGCTTCGCGAAGAAGGTTACCGAGTTATTCTTGTAAACTCGAACCCAGCGACAATCATGACTGACCCAGACATGGCAGATGCAACTTACATCGAGCCTATCCAATGGGAAGTTGTGCGTAACATCATCGCTAAAGAGAAGCCTGATGCAGTTCTACCTACTATGGGTGGCCAAACTGCATTGAACTGTGCTCTAGACCTAGAAAAGCACGGCGTTCTTGAAGAGTTCGGTGTTGAAATGATTGGTGCAACGGCTGACGCTATCGATAAAGCAGAAGACCGTTCACGCTTCGATAAAGCAATGAAAGCAATTGGCCTTGAGTGTCCAACTGCTGATACAGCGAAAACGATGGAAGAAGCTTACAAAGTTTTAGACATGGTTGGCTTCCCTTGTATCATTCGTCCATCGTTCACGATGGGTGGTACGGGTGGCGGTATCGCTTACAACAAAGAAGAATTTGAAGAAATCTGTCGTCGTGGTTTGGACTTATCTCCAACAAACGAACTTCTTATCGATGAATCACTTATCGGTTGGAAAGAGTACGAGATGGAAGTGGTTCGTGACAAAAACGACAACTGCATCATCGTATGTGCGATTGAAAACTTCGACCCAATGGGTATTCACACAGGTGACTCAATCACCGTGGCTCCAGCTCAAACGCTGACAGACAAAGAATACCAACTAATGCGTAACGCATCTCTAGCAGTACTGCGTGAGATTGGTGTTGAAACAGGTGGTTCAAACGTACAGTTTGGTATCAACCCGAAAGATGGCCGTATGGTTATCATCGAGATGAACCCACGTGTATCTCGCTCTTCTGCACTAGCTTCTAAAGCAACAGGTTTCCCAATCGCTAAGATTGCAGCGAAACTGGCTGTTGGCTTCACGCTAGACGAGCTAATGAATGACATCACTGGCGGCGCAACGCCAGCATCATTCGAACCAACAATCGACTACGTAGTAACTAAGATTCCTCGTTTTAACTTCGAGAAATTTGCAGGTGCTAACGACCGTCTAACGACGCAAATGAAGTCGGTTGGTGAAGTTATGGCTATCGGCCGTAACCAACAAGAATCTCTACAAAAAGCACTTCGCGGCCTAGAAGTTGGTGCGACTGGTTTTGACGAAATGGTAGACCTAGACGCACCAGATGCTCTAACGACTATCCGTCACGAACTTAAAGAAGCTGGCGCAGAGCGTATTTGGTACATCGCTGACGCATTCCGTGCTGGTATGTCGGTAGACGGTGTATTCAACCTAACGCAAATCGACCGTTGGTTCCTAGTTCAAATCGAAGACATCGTTAAGCTAGAGCAAGAACTTAAAGCGAAAGGCTTTGCTGGTCTAAATAAAGACGAGCTAAACAAGCTTAAGCGTAAAGGTTTTGCTGATGCGCGCCTATCTAAGATTCTAGGTGTAGCAGAAAGCGAAATCCGTCGTCTACGTGACCAATACGATATCCACCCGGTATACAAGCGTGTAGATACGTGTGCAGCTGAGTTCTCTTCAGACACGGCTTACATGTACTCATCTTACGATGACGAGTGTGAAGCAAACCCAACAGACAAAGAAAAAATCATGATTCTAGGCGGCGGTCCAAACCGTATCGGCCAAGGTATTGAATTTGACTACTGTTGTGTACACGCATCACTAGCGCTACGTGAAGATGGCTACGAAACTATCATGGTTAACTGTAACCCTGAGACTGTTTCTACAGACTACGATACGTCTGATCGTCTGTACTTCGAACCAGTAACTCTGGAAGACGTACTAGCAATCGCTCGCGTTGAGAAGCCAAAAGGCGTTATCGTTCAGTACGGTGGTCAAACGCCACTCAAACTGGCACGTGCTCTTGAAGCAGCTGGCGTACCAATCATCGGTACTAGCCCTGACGCAATCGACCGTGCAGAAGACCGTGAGCGTTTCCAAGTTGCTGTAGACCGTCTAGGCCTACTTCAGCCAGAAAACGCAACAGTAACAACAATGGAGCAAGCGGTAGAGAAATCTCGTGAAATCGGCTTCCCACTGGTTGTACGTCCTTCTTACGTACTTGGTGGTCGTGCGATGGAAATCGTATACGATGAGCAAGACCTACGTCGCTACTTCAACGAAGCAGTTAGCGTATCAAACGAATCTCCAGTACTACTTGATAGCTTCCTAGATGACGCTGTTGAAGTAGACGTTGATGCGATTTGTGACGGTGAGCGTGTTGTAATCGGCGGTATCATGGAGCACATCGAGCAAGCAGGTGTTCACTCAGGTGACTCAGCATGTTCTCTTCCTGCATACACGCTAAGCCAAGAAATCCAAGACGTAATGCGCGAGCAAGTTGAAAAGCTGGCGTTTGAGTTGGGTGTTCGTGGTCTGATGAACACGCAGTTTGCTGTTAAGAACAATGAAGTGTACCTAATCGAGGTTAACCCTCGCGCAGCACGTACGGTTCCATTCGTATCTAAAGCAACTGGTGCGCCAATCGCTAAGATTGCCGCTCGTGTAATGGCGGGTCAATCTCTAGAGTCTCAAGGCTTTACGAAAGAAATCATCCCACCTTACTACTCAGTGAAAGAAGTTGTACTTCCATTCAACAAGTTCCCTGGTGTTGACCCACTGTTAGGCCCAGAAATGCGCTCTACTGGTGAAGTTATGGGTGTTGGTCCAACGTTTGCTGAAGCATACTCTAAAGCTGAATTGGGTTGTGGCAACATCTACCCAGAAGGCGGTCGTGCACTTCTTTCTGTTCGCGAAGGCGACAAAGAGCGTGTTGTTGACCTAGCATCTAAACTATCTAAGCTTGGTTACCAGCTAGACGCAACTCACGGTACTGCGGTTATCCTTGGCGAAGCGGGCATCAACCCACGTCTAGTAAACAAGGTACACGAAGGTCGTCCTCACATTCTTGACCGTATCAAGAACAACGAGTACACGTACATCGTGAACACTGCAGCTGGCCGTCAAGCGATTGAAGATTCTAAAGTTCTTCGTCGTGGTGCACTTGCTGAGAAAGTTAACTACACGACTACGCTAAACGCTGCATTCGCGACTTGTATGGCGCACACTGCAGACGCGAAAACGTCAGTAACTTCAGTTCAAGAGCTACACGCTCAGGTTAAAGCTTCTCAAGCTTAATCGCCTAAAGTGTATCGCTGATAAGCGGATATAAATGCTCAAAGCCCACTCTTCGGAGTGGGTTTTTTTATGTCTGTTATTCCGCGGTAACTTAATGATGAATATTTGGAATAGGTTAGAATCTTGTGTTTCGTTATTGCTCGTCTGCCGTGAGTGGTAACTTGTCGCTACACAGGACTTTAAGGCGTTGGGTATATGGAAATCACTCTAGAAATATTAGCTATCTTGTTTGTTGTTGCAACGGCAGCAGGCTTTATTGATGCAATGGCTGGCGGCGGTGGGTTACTGACTCTACCTGCATTGCTAGCGGCTGGAGTTCCACCAACGCAGGCATTGGCAACCAACAAACTCCAAAGCTCATTTGGCAGCTTCTCTGCGAGTTGGTATTTTGTGCGCAACGGTATCGTCAGCATCAAAGAGATGCGCCTTGCTATCTTTTGTACCTTTATCGGCTCTGCTATTGGCGCCGAGTTAGTTCAGCACATTGATGCGAGCCTACTGACCAGTGTTATCCCACTGCTGCTTATCGCTATCTCTCTCTATTTCCTGTTAGCACCCCAAACCAGAACGTCTGAAGGAAAACAGAAGATCTCTGAGGCGATGTTTGCTCTGTGTATTGGTGGCGGCGTGGGTTTCTATGATGGCTTTTTTGGCCCAGGAACAGGTTCTATCTTCACCGTCTGCTTTGTAGCGATTGGTCACTTCTCGTTAGTCGATGCCACGGCGCGCACTAAGGTGCTTAACTTCACCTCGAATATCGCTGCCTTGATTTTCTTTATTTTGGCTGGCTTGCCTATTTGGGAGTTGGGATTAGTGATGGCGGTCGGTGGATTTATGGGCGCTCAGCTTGGCGCTAAAGTGGTGGTGACAAAAGGGCAAAAATGGATTCGCCCTCTTGTGATCGTGATGTCGATGCTAATGGCGTCTAAACTGCTTTGGGAACAGCATCAACAATCGATTCTATCAGTGTTTTAACTCGTGGAGACTGATAGCTATTTGGTCTGACACAGATATGAATCGGCCGAATCAAGCCTGCTAATTCGGTGAAGCTATACAAATATTGAGACTCAATATTGAGTGTTTTTACGATAGAGAGCGGGATCAACGCTGGCCCAGTCCCGCCCAATGCAAGTTGCGCCGCTGCGGTGTAGGCATCCATCTCCATCAAGGGCTTGATACCAAACTTCTCTAATACAGAAAGTTGATAAGAGTTGGCGGGGTTGGTCATGTCGTTAGTGATGACCATTGGAGGAAGCTCCGTTAGCGGGGACTTACTCACTATGTAAAACGGTTCATCAAACAGATGGAAGGTCATCAACCCATGATGCGGAGGCAGCAAACCAGCACACAACCCCAAGGTCGCCTTGCCAGATTGTACTCGCTCTATGATTCTCGGTGTGTGGTTGGTGGTTATGGTGATGTATTTATCTTGCTGGATAAACTGGCCCATCATCTCACCTAAATAACCGGCTATCAGAGATTTAGAGCTGTCTAGGGTGATGAGAGTGGTATCTTCCAACTCTTGCTGTTCATAAATAAGCCCGCGAAGTTCATTGAATGTAGGGCCAATACTCTCTATTAATGCTATCGCATCTGGCGTGAGTTTTATCTGTCGTCCACTCGGTTCAATGAGCTTTTTACCTAGCTTCTTTTCTAAATTCGCAATCCGTTTGCTGACCGCTGATTGGCTGATATAAAGCAAACTGCCTGTGCGGCTCATGGTCTTTGCTTTACTCAATACCAGTAGAGTTTCGATTCCTTCGAGTAGCATTGGGTTATATTCATGAAAGTTGGGAATGATTATTTCAACTTACCTCAAACAACATTCATTCTCTAGGGCGTGTTGATCTTTCGAGCTGATTTTTGCAGCGAGTTGCTGGGTATTTATACAAGGCAGAGGCTTTGATGTGTAGCTAGCCTACATGAGAAGCCGATAACGTAGTAGAAATGACCAGCAAACGCTGCCCGTAGGGGTCGGCTAAAAGCGTTTTACTCTTTGTTGAGGGAGATTTGCTTAGAGTGACTAGGCTACTTCCCCCTCGCCGCGATTAAAACGCTTTTATCTCGAACAAAATTTAACCACGAAAGTTCAACATGCCCTAGTCTTGGGCTCATAGATATCAATCAAGCTAGGAGTTTTGAAGCTTGCCCGTTAGTTAATTAATTAGTTAGGCTTTTACTAGGTTTGCGATGCGCTGACCAAAATAGAAAGCAGTCTGAAGATCGTTACTGTTGATGTGATTATTGCTGCTATCTGCCGTCTCATTTTCACTGGCGACCAAACCTATGCTTGATCCTGTGCGATTCAGACCTAAGTCATCAATGTGCTTTGAGATATCAAGCCCAGCCCAAATCATGCCATGCTGACAAGCCAGAGTGAAAAAGCTCAATAGGGTTTGCTGTTGTTCACCGTTCAGGCTGCCACCTGTGGTAAAACCTGCTGCAAGTTTATTTCGCCATGCTTTCTTACAATAGGTATCACTGCTTGCATCCATAAAGCTCTTAAACTGCGCGGCTGGTGAACCCATATAAGTCGGGGAGCCAAAGATGATGGCGTCACAGTTGTCTAATGACTTGAGCTTATCATCATTGTCATACCTTCCTTCGACCACTTCAGAAGATAGCACTTCGACAAGGAGTACTGAGTTAGGTTGTTGAGTGTTAATGCCTTCAGCAATTGTTTTAGCGACTTGCTTAGTTGCTCCATTCTTAGAGAAGAAAACAATGCCCACTTTACCAATACTCATCTTGAACTCCCTTTTGCCAATGTTAGTAAATACATTTATTTATAAAGCTATTAGTTTATTAATATAGCCTGCGAATTAGATAAGTAAACAAAAAACATTACTAAGGTGCTGGCTAACGACCTTACTAAATTGAATGTTAGGAAAAGAAGGGATCTTTGAAGAGTGGAAATAGAGGGTATCAGTGATTTGAAACCGGATTAAAAAAGGCCCCTTTGCGGAGCCTTTCACTTTGTAACGATAGCTTATTTGATGGCGAAGGTCGGCAATGATAAATGCCAACGAATAGCGCCAAGCCTAATCAATAGCGTTGAGAATACGCCGGCCAGAAATGCAGTTTCTGAGTCGTGCCCCATGCTGATCGCCATGGTATGGAAAGCGCCACCAATAATACAAGCGGTCGCGTAGACTTCACTTCTTAAGATCATGGGAACTTCACGAGCAAGTACGTCACGGATAATACCGCCACCGCAACCGGTGATGACACCCATGATGATGGCCACTAATGCTGAATCTTGATAGATAAGCGCTTTTTCTACACCAATGCCAACAAACACCGCTAGGCCAATCGCATCACATACCGGCAATATCCACCAAGCAAGACGTTTCGGGCGTCTTACAATAATCATGGTCAGCAAACAGGTGATGATGATAACCCAAAGGTAGGTGGTATCGGTGATCCAAAACACGGGAGTTGCACCCAATGCCATGTCTCGAATTGTACCGCCACCAATTGCGGTAACACTACCTAGAACGGCGACGCCAAAGGGATCCATCTTAAGACGGCCAGCGACAAATACGCCTGAGACGGCAAAGATGGCAGTGCCAAATAAATCGATAATATAAAGCAGCATGGAGTCCATGATACTGGTGCTCTTATAGTTAAAATTGTAGGGACAGGTCGGTGGCGAATTGTACGAAAAAACGCAGCAAATAGTTAGTGATTTTGCCTAGCTCTATCGAAGAAATCGCACACTTGTTGGATCGCTTTCAAAGTTCTTGTTGTCGGGCGATTAATCCAGTCTGAATTGAGCGACCAAATCTGATTTTGAGCGACTGCTGGGATTTCATCTTCCCATGTTTGCCACATGGTTCCATTCTCAATCGCGTGCTGAGAAGTGAAGATCACTTGCGGTTTTCTTAATACAACTTGTTCAATACCAACTTGCGGATAAGGGGAGGCGCTGTCTTCAAAAATATTGTGTCCACCACAAAACTCAAACACCTCACTTGGCCAGTGTCCTTGAGCAACAGTGATGATCGGCTTTTCACTGAGTTGGTAGAAGTAGTTTACTGGCTCGGCATCTTTGTATTTTAGTCTCAACGCGTTGAGCTGCTCTCTGTATTGCTGAGCGTTATTTTTGCCAATACTTGGATCGCTAGCGTATTGGCTGAGTTGTTCAATATTAGTTGCGATACTGTCTAGGCTTTTGGTTTTGGAGTAGTAAATATTAAAACCAAATTGCTCTAGTTTCGCGAGTTCTCTTGGCGGGTTCCCAGCAGGCCACGCGAGAATTAGATCAGGTTGCAGGGCGATGATTTTCTCAACCTTGATGCCTTGGTAATTCGCTACTTTCTCTAGCTTGTCAGCTTGTGGTGGGTAATCACTTCGTTCACTTACGGCGACAAGGTTGTCGCCTAATCCAGCGCTGTACGCGAGCTCAGTGGCATGAGGAGCAAGGCTGACCACGCGTTGAGCCGGCTGTACTTGTTCTTGAGTCAGTGGTGCTTCTTCTGCAAATGATAAAGGCAGCCATAAGCTGGAAGACAAAATAGTAAGGCTTGTAACAAGTGCTGAAGATTTCACTCTAAATCCCTTGGTGAATAAATAGTAAGGCTAGGCTTTGTAAAAAGATCCAGATAGCGATGCGACCAAAGAGTAGTTTCTGAACCTGAGATAGATGCAGAGCTGACGGTGCGATTCTTCCGCCTAATTTAGCGCGAATGGCTTTAGTGTTGTCGTAAATCGCAGGGCCACCTAATGATAGTTCAAGCTTGTTGCCAACAGCCGTGATCAACCAGGCTGGGCCGGGTAGGGGCCAAGAGCGACTTTGGACTAGCATCATTTTAAATGTGTGCGTTGCTTTATCACCACATACGATCATCAAAGCAAACAAACGCATCGGTATAAACTCGAGAATCGCGACTATCTTGATCGCCGTTGAGCCGAACGGAGAAAATTGCTTACGACTTGGCGACCAAGCTCGAGCTAACTCGACCACAAGGCGATACATTAACGCAGCGATTCCACCACCAATGGCGTACCAGAACAACACACAAACTACGTTACGAGCGTAACCCATGATGATGGTTTCTGTGGCGGCTTTACCTAGGCCAAGTGACGAAAGTGATTCGGTTTGACGATTGACAATCGGAGCCAGTAACTGACGAGCGGCCGCTTTATCTTCTCGGCCAAGTGCTTTGATCAGTTGGTTAGCCAGCTTTTCATTATTGCGCCAATCAATCGCGAGTAATAACAGTGCCAATTCAAACAGTTGAGATTGCCAAACCAACGGTTGCAGTGCCAAGAGAATAACCAGAGTTGGCAGTACCATTAACCCCCAGGCTAATGTGCCTGAGATTAAGCTTTGGGAATAGTTGTGGTTGTTATTAACCTTGCTTGCTAAAAGCTCAGCAAACTTATGCCATAAGGTCGTGGGGTGTGCGGCATGGGGGATAGGTAAAATTAAATGAAAAAGCAGTGCTCCCCACATCACAAGGAGCACGCCATTTGCAAATACCTGATCAAACAGTGTTTGCATGTCTAGTCGCTTACTTTAGTAGGGCAACCATCTTGATAACCATTTCAGAAGAGCTTTGTGCTGCTAGTGGCAGGAACTCTTCGAAGCTCATTGGGGATTCTTTGTCTGCAACATCAGAGATTGCACGAACAACCACGAATGGTACTTGGAACTGGTGACAAGCTTGAGCGATAGCCGATGCTTCCATCTCTACAGCAACAACAGATGGGAAGTGCTTGCGGATGAACTCTTGGCGTTCTGCTGTGCAAACAAATGCGTCGCCAGTACAGATAAGACCGCGAACGGCATGCTTGTCTTCCATTTGTGCTAGTGCTTGTTCAGCAACAGCCATCAGTTTCTCGTCAGCTTTGAACGCTGCAGGTTGGCCTGCCATTTGGCCGATTTCGTAACCGAAAGCTGTAACGTCTGCATCGTGGTGACGAACTTCAGTTGAGATAACCACATCGCCAAGGTTCAGTGTTGAATCAAAACCGCCAGCAGAGCCCGTGTTAAGAACGACATCTGGTTGGTATTCGCTTAGTAGGATTGAAGTACCAACAGCCGCTGCTACTTTACCAATGCCAGATTGAAGCAAAACAACGTCAACACCATTTAGCTGACCAGAGAAAAAGGTACAACCGCCTTTATTAACTTCAGTAATGTCTGAAATTGCTGCTTTTAGGATCGCAACTTCTTGCTCCATTGCGCCAATGATGCCGATTTTCATGTGTAGTCTCTTAATAAATAATATTTAAACAGTAGAGCGAAATTGTAGCATGGATAAGAAGTGTCGAGCGACTGCCCAGAGGCACTTCTCATCCGAATAGCAGCGATTTATCTGCGTATTCTTTTATCTATTTGATTAGGCCTTCGCTTTTCAAGCTAGCACGAAGTTGTTCAGCACGTTTTCGGTTTACGCCAAAGTCAGAATGGCCAGTACGAGACTCTGAACGCACGATCAGTTTGCCATCGGTGATTTTAAGTTCTAAGTCATCGACAAAACGCATGATGCGAGAGGTGCATTCAACACGCAGATAATCTTCTGTTTTACTCGCGGTTTTCGATCCCGGTAAGGTTAGTGCAACCTGCTCAATCGCATCTAAGTTCGCTGAATCTGATAACTCAAACGCGGCCAATGCATGTTGCTCACGGTCATCTTGAGTTGATACGCAGTTTGGTTTGTCTCCACAAGGTGATGAAGTTCTGTCTTTCATGTCCGTGATTCCTTGGCTGCAAGCGGTTAAAGTCAAAAGAGATAGAGAAAGGAGAGCGGCTTTTTTCATAGTGTTTCCTATGGCGTTGTTTTAGTTTTAATTGTAGTTATAGGTATTGGCTTGTTTGCGACTGTTTTACGTATTTTAGTTATGCTTGTGATAAACGTATCTAATTCAAAAAAGGATCCATCATTGGATCCTTTTTATAGTAACGAACTGAGTAATAAAGGAAACCTAATCACACTTCTAGGTAATCTAATATTCCTTCTGCGGCTTTACGGCCTTCATCGATAGCGGTTACTACCAAGTCAGAGCCTCGAACCGCATCACCACCTGCAAATATCTTGCTGTTGGTGGTTTGGTATTGAAACTCTTGTTTGCCAGGAGCCTTGATGCGCCCCCATTGATCGAGCTCCACACCAAATGGTTCTAACCATTCCATCGCATGAGGTTGGAAACCAAATGCCATAATTACGGCATCAGCCTCAAGAACATGCTCACTGGCTGCAACGGGTTCTGGGCGACGACGACCTGCTTCATCAGGCTCACCCAAAGCGGTTTTCACGAATTTAACGCCAACCACATGACCAGCGCTGTTAAGCTCTAAGCCAATAGGTTGGAGGTTGAACTTGAACTTCACACCTTCTTCACGCGCATTCTTCACCTCACGGCGAGAGCCCGGCATATTCGCTTCATCTCGGCGATAAGCACAAACAACATTAGCTGCATGCTGACGAATCGAAGTTCGGACACAGTCCATCGCGGTATCACCACCACCGAGCACAACCACTTTTTTGCCTTTCATGTCGATGAATGGTGTTGGGTTATCCAGTTCCATGACCTTGTAGGTATTGGAAACAAGGAATGGCAGGGCATCATAAACGCCCGGTGCGTCTTCGTTATCTAACCCAGCACGCATGTTTTTATAGGTACCGACACCTAAGAAGACAGCATCGTAGTCATCGACCAGTTGTTGTAGTTGAACGTCTTTACCGACTTCGGTATTCATCTTAAATTCGACACCCATACCACTAAAGATACGGCGACGGTTTTCCATGATGCCTTTCTCTAGTTTGAACGATGGGATACCAAACGTGAGCAGGCCACCGATCTCCGGATAGCGGTCAAATACTACGGCCTTCACACCGTTTCGAACTAAGATATCAGCAGCAGCAAGACCGGCGGGGCCTGCGCCGATGATTGCGACCTTTTTATCGGTCCATTCGACATGCGACATGTCTGGCTTCCAACCCATCTCAAACGCTTTGTCATTGATGTATTTTTCAATGTTGCCGATGGTTACTGCGCCGAAATCGTCGTTGAGGGTACAAGAGCCTTCACACAAACGGTCTTGAGGACAAACTCGTCCGCAAACCTCAGGCAAGCTGTTGGTTTGGTGGGAAAGTTCAGCCGCTTCGATAATGCGCCCTTCATTGGCAAGCTTGAGCCATTGAGGGATGTAGTTGTGGACTGGGCACTTCCATTCACAGTAAGGGTTACCGCAATCTAAGCAGCGGTCGGCTTGTGCCTTAGCTTGTTGCTTCGTGAAAGGTTCGTAGATCTCTACAAACTCAATCTTACGTATTTTGATTGGTTTCTTCGCTGGATCTACGCGATTCACATCAATAAATTGGTATACATTCTGGCTCATTATTGGCTCCTTCCAATTATTGCGCTTGAACACGAAGTTCAGCAGAGCTGCGGCTTTGGTGACCGAGCAAGGTATTAAGATCCGCCGTCTTTGGCTTCACTAGGTAGAACTTCGGAATCCATTCATCAAAGTTCGCCAGAATCGCTTCAGCGTGTACTGAACCTGTCTCTTCTAAGTGCTCTGCAATCAAACCACGCAGATGTTCTTGGTGGATGTATAGATCAGACAGAGAAAGTGCCTCAACCGATTCGTTGTTCACACGGCCTTGGAAGTCTTCATTCTTATCCATCACATAAGCAAAACCACCTGTCATACCTGCGCCGAAGTTCACTCCCGTTGCGCCAAGAATCGCTACAATACCGCCTGTCATGTATTCACAAGCGTTGTCGCCTGCGCCTTCAATAACGGCAACAGTACCTGAGTTACGTACGCCAAATCGTTCGCCTGCGGTACCTGCTGCAAATAGCTTGCCTCCGGTCGCACCATACAAACAAGTGTTACCTATGATGGTCGCTTCGTTACAAACAAATGCAGTGCCTTGGTGAGGCTTGATAACCACCTTACCGCCCGCCATGCCTTTGCCAACATAGTCATTAGCATCGCCCGTAAGGTACAACTCGACGCCACCGGCGTTCCAAACCGCAAAGGATTGGCCTGCAGTACCGTCGAGGTACAACTTAATTGGTGAGCCCGCCATACCTTGATTACCGTAACGCTTTGCTATTTCGCCAGAGACACGAGCGCCAATTGAGCGATCGGTGTTGATTACGTTGTAGTAGAGGCTGGTGGACTGTCGCTTCTCAACTGCATCGAGTGCATCATCAAGGATCTGCTGGTTGAGCTGAGCTTTATCAAACGGCGCGTTTGGCTCAGTCCAAAACAGTGGGTGACCTTCTGGAGATACCGGAGCTTCGAGTATTGAAGATAGATCGAGCTTGCTCTGTTTCGCGGTGAGGCCTTGAACGGCTTCAAGGAGATCCGTGCGACCAATCAGGTCCGTGAGTTTTTCTACGCCAAGTTCTGCAAGGTACTGGCGTACTTCATCGGCTAGGCCGGTAAAGTAGTTGACCACCATGTCTGGCAGGCCTTTGAAGTATTCGCGGCGCAGTGTTTCATCTTGAGTCGCGACACCCGTTGCACAGTTGTTGAGGTGACAAATTCGTAGGAACTTACAACCCATTGCGACCATTGGCGCGGTACCAAAACCAAAGCTTTCTGCTCCGAGAATTGCACCTTTAATCACATCAAGGCCAGTTTTTAAACCACCATCGACTTGTAGGCGGATTTTATGACGTAGGCCATTGGCAACCAATGCTTGTTGAGTTTCTGCTAAGCCAAGCTCCCAAGGGCAACCTGCGTATTTTACCGAGGTTAGTGGACTTGCCGCGGTACCACCGTCATAGCCGGAAATGGTGATCAGGTCGGCATAGGCTTTTGCTACACCTGTTGCAATGGTGCCTACACCCGGTTCAGACACTAACTTAACTGAAACCAAGGCTTTAGGGTTCACTTGTTTTAGGTCGAAAATCAGCTGCGCTAGATCCTCGATAGAATAAATATCGTGATGCGGAGGAGGGGAGATCAGTGTCACCCCTTGTACTGAGTACCTCAGCTTAGCGATTTCTGCGGTAACTTTATGACCGGGCAGTTGACCACCTTCTCCGGGCTTCGCACCTTGCGCTACTTTGATTTGTAGAACATCCGCATTAGTTAAGTAATGTGGCGTCACGCCAAAGCGACCAGAGGCAATTTGCTTGATGCGAGAGTTACGGTCAGTCCCAAAGCGTCGCGGGTCTTCACCACCTTCACCTGAGTTGGAGTAACCACCCAAGCGGTTCATCGCCATTGCTAATGCTTCGTGCGCTTCTGGGCTCAACGCACCGATCGACATTGCCGCAGAGTCGAAGCGTTTAAATAGATCGCTGTTAGGCTCGACTTGCTCGAGTGGTAGAGGCTGATCGGCTTTTTTGAGGCTCATTAAGTCGCGTAACATCGCAGCTGGTCGGGCATTCACTTGCTTAGCAAAAGAGAGATAATCCGATGTTTCACCTGTTTTTACTGCAGTTTGCAGAGTGCCAACCACATCAGGGTTATAGGCGTGATATTCGCCGCCGTGTACGTATTTGAGTAAACCACCGTGCTCGATTGGCTTACGCTTAGTCCAAGCTTTACGAGATAAGTTATAGATATCTTGCTGGAAATCGCTAAAGCTTGCGCCTTGGATTCGAGTGGTAACTCCGCGGAAACAGAGCTCAACTATATCCGAATGTAGGCCAACAGCTTCGAACAGCTGCGAACAGCGATAAGAGGCAATGGTTGAAATGCCCATCTTCGACATGATCTTGTACAGACCTTTGTTGATGCCGTTTTGGTAATTTTGCATTGCGGCACGATAGTCTTTATCTAAAGAGCCATCATCCAACATTTTACCTAACGCTTCATAAGCGAGGTATGGGTAAACCGCGGTTGCACCGAAGCCAAGCAGCACAGCAAATTGGTGTGGGTCGCGCGCAGTTGCGGTTTCAACCACGATGTTGGCATCACATCGTAGGTTGTTGTCGGCAAGCTTGGTTTGCACTGCACCGACAGCCATCGCTGCTGGAACTGGCAGTTTCCCTTTTTCTAAACCTTTGTCTGAAAGCACAATCAGAACAGCACCATCACGCACTTCTTGAACCGCACGATCACACAAGTCATTGATGGCTTGTTCGAGATCTTGCTGAGCCGGATCGTAATGTAGGCTTAGAATCGCGTGACCATAGTGCTTTTGATTTAACTGCAGGAGTTGCTGCATGTCAGAGTAGAGAAGAACGGGCGAATTAAATGTCACACGGTAGGCGTGACCATCTGTTTCGCAGAACACATTCATCTCTTTACCGATACTGGTTGCTAAAGACATCACGTGTTTTTCACGCAATGGATCGATCGGTGGGTTGGTGACCTGTGCAAACTTCTGACGGAAATAATCAGTGATGAGACGCTCTTTAGAAGAGAGAACGGCCATTGGCGTATCATCGCCCATCGAGCCAACCGCCTCTTGTCCCATATCACCAAGCACTCGCAGCACTTGGTCTGATTCTTCGTTGCTCATCGCAAACTGCTTTTGGTAGGTCTTGAGCGTGTCATCGTCAAAGCTGCGCTTACCGACTTGCTCATCGGGCAGATCGGAAAACGGTGTGAGTTTGTGAACGTTCTTTTCCATCCACTCTTTATAAGGGTGGCGACCTTTAAGGTCATTGTCGATCTCGTTAGATTGCCACAATTTACCGCGGCGCGTATCTATGACGAGCAATTCACCTGGGCCGACACGACCTTTTTCTGCAACTTCATCCGGTGCGTAATTCCAGATACCGACCTCAGATGCTAGCGTGATTAGGTTGTCTTTGGTAATCACATAACGCGCAGGACGCAGGCCGTTTCTATCTAGGTTACACGCAGCGTAACGACCATCTGAAAGGACGATACCAGCAGGACCATCCCACGGTTCCATGTGCTTGGAATTGAAGTCGTAAAAGGCACGCAGATCAGGGTCCATGTCTGGGTGATTTTGCCAAGCGGGCGGAACAAGCATGCGCATCGCTCGGAACACATCCATACCACCGGCAAGGAACAGGTCGAGCATGTTATCTAGGCTTGAAGAGTCTGAACCTGTCTCATTCACAAAAGGTGCTGCGGTTTGTAAATCTGGCAGCAACGGCGAAGAGAATTTATAGGCACGAGCCTTAGCCCACTGACGGTTACCTTCGATGGTATTGATCTCACCATTATGTGCCAAATAGCGGAATGGTTGAGCCAGTGGCCAACGTGGCTGAGTATTGGTTGAGAAACGCTGGTGGAACAGACATATCGCCGATTCCATGCGTAAGTCAGCAAGATCGAGGTAAAATCGCGGAAGATCGGCCGGCATACACAGACCTTTGTAAACCATGACTTGTGTCGAAAGGCTACAAATATAGAAATCTTTGTCTTCGGTGATCTGTTTTTCAATTCTGCGACGAGCGATATAAAGGCGTCGTTCAATATCGCGTTCACGCCAACCCGCGGGTGCCGAGATAAACACTTGCTGAATATTGGGAACTGAATCTTTGGCAATCGGACCTAATACGTCGGTGTTGGTCGGTACTACGCGCCAACCTGCAACCGTTAAGGTCTCTTGAGCGAGCTCTTTATTGACGATGTCTTGCGCGGACTGCGCTTTGATTGGATCTTGGCTGAAGAAAATCATGCCGACAGCGTATTGCTTGCCGAGCTTGAAGTTATTCTCTTCAGCAATAATTCTGAGATAAGAGTCAGGCTTCTGTAGTAATAAGCCACAGCCATCCCCGGTTTTACCATCCGCAGCGATACCACCACGGTGTGTCATGCGATCGAGGGCTGAAATAGCAGTTCTTACCAACTTATGACTCGGTTGGCCTTCCATTTGCGCTATTAAACCAAATCCACAGTTGTCTTTTTCAAGACTAGGATCATATAGAGCCATTGCAATTCTCCCTTTTGCTTCTCTGTCATCCAGACAGTAAATGACTAACTATTCATATACTTGTTGTTTTTTATAAACTGATAGTTTGCTTTAGCCAGTTAAAACGTTATTGGTTGCGTTAACAAAACCGATTGATTTTATTTTCACCAGCTTTACAACGTATAGCTAATTGTGTTTAAGGTCAAGTTCATGGTTAATTATCATGCATAAACGCGATTAGCCACTTAATAATCTAAAATAGTCGATGGATATCAATGAGATATATAAGGTTGATGTTAACGAGATTTAACATATACAACAGGATGATTTTGAAAACGACAAATGCCAGATAGAAAAAAGGCTAGCATCGAGTGCTAGCCAAATATAAAAGTTAGGAAGGGTGTTGCTTTTCCTCTAGGCTAACGTCATCGACGTTAGCCTGAGAAATATTATGCGGAAAGCATGAGTGAATCAGCTTTCGCTTCTAAGTTTGAGTTACCCATTAAGAAGTCATCAATGGCAATTGCACATTCACGACCTTCATTAATACAACGTACAACTAGAGATTGACCAGTACGCATATCACCAGCAGCGAAAACACCTTTCTGGTTCGTTGCAAAACCTTCAGAAGCGACGTTACCGCGCTCGTCCAGTTTAATGTCTAGTTGAGCAAGCACACCAGTTGGCTCTGGGTGTAAGAAGCCCATTGCTAGGAATGCCATGTCACAAGGAATAACACGTTCAGAGTTCACGACTTCATCAAAGCCTGGACGCTCACCTGGTTTCGCATCTTGCCAAACGATGTCAGCAATACGTAGACCCGTCACTTGACCTTGCTCGTTACCGATGAACTCTTTGGTTAAGATGTTCCAGTGACGCTCACAACCTTCTTCATGTGAAGTAGTGGTTTTCATGATCATTGGGTATTGAGGCCAAGGCATGTTTGCAGGGCGCTTCTCTGGCGGGATCGGCATGATCTCAACCTGAGTAATGCTTGCTGCTTTATGACGGTTTGATGTGCCTACACAGTCAGAGCCTGTATCACCACCACCGATAACCACAATGTGCTTATCTTTAGCGTGAAGCTCTTCTGTCTTAAGATCTAAGTCGTTGGCACGGCGATTATTTTGACCAAGGAATTCCATGGCAAAATGAACGCCTTTAAGCTCACGACCTGGGATTGGTAAGTCGCGTGGAACCGTAGAACCACCCGTTAGCAATACCACATCAAACTCTTGGCGTAACTGTTGAGCATTAACATCAACACCGATGTGTTGGTTAACTTTAAATTCAACGCCAGCTTCAGCCATTAGGTTGATCTTACGATCAATCACGTCCATACCCAGTTTGAAATCTGGGATACCGAAGCGAAGTAGACCACCCACTTTCTCATCACGTTCAAATACCGTCACAGAGTGACCTGCACTGTTTAGTTGCTCAGCAGCGGCTAGACCTGCAGGGCCTGAACCGATAACTGCGACAGTTTTCCCTGTGCGAGAGCGTGGTGTTTTAGGCTTTGCGTACCCTTCACGGTACGCAGTTTCTACAATCGTTTTCTCGATATTACAGATAGTGATTGGGTCTTGGTTGATGCCAAGAACACAGGCACTTTCACAAGGAGCAGGACAAACACGACCTGTAAACTCAGGGAAGTTATTGGTAGAGCTAAGAATGTTCCAAGCCTCTTCCCAGCTGTCGCGATAAACAGCGTCATTGAATTCTGGGATGATGTTACCAATCGGACAGCCGTTGTGACAGAAAGGTACGCCACAGTCCATACAGCGAGAGGCTTGAGTATTGATCTTTTCACCAAACTCTTCGTTAAGTACGAACTCTTTGTTGTCTTCAATTCGAACTGACGGGTCGAGCTTCTTTGGAAGCTCACGACCGTGTTCTAAAAATCCAGTAGGCTTACCCATTATACTGCCTCCACTTCTTCCGTTTGTGCCTGTTGTGCTTCAGCTTTACGCTTTTCAAGAACCGCTTTGTAGTCGCGTGGCATTACTTTAACTAGCGATGCAACACTTGCTTCAAAGTTGTCTAGGAAAGACTGAGCAACTTCACTTCCTGTGAATTCAACATGCTTAGTTAGCATATCTAGTAGAAGAACTTTATCTTCTTGTTCAATTGGATCTAGGTCTACAAGTTCAGAGTTAAGCTTGGTTTCGAAGTCACCCGCTTTATCCCAAACATAAGCCACACCGCCACTCATACCAGCAGCAAAGTTACGACCTGTTGAGCCAAGGATAATTGCCGCGCCGCCAGTCATGTATTCACAACCGTGGTCACCAACGCCTTCAACAACAACCTTCGCACCAGAGTTACGAACACAGAAACGTTCTCCAGCCATACCGCGAATGAAAGATTCACCTGAAGTCGCGCCGTAGAAACATACGTTACCTACCACGATGTTGTCTTCAGCAACGATAGTCGATTTCGCATCTGGGTACAGTACCAACGTACCGCCAGACAGACCTTTACCCCAGTAATCGTTCGCGTCGCCTTCTACTTCGAACTTAACGCCTTTCGCCAGGAACGCACCGAAAGATTGGCCAGCACTACCGTGGAACTTAACGTTCATTGGTTGTGGTAAACCTTGGTCTTTATAAACCTTCGAGATTTCGTTCGACAGCATGGTACCTGCAGAGCGGTCCGTGTTGATGATAGGGAAGCTCGCATTCACGGCTTCACCTTTCTCAAGAGCTGGAATCGCCGCTTGAATCAACTTGCGGTCTAGAACGTCTTCTAGGTTGTGGTTTTGTTGTGTCTGGTTGTAGATACCATCTTCTTCACGTGCCTGCTCAATATGCAGTACAGGTGTTAGGTCTAGGTTCTTGTACTTCCAGTGACCGATGTCATCACGAACTTTAAGTTTGTGCGATTGACCCACCATCTCATCGATAGAGCGGAAGCCAAGTTCAGCCATTACTTCACGCAGACCTTCAGCCATGTATTGGAAGAAAGTGACTACGTCTTCTACGCGGCCGTCGAAACGTTCACGCAGGGTCTTGTTCTGTGTTGCGATACCAACAGGACATGTATTCTTGTGACACTTACGCATCATGATACAGCCTTCAACCACTAGAGCTGCTGTTGCTACGCCCCATTCTTCAGCGCCAAGTAACGTTGCTACTGCAAGGTCACGTGGTGTTTTCATCTGACCATCAGACTGAACAACGATACGGTTACGTAGGCCGTTTTTCAGTAGTGTTTGGTGAGTTTCCGCTAGACCCAGCTCCCAAGGCAGACCTGTGTGACGGATAGAAGACATCGGAGATGCACCCGTACCACCATCAAAACCTGCGATAAGTACTACGTCAGCTTTCGCTTTCGCTACACCAGATGCAATCGTACCTACGCCAGCTTCTGATACTAGCTTCACGTTTACACGGCCATTACGGTTCGCGTTTTTCAGATCGTAGATCAGCTGAGCCAAATCTTCGATTGAGTAGATATCGTGGTGTGGCGGTGGCGAGATAAGACCTACGCCCGGAGTCGAGTGACGCGTTGCGCCGATCCAGTCATCAACCTTATCACCAGGTAGTTGACCACCTTCGCCCGGTTTCGCACCTTGAGCCATCTTGATTTGTAGCTCATCAGCGTTAGATAGGTAGTAAGACGTTACACCAAAGCGACCAGAAGCCACCTGTTTGATTGCTGAACGTTCCCAGTCGCCGTTTTCTTTGCGTTCGAAACGTGCTGGATCTTCACCACCTTCACCTGAGTTTGATTTCGCACCAATGCGGTTCATCGCAACAGCCAGTGTTGAGTGAGCCTCATGCGAGATTGAACCAAAGCTCATTGCGCCGGTTGCGAAACGCTTAAGGATGTTCTCGATTGGTTCTACTTCTGCTAGAGGAATAGAGCCTGCAGGGTTCTTGATAAAGTCCAGTTGGCTACGTAGCGTTGCTGCGTTGTCGCCTTGGTCATCAACTGCTTTTGCGTACTTCTTGAACTGACCGTAATCTTTGTTACGCGTCGATTCTTGAAGTAGAGAAATCGTTTCAGGGTTGAATAGGTGCTTCTCGCCACGTTGTTTCCACTGGTAAACACCACCAACATCAAGGATCTGAGCTGGGATTTCACGAGCTGGGTAGCCAACACGGTGACGAACCAATACTTCTCGCGCGATATCGTCGATCGTTAGACCTTGGATACGAGAAACAGTACCTGTGAAGTATTTTTCAACCACTGATTTGCTAACACCAAGTGCTTCAAAGATTTGTGCACCGTGGTAAGACTGTAGCGTAGAGATCCCCATCTTAGAGAAGATCTTAAGTAGACCGCCGTTAACACCTTTACGGTAGTTATCGAATAACTCACGTGGGTGTACGTTTGGATCTAGTTTCTTCGTACGTTGCAGTTCAACAATCGTTTCAATAACTAGGTATGGGTTAACTGCGTTCGCACCGTAACCGATAAGCGTTGCAAAGTGGTGTGTCTCACGAGCGTCGCCGGTTTCAACAACGATGTCACACTTAGCACGTAGGCCTTTACGGATTAGGTGGTGGTGAACCGCGCCAACAGCCAGCATTGCTGGAATAGCAGCGTGGTTAGAGTTAACCGCACGGTCTGTCAGTAGGATGATAGAGTAACCATCAATCACTGCGTCTTCTGCGTATTGGCAGATACGCTTAAGTGCGCGCTCTAACTTACCTTGGTCGCCATTTGCTTGGAATACGATGTCCAGCGTCTTCGCTTGAAGGTGCTCGTTATCGATTGCACGCAGTTTTTCTAACTCAGAGTTAGACAGTACTGGAGACTCAAGCTCTACTTTTTGACAGTGCTCAGGTGTTTCAGCAAGTAGGTTCTGATCCTTACCTAGGTAAGTGTTCAGAGACATAACCATGCGCTCACGAATCGGGTCGATCGGCGGGTTGGTTACTTGTGCAAACAACTGTTTGAAGTAGTTTGAAAGGTGCTGCGATTGGTGAGAAAGAATCGCTAGCGGCCAGTCAGCACCCATTGCAGAAAGTGGCTCGTAGCCTGTTTTCGCAAGAGGTAGAATGATTTCGTTTACTTCTTCAGAGCTCACGCCAAACGATTGTTGTTTGTGTAGTAGTTTCTCTGGAGAAGGTTGGCTAAATTCGTTGCTCGCATCTGGTAGCTTTTTCAAGCTCAGAAGGTTCTCTTCAACCCACTTTTCGTAAGGTTGTGCTTTAGCAATGCTGTCTTTCACTTCTTCATCAGAAATGATGCGGCCTTGCTCAAGGTCAGCAACGAAGATACGACCTGGTTGTAGACGACCACGATATTCAACGTTTTCAGGTGCGATCTCAACAACACCAGACTCTGACGCCATCACTAGGAAGTCGTCTTTAGTTACTGTGTAGCGAGAAGGACGCAGACCGTTACGGTCAAGAGTTGCACCAACTTGAACACCATCGGTGAAACATACTGACGCTGGGCCATCCCATGGTTCCATTACGTTCGCGTGGTACTGGTAGAACGCACGACGAGTTGGATCCATGTTTTTGTTTTCTTGCCATGCTTCCGGGATCATCATCATCAACGCATGTGGCAGAGTACGACCTGAAAGAACAAGTAGCTCAAGCGCCATATCGAAGTTTGATGAGTCTGAGCTACCTTCTTGACAGATAGGAAGCAGCATGTCGATTTCAGCTTGTGTAAACAGATCCGATTCTAGGATTGCTTCACGTGCTTTCATCCAGTTCAGGTTGCCGCGAACCGTATTGATTTCGCCATTATGCGCGATGTAACGGAAAGGCTGAGCTAGACGCCAACGAGGGAATGTATTGGTAGAGAAGCGAGAGTGTACAAGTGCTAGAGCTGTCACCATAGTTGGGTTTTGCAGGTCTAGGAAGTACTGAGGAACTTGTTCAGTTGTTAGCTGGCCTTTGTACACCAATGTCTTGTAAGACATAGAGTTGATGTAGAAGTCATCACCGATATTTGAAACGCTTTCTAGGCATACACGAACGGTGTAGTTACGTAGAACATACAGTTTACGCTCAAGCTCTTCTGGTGTGATACCAGGGCCGCCAGAAATAAATACGTGTTCAAATTGAGGTTCAGTGCTTAATGGGTCAGCACCAATCATTGAATTGTCAGTTGGAAGTTCACGGTAGCCGATAACTTCTAACTCAAGGCGTTGTGCATTGCGTTCTAGAATGTCACGACACTGTGCACGTTTGTATTCATCTTTAGGGAAAAGTACAACACCAACACCATATTTTTCAAAAGATGGCAGTTTAATTCCAAGCTTTACGGCTTCTTCTAGTAAGAATTCGTGCGGCTTCTGTAGCAGGATACCTGCACCATCACCAGAACACGGATCGCAGCCTTGGCCGCCACGGTGTTCCATACGTGCAAGCATATCGAGTGCTTGAGTTACTACATCATGAGATTTGCGATTCTTTAGATGCGCAACAAAACCGATACCACAAGCGTCATGCTCCAATTCAGGAGTATACAGACCCTGTGAGTTCTGCTCTTGATCTACCATAGATACATCCTTCCAGTTAAATCTAGGCGCAACTTATTTGTATAAAGTCAGCCTTGTCCTTTTATATTTATGGGTCTAAACCTGCCTATGCTGGCGGTTTGAATCCTTTCCGTATCTCGCAGGAAAAGTATTGCGAGAAAAACAATCCTTAGTGATACCTGTTTATTTTTAACCACAAACTAGTGGTTTATATAGGTGGGAGTTAGATATCACCGACTTATTAGCAAGTTTTCGTTGTAAGTAAATACTCAAAAATAGCCAATATGTGTAAGTATCCTACAATTTTGTCTAGGCGAATTGCAATGAAAGTTGACCCATGTAGACCATTTTTTTCGTTTTATTTTGAATTTAATGCCTAGCAAATGTGCAACATTAGGCAAATAGAGCCGATTTTTTGCATGTTTATTGATATTTGTTAGGTTGCTCGCAAAAAGCCTTGAGTAAACTAATTGGTCGAATTTTGCAGGGATGTAATTTTTTTTCAAAAAAAGACTGATATTCATTCTTATTTACTTGAGTGCTTTGAAAATATGCAATTACACGAATTGGTCAATACTATCGGCCAAGACCTTCAACGCCGCTATGGCGAGAAGGTTCACAAGCTGACGCTTCATGGTGGTTTCAGCTGCCCAAACCGAGACGGGACAATTGGCCGTGGAGGTTGCACGTTTTGTAACGTGGCTTCCTTTGCCGATGAACAAACTCAAATTCAAAGTATTGCTGACCAGCTAAAAGATCGTGCGGGTGAGATTGCTCGTGCCAAGAAGTACCTGGCTTACTTTCAGGCGTACACCAGCACTTATGCTGAGGTGCAAGTGCTCAAGAATATGTATGAAGAGGCGCTAAAAGCACCCGGTGCAGAGATCGTCGGCCTTTGTGTTGGTACGCGACCAGACTGTGTGCCTGATGCGGTGTTGGATCTGTTAGCGGGCTACGTTAAACAAGGCTATGAGATTTGGCTCGAGCTTGGCCTGCAAACCGCCAATGATAAAACCCTCAAGCGAATTAACCGCGGCCACGATTTTGCAGTGTATGAAACGATCACCCAACGCGCACGCGCTTTAGGTATCAAGGTGTGTACTCATCTGATTGTTGGCCTACCAAAAGAAACCAAAGCGGATAACCTTGAAACCTTAGACAAGGTATTAGCCGTTGGCACCGATGGTATTAAGCTGCACGGCCTTCATATAGTAGAGGGCAGTACCATGGCTAAGGCGTGGAAGGCAGGAAAGCTAGAAGCCCCAAGCCTCGAAGAGTACATCGATATCGCGAGTGAGATCATTCAACGCACGCCTGCGGACGTGGTTTATCACCGTGTTTCTTCAGCGGCGAGACGCCCAACGTTACTTTCTCCTTTATGGTGTGAGAACCGCTGGTTAGCGATGACTGAAATAGGTCGTTCGTTGGATAAAACCGGTGCTCAAGGCATCAAAACGGGCTCTGCATTCGAGTACACGTTGCCTGTTTTAAACGCGGCCAATTAATAGAAATGGGTGACTGTAGGTAACAGCAGATAAAACCAATAAATAGTGGTAACATTTCCCTCACAGATTTTATGGTATAGATTGAGAGTAAATGGAACTGGTAATGACTTGGTTGTGGGACAGGGCGTATGGCTACGGTATTTATATCGTTGTTGTATTGCTGATTGCTCTCATCTGCTGGCATCTCTATTCTCGTTATCAGTCGCATATCGAAACGCTTCTACTTGCTACCCCGTCGCCACTCTACTTTGTTGATGTTCGAAGTGGCGAAATACTCTATGCCAATCGCCAAGCCATGCAGTTGCTTGGTATCCGCCAAATCGGTGTTAATTTTCGCTTTCCTACTGTGGAAAGTGAGAACAGCTTTCGTCACTACTTAACCAACCACATCAACTCTCGAGCCTTCGAGCAGGTCTCCCTGTGGGCGCTTTCTGAATTTGAGTCGTTCAAGATCAACCTAGTCGGTCGTAAGATCCATTTTAGAAATAAGCAGGCTTGGATGATTCACGCCTCACCTTATAAAAACACTAACGAAGAACTGTCCCAAGAAGTTCGAGAACTGAATGTTGCTCGTACCGCTTTGGATTCTTTGTCTGAGCTGATCTACGTGAAAGATCAGAAAGGTCAGTTAGTGACGAGTAATCGCTCGTTTAAAAAGTTTTGGCATGGTCGTGCTGAAGAGGGCACCCTGAGTGTTTCTGGTGGAGTATTAAAAGGTCGTGTAAGTGAACGCTCTTGGACTACAGATCAAGATGGAAAAAGCTGCTTGCTTGAAACCTACCAAAGTGTCTTGCTCTCACAAGACGGATCAACCATCGGCACGCTCTCTATTAGCCATGATGTGACCGATTGGCATGACATGCAGCAGAAGCTGCGTGGCGAAATGGAGAAGCGAAAAGATACCGAAGTGGCACTTGCGCAGCGTGACACCATCTTGCAAAACATTCTGGAGGCCAGCCCAGACTCGATTGGTATCTTTAATGAAAACATGGTTTATCAAGCGTGTAATAAACCATTTGTGGCTGCGCTGGGTATCTCTGAAGTCAGTGACTTGATCGGTAAACGTTTACAAGATGTGGTGCCACATAGCATCTATACGCGAATATCAGAAACCGATCATCAAGTGCTTCATCAAAGTAAATCGCTGCGTTATATCGACAAAGTGGTCTCAAGTGATGGAGCATTTACTTGGTATGATGTAGTCAAATCACCGTTTAGAGATCCAGCATCGAGCACTAATGGTGTGTTGATCATGGCGCGTGATATTACAGAGCGTTATCTAGCAGAACAAAAGCTTGAAGAAGCCAACCTTGAACTTGAACGCCTCAGCTTTATGGATAGCTTGACTAAAGTTTCTAACCGACGTCGTTTCGATGAACAGCTCTCTACACTGTGGCATTATCATGTGCGTGAGAAGCTGCCACTGACGATCATGCTATGTGATATCGACTTCTTTAAAGGCTACAACGACTTTTACGGACACCAACAAGGCGATGATGCTTTGATTCAGGTTTCTCAGGCATTTAAGCAGGTGTTGAATCGTTCATCTGATTGTGTGGCTCGTTATGGTGGTGAAGAGTTCGGCTTTATTCTGCCAAATACAACGACCGAAGGTGCTCAGCTGGTGGCGCAGCGTATTCATGACGAAGTCCTAAAATTGGAACTTGCGCATGAGAAGTCGACAGTCTCTGAATTCATCACGGTGAGTATTGGTATTATCTCTTACATTCCTACACCTGATGATGAAATGGAATCGGCTGTTGCCTTGGCTGATAGTGCGTTGTATCAAGCGAAATCAGACGGTCGCAACCGTTCAATGGTGCATCCATACTCAATTCGCTAACGCTATAAAATTGGCAATTTGATTATCCCCGGCTATTTTTGCTTAGTTAGTATTTGTATTGGTTAATTAACCTTCGAAATTACCGCTGAACACTTGCTGCGTGTGATGTAGCTAGCTTACCTCCCATCTTCAAACAGGGTAGAATGTTGCTAGTCTTATCGCATGGAGCGCTAAATGAAACCCATGAAAAATCTTGCCCAGTATTACGTGGATCTACTCGTAAAACTGGGGATTGTCCGCTTTTCTATCTTACTCGCCCTAGCGCTTGTTGCCCTCGCTGTTGTTGTGCAAGTCGGTATCACCCTCGCACTCAAAGGCAATGTTGATGACATCGACATTGTCCGTTCAGTTTTCTTCGGTTTAGTGATCACGCCTTGGGCGGTTTATTTTCTGTCAGTAGTCGTGGACCAGTTGGAAGAATCACGTCAAAGGTTAGCGAAATTGGTCTCTAAACTTGGCGACATGCGTGAGCGAGACCAAGAACTCAACAATAAAATGCAGCTCAATATTGAGAAGCTTAATCAAGAAATTGAAGAGCGTGAAAAAGCGGAAGAAGCGCGCGCAGAAGCAATGCAAGATCTCGAAAACGAGGTGTTCCAGCGCGAGCGTACTCAGCTTGAACTCGCAGAACGTACTGCACTGTTACGCTCGTTTATCGATGCCTCGCCTGACCTTATTTACTACCGTAATGAAGATGGTGTGTTCTCTGGTTGTAACCGTGCGGTTGAAGAGCTCACTGGTAAAACAGAAAAAGAGCTAGTTGGTTTAACGCCTTGGGATGTTTACAGCAAAGAGGTCGCTCAGCAAGTTGTTGAAACCGATAAGAAAGTATTTGCTGACAACCAAGCACTGACTTATGACCAATGGCTTGAATACCCAGATGGCCGCAAGAGTTATTTCGAACTGCGTAAAGTCCCTTTCTACAGCAAAGATGGCCGCCACTTAGGTTTAGTCGGTTTCGGCCGCGATATCACTGAGCGCAAAGAGCACCAAGAGTATCTAGAAAAAGCCAGCCGCGATAAGACCACCTTTATCTCAACCATTAGCCACGAGTTAAGAACGCCGCTCAATGGCATTATTGGTTTAAGTCGCATGCTGCTTGATAGCCAACTGACCACTGAGCAGCGTAAACAGATGCAGACCATCAAGGTGAGCGCGGTGACATTGGGTAATATTTTCAACGATATTATCGACATGGATAAGTTCGACCGCCGTAAGCTTGAGCTCTTCCCAACGCCTATCAACTTTGAAGATTTCGTTGTCGAGATCGAAAGTATCTCTGCATTGATGGCAGAGCAGAAAGGGTTAAGGTTCGATCTAGAAAGGTTGTCTGATCTTCCTGCTGCTGTTGAGGTGGATGGTACTCGTCTTCGACAGGTACTGTGGAACCTTGTTAGTAACGCGATGAAGTTCACCAAAGATGGTGGAGTGGTGATGACAGTCAGCGCCGACATTGATGGTGACTTTGCCAACATTACAATGGAAGTGGAAGATACTGGTATTGGTATTCCTGAAAGTGAAATCGAGAAGATTTTCGCGATGTACTATCAGGTGAAATCGGGCACGGACAACTTGCACGCTGTCGGCACGGGTATTGGTCTTGCTGTCTCTCAACAGCTAATCAATATGATGGATGGCCACATTGAAGTCACCAGTGAAGAGGGCTTTGGCAGTACCTTTACGGTTTCGATTCGAGTTCCAGTGAATCACGATACTCAGGCTCTGATCAAAACGCCAAGAAAACAGTCGAATCTTAAGATCTTTATGGTCGAAGACATTGAACTCAATATCACAGTGGCTCGCTCTCTACTTGAAAGCCTTGGCCATGAAGTGACCGTCGTGATGACGGGTAAAGAGGCGCAAATTGCTTTCAATCCTGAAGACTATGATTTGGTGTTGTTGGATATCCAACTGCCAGATATGACGGGTTTCGATATTGCTCAATACTACCGCGAGAAATACAGCCAGCTACCGCCTTTGGTGGCGTTAACTGCGAACGTATTAAACAACAAGCAAGAGTACTTCCAGAAAGGCATGGACGAAGCGATCAGTAAACCTTTGTCGGTTCGAGCTATCCAAGATGTCATCAGTGAACTTATCGAAGATGCACCAGAGGTAATTGAGAAGGTAGCGGGCACGGATAAGGTTGAGAGCATTGATAAAGTCGACGCGAGTAAGCCTGTTCTTTCAGCAATTGATACCACTTTGCTTGATATTGATATGCTAGAGTCTTATGTTGATATTGTTGGACCTAAACCGGTTTTGGATAGCATCGCGATGTTCGAAGATATGATGCCGGAGTATATGGAAATATTGAACTCCAACATGGTCGCGAAAGATAAAGCCAGTATCGTTTCTGAAGCACATAAGATTAAAGGTGCAGCAGGTTCTATTGGCCTGAAACGCATCCAACAAGTTGCCCAGAAAGCTCAATCTCCAGATATGCCTGCGTGGTGGGAGAACATTTCAGATTGGGTTGATGAGATAAATAACGAATACCAGAATGACATTGAAGTCTTAAAGAGTTGGTTAAACCAAAGGTAGAAGAATAATGAAAAAATTAGCATTCGCCGCATGTGTAGTGGCATTAGCGGGTTGTTCTACGCCACAAGTAGAATGGCAGCAAGATAATCAAGTCGAAGTATCTGCAGCAACAGTTACCATGAAAAGCAACCTTTGGCACAACAAGATGCCAACGATTGGCGAGACTCAAGATAAGACCCTGCATGGTTCTATCTACCTAGAGTCAGACTCACAACTGCCAGCAACGCTTGCGGTTGAGAGTGTTACGGTTAAACAGGGTGCAGACACCTTGTTGGTAACGGCTGACGATCTTGATTTAAGAACACACAGTGAAACTCAATGGGAAGTCGCGTTTGTATGGCAGTTAGAAATCGACAGTGATAAGCCTGTTGATGTGGCGGTGGAACTTAAAGATGGCGAAACCGTGAAGTGGCTAGTAGAGAAAGACGTTAAGGTGGATACGGTTTATTAAAACCTTATCCAATTAAGAACAATAAAAAAGGGAGAATGCGTTGGCATTCTCCCTTTTTAATAACTATTGATGACGCTTCTAATGTTCAAAGTACTTACTGGTGAGTAGTGCTAAATGGTCAGAAGCGCGAATCGAATTAGTCTTCTAGATCACCACAAAAGCGGTAGCCTTCACCGTGAATCGTTGCAATGATTTCTGGCGTACCAGAAACAGATTCAAAGTGCTTACGAATACGACGGATTGTTACGTCTACAGTACGATCGTGTGGCTTAAGCTCACGGCCTGTCATCTTCTTAAGAAGGTCAGCACGTGTTTGGATCTTACCTGGGTTCTCACAGAAGTGAAGTAGAGCACGGAACTCTGAACGAGGTAGCTTGTAGCCTTCGCCATCTGGGCTAACCAGAGAACGACTGTTGATATCTAGTACCCAACCGTTGAACTCGTACTTCTCAACGCTACGCTTCTCTTCTTGAACAGAGCTTGTGCTCATTGAACGGTTCAGAAGGTTGCGTGCACGGATAGTCAGTTCACGAGGGTTGAAAGGCTTAGTGATGTAGTCATCAGCGCCGATCTCTAGGCCAAGGATCTTATCAACTTCATTATCACGACCAGTTAAGAACATAAGCGCTACGTTTGCTTGCTCACGTAGTTCACGCGCAAGTAGTAGACCATTCTTACCTGGAAGGTTGATGTCCATAATTACAAGGTTAACTTGGTTGTCAGATAGCACTTGGTGCATCTCTTCACCGTCGCTAGCCTCAAAAACAGCATATCCCTCTGCTTCAAAAATACTCTTTAGAGTGTTACGAGTTACTTGCTCATCTTCAACGATAAGAATCTGCGGGGTTTGCATTTGGCGGTACCTAAATTTGTGACGAAACTGTGCTAATAGAATAAATTCTAGGCAAAAACATAACATACAGGTAATGTATTTTTGATGATAACTTAAAGTTTTCAAAAAAACACTTACTTCCAGCTATCTGCCTTCCTTGAAGTATTGCCCAATAACGTAGATCCAGTACGCCTTTCAATCATTCTTTTAGTGATTGGAGTGGATTCTATAATGTTAACAGCATGCTAACAACGCGAGAATGTTAATTCCATTCACTTTGTTGATTTACATCAATTGCCGTATCGCAACAAACTTTAATAGTATGGCTACAACTTAACCAATGTTATGGTGACTATTTAGCACCAAAACAAGAATGATTATTCGAGATGCTTCTCACATCTTGCCTGCTAAAGACCGGATTATGAACCAAGGAAGCTGAAAGCTGTCTTAAGAGTCTAGTAGATAAATATGCTCAATCAACTTTTATTGAGTAATAAATTGAGCATAGAACAATGAAAACAAAGGATTAATTTTAATAACATATAAAAGCATAGAGGTTCGCCTGACTTAACAGGTAACGCCTTACTCACGGAGGATATATGCACGATATAACACCCGACTTGTGTGATGAGTTTGAAAGCAAAGTCACATTACTTAACCTACCATTACAGAACTTCGGTCAACGTGGTGCGTTCTTTGGAAAAATTGTAACAGTTCGTTGTTATCACGATAATTCCAAGGTTCGCGAGGTTTTAGAGACCGATGGCTGTGGCAAAGTGCTTGTCGTTGACGGAAATGGCTCATGCCAGAAGGCGCTGCTTGGCGATCAACTCGCTATTCTCGCGATAGAAAACGGTTGGGAAGGCGTGATTGTAAACGGTGCGGTGCGTGATGTTGGCATGATGTCGCAAATGGACCTTGGCGTTCAAGCGTTAGGTGCATCGCCATTCAAAACAGAGAAACGCGGTGTCGGCCAAGTAAATGTGACGCTCTCTATACATAACCAACTGATTCAGCCTGGTGACTATATTTATGCCGATTGGAATGGTGTGTTAATTTCATCTGAGTTGTTAATTGAATCGTAACTGACTCAAATTTAATGCCGTTGATAGATTAGAGCGGGGAATGGTTTGTGATGTGCTGAATGCTTGTAGTTCAAACCGATCTAGTTAGTAAATAAAGAACAAGCCAAAGAGACTAAAAGCGAAACCCTAATCCCACTTCAACACCTTGCTGCCACTCTTCATAATCAAGGGTGGCATGCAAATCTAGGTTATCTGTCAGTTGCACTCGGCTGGAAACCTCTGCGGCTACCGATTTCTCATTGTCTTCGGTTTCGTCTTTATAGGTGTGCAGAGAACTGTTGAAAGAGACTCTTTCTGAGAACTGATAACTGACACCGCTTAAGAATCCACTTTCCTGTTTCAGTGCCGCACTATTGATACGTGTACCGACGTAAAGATCCACATCTGAAAACAAGCTGTAAGAGTAGCCACTGTCTATCTTCCAAGTATCGAAGCTTTCACTCGACGCGTTTTGTGTGGAGATAAAGAATTTATGAGAAGAACGATCGATCTGGCTAGGTAGTAGAGGCAAGCTATTCGCTGAACAAACAACAGGCATAGCAAAAGCCAAAAGAATAAGTAATCTCTTCATTTCCCACTCCTGATGTCATTATTATTGTTCTTCGAACGTTATCGTTCAATTAAAGCACAGAACTTGTACGTTCGCTGCACAATCGATATAGCATTTTGTTATGACTATATATGCACCTGATCACTCTTGCCTGTTCAATGAGTAAATCCAGCATCTTAAGTGAAGGTTTATACAGGGTGTTTTATCCCTTAAATGACGGTTTGCTCTGAAAAACGGTGTGAATGTAAAAAAAACGCAACTTTTCATTGACGTCCAGTGGTAAAAATTGATACACGTAGAGTAAAGCACAAGCAGAGAATTTGATATGCAGCACGTAAGCCACCTAGTAATGACCACAACCATTATTATTACCGACATTAACATTGTTGGGGCAGGCTGCTAAGTAACGGATTTTAAAAAAAAGGCCTGTATCCAACAAGATACAGGCCTTTTTTTGTACCATTTTTATGACTTATGGAGAAAGGGATGCGCGTTTTAAAGTTTGGAGGTTCATCATTAGCTGATGCAGATCGTTTTTTACGAGCGGCTGATATCATCGCTAATAATGCCCAGCAAGAAGAGCTAGCCGTTGTACTATCGGCTCCAGGAAAAACAACCAATAAGTTGGTCGCTGTAATTGAAGCTGCACTTAAAAATGGTGAAGCAGACGCACAGATTACAGAGATTGAATCCTCATTCGCTGCACTGTTTGCAGATATTCAAGCCGTTGTTCCTTCTATTGATGGTTCTGCGTTCCAAGAGCAGGTTGATACTTCTCTTGCTCAGCTAAAACAGTTCGTAAACGGCATTAACCTACTGGGTATGTGCCCGAATCATGTTAATGCTCGCATCATCAGTAAAGGTGAGCGAATCTCAATTCAGTTGATGAAAGCGGTACTTGAAGCGAAAGGCCAACCAGCAAGCCTGATTGACCCAGTTCAATACCTATACGCTAAAGGTGATCACCTTGAAGCTATGGTCGATGTGGACGTTTCAACTCAGAACTTCCGTCAGTCGCCACTGCCTAAAGGTCACGTAAATATCATGCCGGGCTTTACGGCTGGTAACGATAAAGGTGAGCTAGTCACACTTGGTCGTAACGGCTCTGATTATTCAGCTGCAGTGCTAGCAGCGTGTCTACGTGCTGATTGCTGTGAGATCTGGACAGATGTAGACGGCGTTTACAACTGTGACCCGCGTTTAGTGGATGATGCTCGTCTTCTTAAGTCATTAAGCTACCAAGAAGCGATGGAGCTTTCTTACTTTGGCGCTTCGGTTCTACACCCGAAAACTATCGCGCCTATCGCACAATTCCATATTCCTTGTCTGATCAAAAACAGCTTTAACCCACAGGGGGCGGGTACTTTGATTGGCCAAGACACTGGCGAAGACAACCTAGCAATCAAAGGCATCACCACGCTAAGTGACCTAACAATGGTTAACGTATCAGGCCCAGGCATGAAGGGCATGGTAGGCATGGCGAGTCGTGTATTCGGCGCGATGTCTTCTGCTGGCGTTTCTATTGTCCTTATTACTCAATCTTCTTCTGAGTACAGCATCAGCTTCTGTATTGAATCTGCTGACAAAGTGAAAGCGAAACAAGTGCTGTCAGACGCGTTTGAACTTGAACTTAAAGATGGCCTGCTAGAGCCGGTTGAGTTCATGGATGACGTTGCGATTGTAACGCTGGTGGGTGACGGTATGCGCACTTCACGTGGCGTAGCATCTCAGTTCTTCTCTTCTTTAGCTGAAGTGAACGTCAACATTGTTGCGATAGCTCAAGGTTCTTCAGAGCGCGCTATCTCAGCGGTTATCCCTGAAGACAAAATCTCTGAAGCAATCAAAGCGTGTCACGAAAACCTATTCAACTCTAAGCACTTCCTAGACGTATTCGTTGTTGGTGTCGGCGGTGTTGGTGGCGAGCTTGTTGACCAAATCCAACGTCAGCAAGGCAAACTGGCTGAAAAAGGCATCGTGATTCGCGTATGTGGTTTAGCAAACAGTAAAGGTTTATTGCTAGACAGCGATGGTCTACCGCTAGAGCAGTGGCGTGACCGTATGTCGAGTGCGACTGAAGAGTTCAGCCTAGCTCGCTTAGCGGCTTTGGTTCAACGTAACCACATCATCAACCCTGTATTGGTTGATTGTACGTCTAGCGAAGGTATTGCGGCGCAGTACGCTGACTTCCTAGCGGCTGGTTTCCACGTGGTAACACCAAACAAGAAAGCAAATACAGCAAGCATGGCTTACTACCATCAGCTTCGTGAAGTTGCGCGCAACTCACGTCGTAAGCTGATGTACGAAACAACCGTAGGTGCTGGTCTACCGGTAATCGAAAACCTACAGAACCTTATCTCTGCAGGTGATGAACTTGAGAAGTTCAACGGCATTCTTTCAGGTTCACTGTCTTACATCTTCGGCAAGCTTGATGAAGGTATGACACTAAGCCAAGCAACCAATATTGCAAAAGATAACGGTTTCACTGAACCGGATCCTCGTGATGATCTATCTGGTATGGATGTGGCGCGTAAGCTGCTTATTCTTGCTCGTGAAGCTGGTATGGCGCTTGAACTTGAAGATGTTGAAGTAGACCAAGCTCTGCCACCGGGTTTTGATGATTCAGGTACGGTTGAAGAGTTCATGGCTCGCTTGCCAGAAGCGGATGCTTACTTCAAAGAGCAGTCAGCTATCGCAGCAGAAGAAGGCAAAGTACTTCGTTATGTGGGTGAAATCGCTGAAGGTAAGTGTAAGGTTCGTATTGCAGCTGTTGATGGCGACGATCCAATGTTCAAGATTAAAGATGGCGAGAACGCATTAGCATTCTACAGCCGTTACTACCAACCAATCCCTCTAGTACTGCGTGGTTACGGCGCGGGTACTGAAGTAACAGCAGCTGGCGTATTCTCTGATGTGATGCGTACTCTTGGTTGGAAATTAGGAGTTTAGGAATGAGTTCAAGTGATATGGATGTTGTCGTTTATGCTCCTGCATCAATCGGTAATGTCAGTGTAGGGTTTGATGTGCTGGGGGCCGCTGTGTCTCCAGTGGATGGCACACTGCTGGGTGACCGAGTTATGGTTAAAGCCGGTGATGAACCATTCTCACTTAAAACAGCAGGCAGCTTTGTTTCTAAGCTGCCAACTGAAGCAAAAGAAAACATTGTTTACGACTGCTGGGTGGTGTTCTCGAGAGAGCTTGATAAAAAAGGCGTTACGCTAAAGCCTTTGGAAATGACGCTAGAAAAGAACATGCCTATCGGTTCAGGTTTGGGCTCTAGTGCATGTTCAATCGTCGCGGCACTGGATGCGCTAAACCGTTTTCACGGTCAGCCACTGAATGAAACTGAACTGCTTGCTCTGATGGGCGAAATGGAAGGTAAGATTTCAGGCGGTATCCACTACGATAACGTTGCGCCATGTTACCTTGGTGGTGTGCAGCTCATGCTTGAAGAGCTAGGCATCATTAGCCAAGAAGTGCCGTGTTTTGACGACTGGTACTGGGTAATGGCTTATCCGGGTATTAAGGTTTCAACGGCTGAAGCGAGAGAGATCCTACCATCTCAATATCGTCGTCAGGATATTATTGCTCATGGTCGCCACTTAGCGGGCTTTATCCACGCATGTCACTCAGGTCAACCTGAACTGGCTGCGAAGATGATCAAAGACGTGATCGCTGAACCATATCGTGAGAAACTGCTTCCTGGGTTTGCTGGTGCTCGTAAATACGCGCTGTCAGCTGGGGCTCTGGCTACTGGTATTTCTGGTAGTGGTCCAACTCTATTTAGCATTTGCAAAGAACAAGATGTCGCCGAGCGTGTTGCACGCTGGTTAGAACAAAATTACGTACAAAATGAAGAAGGATTCGTTCACGTTTGTCGCCTAGATAAGCAGGGTTCGATCGTTACAGGAAGTGAGTTATGAAACTGTACAACATCAAAGAAAATGATGAACAAGTCTCTTTTGGCCAAGCCGTTCGTCAAGGCTTAGGCCGTAATCAAGGTCTATTTTTCCCATCTGAACTGCCAAAGTTTGATGATATCGATGCGCTGCTAGCAGAGGACTTTGTCCCTCGTAGCTCAAAGATTCTGTCAGCATTGATTGGTGATGAACTACCAAAAGAACAGATCGACCAAATGGTGGATGCAGCGTTCCAATTCCCTGCACCAATCAACCAAGTAAAAGACGGCGTTTACGCGCTTGAGCTTTTTCACGGTCCAACACTGGCATTTAAAGATTTCGGCGGCCGCTTTATGGCTCAATCTTTAGCAGCCGTTTCTGATGGTGGCCAAATCACTATCTTAACAGCAACATCAGGTGATACTGGTGCGGCAGTTGCACATGCTTTCTACGGTATGGAAGACATCAATGTTGTGATTCTTTACCCGAAAGGCAAGATCAGCCCGCTGCAAGAGAAGCTGTTCTGTACGCTTGGTAAGAACATCCACACAGTGGCGATTGATGGCGATTTTGATGCGTGTCAGGCGCTAGTTAAAGACTCATTTGATGATGCTGAACTGCGTAAAGAGATCGGTCTGAACTCGGCAAACTCGATCAACATCAGCCGTTTAATGGCTCAGATCTGTTACTACTTTGAGGCGGCTTCTCAGCTGACTAAAGAGCAACGTGAAAACCTAGTTATCTCTGTACCAAGTGGTAACTTTGGTAACCTAACTGCGGGTCTATTGGCTAAAGCGCTAGGTCTACCTGTTAAGCGTTTCATCGCAGCAACCAATGAAAATGACACGGTTCCTCGTTACCTAGAAACAGGCCAATGGGATCCAAAACCTACCGTTGCGACAACATCGAACGCGATGGACGTAAGCCAACCAAACAACTGGCCTCGTATCGAAGAGCTTTGCCAACTGAAAGGTTGGGGCTTAGATACACTAGGCAAAGGTAAGGTATCTGACGAGCAGAGCGCTGACTCAGTTCGCGACCTAAAAGCACAAGGTTACCTATGTGAACCACATGGTGCGATTGCTTACCGTCTACTGGAAGAGCAGCTGCAAGAGAACGAAACTGGCTTGTTCCTGTGTACAGCACACCCAGCGAAATTTAAAGAAGTGGTTGATGACATCCTAGGCTCTGATATCGAACTGCCTGGCCCGCTAGCAAAACACGCGGCGATGGAGTTGTTGTCTGAAGATCTTGATAACGATTTTGAAGCGCTAAAAGCAGTGCTTCGTCGAGTTCAACCTGCGTAATTTTTCAAAAACGTAAACGTAGAACTTAGATAGATCAGAAAAGGTGAATGAGCAATCATTCACCTTTTTTATTGTCTGAGTGTTTTTAAAGTAAGCTTTATTTAAGGGTTTTCTTACGCTTAAATGGCTTTAAGTAAGTGTATTGCTTTAACCTGATCAAAACGGAAAGGGATAGTATGAATTTTTTGATTTTTCTTGGCTCTGTACGTGAGAGCACACCGCCAAGACCTGCGCGATTAGGGATGAGAGTCAGCAAGGCGTGTGAAAAGCTGTTTGCGAATCAGCACTCAGAGCATACGGTCGAGATTATCGACCCATTGAATTATGACTTTGGCGATGTGTTTAAGCCTGAGTTTTCCTATCATCGTTCAAAAGTACCCGCACATTTAGCGGAGTTAGCCGACAAGATCGCTAAAGCTGATGGCTATGTGATGGTTAGCCCGGAATACAATCATTCGATGAGCCCAGCGCTAGCTAATATTCTCAATCACTTTGGTAGCTCGCTATTTTCATATAAACCGAGTGCGATTGTGACCTATTCTGCCGGTCAGTGGGGCGGGGCAAGAGCATCCGTTTCAATGCGCACCTTCTTGTCAGAGCTAGGTTGCTTACCTGTTTCTGCGATGATTCACTTGCCGAAAGCGCAAGAAGTGTTTGATGAAGAGGGCGGCGTTGTTCAAGAGTCTGAGCAAGCACAATGGGATGAATACATGAACCGAACATTCCACCAGTTGATGTGGTGGGCACAAGGTGCTGCGCTGCAAAGAGACAATGTTGATCCAACGGCTCTGGCGAAAGCCTTTACTAAAGATCCTTCTCAACGAAACGCGCCTTAACCAAATTTGATTGGTGACAGTGCTTGTTTGATTTTAGGTGAGCGGGTTCTGAGTTGGAACAATAAGCGATAAGAAGTTGCTAGGACAAAAACTAAAAAAGCTTGGCCATTTCTGACCAAGCTTTTTAAATCTTTAACACTCTAGTTTACTGAGATTATAGAGACTCAGTGAACGTACGTGCGATAACGTCACGTTGCTGTTCAGTTGTTAGAGAGTTGAAACGTACAGCGTAACCCGATACACGGATAGTTAGCTGTGGGTAGTTCTCTGGGTGAGCAACTGCGTCTTCTAGCGTTTCACGCTTAAGAACGTTAACGTTTAGGTGTTGGCCACCTTCGATGCGTGGTGCTGCTTCGATTGCAACTTCACGGCTTTCGTACTCGCCTAGGTCTGCAGCTGAGATAACTTGGTCAGCTTCGAAACCTGCAGTAGCAACAACACAACGAGCTTCATTCTTCTCGCTATCTAGTAGCCAGATTGAGTTTAGTAGGTCATCGTTTGCTGCTTTAGTAATTTGAATACCTTGGATCATAACTATCTCCTAGTCCACTGAATGTGGTTTGATTATGGTGTTAACTTTCGATTTTTATTGAGCTGGGTAATATATACCTAATATTAGTAAGGTTAACATTGATTTAAGTCAAAAAACAACCAAAAACCATATTTTTACAAAGGTGATTATATTGAGGTAAATCAATAAAACCTTTGAAAACAAAGTAATTACAAAATATTTTAAAGTATAAAAAATATTTAACAGTCATATTTGTTGTAAGTTTACTACATTTGTTGTGTTTTTATTGAACTACAACCGATACGACCCTTTATTTATTAAGCATTCTGAAAGTGTAAAGTGATTTAATGACAAACAATAATTCATCCTCAAAACCGGAAACAAATATTAAGTTTATTGGCGCTCATGTGTCGGCTGCTGGTGGTGTTGATCAGGCGCCTATGCGTGCACGTGAAATTGGTGCTAATGCGTTTGCGCTGTTTACCAAGAACCAGAGACAGTGGGCGACAAAACCGCTAGAAGCGAAAACCATTAGTGCCTTTAAAGCCAATTGCAAAATGTTGGGCTTCGGTGCTGAGCACATTCTTCCTCATGACTCTTACCTTATTAACCTAGGAGCACCAGAAGAAGAGAAGCTAGAGAAATCACGCGCGGCTTTTATTGATGAAATGGAGCGTTGTAATCAACTTGGATTAACGCTCTTGAATTTTCATCCTGGGAGTCATTTAAAGAAAATCTCAGAAAGCGAATGTTTGGCGAAGATCGCTGAATCCATCAACCTAGCTCATCAAGCGGTACCTGACGTAATCGCAGTGATCGAGAATACGTCTGGGCAGGGCACTAATCTGGGTTGGAAGTTTGAACATCTAGCAGAGATTATCGAACAGGTAGAAGATAAGTCACGTGTTGGTGTGTGCTTAGACACCTGCCATACGTTTACTGCTGGCTATGACTTACGTACAAAAGAGGCGTGTGAGCATACTTTTGCTGAGTTCGACCGCATCGTGGGTATGCACTATCTAAGAGCAATGCACATCAATGATTCAAAAGCTGAGTTCGCGAGCCGAGTCGATCGACACCATTCTTTAGGAAAAGGCGAAATTGGCTGGGATTGTTTTGAGTATATTGCCTCTGATTCTCGCTTTAATGGTATCCCTCTCATCTTGGAAACCATTGATTCGACCATCTGGAAAGAGGAAATTCAACAACTTAGAATGTTTCATCGCTCAGCAACGCTAGCGAGCGAAGAAGCGTAATAATAGAGGGGAAAATTTATTTCCGTCTATTTCTAAAAATTGGCACCTTTCTTTCATAGTATTAAAGTGAATATGTAGTTCACGATGTCTTAGAGGAGGTGCCTTTATGTATTCAATCACCCAAACTTCAACTATTGCTGTCGCACGCCGTTTACCAACACCAAACCGTCACGTGCATAACCACGGCCACCATCGTACACAGCAGAAAAGTGGTTAATCGAGATAAACACAACTTGAACTGATTATTATGATTCATCAACAAGTGAACCCTACACATCATGTTTATTGATAGCTGTATGAGGTATAACTAGAGCCTTATTTAGGACAGTTAGCCGATACAGCTATTTTTTTGTCTGGCGAAAGCCGCTAGAAACCTTGATGATTGGGAAGTAAAACGATGAGCGCACCAAAGACTTGGGAATCCATTATTAGTGATGAACGTGATAAAGAGTACTTTCAGAGTGTCCTCGCGTTTGTTGAACAGCAACGTGATAGTGGCAAAACCGTCTACCCGCCACAAGATCAGGTGTTCAGTGCCTTTGATATGACGCCTTTCGAATCCGTACGAGTGGTTATCTTAGGGCAAGATCCTTATCACGGTGCTAACCAAGCTCACGGCTTAGCATTCTCAGTGCTTCCTGGTGTGAAAATTCCCCCTTCTCTACGCAATATGTACAAAGAGCTTGCACAAGATATAGAGGGCTTTGAGATTCCTAGTCATGGTTATCTCGATTCTTGGGCATCGCAAGGGGTGTTGATGTTGAACACAGTCCTTACAGTAGAAGAGGCAAAAGCACACTCACATGCTAAGTGTGGCTGGGAAACCTTTACCGATGCCATTATTGCTGAGCTCAATCAGCGCTCTGAACCGATCATCTTTTTGTTGTGGGGCGCACACGCTCAGAAGAAAGGCCAAGCGATTGATGAAGACAAGCATCATGTGTTGGCTGCACCTCACCCATCGCCATTATCGGCACGCCGTGGCTTCTTCGGTTGTCAGCACTTCTCTACAACCAATAAGCTGCTTTCTTCTATGGATCAACAACCTATTGACTGGCGTTTACCAACAGAAGTGTAGGTTGGTGGTTTTCTGAGCAGGGTCAAATCATAAATCAGCATATTCGTATACACTTATAAATAGTAGGTGTAATGGAGTGCAATACTATGATGATTGAAAGGATAAGACGAGAGCATGGCTATATGGCTCGTTTACTCGCGATACTTAACAGTAAGTTAGAGTTTCTGAAACAGGAGCGAGAAATAAACTATAGCCTGATCGCAGAGGTGGTTCATTACTTGATGAACCATTCAGACAAAGTGCATCACCCTAAAGAAGACGTCATTTATCGCTACTATCTTAAGCAATATGGCAGTCAACAAGCGATTGAAGACTTGGAACTAGAGCATCAATTGCTTTCTGAGAAAACGGCAGACTTTTTAGGTTTGCTCGATATGATTCTCCAAGATGCGGTGGTTCCTCAGCAAGTTTTTATTGAGCAGCTTGAAGCGTTTGTGAAAGCTCAGCGAAAACACATGGAATATGAAGAGAAGCATGTGCTACCCATGATTGTTGAGGCGTTCACGGTCAAAGATTGGCAAGAAGTGGAGTCTCAATGGCTTCAACCGGAAGATGACCCTGTCTTTGGAGAGACCATCGCCGATCAATATCGCCAACTCGCGGCTCGGGTTCGACAAAATGAACAAGAGTGCGTTTAGCCTGTTTTAATGTTGAAACGCCCCTATTTTTAGGTGTCCTCTATATTAGAGAGTTGGTTTCCAAATGGCGCTTTGAGCGGATTAACTACCTCAAAAAAAAAGGCACCTATATAGGTGCCTTTTGCTATCTGATTTCTTATCGTGCTGATTAAAGCTTTATATCGTCAACGCTAAAATCAAGACCTAGGTTCATCTCTCTCAGCTCTTTCTCAAGCTGCCTACGATCGTTGATGGCTTCGATTTCACGCCACTTACGCTTTAGTGGTTTCGAGCGTGATTTTTGAGTTACACGAGGCATTTCTAGTTCTGATACTTCATCGAATTGAAAGCTATCCATAAGCCATATCTCCTTCCGTGGGACTAGTTCTTACGAACCAATAAATATCATATTTAGGTTCACAATAACTTTGATTTGTTTCTCATTTGTTTCAAATCCATGAAGCTTTTGTTCTATTTTCTTATGCATGCTCACACATTGTGAGAATTGTTATGTATAAAAAACAAGCAAACAAACTTAAGTAAACGATTAAATTGGGGGTTATTGAATGTTAATTCATTGTGCGAATGGAATAGCGATTTGACTACAATGCATTGAAGTGCACATGGTGCCGTGCGGTATAGGGATCTCATTGGCCTAGAAAAAAACGAAGATCTTCACTATACCTTGTAAAACCTAGGCTGACGTCATTTTTATAGGATGATGTTCTTGTTGGGGTAGTGCCGCGGCTGTTGTTGATATTATGTCCCGATAATGTGACTTTTATTGGGCTGCATTGTTGAAAGTTGTGTTAACAAAAGGTGTGTTATTAGTGAAATGTCATTTTAATATAAGTGCATTTGCATATTGATTTTTAGGCCGTCTCGCTGCATTATCCGCCCGTCAAAAAATACACTGATACGTAAAATGGATGCATGAAGCGACATTTACAGTCTCAATCGCCGCAAGAATATAACAAGAGTGCCGACACAACATTGACAGAGGCATAGGCGATTAAGAGGAAGGCTAGGAAGCATGATCGGTGCTTAAACTCAATTACGAGGTTCACGTGACAGACTTAATCAATTTGATGAACGATCTCCTTTGGGGATCTATCTTAGTTTACTTACTGGTTGGTGTGGGTATCTACTTCACTGTACGACTAGGCTTCATTCAATTCCGCCATTTCGGCCACATGTTCTCTGTTCTTAGAAACAGCCGTAAAGCAGACAGTGCTGGTATCTCCTCTTTCCAAGCTCTTTGTACTAGTCTCGCTGCTCGTGTAGGTACGGGTAACATGGCAGGTGTTGCTGTAGCACTAACCGCTGGTGGCCCTGGTGCTATCTTCTGGATGTGGCTAATCGCAATGCTAGGTATGGCAACATCGTTTGCAGAAAGCACACTGGCACAACTATACAAAACGCGTGATAACGACGGTAACTACCGCGGCGGCCCTGCATACTACATGGAGAAAGGCCTAGGTATGCGTTGGATGGGGGTTCTATTCTCTATCTTCCTAATCATTGCATTTGGTCTTGTATTCAACGCGGTTCAAGCGAACGCGATTGCAAGCGCAATGAACACAGCATTCGACCTTGAGCGTAGCTACGTTGGTGTTGGTATCGTAATCATCTCTGCATTCGTTATCTTCGGTGGTATCCGTAAGATTGCACGTACAGCAGAAATCATCGTTCCAATCATGGCATTGGCTTACCTAGCGATCGCTATGTACGTGATGTTCGCGAACATCGAGAAAGTGCCTGAAGTACTGGCGCTTATCTTCAAGAGTGCATTCGGTCTGCAAGAAGCAGCAGCGGGTGGCCTAGGTTACGCAATCGCACAAGCGATGATTAACGGCATCAAACGTGGTTTGTTCTCGAACGAAGCGGGTATGGGTTCTGCGCCAAACGCAGCAGCTTCTGCTACGCCTTACCCACCGCACCCAGCATCACAAGGTTACGTGCAAATGCTAGGCGTGTTCATGGATACCATTGTTATCTGTTCAGCAACAGTCGCAATCATCCTGATGTCTGGTGAGTATGTACCACACGGTGAAGTCACGGGTATCGAACTAACGCAACGTGCACTAACAGCACAAGTGGGCGAATGGGGCGGCATCTTTGTAGCGGTAGCGATTTTCTTCTTCGCTTTCACTTCAATCATTGCAAACTACTCTTACGCTGAAACGAACCTTATCTTCCTTGAGCACAACAACAAGAAGGGCCTAGTGCTATTCCGTATCGTTGTTCTGGGTATGGTTATGTTCGGTTCTCTAGCGACGTTACCAACGGTATGGGCTCTGGCTGACGTATCGATGGGCCTAATGGCGATTGTTAACTTGGTGGCGATTATCCTGCTATCAGGCATCGTGATTAAGCTAGCGAAAGACTACAATCGCCAACTAGACGCGGGTAAAGTACCAACATTCGATTCGAATGACTTCCCAGAGCTTAAGTCTCAGCTGGAAGACGGTATTTGGGACAACAACAAGAAGTAATCTTGTTGGAGCGATAAACGGCTCATCCTAAAGTGATTAGAAAGGCTAAGGTTTCGACCTTAGCCTTTTTCTTTGCCTGTCATTTGTCTCATTCTCCCTATCGAAGTAATAGGAAGAGTCATAAAGACAAGTTGATGTTTTTTCTATACTCTAGCAGCATCCAGTTAGATAACCGATTAGGGTAAAGTTATGTTAGTTGTCGTTTCTCCAGCCAAAACACTTGATTACGAATCACCATTAGCGACGGAACGCTTTAGTCAGCCTGAGTTTGTTGAACACTCTGCTGAGCTGATTGAAGAGTGCCGCAAGCTGACGCCAGTAGATATTTCTGCACTGATGAAAGTCAGCGATAAAATCGCAGGGTTGAACGTAGCGCGATTTGAGCAGTGGAGCGAGACCTTTACCCAAGACAACGCACGCCAAGCAATCCTAGCCTTTAAGGGCGATGTATACACTGGCCTAGACGCTGAAACGCTATCGGATGAAGATTTTGACTACGCACAAGACCACCTGCGCATGCTTTCTGGGTTATATGGCTTGCTTAAGCCGTTGGATTTGATGCAGCCATACCGCCTAGAGATGGGTACACGCTTAGCCAATGCTCGTGGTACTAACTTGTACCAGTTCTGGGGCAACATCATCACAGACAAGCTGAATGAAGCGTTGAATGCTCAAGGCGACAATGTGTTGATTAACCTAGCATCAAACGAATACTTTAAAGCTGTGAAGCCGAAGAACTTGGATGGCCAAGTGATTACCCCTGTATTCAAAGACTGCAAGAACGGTCAGTACAAGGTGATCAGTTTCTACGCGAAGAAAGCGCGTGGCATGATGGCTCGCTACATCATCGAGAACAAGATCGACTCGGTTGAGGCGCTGACCCAGTTTGATACGGCGGGCTACTACTTCGTTGAAGAAGAGTCGAACGCGAAAGAGCTTGTCTTTAAGCGTGAAGAGCAAAACTAGTAGTCCTTGGCTAACGAGTCGCTCTCGGTTTTAGCCTGATAACAGACCAGATAGAGAAAAGCCCCATGAAGCGAACTGCATGGGGCTTTTTTATTGAATCGTTGAAGCTGGTAGATTACTTCTTCTTTGCTGCTTTCTTTTTCTTCGCGATTTTTTTCTTCTTCGCGATTTTTTGTTTCTCTACCGCTTTCTTATCTTCTTTCTTCGGCTTCTTCTTCTTAGTCACGGCCGCTTTCTTATGCGTAGGGCGCATGCCTTCGATGAAGCGCTCTTTGATTGGTTCGTCTGTGTAACGAGCCACACGCTCAATCATTAGTTGATCGTGCGCTTCAATGATAGAAACCGCGTTACCTTTTTTACCAGCACGAGCCGTACGGCCAATACGGTGTAGGTATACGTCAGCCGTACGTGGCATGTCGTAGTTGATTACGTGGCTTACGTCTGGAAGGTCGATACCACGAGCAGCAACGTCAGTCGCTAGTAGTACGTTTACAGAACCGTCACGGAAACGAGCAATCGCGTTGTTACGACGATCTTGAGGCATTTCACCTTGGATCCAAGCACATGGGATTTGCGCGCTTTCAAGTTGAGCTCGTAGATCACCTAGACGATCACGCGTCTTCAAGAACACGATGCTGCGCTCAGCTTGCTCTGTGATGACGTGCTTTAGGATGTTCAGCTTGTGCTCTGCTGTGTCTGCACGGTGGTACCACTGAGTGATCTTCTTACGCTCACGAAGTGATGATTTCGCATCGATCTCCGCTGGGTTTTTAAGTAGATCTTCAGTGAAGCCTTCAATGCCTTTACCTTCTAGCGTTGCTGAGAACAGTAAAGTTTGTTTACGCCAGCGACACTCTGCAGACAGACGGTCAACAACAGGACCAAAGCCCATGTCTAGCATGCGGTCGGCTTCATCTAGAACCAGCCATTCAATCGCACGACAGTCAAAACGCTCGCCTTCAATGTATTCCATCAGACGGCCAGGTGTTGCTACTACGATATCTTGAGTTGTACTTAAGATATCTGCGTGCTCTTGGTACATCACACCACCCGTGATCGTGAAGATATTTAGGCTGGTGTATTTAGCAAGCTCACGTGCTTGTTCGGTGATCTGCATTGCTAGCTCACGCGTTGGCGTCAGGATAAGCATACGTGCAGGGCCAGATTTCTTACGTGGGAAATCCAGTAGGTATTGCAGTGCTGGCAATACAAATGATGCTGTTTTACCAGTACCTGTTGGCGCAGAAGCCAAAACGTCTCTTCCATCTAACGCTTGTGGGATTGCTTCAGCTTGTATCTGTGTTGGACGTTCGTAGCCCATTTCGTCAATTGCTTTAAGCAGCTCTTGGTTAAGATCGAGTTCTGCAAAGGTTCTGATCACTGTTGTTTCTCCACAAGCAATAAATGTTTCTGCCTCAAAAAGCAGACGATAAAAAAGAGTAGTCGGACATTATAGAAGCATTAGTGATTAGGATCACATGGTATTTGCTACATCTTGAGATAAAAATCTTTAGTGAGCGCAATAAATGCTTCGCTATAACCACCTTGGTGGTGAATTGTAAGCGATTCGCGCTGCAAATCTTGCTCGCAAACAGGATCTTTAGATAACTCAAATAGAATTCGGCTAGCTGGCTTTTTATCTGTTGTTTTCACATCAAGGCGCTTTGCTAGATACCAACCACATTGCTCGGCAAGCTTGATAAAACCTTCCCCCTCAGGCGTCGGTAGGATGAAACTGGCAGTCGCGGCTTCAGTGGTTATCTCGAAACAACGCTGGGCAAGCGCTAAGTGATCCAAGCTGTCGGTGTGTCTGGCGGTGGCTCTTTGGCTTTGCTGCGCCTGTTCTCCAGAGTTGAAGTAGGGCGGGTTACAGATGATCGCATCAAACCTTTGTGGAAAGTCGGCCGTTAACACGCTGCCGTGATCAAGGGAGATACGATCTTGCCAAGGCGACTGCTCAATATTGACTGTGGCAGCATCAATGGCGTGTTGATCAATATCTATCGCAGAGATTGAAGCATCTTCAAAACGCTGCGCAGCCATCAAGGCCAGCAGACCTGTCCCGGTTCCAATATCGAGTACACATGATCTTTGTGGCAGGCTTACCCACGCGCCAAGTAATACGCCATCGGTACTGACTGGCATACCGCTTTTCCCGCCGTAAATTGAGAATTGCTTAAAATTGAAGCTTTTAGTTTGCACTGTTTTGTCTTTCATTAATGTTCTGAGTATCGAGATATTTTAAGTGATTAGCTCTAATGTTAACCGCTTGTATGAATCAATGTTCTGATTGGGAAACTATTGTTGTGCATTATGGTTAGTTTATAATTGTGGCTATTTTTCTATAGCTAGTGGAATCCACTGCTTTTTGTTCTCATATGCAAATTTATATGGTGTTTTTGTGTGGTGACTTGCAGCTAGCCAGTTGTTTCGTCATTATGCGCGACTATTTTATAGATTGATTGGCAGCTTTGAGCTGTAACATTCATGTAAGCACAACATAAATTCATAAATATAATTAAGGATTATCTGTGAAACAGAGTCTAAAACTAACAGATATAATGGCATTGGGCTTTATGCTTTTTGCGTTTTTCTTGGGTGCGGGTAACATCATCTTCCCACCTCTAGCTGGCCAATTAGCCGGTGATCACTTCCTTCCAGCGATGTCTGGTTTTCTGCTGACTGCCGTTGGTCTGCCGTTAATCACTATCGTCGCGGTCGCAGTGGCTGGTGGCTCTTGGGGTCACTTAACTAAAGATCTTCCTAAGAAAGCAGCAACCATCATGGCTGTACTGATCTTTATCATTATCGGTCCTGCATTTGCTGCACCGCGTACTGGCCTTGTTGCCTATGAGATGGCGGTGAAACCGTTCTTCATCGATGCCTCTCAAGCTCACCTAACTCTCTTTTCAATTGCATTTTTTGTAGTAGCGATGTTCTTCTCATGGTCGCAAGGTAAGCTTATTGACGTCATTGGTAAGGTACTAACACCTGCACTGTTCGTTGGTTTGGTTGTACTGGCGATTGCTGTATTCGTTAACCCTCAAGGCGATATTCTTGCGGCTCACGGTGAGTACATCACTCAACCACTGACCAAAGGTTTCCTTGAAGGCTACAACACCATGGATACTTTTGCTTCTTTGATGTTTGGTATGCTGATTGTTGATGCGATTCGTAGCAAGGGCATTACGGACCGTGCAGCGACGACTAAGTACCTAATTAGCGCGGGTTGTATTGCCGCAGCGGGTCTAGCGTTTGTTTACATCTCTCTATTCTTCCTAGGCGCAACAAGTGCAACAGTCGCAGCTGGTGCAGACAATGGCGGCGCTATCTTAAGCCTATACGTTCAATCGTTGTTTGGTCCTTCTGGTCAGCTAGTGCTTTCTGTGATCGTACTATTAGCATGTCTAACAACGGCGATTGGCCTTGTGTCAGCATGTTCTGATTACTTCAGCTCGCTAACGCCTCTGTCTTACAAGACTTGGGTAATCATCAACGGTGTAGCTTGTGCAACCGTTGCGAACGTTGGCCTTTCTCAACTGATTTCTCTGTCTGTTCCAGTACTGTTTGCACTGTACCCAGTCGCTATCGCGTTGGTTGCTCTGACTTTCTTGCGTAGCCGTTTCCCTAATCCAAAAGCGGCTTACCGCGTAGTGGTATTAGTGTCACTGCTGTTTGCTCTTATTGATGGCGCTAAAGTAGCGGGTGTAGACGTGTCTGCACTTAAGATGCTGCCACTGTTTGAGATCGGTATGGGTTGGTTGCTTCCAACAACGGCTGCAATCATCTGTATGTTCTTCGTTGGTAAATCAACAGAACAAGAGATGGCTGAAGAGACTGTTTAATCTTCCGTTGAGATTAGATTGTCCTTCGAGATGAAATAGAAAAGGCCTCATTACTTCGCAGTAATGAGGCCTTTTTGTATTCTGTGGTCTTTTTATATTCAGCTAGTTACTTGGTTAGCTACTTAACCGGGGGCATTTCTGTTTGGTTATAGCTTTTCGCTGTACTCAACCAGAACTTGCTCAACCCAGCTTGCGATACGGTCGTCGCTAAGCTCGTATTGTGAATCTTCATCAAGCGCCAAACCAACGAATTGAGATTTGTCTTCGGTTAACGCTTTAGACGCTTCGAACTCGTAGCTGTCATCGTTTGGCCAGAAGCCAACAAACTCTGCACCCGCGGTTTTCAGTTCATCATGCAATAGACCCATCGCATCTAGGAACCATTCGCCGTAGCCTTCTTGGTCGCCCAAACCAAACAGAGCCACAACCTTGCCTTTCATTGGCGTGGTTGCGATGTCTTCCCACAGTTCATTCCAATCTTCTTGGATTTCACCGAAGTCCCAAGTTGAGATGCCTAGCAATAAAAGGTCGTAGTCCGCCATCAATGAAAGAGGGGTTTCTTTCACGTTATGGATATCAACTAGGTCTTCACCAATAATGCCGCGAATTTTCTCTGCTGCCATTTCTGTGTAGCAGGTGGTTGAGCCGTAAAATAATCCAATTTTCATAGCAAACGTTCGATTTTAATTTCAGATGGCGAATTCTAACCATAAATCGACTTCGATTGCAGCGATTATCCGCTCAAGTCGTAATTTTTATGGCATTCATATTTGCTCTGGCATACTCTCAAAACAGTTTCCAATATTGTGAGTAACACTATGCAGTCGCCTCAAGGGCAGAGCGCAGACCACGGTCTCGTTGAGCAGTTTTTAGATGCTATGTGGATGGAGCGAGGATTATCGGAGAATACGCTTGTCTCGTACCGTACCGATTTGTCCAAGTTATTAGCGTGGATGGAAAAGAACAATTACCGCCTCGACTTCATTAGCCTTTCAGGTTTACAGGATTATCAAGGCTGGTTAGTCGACGCCGATTTTAAGCAGACTTCTCGTGCCCGTATGTTGTCGGCGATTCGTCGCTTGTTCCAGTATTTGCACCGAGAGAAAATCAGAGGCGATGATCCAAGTGCCTTGTTGATCAGCCCGAAGCTGCCGCAACGCTTGCCGAAAGATTTGAGTGAAGAGCAGGTTGATGCTTTGCTTGATGCTCCAGATCCGAACGATCCGATTGAGCTTCGCGATAAGGCGATGCTTGAGTTACTCTATGCAACCGGTTTGCGTGTGACAGAGCTGGTTAGCTTGACGATGGAAAACATCAGCCTAAGACAAGGTGTGGTGCGTGTTATTGGTAAGGGTGGCAAAGAGCGCCTAGTTCCAATGGGCGAAAATGCGGTGGATTGGATAGAGACTTTTATTGAACAAGGTCGTCCACATCTACTTGGCGAAAACAGTTCTGATGTGGTTTTTCCGAGTAAACGCGCCAAGCAAATGACCCGTCAGACGTTCTGGTATCGTATCAAGCACTACTCGGTCGTCGCTGGGATCGACACAGAATTGTTGTCACCCCACGTATTGAGACACGCTTTTGCGACGCATTTACTGAACTATGGCGCAGATCTTAGGGTCGTACAGATGTTGCTTGGGCATAGTGACTTATCGACAACCCAAATTTATACTCACGTGGCGACTGAAAGGCTGAAGCAAATTCACGCGCAGCATCACCCACGTGCTTAAATCCATTTATTTTTAAGGTGAACTTAATGAGCGTATTACGCCGTCTTCCTCTACTAGCGCTTCCTCTTATGATTACTGCATGTAATGCATCAGAAGCGAAAGTAGAAACAACATCAACAGCCGTAGAAGCTGCTCCAGCTCAAGCTATTGATACAGCTGCGTTAACTAAGCGTTTTGAAAAAATCGGTATTAAGGTCGATAAGATTGTCCCTTCGGATATCGATGGTCTGTTAGAAGTTCAAACCAACAGCGGCATTATCTTTTCTTCTCCAGAGGGCGATCACTTTCTAGCCGGTACACTTTACTCTTTGGATGAAAACGGTAAGTTCAGTGATGTTTTGGCTGAGCGTCAAGCTCCGCTGAATGCTGAAAAAGTCGCGGCGATGTCGGATACGGTTATTGAATACAAAGCCGATAACGAAAAGTATGTTGTGACGGTATTTACTGACATTACGTGTGGCTACTGTGTTCGTCTGCACAGCCAAATGCAAGGCTACAACGATCTGGGTATCACTGTTCGTTACATGGCTTACCCACGCCAAGGTGCGACAGGGCAAGTTGCCGATCAAATGGCAGCAATCTGGGCTTCAGATGATCCAAAAACAGCGATGCATGACGCTAAAGTAAACCGTCAAATGCCAGCGTCTGGTAAAGACCTAGCAGAGCAAAAGCAGATCATTGCTAAACAGTACCAATTGGGTCGTGAGCTTGGCATCAATGGCACACCGGCTATCGTGCTAGCAAGTGGTGAGTTGGTGAGTGGTTACTTACCGCCAGCACAACTTCTTCAACGTTTAGAGCAATAATCTCGTTTTCTGTATTGCCAATTTATCCCCCATGTTTTTGATTTAAGGAGTGGCCTGATTGATATCGGGCCCATTTTTATATGATAGAGATCCAACGCCGTCCTGAGGTCGACATTTCAGTCTTACCTGCTCACTTACCTGACTTGTTAAAGCGCATTTATGTGAGTCGCGGAATCGACAGTGCCGACCAACTAGAGACAGCAGCGAAAGGTCTGCACTCTTATCAAAAACTGGGCGGCATAGATGCAGCAGTTGAGCTGTTGTTCAAAGCGATTCAGCAGCAAAAACGCATCATTATTGTTGGTGATTTTGATGCCGATGGCGCGACCAGTTCGGCGCTGTCTGTTTTAGCGTTACGTATGCTCGGCAGCTCTAACGTCGATTATCTAGTACCAAACCGTTTTGAAGATGGCTATGGCTTGAGCCCTGAGGTTGTCGAACAGGCAATCGAGCTTGGTGCTGAAGTGATCATGACGGTCGACAACGGTGTCTCTTCGATTGAAGGTGTGCGTTTTGCTAAAGAGAAGGGGCTAGAGGTTCTGGTTACCGATCATCACTTGCCGGGTAATGAACTGCCAATGGTCGATGCGATGGTTAACCCAAACCTTGAGAGTTGTGCTTTTCCTTCGAAAGCCCTAGCGGGTGTAGGTGTGGCTTTCTATCTGATGATGGCACTGTGTGTTCACATGCGTAAACTGAATTGGTTTGCAGAGCGCGGCATGACAGAACCTAAGTTGATGGAATTGATTGACCTTGTGGCGCTGGGTACGGTTGCCGACGTGGTTCCACTCGACGAAAACAACCGAATTTTAGTGCATCAAGGTTTGCAACGTATTCGTGCGGGTAAAGCTCGTCCGGGCATCCAAGCCTTGATCGAAATTGCTAAGCGAGACGCTAAGCGTTTGGTGGCGTCTGACTTTGGCTTTGCTCTTGGCCCTCGTATCAATGCGGCTGGTCGATTGGACGACATGTCTTTTGGTGTTGAACTGCTAATGAGTAACAACATCCATGCGGCGCGTCGAATGGCGAGTGAACTGGATGGTTTGAACCAAACACGTAAAGAGATCGAAGAGGGCATGAAGCAAGAAGCGATGGCTTTTTGTGAACGCCTTGAGTTTGGTAAAGACGACCTACCTTCTGGCTTAGCCCTGTTCCAACGTGATTGGCACCAAGGTGTGATTGGTATCTTGGCTTCGCGTATTAAAGATAAATACCACCGCCCAGTGATTGCTTTTGCTGATGGTGGGGAAGGCAGTATCAAAGGTTCATGTCGCTCAATTCCAGGTTTGCACATGCGTGATGCTTTGGACCGAATCGACACTCAAAACCCAGGCTTGATTCTTAAGTTTGGTGGCCACGCAATGGCGGCCGGCTTAACCATCATGGAAAAGGACTTTGAACGTTTCAGCAAGCTGTTCAATGAGGTCGTGAAGAATGAACTTGGAGAAACAGCACTGAAGGGCATTATCTTGTCTGATGGTGAGCTGTTACCAGAAGAGTTCTCGATGCACACCGCTGAAACGCTGCGTTCAGGTGGCCCGTGGGGACAAGCTTTCCCTGAGCCAATCTTCGATGGTGAGTTTAAAGTGCTGCACCAAAAGCTGGTGGGTGAAAAGCACCTTAAGCTGATGCTCGAGCCGCTCTACAAAGGTCACCCTACCAATGTGATGATTGATGGTATTGCCTTTAACGTCGACCTACGTCGCTGGCCTGATGCTTCGGTGAAAACTGTTCACCTTGCATTTAAGCTCGATATCAACGAATTTCGCGGTAACCAATCGTTGCAGCTGATGATTGATCATATCGAAGCCAAATAGTGATTTTGGGCTCAATAATGCTCATCATATAGCGCCAAATTCAACAAGCTCTGTTCAAAAACAGGGCTTGTTTTCCTTCCTGCCCTTACAAATTTTACGTGTTTTTTCTGCCTGTCAATTTTATATCCTATTAAGTTGTTGAATCTTGGTTCACCACTCTAAAAAATTCTGTATCTCCGTCACACTTTTGAGTACAATTCTTCGGTTAAATTCTACTCATAAATGATGAGCTAAAATGTTTGAAATCAATCCTATAAAAAACCGTCTGCAGGATGTGTCTGAGCGCACAAATATCCTGAGGGGGTATCTTTGACTATGACGCTAGAAAAGAGCGTCTAGAAGAAGTAAACGCAGAATTAGAACAACCGGATGTATGGAACGAACCTGAGCGTGCTCAAGCGCTAGGTAAAGAACGTTCTGCATTGGAAGCGGTAGTAGAAACGATCGATCAACTTGACCAAGGTGTTGAGGATGTTGATGGCCTATTAGAGCTTGCGGTTGAAGAAGAAGATCAAGAAACGTTCGATGAAATTGAACCAGAACTGGCCGAGCTTGAAGCTAAGCTAGAGAAGCTGGAATTCCGTCGTATGTTCTCTGGTGATCACGATGCATCAGATTGCTACATCGATTTACAGTCAGGTTCGGGCGGTACAGAAGCTCAAGACTGGACTTCAATGATGTTGCGTATGTACTTACGTTGGGCAGATTCGAAAGGCTTCAAGACTGAAGTTATCGAAGTGTCGGATGGTGATGTTGCTGGCCTTAAAGGCGCAACGGTACGTATTTCTGGTGAGTATGCTTACGGTTGGTTACGCACAGAGACTGGTGTTCACCGTCTAGTTCGTAAATCACCATTTGATTCAAGTGGTCGTCGTCATACTTCATTTGCATCTGCGTTTATCTATCCTGAGATTGATGACAATATTACGATCGACATTAATCCTTCTGACTTACGTATTGACGTATACCGTGCCTCTGGCGCTGGTGGTCAGCACGTAAACACCACGGAATCGGCGGTACGTATTACTCACGTTCCGACCAACACCGTGGTTCAGTGTCAGAATGACCGTTCGCAGCATAAGAACAAAGATCAAGCGATGAAGCAGCTACGTGCTAAGCTTTTTGAACTTGAGATTCAAAAACAAAATGCTGAAAAACAAGCGAGCGAAGAAACGAAATCAGACATCGGTTGGGGCAGTCAAATCCGCTCTTACGTGCTGGATGATTCTCGTATCAAAGATTTACGCACCGGCATCGAAAACCGTAATACTCAAGCGGTTCTTGACGGTGACTTAGACAAGTTTATTGAAGCTAGCCTGAAATCAGGTCTGTAAGCTTTATCAACTATTAAGCTTTACCAATAATATTGGTAAAAATGCCTATATTTGCAAAAATATAGCGGTCCAAATTTTAAAAGCAGGGTACATCTCTAATGACTGATGCTGTTCAAAACGAAAACGCACAAGAAGCTTCTTCACCTGAAGAGAACAAACTAATCGCTGAGCGCCGCAGCAAGCTGGATCACATCCGCCAAAACTGCAAAGCTAACGGTCACCCAAATGACTTCCGTCGTGAGCACCTAGCTGGCGATCTTCAAGCGGAATTCGGTGAGAAGACTAAGGAAGAGCTAGAAGAGCTTAACCACATCGTTGCGATCGCTGGTCGTGTTATGGCGAAGCGTGGTCCATTCCTTGCGATTCAAGAAACTTCTGGTCGTATCCAAGCATACGCAGCGAAAGACGTTCAAAAAGTACTGAAAGAGAAGTACCAAGGCCTAGATATCGGTGACATCATCGGTGTTAAAGGTGCGCTTCATAAATCAGGTAAAGGCGACCTTTACGTGAACATGGAAGAGTTTGAATTGCTGACTAAAGCACTTCGCCCTCTACCAGAGAAGTTCCACGGTCTAACTGACCAAGAGATGCGTTACCGTCAGCGTTACGTTGACCTAATCGTGAACGAAGATTCTCGCAATGCATTCATCGTGCGTTCTAAGCTTGTATCTTCAATCCGTAACTTTATGAGCGCGAAAGGCTACCTAGAAGTTGAAACGCCAATGATGCACGTGATCCCGGGTGGCGCAACTGCACGTCCATTCATCACTCATCACAATGCACTAGACATCGACATGTACCTACGTGTTGCACCAGAGCTTTACCTTAAGCGTCTAGTGGTTGGTGGTTTTGATCGTGTATTCGAGATCAACCGTAACTTCCGTAACGAAGGTCTATCTCCACGTCACAACCCAGAATTCACAATGATGGAATTCTACCAAGCGTACTCTGACTACAAAGACCTTATGGATCTGACTGAAGAGATGCTAAGCACGGCAGCAATGGACGTTCTTGGTTCTACTTCTATGCCTTACGGTGACGAAACGGTTGAGTTCGGTGGCACTTACGCTCGCATGAGCATGTTCGATGCAATCAAACACTACAACCCTGAGCACGCTGAGATTCAAGCACTAACAGAAGCAGACCTACAAGACCGTGAGAAGATGGTTGCTATCGCAAAATCTGTACACGTAGACGTAGAAACGTTCTGGACATGTGGTCAGCTTCTAGAAGAGATCTTTGGTGAAACGGCTGAGCCTCAGCTAATTCAACCAACGTTCATCACTGGCTACCCAGCGGACATCTCTCCTCTAGCACGTCGTAGCGATGACAACCCATTCTTCACAGACCGTTTTGAGTTCTTCATCGGTGGCCGTGAAGTTGCGAATGGTTTCTCTGAGCTTAACGATGCACAAGACCAAGACGAGCGTTTCAAAGCGCAAGTTAACGCGAAAGACGCGGGGGATGACGAAGCGATGTACTACGATGCAGACTACATTACTGCACTAGAGCACGGCCTACCGCCAACAGCAGGTCAAGGTATCGGTATCGACCGTCTAGCAATGCTATTTACAAACACGCACACAATCCGTGACGTGATCTTGTTCCCGGCAATGCGTCCACAAGCGTAATTCTCGCTTATAGGGCGTAACAGCCTATGTAATTAAAAAGCCACCTTCGGGTGGCTTTTTCTGTTTTTGGGCTTCAAAACCTAGTCTGTACCGCACTCTTGATTCGAAAAATCGTTATTTCTGACATAGTCTTACTATTGAGACATAAAATCTAAGATAGTCTCACTACTATACGTCTCTGCGCTGAATACGATCTCGCGGCATTTTGTCGAACGATGAAGCAGTGACTCGTATTAGTCTGATTTAAATAAAAATAGAATAAGGAAGAAGGATGGGAACTCAATTTAAGATGGATTCCTTACCAGGTTCTCTTATCGTCGTTGGTGGTGCGTACGAACCCTGGTTATCAGTGTTAGAACAAGTGGGTTGGCAGTGTACCCAGTGTGCAGATTTACGAAAAGCCGATGCCTTGATTGCTGATATTGGCCCATGTATTGGTATTGTCGATCTTAGTCATGATGAGTTCAGTCTCAACGGTATTGCTAACCTTGTGAGCAATAACAAGCAGGTGAGATGGCTCGCCTTTATCCGTGAATCTCAATTAAGCTCTGATACGATCTGCCAGTTTATCGTTAACTTCTGTATCGACTTTTTCACGGCGCCAATCCCAGATGCTCAATTGCTGAGTACCATTGGTCACCAACTGGGTATGCTTAAGCTTGAGCAGAAGGTATGGCCAAACTACGGCATCAATAACAACATGGGTCTTCTAGGCGATTCTGTGGCTGTGAAGCGCTTGAGAGACCAAGTGAAGCGTATTGGGCCGACTGATGTCAGTATCTTGATTTATGGTGAGAGCGGGGCTGGTAAAGAGACGATTGCACGCTCTATTCACCAAAACTCGTCGCGAGCACAGAAACCATTTTTAACGGTTAACTGTCGTGCCTTGTCTGAAATGAGAATAGAGGCCGAGGTGTTTGGTATCTCAGCACAGACAGCGACTGCGCCTTGTATGTTGGAAGAAGCTGATGGCGGAACCATCTTGCTCAATGATGTTTTAGCGATGCCACGCAATCAACAACTGAATCTGTTGCGCTTTCTACAAGAAGGTAAGATTGAAACCGCGAATGGACCCAAATCTGTCGATGTGCGTATTCTGGCCGCAAACTCCTCTGATATCGAGAAGGCGTTGATCGAGGGCGATTTCAATGAAGAGCTTTATCACTACATCAATGTTCTGCGTATTCATGTTCCAAGCTTAAAAGAACGTGTGAGCGATATTTCAGTACTGGCTAATCATTTTCTGCGTGAGTACTCGAAAGAGTTTAATGCTCAAGCGAAGAGCTTCTCAGACGATGCTATCCGTTCGATGAATCGCTACCATTGGCCTGGAAACGTGCGTGAGCTGATGAATCAGATTAAGCGTGTTGTGTTGATGTCTGATGCTGTGATCATTGAGGATCACCAACTGGATTTACCAAAACAGAATGATGAACGCCGAAGCTTGAAGAGTATTCGAGAGCGATCAGAGCGCGATGCGTTGTTAATTGTTTTGGAATCTTACGGTGGTCAGGTTTCGTTGGCAGCTAAGGAGCTCGGTGTATCACGAGCGACGATGTACCGCTTGCTGAATAAACATAGCCTAATCTCTGAAGGGGTTGTTTAGACTCTTTTCTGCATGGATTTATTCAGTCACTGTCAATTAAAGACCACGTATCTACGTGGTTTTTTTGTTTCTGAAGGGTAGTCCGTTGTTTTCTAGCTCATCCCTAAGAGAGATATGCTGCAATTTTATATAATCATAGTGAATATGTTATATGCAAATGAATATGCAACTGATATTTCAGGCGAATGCATTGTTTTAAAAATGTTAACCAATTAGCGGTTGAATAATATACTCACTTGGTTAGACTTTAACCGTGAAAGCAACGATTTAACAAAGACTTGTCTGCTTTTACTAACACATTTCTTTTTGGATTTTTTAGTTAGCTTGGAGGCGCAAATGAAACATTTCGATTTTATACAGCATATTTGCGCGTCGTTTGATCCATGTACTGACATGGTGACTGATATGTCACACACATCAGCCATGGCCGATCGAAACACCCAAGATAAACCTAACTAATAGATCCGTACCCTTATTTGGCTGCGGAAAAATAGCAGCTAAGTGAGAAGCCCTCATACTATCTAACACGCTATTTTTCCTCAGTTGATTCAACAACTGGAGAGTTATTATGCGTCACTCAGTATATTTAAAATTAGCAACAGTCCTTATCCGTGCCGATCTTCGTCGTGAAGAGCGTGAATGGCAACGAAAAGTTCGTCGTAGTTCATATGATCTGCCATGGAACAATACTCACTTATTAAGAGATATTGGTCTTGAAGCTGACGGTCGACCGATTGGTTTTTCTGAACCAGAAGTCGTCACGATTGAACGTCGAGTACGTCACCTTCGTCGTGTCTTAAGTGCGCGAATACCGACGTAATCTGCGGGGTTGATAGCACCTTTCAACCCCTAAGATAATTCACAGTGATAGTTATGGCGTCGAAAGTGCAAACTTTTGAACTAGAACTGGCCAAAAAAGAGAAGCTCTTGCTTCTCTTTTTTGCTTTTTTAAGCCGAGATTTGTGCTTTTTTAAGTCGTTATCTAGTAAAGGAAAAGAGTTCTACTAAGCTTTATAGAGCAAGGGAGGCCGGCTATGCAAAAGCATCAATTAGACATGTGGTTACATGGAGAGCACAAAGACTCTTATCAAACACCGAAAGTGTACGTTATTGGCTGTTCTGATATTTCAGAATATCTATTGGCGGTGGAGTACAAACACAAGCTAGAACCGGTAAAACAAGACGGCGAGCCGCTTCACTTTGGATCCTTGGATCAAGTGAAAGAGGAGTTACTCCGGCTCGGCTTTGAAAAGGCGTATCTTCGCTTACACAACGCTTATGATGAGTTTGGTAATGAGCCAAGCCAAAGCTACTGCGATATTGAACTGGCGCTCAAACCTCATTAAGAGGCGTTTGTAGCGCGAGATTGATTCTAATTACAGACTGTTTTGTAACGCACTGATAGTTTTGGCTATCGAGGCTAGATTAAACGATCTATGCGTAATGTGTTGTCAGCAATTTGTGGGTGAATTGAGTTCGTAGATAGAAACCGCGTGGTTTGGTTTTGATAGGTTTTCCACTTGCACCGTAAGCTTCCGTTAACACACGACTGTTAGCAGCCTTCGGACGTAAATGCAGTGCTTCTCCGTGTCTTGCTGTTATCTGTTCTACATTGCCTAAAACGATCAACTCCATCAGTTCTTCCCAATCTCGTTTCAAGAGCTCATCTTCCGCTTGGCTAGGTGTCCATAATAATGGGGATCCTACATGCCTCTCTGCTAGCGGGATCTCTCTTTCTCCCTCGACAGGGATCCACAACACCTTAGACAGCTTGTTTCGAACGTGGCTGGTTTCCCAAGTTATGCCTTGCACGCCCATCAAAGGCGCAACACACACAAAGGTGGTTTCGAGTGGCTTGCCAGAGTAGCCAATCGGAATGCTTTTTAGTTCTATCCCGAGCTTGGCAAAATCTTGTTCTGGCTTGCTGCCTGCAGGTGCACCCAAGTGCCATTCCAATAGCTGTCCAACCCAGCCTTTATCACGCTTAAGGTCGTTTGGCATCACCATCTCGGCTTCGTCGGCGAGCTCTTTAAAGGTCATTCCGGCGATAGCATACGCGCGCTCTAACAGCTCTTGTTGTGTTTGTGGTTCTGGTTTCATAATAAAAGGCATGATCAAAAAAACGATTTTATCAGAAGTTATCACCAAATGACGACTGGTTAAGAAATGATCTCCTTGCGAGAAAAGGGATCAAACTCAGGGTTATCCACAGGACATAAAGGTAATTAATTGAAATATTAATTTAGTGGATAAATAAACAGGGGTTTATGGTGGATAAAATGCTTGCCAAATGGGGTTCAAAATGAATCTTTCACTTGGTAGTGTGGATAAACATCGGAGTGGTTGATCTTTAACCATGTCAGGTTTCTGAAAGATCTTTTACATTTCTAATGTTTTTTAAAACCAGGATGTTATTTTAACTTACTGATTTATATGAAAATAAAATTAGTTTGACTGATTTGTCGTTTTTGGTGTTGATGAATCTATGGATTAAAAAAACGATTGCGGGTAATTCTTCACATAGTTATTCACAGAAAAGGTGAATAAATGTGGTCTATGTCTCACTATTGTGTGGGTAACTAGAATTTGAGCAAAACTTATCCATATTCCTAGTTATTATTCATAAATATAGCGCTTATCACGTCACTAAGTTTGCTCCGATTGGGGATATGTGGAAAAATCAGAGTAATTAAAAATTTAGATAGAGGTTGGCCAGTGATAGATGGCGATGGTTACCGATTAAATGTTGGTATTGTAATCTGTAACAACCATGGTCAGGTCTTCTGGGCTAAACGATACGGGCAACATTCATGGCAATTCCCTCAAGGGGGAATAGATGAAGGTGAGACTCCGGAACAGGCAATGTACCGCGAGTTGTATGAAGAGGTTGGCCTTACTAAAAAGGATGTAAAGATCGTCGCGACAAGTCGTCATTGGTTACGCTACAAGCTACCCAAACGACTGGTTCGGTGGGATTCTAAACCTGTCTGTATTGGACAAAAACAGAAGTGGTTCCTTTTGCGCTTAGATTGCGATGAATCGCATATCAACATGCAGCGTGGAAGTACACCTGAGTTTGATGGTTGGCGTTGGGTGAGTTACTGGTACCCAGTTCGACAAGTTGTTTCTTTCAAGCGAGATGTTTACCGTCGAGCGATGAAAGAGTTCGCATCTTTAGCAATGCCGTTTAAAGAGCGAAAAATAAAAGGAAAGCGCAAATTGCGTAGAGGTTAAGCATGCTCAGTCAACTAAGGGAAATAGTTGAACACGTATCAAGAGTTGAAGATGTGTCGACGGCTCTTGATATTTTAGTTAAAGAGACATGCAGTGCGATGCAGACGGAATGTTGCACCGTGTATTTGGCAAATAATGATATGCAGCGCCTTGAGTTGATGGCAACTCAAGGCCTGATCTTCAAAGGCAATAGCATTCACATTGGTTTTGACGAGGGTCTGGTTGGCCTTGTTAAAAGAAGTGCTGAACCTATCAACCTTGCACAAGCGTCTGCTCACCCTGCTTATAAGTTTTTTCCAGAGCTTGGAGAAAACGTCTATCACTCTTTTCTCGGAACTCCGATTATCCACCGCAAGCAAGTGCTTGGTGTATTGGTCATTCAACAGAAGACCCCACGTTTATTTAGTGAGATGGAAGAATCCTTCCTTGTCACGCTCTCAGCACAACTTGCCGTTATTGTGGCACACGCCCAAACTCAAGGCCATTGGCTGTTAGAGCAACAAAAGCTACCTGCGACTAAAGGTATTGCAGCTTCATCGGGCGTAGCAATTGGTGACTTATGGTGGGACAACACTCAGCCCGAACTCACCGATGTTTATCCTGCTTCGACGCTCAATGTAGAGAGAGAGCATGAGTTGTTGGCGGTAGCGGTTGAAAACGCCCTCAATGACTTTAAGCGCATGCGAAAGCGCTTAGATAGCGAAATTAATAAAGACGCGTTGGCGATCTTTGACCTGTTTACTCACTTACTCAATGATCCAATGTTGCGTAAGGATCTAAAAAGCCAAATTCAGAAAGGCGATAAAGCCGATTGGGCATTAAGGCAGGTTGTTGAGAGCTACTCGAACCGCTTTGCTCGTATGTCCGATGTGTATCTTCGTGAGAGAGCACAAGACATCCGAGAGCTCGGACAAAGGCTGCTCTATTTCCTCCACAACTCTGAACATGAACTTCGCACGTTAGATAAGCCGATTATCCTAGTGGTTCGTGAGTTAACCGCTTCGGTATTAGCGTCTATTCCCAAAGAAAAGCTCTTGGCGGTTATTTCTTTGGAAGGGGCGGCGAACTCGCACGCAGCAATTTTATCTCGAGCGCTTGGCATACCTTCCGTCATGGGGGTAAATCTTAACTTAGCTCAAGCTAATGGTAAGCGAGCGATTGTTGATGGGTATAGCGGTGAGATCTTTATTGAGCCGACTAAAAGCCTGCTCAAAGAGTATCGTGGGCTGATTCTAGAAGAGAGTGAGCTCTCCTCTATGGTCAATCGCGAGCTGTACCTTCCGGCAAAAACCCAAGACGACAAGCAAGTCGAGATCCTGCTTAATGCGGGCTTGAGTGCAGACACTAACATTGCTATCAACCAAGGCGTTGATGGAGTAGGGCTGTATCGAACTGAAATCTCTTTCTTGTTGCAGCAAAGATTCCCGTCAGAGGATGAGCAATTCAAGCAGTATCGTTCTGTGCTGGCAAGCTACCCAGAGAAACAAGTGGTGATGCGTACACTCGATATCGGTGGTGATAAGGCCTTACCGTATTTTCCTATCGAAGAGGACAATCCATTCCTTGGTTGGCGTGGTATTCGTTTTACGCTCGATCATCCAGACATCTTTATTATTCAGTTACGTGCCATGCTACGTGCGAGTTGTGAAAGCCATAACTTGAGTATTTTGCTGCCGATGATCTCTGGAGCTCAGGAATTGGATGACGCGCTACAGTTGATTGAACAAGCGTATGACGAAGTGCATGAGCTTGATAACCGAGTGCGTATGCCTCGCGTTGGTATCATGATTGAAGTGCCATCCATGCTGTACATACTGCCGCTGATTGCGGATAAGGTCGACTTCGTTTCAGTCGGTACCAACGACTTAACCCAATATTTATTAGCGGTTGATCGGAACAATTCACGAGTATCCGATGTCTATGAATCAATGCACCCTGCAGTGATCATGGCATTAAAACAAATTCATGATACTTGTAAGCAATATCAATTACCTGTGTGTATTTGTGGCGAGTTAGCCGGTGACCCGATGGGCGCGCTGCTATTGATTGGATTGGGGTATGAGACGTTAAGTATGAATACCTCGAATGTCGCAAGAACCAAATATTTGATTCGTCAATCGAACTTGGCTGAATTACAGGATTTGGCAAATAAGGCACTTTCAAAACCGTATGGTAGTGACATCTATAGTATGATGCTGAACTATTTCGAAGAGCGTGAATTTACAGGCTTCATTCGAGCAGGTAAAAAATAGGATTTAACGTGTCATATGAACTGATAGGCTTGTTAGCAGGCCTTGGTGCTATTGTTGGTGTTTTAGCTGGCTTGCTAGGCATTGGTGGTGGTTTGCTGGTGGTTCCTGCCTTACTGTTTTTGCTTCCTAAAGCGGGTATCCCTCAAGAGTTTGCGATGCAAATGGCATTGGCTACCTCGTTATCAACCATCATAGTTACGTCAGGATCGTCTGCGATTAACCATCTAAAGTTGGGTAACGTAGAGATATTTGTCGTTAAATGGTTGATGCCAGGTGTCGTGATAGGTGGCTTCCTCGGTTCTTTCGTGGCCGATGTAATCCCAGCTCAATACTTACCAAAAGTCTTTGGTGTGATTGTTTTGGTATTGGCGTTGCAAATGCTGCTGTCGATTCGCTCTAAGAGCCAAAAGTCGATGCCAGGTTCAGCTAAAACCGTGTTGTGCGGTGGCGGTATTGGTTTAGTATCAAGTTTAGCGGGCATTGGCGGTGGGTCTTTATCGGTACCTTTCCTTAATCATCACGGTGTGGAAATGCGTAAAGCCGTCGGCTCATCTTCGGTATGCGGTTGTGTTATCGCGATTTCGGGAATGCTAGGTTTCATTTGGCATGGATCTTCTGTCGATGATCTTCCTGCGTATAGCTTGGGTTATGTTTATCTGCCGGCTTTGATCGCGATATCTTGTACCTCAGTTTTGACCACTCGAGTGGGTGCGAAACTGGCCACTCAATTGCCAACCCCAGTGCTGAAGAAATTCTTTGCGGTGTTTTTAATGTTTATAGCAGCCACAATGCTGCTGTAGTGTCTTTTCTGTTAGTCATTGAACTAACCGTTAATCAATTTAGATAGAGAGCCAAGTATGTCTCAGGGTTTTATCGAATTCCCAAATATCGATCCTGTTCTTATTGAACTAGGACCAATCTCAGTTCGTTGGTACGGCCTAATGTACCTTGTCGGTTTTATGTTTGCTCTTTGGTTAGCAAATCGCCGAGCTGACCAACCAGGTAGCGGTTGGACTCGAGAGCAAGTATCAGACTTACTGTTTGCTGGCTTTCTAGGTGTGGTGCTGGGTGGTCGTATTGGCTACGTACTTTTCTACAACTTTGATCTTTTCCTAGCAGACCCACTATACCTATTTAAGGTATGGACTGGCGGTATGTCTTTCCACGGTGGCTTGCTTGGTGTTATTACTGCCATGTTTTGGTATGCCAAAAAGAACGGTCGAACCTTCTTTGGTGTGGCAGACATGATTGCACCATTGGTGCCATTTGGTTTAGGCATGGGACGCTTAGGTAACTTCATGAACAGCGAGCTTTGGGGCCGTGTGACTGATGTGCCATGGGCGATTGTGTTCCCTAACGGTGGTCCACTTCCTCGTCACCCATCTCAACTTTACGAGATGGCGCTTGAAGGTATTGTGCTGTTCTTCATCTTGAACTGGTTTATCAAAAAGCCGCGTCCTCTTGGTTCTGTATCAGGGTTATTCCTAGCAGGATATGGTACATTCCGCTTCTTAGTAGAATACGTACGTGAACCTGATGCTCACTTAGGTTTGTTCGGTGGATTTATCTCTATGGGACAAATTTTGTCACTGCCAATGGTTATCATCGGTGTGCTGATGATGGTGTGGGCATACAAGCGTGGTCACTACAAAGACGAATTACCACAACAAACGAAGTAAGGAATTGGTGTGAAACAGTATTTAGATCTCTGTCAGCGTATCGTTGATGACGGTACTTGGATTGAAAATGAACGCACGGGCAAGCGCTGCCTAACCGTGATCAATGCTGACCTTGAATATGATGTTGGTAATAACCAATTCCCACTGGTAACAACGCGTAAGAGCTTTTGGAAAGCCGCAGTTGCTGAATTGCTTGGCTATATCCGTGGTTACGACAATGCTGAAGATTTTCGTAAGCTAGGGACTAAAACTTGGGATGCGAACTCGAACCTGAATGAAGCATGGCTGAATAACCCTTACCGAAAGGGTGAAGATGACATGGGCCGTGTTTATGGCGTTCAAGGACGTGCATGGGCAAAAACTGACGGCGGTCATATCGACCAACTGAAGAAGATTGTTGATGATCTAACGAACGACATTGATGACCGTGGCGAGATCTTAAACTTCTATAACCCAGGTGAGTTCCACATGGGTTGTTTGCGTCCGTGTATGTACAGCCATCACTTTTCTCTACTTGGTGATACTCTGTACCTAAACAGCACTCAGCGCTCTTGCGATGTTCCCCTAGGCCTGAACTTCAACATGGTTCAAGTGTATGTCTTCCTAGCTATCATGGCGCAAATCACGGGTAAGAAAGCTGGCGTGGCTTACCATAAGCTAGTGAATGCTCATATTTACGAAGATCAACTTTCACCCATGCGTGATATCCAGTTAAAGCGTGAGCCGTTAGCTGGCCCAACATTCCATATCAATCCTGAGATTAAGTCTCTAGAAGATTTGGAAACGTGGGTAACGATGGATGACTTCTGGGTGGAAGGTTACGAATGCCACGAAGCGATTAAGTACCCATTCTCGGTTTAATCTCATTCGCTTTGTTTGATTGAAAGGCTGCCTCTGTGCAGCCTTTTTTATTTGTTATGCTTGGCTTGCTTACTATTTGTAAAACCAATAATCTTGAGTGGTCTTTTCTAACTACAGAACTACTATGACTCGCTCGCATTGCTTTGTATTGCAACACGACTTTCCCATTGCTTTCTACCCTGAGAAAAATCAGTTGGTAGTGGATAGCGAAGCGATTCATTTAGAGCCATTGCAGGCAAAGTTGCTCAGCTATTTCATCGAAAATCGCGGGCAAGTGGTTAGCACTCAACAGATAGCCGCGGATGTGTGGCAAAGAACTCAAGTGTCTGACAACTTGGTCAGACAGGTCATCAGCTTGTTGCGCAGTCAGCTTCAGGATAAATCACGTCCGTATCGGATTATTCAGACCATTCCTAAGCAAGGCTATCTGTTCGATGTTGAGGTGACTCAGCCGAGCGTCGACCCAACTCCCGTTGAGGACGTCTCTCAACCTGAATCTGAACCTAACCCTTTTGTTGCTAAGTCGAAAAAGAAAACCATCGCCCTGATTACAACCGCAGTATTCTCGGTTGGCTTAATAGCAACTTGGGCCTGGCAAACCGATGTCCCAACCAATGACACAGCTGTTATTTCTGCTCATCAAAGTGATGTGATTCCTGTTTATATCCATGACATAACACTCGATTCTGCGAACGATTATGAGATGTCAGAAAGCGTTTATAACTATCTTTTCTACGGGCTGAACTCGGCAAAAAACTTATCGGGTTACCACTTTTCTCAGCTATCGAAACAGGGCAAGCAATCTCTGGCCAACAATGGTGTTGAACTCAAAGGTTGGCTTAAGCAAAAGGGTGGTGATTATGTGTTGAGCGTGCTTGTACAAAACAACCGCCAACCCAATCAAAGTCAGAAAGTGGAAAAGACCTTTAGCCAAGATAATTTCTTCGATGCCATTGGGGATGTGATTCTCGAGATCAAAGCCATTATTGCTCCAATGAGCTCCGAATACGGCGTGGCAAGTCATCGAGTGACTTCTATTGACAACTACGATGATTGGAGTGTTATTTCTGAAGGGATATCGTTGTTCTACCAAGGAAAAGGTGGTCAGCTATTTGAAGAAATAGCACTTCAGTTGGATACGATTCAACAACAAGGGCGAGATAATTATCTGGTCAATGCCTTGCTGTCGTATTCGGAATCTTTGGCTTATTTGCAAAATCATGAGCAAGAAGATCGCGAACATGCACTGCAACTGGCAAGGCAAGCCTTCGAGATGAACCCACGTTGTGACATCGCTAATCTTACCTTGGGTCTTGCACTGTTAATCAACCAACACGCCAATCAAGCTTTCCCTTACCTTTTTTATGCGGCCGAAAGTACACCGAGCCCAATCAGTTTTTATCTGCTCAGTGTGGCTGACAAGCTGTCGGACAATCCAAAAGGTTCGCAATACAACTATCAACGCTATACCGAAGTGCAAAAAGAGCATGACGGTCAACTGTTTGATCTTATTGAATCTTTATAAAAAACAAACCTTTCCTAAACCACCAAATACGTTTTTAAGCGAAGGTGTTTCGTGAGCGCTGATGGCAACGGTACTTCCGCAAGGTGTCCTTGTACCAACAGGCCTCTCAATATGTTTGATTATTGTTTGGACTCAGGCTCGATTGCCTTGCATCAAGCGTAAAAACATCGACTTCCACATACTGGTCACCAAATCATTCATTATTTGGGGTACACACATGTTGAAGAAGTTTGCTTTTCAGATCATTCCAATTCAGATCTTCTTATTCGTCTTTTGGTTCAAAAATGGCTTTATCGATAAAGTGATGGGCGTGCTACTTGGCTTCATTACGCCCGATACTGCTTATGCGGGAGACACTTGGGCTGGTTGGAAGGGCTACATTGTCGGCACTTGGGATAAGAGCCAAATCGGTCATGCTCTACTGAGCCCAACGTTCGATCTTATGTTCCCGATTCTGATTGCTTTGCAATGTGTACCGTTTTTATTGGTTATTCGTTCGATACTTGCAGGTGAGTTCATGGCGGGCAAAGAGCGTCCGTGGTTACTCTATGCCGCATTCGCTTCTCTGTTTGTGACGGCTTGTATGGCTTTCACTCAAACTATCACTGGCGCAAGCGACGGACAGTATCTATGGCAATTTATCGGCTTTGGCATGGTTGCCATTATGTACCTGCGTAATGAGCAAGGTAAGTAAGCGTTTTTTAGATGCGAGTAAACGGGATGCGGGATACGAAGATCAAAAGCGCCCGTCATTCCCTAGACTGACGAAGGAAGGAGTAGGGAATCTCTGGGCGTTGTGTGTTAGGCAGATTCCCTATCACGCTCGTGCCTCGCTGTAGGGAATGACGGATTTTTAGATGCGAGTAAACGAGATGCGGGATACGAAGATCAAAAGCGCCCGTCATTCCCTAAACTGACGAAGGAAGGAGTAGGGAATCTCTGGATGTTATGTGTTAGACAGATTCCCTATCACGCTCGTGCCTCGCAGTAGGGAATGACGGGTGTTTAGATACGAGTAAACGAGATGCGAGATACGAAGAGCGTTTTTAATACGATATATCGAAACGCAGCTAATGAGAGGAAGTCGCTTTTCGTTACTCGTTCACCCGAATCCCGTATCTGCTCTTAAAAAGAAAAAGCCCGCAACCTAGGAGGTTGCGGGCTTTACTATAAGCGATGTTTATTTTGCTATTAAGCGGTAAGAGCTAACACGCTACCAGGAAGTACAAGGAATACCGCAACAAGGTAACCAGCCACTACAGCTTTGTTCTTCACAGCCATGTCTGAAATCAAGTCAGCGGCTTTAACAGGTAGTTCACGTAGGAACGGAATACCGAAGATGAATACCGTTGCCATGATGTTGAACACCAAGTGTACTAGAGCAATTTGTAGTGCAAATACTGCGAACTCACCAGATACTGCTGTCGCTGCAAGTAGAGCCGTAATACATGTACCGATGTTTGCACCCAGAGTGAATGGGTAAACGTCACGTACTTTAAGAACACCTGAACCTACTAGTGGAACCATCAAGCTTGTTGTCGTAGAAGAAGACTGAACAAGGATAGTCACGATAGAGCCAGAAGCGATACCGTGGATTGGACCACGACCGATTGCGTTCTTTAGAATTTCACGAGCACGACCAACCATTAGGCTCTTCATCAGCTTACCCATTACGGTGATAGCTACGAAGATAGTTGCGATACCTAGAGCGATAAGCATGATGCCGCCAACAGTGTCGCCAAATGTTGATAGAGGCTCTTTAATCGCACTTACTACTGGTTTAGTGATTGGCTTGATGAAGTTAAGACCACCCATGCTCATATCACCTGTTGCTAGCATCGGAGATACCAACCAGTGAGAAATCTTCTCTAGAATACCAAACGCCATCTCTAGTGGAAGGAAGATAGCAACGGCTAATAGGTTAAAGAAGTCGTGGATTGTCGCACTTGCGAATGCACGTTTGAACTCTTCTTTACAACGAACGTGACCAAGGCTAACTAACGTATTGGTTACCGTAGTACCAATGTTAGCACCCATGATCATAGGAATAGCTAGCTCAACAGGTAAACCACCTGCCACAAGGCCAACGATAATTGAAGTAACTGTACTTGATGATTGAATAAGCGCTGTTGCTACTAAACCAATCATTAAGCCTGCAACTGGGTGTGAAGCAAATTCGAAAAGAACCTTTGCTTGCTCGCCTGTTGCCCATTTGAAGCCTGTACCAACCATTGAAACTGAAAGTAATAGTAGGTAAAGCATGAATGCCAAGTTAGCCCAGCGTAGCCAACGAGTAGTGCTCGAGATAGGCGCTGCTGCAGTAGTAGCTTGGTTCATAATGTTTTCTCCATTGGACCGTTTAAGTCTGTGTTTGGTCTGTTTGTTTAATCTGAGCGTGATGTTAGAGGGGAAATATTTCAGTAATATTACATTTTGGTTTAGGTCGGACTTTTTTGTGATGATTTACTCTTTAAATATTCCTAAAGCTAATGCGGTTATTTTAAGTTGTTGTTTTAATTTGATTTTTAACGGTAGTTCTATAGGTGATATAGATCTTAAAAGTTAGAGAAAAATTGAAAATAATCGCTGAAATATTACATTATGAAATCAGACACTTCGAAAAAATAAGTGGTAAATCTATGTTTGTTTAGGTTTTTCCGAGTTTGTTGAGTGGCGGTGTCATATTTGATATAAAAGGGTATCTACTCTTTTATTACGGCACATCTATGTCGCATCTCAACTACAACCATCTGTATTACTTCTGGATGGTTTGCAAGCAAGGCTCTGTTACTAAAGCTGCAGAAGCCCTATTTCTAACACCACAAACGGTAACGGGGCAGATAAAAGCCTTAGAAGAGCGCATGGATGGCAAGTTGACCAAGCGTAATGGCCGCAGTGTTGAGCCTACAGAGCTTGGGCAACTGGTCTTTAAATATGCCGATCGTATGTTTGGCCTGAGTTACGAGATGCTGGATATCGTGAATTACAGCCAGCACTCTAATATTCTGTTTGATGTTGGCGTCGCGGATGCGCTCTCTAAAAGGCTCGTCAGTAAGATATTGATGTCGACCATCCCTCCAGATAACAGCATTCATTTACGCTGTTTTGAATCGACCCATGAAATGCTACTTGAGCAACTATCTCAACATAAGCTCGATATGATTTTGTCTGACTGTCCGGTGGACTCTAGTCAAAGCCCGGGCCTGTTCAGTAAAAAGTTGGGTGAGAGTGGAATGAGCTTTTTTAGTTCAGGTCAGGTTGAAGGTGTTAATTTCCCTGCTGTATTGGAGCAAAGAAAGCTTTTGATCCCTGGTAGCCGAACCTCAATGGGGCGTAAAGTGCTGCAATGGTTTGATAGACAAGGACTTAAGCCAGATATTTTAGGTGAGTTTGATGATGCCGCATTGATGAAGGCTTTTGCTCGTTACCATCATGATGCGATATTCTTAGCACCGACGCTTTATATGTCTGAAGTTGAAGAAGACACATCACTGCAACTATTAGGTGGTATTGAAGAATTAAAAGAGGAGTACTACGTCATATTTGCTGAGAGGATGATCCAACATCCAGCAGTAAAAAACGTATGTGACGCAGATTTTAGCAAATTGTTCGAATGAGTTAGTTTGTTAATGAATTGATATCGATTATCATAGTTCCACTATATGCCGGAAATACTGATAGCCCGTAGTTGGCGTAAAGGTTGTAGGGAGCCAAACTATGAACTTAAAAGAGATGGAGAAGAACTCAGCACAAGCTGTGATTCTACTTAAAGCCATGGCTAACGAGCGTCGCTTACAGATTTTGTGCCTATTACATGGTACTGAACTGTCGGTTGGGGAGTTGTGTGGCAAGTTGGAACTGAGTCAGTCTGCTTTATCTCAACATCTTGCTTGGTTGAGAAGAGATGGTTTGGTCGAAACTCGCAAAGAAGCTCAAACTGTGTATTACACATTGAGTAGTGAAGAAGTAAAAGCGATGATTAACCTACTGCATGGTATTTACTGCAAGTAGCTTATTGCTGGTGGGAGGGGGATTTCTTATCAGCGATAGAATGACACAAGGAAGTGTTAGTATTTCACATTGAACGTTAGTGTTTACCTATCTACCTATCTACCTATCTACCTATCTACCTATCTACCTATCTACGTACCAATTTGCTTCTCTATTTATTTTTCTGATTGTTTGTTTTATCTATCTGCTTAAATTGTTTATCGGTCAGAAAAGCGGCTGTTAGCACGTAAAATAAAAGCGTTACTCAAAATTTAGATATAAAAAAACCGGCCTAGGCCGGTTTTTTTCGTTTTGCGTTGTAATCAAATTTCTATTAAAGAGCTTTGATTGCAGCAGCGAAACGAGACTTATGACGTGCAGCTTTATTCTTATGAATAAGGCCTTTAGTCGCCATACGGTCAAGAAGTGGTGTAACTTCTACAAGAGCAGCAGTTGCAGCTTCTTTATCACCAGCTGCGATAGCTGCGATAGTCTTTTTCATGTAAGTGCGCATCATAGAACGACGGCTAGCATTGTGCTGGCGACGTTTCTCAGCTTGGATAGCGCGCTTCTTAGCAGATTTACTGTTTGCCAAGGGTCTAACTCCCAAAAACTTAGTTCGGTGACAATTTAAGGGCGAGGACTATCCCTCATTAGCGCTTAATTGTCAAATGATTTGTGCAAAAACCAATCGTAGCCAAACAAACTTTGGTATGGAAAGGTCATCGCGGTTAAGATGGCGGGGATTCTAACAGCATTTTTAGACCAATGCTAATAAATATGCTTCTTAGGACAGGATAGTATTTATCCTCGCTTGAAAGTAATCAACCAGTGTCAGAGGTTTCTGTGAGTAAACGACTATTAAAGTCAGGCCTGATTGTCAGCGCAATGACTTTTGTTTCCCGTGTATTGGGGCTAGTACGTGATGTAGTAGTAGCAAATTTGATGGGGGCAGGAGCGAGTGCCGATGTATTTTTCTTCGCTAATAAAATTCCTAATTTCTTACGTCGACTTTTTGCAGAAGGTGCGTTTTCTCAAGCGTTTGTTCCTGTATTAACGGAATATCACGCCGCAGGTGATAAAGATAAGACACGAGATTTAATTGCTAAGGTGTCGGGTACGCTCGGGGTTTTAGTTTCTATTGTCACCGTTATCGGGGTATTGGGCTCTGGCGTGATCACCGCGATGTTTGGTGCGGGTTGGTTTATCGACTGGCTAAATGATGGTCCATCAGCGCCAAAGTTTGAGTTGGCGAGCTTTATGCTCAAGATTACCTTTCCTTATTTATGGTTTATTACCTTCGTTGCTTTATCTGGTGCCATTCTTAATACATTAGGTAAATTTGCGGTCTCTTCTTTTACCCCTGTGTTCTTGAACGTGATGATCATAGGCGCTGCGTGGTTTATCTCTCCTAATTTAGAACAACCAGAAATTGGTTTAGCCATTGGTGTGTTTCTTGGTGGCTTAGTCCAATTCCTTTTCCAAATGCCTTTCTTGATCAAAGCGGGTGTGTTGGTTAAGCCGAAGTGGGGCTGGAGAGATCCGGGTGTGGTTAAGATCCGCACATTAATGATCCCTGCTTTGTTCGGGGTATCGGTCAGTCAAATCAACTTATTGTTTGATACCTTTATTGCCAGCTTCCTCGCAACAGGTTCTATCAGTTGGTTGTACTACTCAGACCGACTGCTTGAATTTCCTCTCGGTTTATTCGGTATTGCGATTGCGACTGTGATTCTTCCTGCTTTATCTCGTAAACACGTAGATGCTCAAGGAGAAGGGTTCGCGCATACCATGGATTGGGGCGTGCGCATGGTTTTGCTGCTTGGTATTCCTGCGATGTTAGGTCTTATCGTTTTAGCTAAACCAATGCTGATGGTGCTTTTTATGCGTGGTGAGTTCTCTCCACACGATGTACAGCAGGCATCGATGTCATTGGTAGCTTACGCATCAGGCTTGCTTAACTTCATGTTGATTAAAGTTTTAGCTCCGGGTTACTACTCTCGCCAAGATACCAAAACACCGGTTAAGTACGGCATTATCGCTATGGTGACTAATATGGTGTTTAACGCGATCTTTGCTTATTTCTATGGTTATGTGGGTTTGGCGATTGCGACGGCACTGTCTGCTTTTGTGAATATGGCATTGTTATATCGCGGATTACACCTTGCGGGTGTGTATCAATTAACTAAGACAACCTTGTTGTTTAGTGCCAAATTGATTATCTCAGGTGTGGTGATGGTAGCGGCTATTTTATGGCAGCTGGATAATATGCAACATTGGCTTGAATGGAGCTTCAGCCAGAGAGCGCTGACATTAACAGGCTTGATTGGACTTGGTGGCTTTGTTTATATTGTTTCGGTACTGATTTTAGGTATCCGAGTAAAACATTTAAAAGCAGCGACAGATTAATACTGATTAGTATATAATCCGTCGGTTTCACACAATAAATGATGCAAATAACAGGTTTTAGCTGATCATAATGGAACTGATCCGAGGTATACACAATATTAAAGCGCAGCATCATGGCTGTGTATTAACCATAGGTAACTTCGATGGTGTTCATTTAGGACATCAAGAGGTTCTGAGTCAGGTTTCTAAACAAGCTGCAGCATTAGGGCTCCCTTCTGTTGTCATGACGTTTGAACCGCAGCCTATGGAGCTGTTTGCCCGAGATAGAGCGCCAGCACGTTTAACTCGCTTACGAGACAAATACGTGCAACTGAGTAAGCTAGATATCAGTCGCTTATTGTGTGTTAATTTTAATCAGTATTTTGCAAGTTTATCCGCGGAAGCATTCATTAAGGATCTTTTGGTTGATAAGCTTGGTGTGAAGTTCTTGGTGGTTGGTGACGATTTTTGCTTTGGTAAAGGTCGCACCGGTAATTTCGCTATGCTCAAAGAGGCGGGCGAGAAGTACGGTTTTGAGGTGGTCAGCACCCAAAGCTATTGCTTAAACCAATTACGAGTAAGCAGTACTGAGATACGAAATGCATTAGCGGTCGATGACTTGGCTGCAAGTGCTACCATGTTAGGACGTGATTACAGTATTAGTGGTCGAGTGTCCCATGGTCGAAAACTAGGGAGAACTATCGGTTTCCCTACCGCTAATATTCCATTAAAGCGTTGTGTTTCTCCTGTATCGGGAGTGTATGTTGTTGAAGCATTGGATATCGACGGTGTTCCTGTCGGTGGCGTTGCTAATATTGGACAACGACCAACAGTTAATGGGGTAAGGCAGCAATTAGAAGTGCATTTTTTTGACTTTAAAGCCAATTTATATGGTAAACAGTTAGAAGTACGACTTTTGCACAAACTGCGCGACGAGATAAAATTTGAATCGTTCGACGCACTAAAGAATCAAATAGAATTGGATGCTGAAGCCGCAAGGGTGTGGCTGCTTCAGCTAAAGAATTAATCGGATGATTCCACCGATTAACATAATGTCTAACTTCGCCCAATATAACGGAATTAAGAATCGATGAGTGATTATAAAGATACCCTGAACTTACCAGAAACAGGGTTCCCAATGCGCGGCAATCTGGCAAATCGTGAGCCAGAAATGCTGAAGCGTTGGTACAAAGAAGATCTTTACGGCGAAATCCGTAAGGCAAAGAAAGGTAAAAAATCTTTCGTACTGCATGATGGCCCTCCATACGCGAACGGCGACATTCACATTGGCCACGCGCTGAATAAGATTCTTAAAGACATTATTATCAAATCTAAGACCCTTTCTGGTTTTGATGCACCGTACATCCCAGGTTGGGACTGTCACGGTCTTCCAATCGAGCTAATGGTTGAGAAGAAGAAAGGTAAGCCTGGTCAGAAGATTTCGGCTGCTGAATTCCGCGAAGAGTGTCGTAAGTACGCTGCGGGCCAAGTTGAAGGTCAGAAAGAGAGCTTCAAACGTCTTGGCATCATGGGCGAGTGGGACAAACCTTACCGCACTATGGATTTCGGCACAGAAGCGAACATCATTCGTTCTCTAGGCAAAATCGCAGATAAAGGTCACCTTCTTAAAGGTTTCAAACCAGTTCACTGGTGTACTGACTGTGGTTCTGCTCTGGCTGAAGCTGAAGTTGAATACAAAGATAAAGTTTCTCCATCTATCGATGTGAAATTTACAGCAGCTGACGAAGCGGCACTTCTAGAGAAATTTACTCTAGCTGAAGGCCACGCGGGTCAGGGCGAAATCTCTATCGTTATCTGGACGACAACACCATGGACTCTGCCGGCTAACCGCGCAGTATGTCTACGTGATGATCTTGAATACGTGCTTATCCAAGTTGAAGCAAATGGCGACCAGCCAGCTCAACGTATCGTTGTTGCTTCTGATTTAGCAAAAGACGTAATGGACCGTGCTGGTATCGAGCATTTCCATAACCTTGGTTTTGCAACTGGTGCTGATCTTGAGCTGTCTCAGTTCAACCACCCGTTCTACGACTTTACTGTTCCTGCAGTTCTTGGCGATCACGTAACAACGGATTCAGGTACTGGTGTGGTTCACACTGCGCCTGGCCACGGTCAAGAGGATTTCGTGGTTGGTAAGAAGTACAACCTAGAAATCGCTAACCCAGTTGACTCAAACGGCGTTTACCTGCCAGATACTGAGCTATTTGCTGGTCAGCACGTATTCAAAGCGAACGACTCTGTTTTAGAAGTTCTAAAAGAGAAAGGTGCACTTTTGCATCACCACGCTTACGAGCACAGCTACCCACATTGTTGGAGACACAAAACTCCAATCATCTTCCGCGCAACACCACAATGGTTCATCTCTATGGATCAAGCTGGCCTACGTGCTAAAGCACTAGAGTCAATCAAGAGTGTTGAGTGGTTGCCTGAATGGGGTCAAAGCCGTATCGAAGGTATGGTTGAAGGTCGCCCTGAGTGGTGTATCTCTCGTCAACGTACTTGGGGTGTGCCAATTGCTCTGTTCGTTCATAAAGAAACAGCAGAACTTCACCCAGAAAGCCCAGCGCTTATTGAAAAAGTCGCGAAGCTAGTTGAAGAGAAAGGCATTCAAGCTTGGTGGGATGTAGACGCTGCTGAACTTATGGGCGCAGAAGACGCTGATAAGTACGAAAAAGTAATGGATACGCTAGACGTATGGTTCGACTCAGGTGTTACGCACTTCTCTGTTGTTGATTCTCGTGAAGAGTACAACTTCCCGAACGAAGAGCGTACTCACAGTGCTGATCTTTACCTTGAAGGTTCAGACCAACACCGTGGCTGGTTCCAGTCTTCTCTAATTTCATCTATCGCGATGAAAGACGAAGCACCGTACAAGCAAGTACTAACTCATGGTTTCGTGGTTGATGGTAACGGCCGTAAGATGTCTAAATCTATCGGTAACGTTGTTGCTCCTAAAGACGTAACTAACAAGCTAGGTGCAGATATTCTGCGTCTATGGGTTGCTTCTACAGACTACACAGGTGAAGTTGCGGTTTCTGATGAAATCCTGAAGCGTTCAGCGGATGCTTACCGTCGTATTCGTAACACAGCTCGTTTCTTCCTAGCGAACTTGAACGGTTTCAACCCTGAAACTGACCTAGTACCTGCTGAAGAGATGGTTGCACTTGATCGCTGGGCTGTTGGCCGTGCTCAAGCTGCACAAGAAGAGATCGTTAAAGCATACGGCGAGTACAACACTCACGGTGTAACTCAGCGTCTAATGCAGTTCTGTTCTATCGAAATGGGTTCTTTCTACCTAGACGTAATTAAAGACCGTCAGTACACAGCGAAGCAGGGCAGCCATGCTCAACGTAGCTGTCAAACGGCGCTTTACTACATCGTAGAAGCTCTAGTTCGTTGGATGGCACCTATCATGTCGTTCACAGCAGATGAAATCTGGAATGAAATGCCAGGTGGACGCGACACGTTCGTATTCACAGGTGAGTGGTTCGAAGGTCTATTCGGTCTTGCTGAAGGCGAAGAGCTAAGCAACGAATTCTGGACTGAAATCCAGTCTGTTCGTGGCGCAGTGAACAAGCTTCTTGAAGATGCTCGTAAAGAGAAAACGATCGGTGGTGCACTGCAAGCTGAAGTGACTCTATACGCTGACGATGCACTAGCGGCTAAAATCAACAAGCTAGAAGATGAGCTACGTTTCGTACTTATCACTTCTGCAGCTGTTGTTAAGCCACTGAGCGAGAAGTCTGATGCAGCGCAAGCGACAGACGTTGCTGGTCTATTCGTTGAAGTTGCGGCTACTGAAGCTGAGAAGTGTGACCGTTGCTGGCACCACACTCCAGATGTAGGCACTATCGAAGGTCACGAGAAAGTTTGTGGTCGTTGTGTGTCGAACATCGACGGTGAAGGCGAATTGCGTAAGTTCGCATAACGACTCAGAGAAAGACTGAACTTTTTGTAAAAATCATAGCCCCAGTATCAACTGGGGTTATTTTTAGTTATAGGAAATGTGTTTAACCAAGTTGGTAATCAAGGTCACGTAACGTGACTAACAATGAATACCAATTTCGTAAATACTAGGAATAGAAATGAGTGAAGTTTCGTTAAAACAATCTGGTGTACGTTGGTTATGGCTGGCTCTATTGGTCTTCTTGGCTGATATCGGCATTAAACTCTTTGTCATGGACAATATGGGTTATGGCTGGGCAAACCGTATTGAGGTGCTGCCATTCTTTAACTTTTTGTACGTACATAACTACGGTGCAGCGTTTAGCTTCTTGAGTGATCAAAGTGGTTGGCAGCGTTGGTTATTTACGGGTATCGCATTTGCGGTAACAGGTATGCTGACGTACTGGATGAGCAAACTACCAGCAGCAGAGAAGTGGAATAACATTGCTTATGCGATCATCATTGGTGGCGCGGTAGGTAATGTGTTTGACCGAGTCGTACATGGCTTTGTTGTCGATTACTTAGACTTCTACTGGGGCACTTACCACTGGCCTGCATTTAACTTAGCAGATATGGGAATCTGTATCGGTGCTGCGATGATCATCTTAGATGGTTTCCGTAAGAAAGACGAAAGCAAATAGCTTGCCTCAAAGTCAGTCTATGACTCACAGAATAGAATAGCCCTAAGCGCTGTCGGTTGATTCCGACGGCGCTTTTTTTTATGCTGCAAGTAATATGAGAGCGAAGCAAATTGTGTTCTCAAATAATAAAGAAATCTAAGGAAAGTAACGTGGCAGCAATTAAAAATGATTCAGCAGTAACTCTACATTTTACGATTAAAATGAAGGATGGTTCAGTTGCCGATAGTACGGAAAATATGGGCAAGCCAGCGAAGTTCGTCATGGGCGATGGCAGCCTAAGTGAGAACTTTGAAGCGTGCTTACTTGGGCTTGAAGCCGGTACTGAAAAGTCTATCGAACTGAGAGCGGAAGACGCGTTTGGTATGCCAAACCCAGATCATATTCACTATATGGATCGTGCTAAGTTTGTTGGCGACTCTGAAGTCGAAGTGGGCACTATCATGGCATTCTCAGGTCCTGACGGTATGGAAATTCCAGGTATTATTACTGAAATCGCAGGTGATTCAGTGACGGTTGATTTTAATCACCCACTCGCTGGTCAAGACGTTACCTTTGACGTCAATATCTTAACGGTAGAATAACTCTCTTAACGTTAGAATAGCTGTCTTCACGCTAAAACAAGATAGCCTTACAGCTGTGACACACAACCCAGAGCTTCACTGTCTAGACGCTTCACTGTAGAATGCGAACCTCGCTGACGGCGAACTCTATAGAAACAACCTTAGTACCGCGGTAAATGATGAGCAATGAAATGAAAATAATGTTAGCTAACCCTCGTGGCTTTTGTGCCGGTGTCGATCGTGCGATCAGCATCGTAGAGCGCGCACTCGAAATGTATCAGCCACCGATCTATGTTCGCCATGAAGTGGTACACAACCGCTTTGTTGTTGAGGGGCTCAAGCAGCGTGGTGCTATTTTTGTCGAAGAACTGAGTGAAGTGCCAGACGACAACATCGTGATCTTCTCGGCTCACGGTGTCTCTCAAGCGGTTCGTAAAGAAGCGAAAGAGCGAGAGTTAACGGTATTTGATGCGACATGTCCTTTGGTGACTAAAGTTCATATGGAGGTTGCTCGTGCGAGCCGCAAACATATGGAAGTAGTACTGATTGGTCACGCGGGCCACCCTGAGGTTGAAGGCACTATGGGTCAGTATGCGAGCCAAACGGGTGGTATGTACTTGGTTGAGAAGCCAGAGGACGTACAGAACCTAGTGGTAAATGATCCAAGTAACTTGCATTACGTTAGCCAAACCACGTTATCAGTAGATGAAACAGCTGATGTAATTGAAGAGCTACGTCGAGTGTTCCCTGAGATTCAAGGCCCACGTAAAGACGACATCTGTTACGCGACTCAAAACCGTCAGGACGCAATTCGTGAGATGGCGAATGACGTTGATGTAGTGATTGTTGTTGGTTCTAAGAACTCATCTAACTCAACTCGCCTGAAAGAACTGGCTGAGAAGCTAGGCACGCCAGGCTACCTAACCGATTGCCCTGAAGACATTCAAACCGAGTGGGTTGAAGGTAAAAAGAAAATCGGTGTGACAGCGGGTGCTTCTGCTCCAGAAGAGCTGGTAAACCAAATTCTAGACCGTATTCGTGACCTGGGTGCTACTGACGTTGAAGAGATTCAAGGTCGTGAAGAGAACATGTTCTTCGAAGTACCAAAAGAGCTGCAGATCAAGCAAGTCGACTGATCGCTATTGATTGGTGACAAGATCGATTCGTAAACACTATCGATTTGTAAACAGCAGGAAGCCAACGTTGATACGTTGGCTTTTTTGATCGTGCTTTATGTCCCGACCTGAAATATGTTTACTGAAGGCCGAGCTGTTCTTTTAACGTCTTTAGATAGCGACGGCTAACAGGGACTTCAAAGCCAGTCAGTGTAATGATCTCCGCTAATCCATTTTCTAGCAGTTTGATCTCTTGGATCGATTTTATGTTGATCAAATACTGCCGATGACAACGGATCAAATCGGTTTTTTCTTCCAGGATCTTTAGCGTTAACTGTGAGGTTGCGGTTTGCGATGAGCTACGAACATGTACACCACTGATATCGGAATAGGCGCACTCGACCGTTTGGCTTGCCATGATCACAATGCGGTTATGACCGATACACGGGATCTGCTCTAAGTGACAGGGAGCAATCGCTGAGATGTTCTGTTCTGGTGCTTTCTGATTTTGTTTGATGACCTTGTTCAGGCGACAAACGCTCTTGTTTAATCGACAAGGCTCGACTGGCTTAAGTAGGTAATCAAAAGCGTTATCTTCAAAGGCTTGAATCGCATATTGGTCGTAGGCGGTGACGAATACCACGTAAGGCATGGTGTCTGGGTCAAGCATGCTTAAAAGTTCAATCCCGGTAACCTGCGGCATTTGGATATCCAAATACACGACATCAGGTTTGAGTAGGTTGATCTGTTTCAGTCCTTCGATCGCGTTACTCGCTTGGCCGATGATTTCCACTTCTCCGGTTTCGGTCAGCAGCTCAATCAGCTCTTCGCGAGCAAAAAGCTCATCATCGACAACTAATGCCTTTAACATCCTACAATCTTCATCTTGGTTCTATCCCTGCTTGATTCACGCTTATCTTTTAAATGTCTGCTTCTAAATGTTTCAACTCGGAGCTATTTGTCTCCGAAAATACCATTATTTTAGTATAGGTATGATAAAGCTCATTCGAGTAAATTGCTGTGGTTGAGATTCTATTTTTAGTGCTGAATCTTGTCCAAAGAAATTAGTGAGTCGTTTGTCAACAATTTCCATCCCTAAACCTACATGATCTTGAGATGGCTTCTGATAATTACCTGCGTTGTCTTCAACGGTTAACTTGAATCCACCCTCGAAAGCCTCGCTAGAGATCTTCACTTTACCGCCTTCCAACATATTAGATATCCCATGTTTGATGGCGTTTTCTACCAGCGGTTGCAGGGTAAAGCTCGGCAATTGTGACTCATAAAGTTGCGGGTCGATATCCCATTCCACTTCTAGTCGATCGGTAAAGCGTGCTTTCTCTATGGTCAGGTAAGCGTTGACGTGTGCCAGTTCGTCTTTGAGCTTCACGGTGTTGATGTTCTGCTTTAGGTTGCTTCTAAAGAAGTGAGACAGGTGCTGAATCAACTCTCGAGCTTTATCTGGGTCACGACGTGTTACTGCGCTGATAGTATTAAGCGCATTGAACAAGAAGTGTGGATTCACTTGAGCGTGCAGCAGTTTGATTTCTGCTTGTGTCAGTAGCGTTTGCTGCTGCTGATAGTTGCTAAAGAGGATCTGGCTCGATAATAGTTGAGCGATACCTTCACCCATCGACATATTGATAGTTGAGAAAAGTTTCAGTTTTGGCTCATACAATTTGATGGTACCGACCACTTCGTTACCCGCACGGAGTGGAATAATCAGAGCCGAGCCCAATTTACAATCCTGCGACAAGGAGCATTGGTATGGATTCTCTTTGCCATCAAGGTAGATGATGTCGTTCTGTTCCATCGAGGTGAGCGTGCTTTGCGATGAAATCGGAGTATTTGGAATATGGTGTTCATCACCAATACCAACGAACGCGAGGATTTTTTCTCGGTCGGTGATCGCCACCGCACCAACATTGGTCTCTTCATAAACGATACGTACGATTTTTTGTGCGTTATCAGAATTGAAGCCGCCATGCAGAATACCTACCGAACGCTCGGCGATGGTCAGTGCGCGACGTGAGAAGGTAGCCGAGTACTTTTCGAAGATGGTTTTTCTATCTTGGATGATACTCATGAACAATGCAGCACCGACCGAGTTAGCGATGATCATTGGCGCAGCAATATCGGAAACCAGAGCATAGGATTGTTCGAAGGGTTTTGCGACCGCTAGCAGAATCAGCATCTGAATAATCTCTGCAAACAGGGTTACCGAGAAAACCACTAACGGATTAAACAGTTGGCTGGCTTTGTTCTTTCTGACTAAGTACACATGCAGCAAGCCACCAATTAGGCCTTCTGCTGTGGTTGAGATAGCACAAGCTAAGTCCGTAAAACCGCCTAATGAATAGCGATGAATCCCGCCAGTAAAGCCAACCGCAAAGCCAACGACAGGACCACCAAACAGGCCGCCCATTACCGCACCCATCGCTCGCGTGTTGGCGATGGCATCATTGATCTGCAATCCGAAATAGGTGCCCATAATACAGAACAGGGAAAACAGAACGTAGCAGCTGATTTTATGACTTAAGCGCGAAGATATGCTCAACAAAGGGAGAATCAGCGGGGTTTTACTTAGCATGTAAGCAATCACCAAGTAGACACAGGTTTGTTGCAGCAGAGAGAGAATGAGTTCCATATTTTCACCTATTTAGACGCTGGTTAAGTGTAAAGCTCATTGCGTGGTAACGGTAGCTTTGCTTGTGTTTTCGTTGGTTATATCGAGTGACGATTGCTCCTCAATGCTGAGATACAGTAAAGCCCATCACTGCTGAGATACAATAAAGCCCATCACTGAGGACGGGCTTTAGTCTTAATTTCCACGAACCACTGGGTGATTACGGGAGCAAACGAAGTGTGTTTGGCTGCTCTTTTGTCTCTCTATGAAGACTTGTCTCTTTTATCAAAAGTCTGAAAGAACTAGGCAGTTTTGGTTACGCCTTTTGCTTCTTTCTCTTCTTGTTCATCAGCAAGATCGATATCGCCTTTGCCTTTTGAAATCTTGATAACGTAAGCCGCAACACCAAGTGCACTCACCACACCAATGATGGTTGAGATTTGCATTGGTAGACCGAAGCCTAGCTGGCTGTTGTTCAGAATGAATGTGATACACACAGATGTCATGAACACAGCAGGAACCGTGGTTACCCAGTGCAGCTTGTTGTGACGAAGTAGGTAAGCCGAAGCTGTCCATAGCATCATGACTGCTGTTGATTGGTTAGCAAAACCGAAGTAGCGCCAGATGATACCGAAATCTACTTGAGTCAGGATGCCACCGATAACGAACAGTGGTAGAGCCATCAGCAGGCGGTTACGCAGTGTTTTCTGTTCCATGTTGAAGTATTCAGCAAGGATAAGACGGCTTGAACGGAATGCTGTGTCACCAGAAGTGATTGGTAGGATAACCACGCCAAGGAAAGCAAGGATACCGCCGAATACACCCAGTAGACCAAATGAAGCGCTGTATACCACGTTACCTGGGCCGCCGTTTGCAATTGCGTCAGATAGAGACTCCACTGAACCGAAGAATGACAGAGCAAGTGCACACCAGATTAGAGCGATGATGCCTTCACCAATCATTGCACCGTAGAATACGAAGCGACCGTTCTTTTCGTTTTCCATACAACGCGCCATCAAAGGAGACTGAGTTGCGTGGAAGCCAGATATTGCACCACAAGCGATAGTGATGAATAGAGCAGGCCAAAGTGGTAGGTCATTCGGGTTCATGTTGGTGAACATGTCCTTCATCTCGAAGCCACCCATGATTTGGTGCTCGTCAGATAGACCAATCGCAGTGATTAGGCCAACAGACATGAAGATAAGCAGTGCGCCGAACAGTGGGTAGAAGCGACCAATGATTTTATCGACAGGGACAATCGTTGCGATGATGTAGTAAGCAAAGATGATAACAACCATGGTTGTTGCAGACATCGCGAAATCAGTTTGGTCGTTCACTAGGTTAGTGATCATGCCTGCAGGAGCAGATACGAATACCACACCAACTAGAAGCAGTAGAACAATGGCAAAGATGTTCATAAAGTGTTTTGCGCCATTGCCTAGGTAACGTCCAGTGATAGTTGGAACCGAAGCACCACCATTACGGATAGATAACATACCTGAGAAGTAGTCGTGTACAGCACCTGCGAAGATACAACCTAGCACGATCCAAAGCATCGCTGCTGGGCCGTAAAGGGCACCCATGATAGGGCCGAAGATTGGACCTACACCTGCAATGTTAAGCAGCTGAACTAGGTAAACCTTTGGCGTCGACATTGGAACGTAGTCCACGCCATCTTGTTTGGTGTGAGCAGGTGTTTGACGCTTTTCATTGATACCGAAAATCTTCTCGATAAAGGCACCGTAAATAAAGTAGCCACCAATGAGTGCTGCAACACAGGTAAGAAACCACATCATAATTTGTTATCCCTGAATGTATTAATTAAGTCAGGGTGTATATTAAAGAAGAGTATGAGAAGAAACTTCCGCTATGAGAGTGAGTGGTCGAATAGTCAATTAAGTGGTGTTATAACTGATTGAGTGGTTTGCTACGTTTGTAGAGCGGTTGGTTATTCGTGTTGAGAAGTGTCTTGCTTCTGGCAAGTGGCGGCTTATCAGCTTTAAGCGGTAACCAATAAGTATCAGTGGCAGATAACAGACATCAGTGGACATCAGCCAGTGTTCAGCGGAGAATCACCACAAAGGCAACGCTTCGTCAGGAAGTGGCTAGATAAATATAAAGGACTGAAATGAAAAAAATAATCGCACTATTCGTCGTGGCATTTAGCCTTGCAGGATGCAGCGCCAATGTTCAAGATTTAGCAGCTGAAGGCAATTGGCAAGAGATTGGCTATCGTGATGGTATCAAAGGGCACACTCAGCGTTCGTATTCAGAAATGACTGAGCTTGGAGCAGTCGATCAAGCGAGTTACACAGAAGGTTATCACCTAGGTGTGACTGAATATTGTAATCCGAACCATGCTTATCAGATTGGTTTATCTGGTCAGGTGTATGAAGGCGTGTGTTCTGGTACGGAAGACGCTCAACGTTTCCGCATGGAATGGCAACGCGGCTGGGACGAGTTCTCAAACGACTATTAAGCCCAAGCTAGCGATAAAAAATTAAAACTAAAAAAAGACCAGTACCGCGTGTGTGCTGGTCTTTTTGTATGCAGCGAGAGTAACTCTCACAACAGTATAATACCAATCGTAGTAAATAACTGGTCATCCTAGCTGGTTAAAACACTCGATAACATCGTTAGAAATTTTGATTGTAGAATAACTACTTATCGAAAATTTCTGCCTTGTTCTCAAGCATTTTTCCTGCGCTATTTATGATCACTTACTTACTGTGATTGGTATCAGCAGATTACTGATTATTCTCAACCGCTTTTCTCAAGAAACCATTTTGCTTATCAAGCTGAGCCTTGGCCAATTCTAAATCTAGCCCTGTTAGAATCATCAAAATAGATAACTTCACATCGTAATCAGTCGTTTTAAGTGTCGAAACTGCCAGAGCTTTGTCGCACTCCGTTGCTTGGATAACGATACGAGCAGCGCGGGCAACCAACTTTTCATTGGTCGCTTTTACGTCGACCATCAGATTTTGGTAGCTCTTACCGATACGAATCATGCTGGCTGTGGTCAGCATATTAAGCACCAACTTTTGCGCCGTACCTGATTTGAGTCGTGTTGAACCTGTTAATGCTTCTGGGCCAACCACCGGGCTAATTGCGATTTGAGCGACTTCAGCAATTGGAGAGTCAGGGTTACAAGACAATGCAACCGTTACTGCGCCAAGCTGATTGGCATAGTTGAGTGCACCAATCACGTAAGGTGTACGACCGCTCGCAGCAATGCCCACCACGACATCATTTTCTGAAAACTGAATCGCTTTCAGATCTTCAATACCGAGAGTCAGCGAGTCTTCTGCACCTTCTTTGGCTTTTAAAATCGCCTCTGGTCCGCCAGCAATTAGGCCGATAACCATCTTGTCTGAGACGCCGAAAGTCGGTGGGCATTCTGAGGCGTCTAACACACCTAATCGACCACTGGTGCCTGCGCCCATATAAATCAGTCGACCACCGTTTTGAAATGCATGAGCAATTTTATCTACCGCTTTCGCGATCTGTGGCAGTTCAGCTTCAATCGCCAGTGGGACTTGCTTGTCTTGTTGGTTAATCTTTTCAACCACTTCGAGAGAGGTGAGCAGATCAATATCCATAGTGTCAGGGTTTCTCCCCTCCGAAACGAGGTGCGAGAGCGCTGATATGAGAGCGTCGTTACTCATAATGATCCTTAAATGGTGATTCTAAAATGATGGTTCTAAAGTTGTTTAGTCAGCACGATAGAGAACGCCTAGAGAGGCAGCTCTGCTTGCGCCAGTCACTTCTGGTAAATTGCTTGGCAGTTGATGAATATGACGTTGAGCAAGCCATGCAAAAGCCATCGCTTCCATGTAATCGGCATCCACGCCTTTACTGGTGGTTGAATCAACATCCCAACTTGGAAGCAGTACAGACAGTCTCTTCATCAACAATGGATTTTGTGTACCACCGCCACACACATACAGTGCAGGCTGGTTACCCAAGCGATAAGTCTCCACTTCATTGACTATCGTCAATGCGGTGTATTCACAAAGCGTGCGCTGAACATCTTCTACTGCAAGATCTTTAAATTCTGTTAATTGTTGCTCTAGCCAAGGTAGGTTGAATAGTTCTCTGCCAGTACTTTTCGGCGGCATTTGAGATAGATAAGATTCATTTAACAACTGTTCGAGTAAAGCTTGATTGAGTTGACCTTTAAGCGCAAATTGCGCATCACGGTCAAACTTCTTACCCGTGTGTTTATCAACCCAAGCGTCCATCAACATATTGCCCGGACCTGTATCATAACCAAGCGTTGGCTGATTCGGGCGTAGCACTGAAATATTCGAGATACCACCAATATTCAACACTACAACTGAGCTGTCTTGCGGGTGAAAAATCGTATGGTGAAAAGCGGGTACGAGTGGCGCACCTTGTCCGCCTAATGCCATGTCTTTACGTCTGAAATCGGCAACCGTTTGAATCTGTGTTTTAGCGGCAATGATGTTGGCATCACCCAACTGCATGGTAAATGGAGATTCGCCGCTTGGCTGGTGGAATACCGTTTGACCATGATTACCAATCGCAGTCACAGAAGATGCAGGTGTACCTGACTTTTCGAGAAGTTGCAAAACCGCATCAGCAAACAGATGGCCAAGCTGGTGGTCGAGTTCTCCAATGGCAATCAAATCGGTTTTCTGACCAATACAAACTTCAAGCAGACGTGCTTTGAGGTCATCGGGCATTGGAAACTCATCATGAGCAAGCAATGTGATGCGCGTATCTTCAATCGACACTAAGGCTGTATCAACGCCGTCCATGCTCGTCCCTGACATCACACCGATATATAATTCTGATTTCATTGTTCACTTCCTAAATTAAGCAGCTGGATCTTTTGGCTAGCGATGACATCTGCGCCATCCAGAGCATTACCTTGAATGTTTAAGGTACGAACTTGGAGTTCTTTGGAAAGCCTAGGGCGATAGAACTGTCCTAAACTGCCTAAGAACATAATCGGTAATGAGTTATAGTCTGAGCATGTTCGTGTGAGCTTTTCTATTTCTTCAATACCTTGTTTTAATATGGTACTTGCCGTTGAGCAGCGCTGTTCCATATCAACGAGCTCTCGTGCAAATTTGGCGTAATCGGTCGCGTTAGCTTCGCCAATCCACTGTAGAATTTGGCTGCGTTCGTTGCCTGTCTTTCGCATTACAAGCTGACTCGTTAAAGAAGTACGCTTGTTATCTAATTCAACGAGAGTTTGTTGAACAGCTTGAAACCCAAGCCAAGCGCCACCACCTTGGTCACCAATTGGGAAACCCCAGCCACCAACTTGTTGAGTCTTTTGTTGTACGTCCAATTGAATCGCAACAGATCCCGTCCCAATCGCAATACAGTTAACTCCTTGTCCTGAATTAGCACCAAATACTGACGCTTCTGCATCAGTCGTTACATACAGGTGCGGGCAATGGGTTAACGCCGATTGCAGTTTGGCTTTTAAATCTAAGTTTCCTACGCCAGCAACGCCAACCACAATATAGCACTGTTGTGATTTTATCTGATTCACACTCAACATTTCATCAATATAATGAGTCAGTTGAGTGATCGCAGCTTCACCATATAAGGTCAATGACGTGGCAGGTAAAATACACTCTTCGATGTTACTTAGTGTTGGTAATATTCGCTTCAGTCTAATGGCGGTTTTAGTTCCACCGCCATCGACTGCCAAAGTATGGGTAATCATTGGCTAAACCGTTTGTAGTTTATTAACTTCTTGAGTTTGCTTCTTTCCTGAAAGGCACACGATTAACGATACAAATGTGCCAACACAAAGTTGATAAGGGAATGCTAAACGAACTCCTACCCAATCATCGTTAATCACGCCCATCACGCTATCCCAAACATAAGCTTGCATCAGCAGAGTGGTGAAGAAGCCTGCCATTAGAGCTAAAGCGACCGAAGTTTCGTTACCGCGCTCGGTGAATATCGCGGTGAAGTAGACGCCCAATAACCCTGTGTAAGCAAAGACCATTACACTCAAAGCAAACGACAACAGTGGCATGTCAGTGTACTGCTGCCAGTAGTAACACAGGATTCCCATACTACCTAAGGCCACAGCTGCTGCCGCCATACCAAATCGGCCAGCTTTCACGTAATGGAAATCATCTTGCACTCCTTTACGAGCTTCTAGCCAAGGCTTATAGATATCCTGAATAGCCACTGATGACATTGAGTTTAATCCAGAATTTAGCGTTGAAAGTGCAGCTGCAACAACCCCAACAGTAACCAAGCCTCTAAGACCTGCTGGCATTTCATTCAGCACGTAATACATGAAAATAGTGACGTTCTCGCCATTAAAATTTTGAACAACTTCTTTACCTTCAACGCCCATCAGTTCAGGCCTTTGGTAGAAGACATACAAGAGTAGGCCAATTGACATGAACACAAGCACAACTGGAATTGAGAAGATGATTGAGTTAATCATCGCCTTTGAACCTTGCTTAGCATCTTTACAAGTCAAAACACGTTGAGTCATGTCTTGATCAAGTCCAAACGCACCAATGTTTAACAGCACGAATCCCGTAATACATGCCCAAAAGCTGAAGGTGCCAGCAGGGCTAAAGTCGAGGTTAAAATCTAATAAGGTCAGTTTCGAAGCTTGGCCTTCACCAGGGTTAGCCAGTACCTGCGCAATCTGGTTGAAATCAGCTGGGATTTGCCCCAGTAAATAGATGATTACCGCAATCGCAGCACCGACATAAACCACAAGTTGAATTAGGTCACTCCAGATGACGGAACGAATGCCACCCATGTAGGTATAAGCAAGACCGACAGCCACTAAAATGACAACCGAAGTCACGACGCTGCTAGGGTCAATATTGGTAAACAGAATCATGGAGACGGCAATCGCAGCCATGTACAGGCGAGCACCAGAAGCAAATACGCGACCGACCAAGTACATCACGCCTGCGCGCTGTTTTGTTTTCTCGCCAAAACGAACTTTCAGCAGTTCGTAAACGGTAGATACTTTGTTTTTGTAGAAGCGAGGTATCAGTACTAATGCGACAAAGACAGCTCCAATAATTCCACCAATGTTGGTCGCTAGATAAGTGAGATCGCCACGGTAGCTAGATTCTGGTCCTCCCAAGAACGTCGCTGCAGATTGCGAGGTCGCCAATACTGAGATGGCAACGACCCACATTGGCATCGAGTTACCGCCTAAGAAATAATCTTTGGTGCTCGTGATCTTGGTTCGGCTGAAGTGCCAGCCTGTAAAAGCGATAACAGCGAAGTAAACCGCAAATACCGCCCAGTCCAGCGAAGTAAATAGTGAATTCATAGCAGCTCCGTAGCATGAATAGGATAGAGGGTGTTTATTATTATTTTTTCAGAATGTCAGTTTGAATAATGAGTTTCAAAATCTATTCCTTGGTGGAATAGTGACCAACGGTTTTCTTTGACCATGATCCCAGAAGGTTGTGTTAGCTATTCCAAACACCAGAATACGAAGGAATAATTATTCCAATGAAAATACAAAACTCGTTATGATAACGAGGTGCGGTTAGAGATAAGGGGAAGGGCGTTTAATGAAAGGCATTGCGAAAGTAAAAGCGCTGTTACCCAAGCTGTCTCCATCTGATGCGCTGGTGGCGCGATATGTTCTTGACCACCCACAACAGGTGAAGCAATTATCTTCGCCCGAGTTGGCCAAGGCCGTCGGAGTGAGCCAGTCAACGATAGTGAAGTTTAGTCAGAAGCTTGGTTATAAAGGGTTTTCAGAAATGAAGGTCAAACTCTACCAAAGTGATATGACTTATCAGCCCGTATCTCAACGTGGCATACATGGCACGATCACCAGAAAAGATCCGCCTGATATGGTGATGGACAAACTTCTTGCAAGCAAAACACAATCGCTTGAGCGCACTGTGCTATTAAATGAAGGTGAGCAACTAAACCATGCTGCAGATATTTTGCATCTTGCGCGTAAGGTGCAGATCTCAGGCGTAGGCGCCTCATCGTTGGTAGCGAAAGATCTTGCCTATAAGCTGATGAAAATAGGCCACGCCGCCAATGCAGAGCAAGATGCCCATATTCAAATTGCCAATGCCGCTTCTCTTTCTGAAAATGATGTGTTGATTGCGATTTCTTATTCTGGAAACACCAGAGAAGTGGTGAAGGTTGCTCAGCTAGCCAGATCGAAAAAGGCCAAGGTGATTGTGATTAGTCAGTTGTCACCTTCTGCTTTAGACAAATACGCTGACATTAAGTTGATATCAGCAGCCGACGAAAATCATATTCGCAGTTCATCTATAACTGCTCGTGATAGCCAACTTTTTATTACAGACTTGTTGTTCATTGCGTTAACTCAGCAGGAAGAGCAAGCCGACCAATTAATTGAACAAAGTAAATCTGCAGTAGCGGAATTTAAGCAATAGAAGGAAATTTTATGGGACCGTTGTGGGTTGATGTTGCAGGCTACGAGCTAACAGCTGAAGACAGAGAAATTTTAGAGCACCCAACTGTTGGTGGTCTCATCTTATTTGCTCGAAACTACCACGATAGCAAACAGTTATCGGCGTTAAACAAAGAAATTCGCAAGGTAGCGAAACGTCCTATTTTGATTGGTGTTGACCAAGAAGGTGGCCGAGTTCAGCGCTTCCGCGATGGCTTTTCCATTATTCCTGCTGCTCAGGAATTTGCGACCAAAAATAACGGTGAGCATTTAGCAGAACAGGCCGGCTGGCTGATGGCGGCAGAATTGATTGCCCATGATATCGATCTGAGCTTTGCGCCAGTATTAGACAAAGGTCATGACTGTAAAGCGATTGGTAGCCGAGCGTTTGGTGAAGATATTGATACCATTGTTCGTCATAGCAGCGCTTTCATCAAAGGCATGAAGTCGGTTGGCATGGCGACGACAGGCAAGCACTTCCCTGGACATGGTGGCGTGATTGCTGACTCACACTTAGAGACGCCATATGACCCTAGAGACGACATCTTTGAAACCGACATGGCAATCTTCAAGGCGCAAATTGAAGCTGGAATATTGGATGCCATGATGCCAGCTCACGTGGTTTTCTCTCACTATGATGATCAACCAGCGAGCGGTTCACAGTATTGGCTACAAAAAGTATTGAAGCAGCAGCTTGGATTCAAAGGCTTGGTGTTCTCCGACGATTTAACGATGGAAGGCGCTGCCATAATGGGCGGACCAGCCGACAGAGCGAAAGCGGCCTTGAATGCAGGTTGTGACATGGTGTTGATGTGTAATAAACGAGATGCACAAATTGAAGCTCTGGATCACTTAGCGATTCAAGAGGAGCCTTTAGCCAACTCATTGCTTAAAAAACACAGCTTTGATTTGTCGACACTTCACTCGGATGCTAGGTGGAAAGAGACCTCGGAGACGATTAAGCGAATGCTAGACAGTGAGTGATAAATAAACACATAATAATTTTAGATAAGGCGATATGATAAATATCGTCTTTTTTGTATCTGCGTTCCGTGGTTTAAACCTATTTATTCCTTAGAGTGAGTTAAAGTTGGTGTGTAAATTATAATTTACGGTGAATGTTTTTTATTGTTTACACTTGCAATCGTTTTTTTAGCTGTTATTGTGTTTTTAAAGATTGTTAGCCCAAATGGAAATGTTGGGTGTAAAAATAAATATACAGGTTGAGTTATGCAGAAAAGTGAATTAAGCAATGTCAATATCATCGACGAACAGGTACTGATTACTCCTGAAGAGTTAAAAGCAAAACTGCCTTTGAGTGATAATGCTCGTCGTTTCATTCAAGAGTCTCGTCAAACTATCGCAAACATCATTCATAAGAAAGATCATCGCATGCTTGTTGTATGTGGCCCATGTTCTATCCATGACATTGAAGCTGCGAAAGAGTACGCGAAACGCCTAAAAGCCTTATCTGAGCAACTTAGCGACCAACTGTATATTGTTATGCGTGTTTACTTTGAGAAACCTCGTACCACTGTGGGTTGGAAAGGTTTGATCAATGACCCGCATCTAGACGGCACTTTCGATATTGAGCATGGTCTGCATGTTGGCCGTGAGCTACTTGTTGAACTCGCTGAGATGGAAATTCCATTGGCGACAGAAGCGCTAGATCCAATCAGCCCGCAATACCTAGCAGATACCTTCAGCTGGGCGGCAATTGGCGCACGTACGACTGAATCTCAAACTCACCGTGAGATGGCAAGTGGTCTTTCAATGCCAATCGGTTTTAAAAACGGTACCGATGGCAACCTAGGCACTGCAATCAATGCAATGCAGGCGGCTTCTTCTAGCCACCGTTTCATGGGTATCAGCCGCGAAGGTCAAGTTGCACTACTAACAACGCAAGGTAACCCAAATGGTCACGTGATTTTACGTGGCGGTAAGCAGACGAACTACGATTCAGTATCGGTACACGAATGTGAGCAAGAGCTGGGTAAATCTGGTTTAGAGGCAGCGCTAATGGTCGACTGTAGCCACGCGAACTCTCGTAAAGATTTCCGTCGCCAACCTTTAGTTGCAGAAGATGTGATTCACCAAATTCGTGAAGGCAATAAGTCGATTATCGGCCTGATGATTGAAAGCCATATTAACGAAGGAAACCAATCTTCGGATATACCTCTCAATGAGATGAAATACGGCGTTTCTATTACCGACGCGTGTATCAATTGGGATTCAACTGAGGCACTATTGAAACATGCACATACGGAATTAGTCCCGTTCTTAGAGAACCGCTTGAAAGGTTAGTCAGAGTTTTAAATTTAAGTGCCTCATCTAATGGGGCATTTTAAGATCTGTTGCTAGCGAACCTACGTGATTGTGCGCTGATAGATTGGCACGGGCTTATAGATTAGTAAGGAATAAAATGGCCGTTGAACTGAACGAATTACGCGACCAAATCGATGCTGTCGATAAACAAATGTTGGATTTACTGGCTCAACGCCTTGCTCTAGTAGAGAAAGTAGGCGAAGTAAAAAGTGAACATGGTTTACCTATTTATGTACCAGAACGTGAAGCTGCGATGCTGGCATCTCGTCGTCAAGAAGCCGAGAAAATAGGGGTTCCACCACAGTTAATCGAAGATATTTTGCGTCGTACTATGCGTGAGTCTTATGCCAGTGAGAAAGATTCTGGTTTTAAGTGTCTTAACCCAGAATTACGTTCAGTAGTTATCGTTGGTGGTAATGGTCAACTTGGTGGCTTGTTTGGTCGTATGTTCAAACTGTCTGGCTACGAAGTGAAAATCCTCGGCAGCCAAGATTGGGATAAGGCCGACGAAATCTTAGATAATGCTGGGCTTGTGGTTGTTACGGTTCCAATTCACCTAACGGAAGGTGTGATTGCGAAGCTAGGTAATCTACCTAGCGATTGTATTCTATGTGATTTGACGTCAATTAAATCTAAACCGCTACAAGCAATGATGAACATGCACCAAGGCCCAGTGGTTGGATTGCACCCAATGTTTGGCCCTGATGTTCCAAGTCTTGCTAAGCAAGTGATTGTTTACAGTGATGGTCGTGGTGCTGAAAGTTACCAATGGCTACTGAATCAATTTGGTATTTGGGGCGCGAGCCTTTGCCAGATGGATGCAGCTGAACACGATCACGGCATGACATTGATTCAAGCACTTCGTCACTTCACCTCTTTTGCTTACGGCTTGCACCTGAGTAAAGAGAACCCGAATATCGATCAGCTTCTGAAGCTAAGCTCACCAATCTACCGACTTGAGATTGCGATGGTTGGTCGTCTGTTTGCTCAAGACCCGAATTTGTACGGTGATATCATTCTGTCTTCGGATGAGAATATAGAGATGATTCGACGCTTCCATAGCTGTTTCGGAGAAGCGTTAGAAATCCTAGATGGCAAAGATAAGGCTAAGTTTGTTGAGAGCTTCAACCAAGTGAGTGATTGGTTTGGTGACTACTCACAACAATTCTTGCAAGAGAGCCAAAGTCTTCTAAAACAAGCACATGACTCGATTCATCGTGGTTAATACTGATTTGAAATCATAAAAAAGAGCGACCATCTGGTCGCTCTTTTTGTTTGTGCTGAACGCTATGAAAGCATTTGGCCTACAGTAGACTAAAAGCAATTAGATCATCATAAGCCAAACCAACAGCTCTTAGCCCTTAACAACTAGCTAGCTATTAACAACTAGTTAGTCGTGATAGGTTTTTTGCTCTCTTCACTCGATACGGTGTCGATGGTCGAGCTAATGTAAGGCACGTTAGTCAGGTTGATCTGCAAGCGAACCACATTATCAATCAGTTGAACCAGTGGGCCCCACTTAACCTTTTTCTCTTTCTCGAACACGTAGTTGAAGTTCTCAGGCGTCCAATCCATCAAGTATTGCGGGTTCAGTGAGCGACCAAGGAAGCGTACTTCATAGTGCAAGTGTGGGCCGGTTGAGTTACCTGAATTACCACAGCTCGCGATGACATCGCCTTTACTCACAAACTGACCGCTACGTACCTTGAACTTCTGTAGGTGCGCATAAGAACTCATGAAACCAAACGAGTGACGCATAGTAATAAAGTTGCCGAAGCCTTTTTTACTTGGGCGTACCGTTTCAATGACTCCATCTGCAGGCGCCACAATATCTTCACCACGCTTACACGTTAAATCGATACCTGTATGTACATGGCGTTTCCCTGAAATAGGGTTAGTGCGGCTACCATAAGAAGAAGAGATACGTTGATAAGCCATCGGACTGTCGTTTGGAATCAAACGGAACATCGTGGCTCTTACTGCTGAATCGACTGCAGCCGCATCAATGCGATCTTCTAAAGAAATATCATCGGTAAGCAGCTCTTCATCAGCAAGACCCAGCACTGATTCAACATCGAATACACGCTTACCAAGCAGCTGAATCGTGCCTTCTTTCTCGGTCAGTGTTTGCGATAGCGAATGGTTGGTTTCTACTTGCTCAGCATAAAGAAACTCAGTTTGTTCTTTTTCAACAATCAGCGTTTCAATCAACTGTTGGGCATCACCCGCTTGTAGCGCGAGTTCTTGTTTACTCTCGAAGTGCATGTACGCCGCTCCGCCAATTAATAGCGGTACTGAAAAAATGGCAGTAGTGCAAATGAGCACAGCCTTACGGCCGAAGTAAAACGTCTGTTCCCCCTGACTAGAGGGAATAGTAATGGATAGTTTTTTAGACATGGTTCTGTATTAACTAAATGCTTCTAATAGAAAAAGGGTAATGGAGATGTCACTCACTACCTAAATCGGTAAGGTGTTCAATCTCTCTATAAAGCAGTTCATCGTCGCCAACATTAAGCTCTACAAGACGCTTAAGGTGGCTGATACTATCAATATCTAAATGCTCTATGCGTAAACGCATTGAGGTATTGATGGTAGAGACTATCGTTGCTTCTAATTGAATATTGATATCACTGTTTTCGAGCTTAAAGCTCACTTGAACAGGGACATCATGGCTAAGTTGTTTTGATTCATTGCATTGAATGAGTAAACCATGGAGTGATAAGTCTTGCACTGAGCCTGATACATTTACGTGTCCTTGTGAGATCTCAGTCGGGACTTGATAAATAACTCGTGAAAATTGACGTCTTTCAACCATAAGTAATCTCTCTATATCGATGCATTACACGTAAGCCAGATATATCAAAGGCCGCTATTATCGCGGCCTTTGTTCAAAATACAAGCTTATTTACTTAGCTATACGCTTGTACTTGATACGGTGCGGTTCTGCCGCTTGTGCGCCTAGAGTCTGCTTAAGCCACTCAGTGTACTCAGTATAGTTACCTTCGTAGAAGTTAACTTGACCTTCATCACGGTAGTCTAAGATATGGGTCGCAATACGGTCAAGGAACCAACGGTCATGCGAGATAACCATTGCACAGCCAGGGAATTCAAGCAGTGCTTCTTCAAGAGCACGTAGCGTTTCAACGTCAAGGTCGTTGGTAGGCTCATCGAGTAGCAGTACGTTACCGCCGGCTTTTAGCAGTTTCGCTAAGTGAACACGGTTACGTTCACCACCAGAAAGCTCACCGATGATCTTCTGTTGGTCGTTGCCTTTAAAGTTGAAACGAGAACAGTAAGCACGCGCAGGGATTTCGAAGTTGTTGATCTTAATGATATCAGCGCCTTCAGAGATCTCTTGGAATACTGTCTTAGTGTCGTCCATGCTGTCACGGAACTGATCAACAGAAGCAAGCTTAACGGTTTCGCCTAGTTCAACTGTACCTGAGTCTGGCTGTTCTGCACCGCTTAGCATCTTGAATAGTGTTGATTTACCTGCACCGTTGGCACCAACGATACCGACGATTGCACCCTTAGGCATGCTGAACGATAGGTCGTCGATAAGAACGCGATCACCAAACGATTTAGTTAGGTTGTTCACTTCAAGAACTTTGTCACCTAGACGCTCACCTGGCGGGATAAACAGTTCGTTAGTTTCGTTACGCTTCTGGTATTGGCCAGTTGTCAGTTCTTCAAAACGAGCCATACGAGCTTTAGACTTAGCTTGACGGCCTTTAGGGTTTTGACGAACCCATTCAAGTTCTTTCTCGATTGTCTTTTGACGTGCGCTTTCGCCCGCTTTTTCTTGCTTAAGACGCTCGTCTTTTTGCTCTAGCCAAGACGTGTAGTTACCTTCCCATGGGATACCTTCACCACGGTCAAGTTCTAGAATCCAGCCAGCTGCGTTGTCTAGGAAGTAACGGTCGTGGGTAATCGCCACAACAGTACCGCTGTAATCGACTAGGAAGTGCTCAAGCCATGCTACTGATTCTGCATCCAAGTGGTTGGTTGGTTCATCAAGAAGCAGCATGTCTGGCTTTTCAAGAAGTAGACGACAGATAGCAACACGACGACGCTCACCACCTGATAGGAATTCAATTTTCGCATCCCACTCAGGAAGACGAAGTGCATCAGCAGCACGCTCTAGAGCTGTCTCTAAGTTGTGACCGTCTTTTGCTTGAATCAGTGCTTCTAGTTCGCCTTGCTCTTTAGCCAGTGCATCGAAATCTGCGTCTGGTTCTGCGTAAGCTGCGTAAACCGCATCAATACGCTTAAGTGCGTCAGCAACGTCAGAAACCGCTTCTTCTACGATTTCACGAACCGTTTTTGATTCGTCTAGTACAGGTTCTTGCGGTAGGTAACCTACTTTAAGGCCTTGTTGTGCACGAGCTTCACCATCAATATCAGTATCAATACCAGCCATGATACGTAGTAGGGTAGATTTACCTGAACCATTTAGACCCAAAACACCGATTTTAGCGCCAGGAAAAAAGCTAAGAGAAATGTCTTTAAGAATTTGACGCTTAGGTGGAACAGTTTTGCTCACCCGAGACATGGTATATACGTATTCAGCCATTGCCGATCGATCCTAATTATTGTTCAAAATTGTCTGCTATTTTATACCAATATCCTCAAAGATGTTACTCCTAGGACAGAAAAGCCATTCTTGAACGAATCCTTACCTATTATTGTCACATTGGTCATTAAAACTATATTTAATAAGCTTCTGAGGCGAAGTGTTAAATATTAATAATATTTACACTCAAATCCTTTACATTTGATGTGATGTCGGGCGTAAATAGACTTCACGTATTCATACACGCACTAAGGAAAGAGCGAATGTTTTTCCGCATTGGTAATACGAAAATTGCTGTGGCTGCATCAGTAGTTTTGTCTTCATTTTCACTGGCTCCAATGGCTATGGCTGGCAATGCCTCCGAGCTTGAAATGCAGCGTGATGTTTATGACAGAGCGCAAGAGGTTTTAGACAACCGTGATCTAGAAGCTTACTCCGCGTTACGTAACAAAATTCAAACATACCCTTTAACACCTTACACCGATTATCGTGCCTTTTTATTAGGTTTAGGTGAGCGTACTCCTGCTGAGGTCGATGCCTTCATTGAAGAGAATAAAGCACTGCCGTTTTCCAATCGTATGCGCGCGCCTTATTTAGATTTATTGGCTGCTCAAAAGCAGTGGGAAACGATTATTGAGTTTCAAACCAAAGAGCCAGTGGGTGAAAAATATCAATGTATCTATTATCGTTCGCATTCTGAGCAAGGCAATCAAGAACTCGCCTTTAAAGGGGCAAAACAACTTTGGCTAAGTGGCAGTGGTATTGATGACGCTTGTGACTCTCTATTTCAAAGCTGGGATCAAGCCGGGCTAAGAACCGATGAGCTGATTCTGGATAGAATGCTGTTAGCGTTCGAGAGCCGTAACGGTAAGTTAATGAGCTATTTGATTAAGCAATTGGATCATGATGAGTCAATTACTCAAGCTAAGCAGATGAAGGCGTTGTACAACAAGCCTGAAAATGTACTCGCGTTTGCTAAGAAGCACCCAGCCAATGAATTCTACCAAGCGCAAACCGAGTTTGCTTTCGAGAAGTTAGCAAGGAAGTCATCAAGCAGCGCTCAAGAGGTGTTTGATGACGTCATCAAGGCTCAAAAGTTCTCGAAAGAGAAGTCTCAAGAGCTTGCTGATTACCTAACGTTTCGTTTGATTAACACCGATTCTGAAGAGTTGATGGCGTGGCGAGACCAGATGCTCGCGAGTTCATCAAAGCAAGTTCTGCTCGAACGACGTGCTCGCTTAGCGATTCAACATGCCGATTGGACGGGTTTGAAAGAGTGGATAGCGCGCTTGGATGACAAGCATCAGGCTTCGCTTCGTTGGCAATATTGGCAGGGCAGAGCTGAAATCGCGACGGGCGATACTGACAAAGGAAATAAGCGACTGTCAGATATCTTGGGTCAGCGTAATTTCTACAGTGTGGCTGCGGCTAAACAGTTAGGTAAACCGGTTCAATACCCAACATCGACACTTAAATACAATGCTGAAACAGTGAAGCCATTCGGCACCTCTTTGGTGCGTATTGGTGAGCTAATTGACCGAGATAAAATTGCGGCAGCGAAGAGTGAGTGGCGTTGGTTATTAACTAATGCAGATAAAGAGCAAAAAGCGATGCTTGCCGCTCATGCTGCGACACAGCGATGGAATCACTTTACCGTAACAGCGAGTATCTCTGCGAAGATGTGGGATAACATTGCGCTGCGCTTCCCTGTTGCTCATAAGTGGTGGTTTAACTTCTACGCTGAAAAGCACGATCTCGACCCGATCACCTTGATGTCTTTAGCAAGACAAGAGAGTGCGATGGACTCAGAAGCTCGCTCTCCTGTTGGCGCGCGAGGCATCATGCAAATTATGCCAAAGACGGCGCAATACACGGCGAACAAACATAAGATTAGGTATCAGGGCAGCGATGACCTTTATGATGTCGGCAAGAACATTGAGATTGGCAGTCACTACTTAGATGGTTTACTCGCTCAATATGATGACAACCGTATCTTTGCGTTTGCGGCTTATAATGCTGGACCTAGCCGTGTCAAACAGTGGCGTTCACGTAGCGATGAAAAACTTGATGCCTTCGCTTTTATTGAGATGATTCCATTCAAAGAGACTCGCGGTTACGTTCAGAATATCTTGATGTTTGAGACCTACTATCGAGATATCTTGGGTGAGAAAGGGACGTTTTTAGCGCCCCATGAGGCAAAAACGAAATACTAAGCCTTCGGCATTTTGCCCGAAACTGAGTAAGAATAAAGGCAGTGAGTGCGAACCATTTCCACTTACTGCCTTTTTACATTGGATCGCATCAAGTGTTTCGGTATAAAGTGTTAAACGCTTTCAATCGTTAAGCGACTCTTTAAAGTCAGAATTTAAAAGTAAGTGTAGAGATATGGCATCACAACCTGAATATGATAATTGGCAACAACTTATGGACTTGGTAAAGACGGCTGTCGAAAAAGATCAGCACGAGCTGTTGTTGACCATGATGATGACACCAGACGAGCGAGATGCTCTGGTTGCTCGAATTAATATCTTCTGTGAGCTGATGAAAGGCGATATGTCTCAACGTCAGGTGAGTCAAATGCTGGGCGTAGGCGTAGCGACGATCACCAGAGGCTCAAATGAGCTAAAGGCCAAATCTGAACAAGAGAAAGCCGTGATCGCCGACCTATTGCTAAAGTAATAATGGAATTAAGCATTCACTAAATAGTGAGAATACGAATTCGATAAAAAACGCTAACTGAATGTTAGCGTTTTTTGTTTCTGAAGATTGTTCTCAGAACCTTTCTAAGTTTAACGAAGAACTAAATAGGAAAGTGCTCAGGATTCACAAATGGGATCAGAGCTAAAATTAAAGCCTGGTGGTAGACAGAACTGCGCGATAGTTGATTATGTGTCAGTAGGCCAATTGCGCCACCTTTCTGTTTGATATTGTCGGTACCAAACACTTCATCCATCACATCCCCTAACTCGTTTGCATGCTCTAGTTTCTCAAGCACGGCTGGTGGCAGCATCAGGCTTGCTGAACGAGACTCTCCACGTTGACCATTCGCTTCGATCACCATCCAAGCAAAAGTGACGTTTATTTCTATTCCCGCTTCTAGACCAACATAGAAGTCTGCACCGGGCTGAGCTTGAGTTGCGTTGTGAATACGATTCACGGCACCTTGATAGGTTTCATCATTGCTCATCGGTTGATCGGCGACACCACTAGGGACGCTGATGCCTTTGAAATCAAATTCAGTATCAGGAAAAGCAGATAAGAACGCACTTTTAACGGCGTTAATTTTAGCTGGGTTCAGCGATGCGATGATTACAGATTTCATGTGTCGGATTCTTTTTGTTGTCGATTAGATTGAGTTGATGCTGTCGGTACCATTCACTCAATTCTTCTAGTGGCATGGGTTTACCAAAGTAATAGCCTTGCAGCATATCGCACTGTGCATCCTGTAACCACTGGTGCATGCCTTGAGTTTCAATCCCTTCGGCGGTGACCTTTTTCCCTTGAGCATGACACAACCCGATAACCGGTTTTACGATGTTCTGGTTATTGGTCTCAATCAAGGTATCCAAAAACGCTTTATCCAATTTAATTTTCTGAGTTGGATACTGCACCAGTTGAGTGATAGAGGTATAACCGGAACCAAAATCATCAATCGCAAGTCGATAGCCCATGCATGCCAGTTCGTTCAGCAATGGAAAACCTTCTGAATTTGAGTAAAAGGTTTCAGTGATTTCAAAATCGATTAGGCTTGGTGGAATTCGATTTAACTCCGCGTGTTCTTTAATGAAACCGGCAAGGTGAGTGGTTTCAATGCCAGCAGAAGATAGGTTGATCGACAATTGAATTGAGTGATCAAATTGAGCCTGAAGTCGATGGAATGAAGCAAACGCATTCTGTATTACCCAGCGGTCAACATGTTCGAACAGCCCGGTTTGTTCGGCTATTGGAATGAACTCATCCGGTGGAACCAAACCAAGTTGCTTTGAATTCCAACGTAATAACACCTCAACGCCAATAACATCAGTCCCGGTAGAATCCATGTAGGGCATGTAAACGAGCCTGAATTCATCATCAAAATTCTGACCTCTAAGCGCACGTTCAATGTCTGCTTGGCGCTGAATGGCTTTGTCTAAATCCCGTGAATAGTCAGCAAATTGGTTTTTACCGGCACGCTTGGCTTGGTACATCGCAGTATCCGCGTTGGACAGTAGCTTCTCGATTGAGTCACCATCATTAGGGTAGGTCGCAATACCAATACTGACCGTGATTGGAAAGCTGCCTGATTCGGTGACAAAGCCTTTTTGCAGTGGAGTCAGTAAATCAGTCGAGAATCGATGCGCGACATTTCCTCGGTGACTAGGAGCGTTAATGTAAACAACGAACTCGTCTCCAGAAAGTCGGGCTGGCATGCAGTGAGCGTCGAACTCCGCTTTGTAGTGGCGACAAATGTCTGAAATACGCTGAGCAAAAGAGACCAGAATCGAGTCGCCGATTTGATGCCCGTATTTGTCATTCACAAACTTGAAGTTATCTAAGTCAAAATAGAGAACCCAGGTTTCGGTATTCGAACTTGGTTTTGGCAACGATTGCTGAACGAAGGTTTGAAACTGATGCCTATTGGCTATTTGAGTTAACTGATCATTTTCGGCCAAGAGCTTGGTTTGCTGGTAGGTGTTGTCTAGCTCTTGATACATGTCATAAAAACGCTGTGATAGGCGGCCAAGCTCGTCACGAGTGCCTAAGCGTTCAATGTTCTTACGTTGTTTTTTTTCGACTTGCTGTAGCTGTCGATCGAGCCGTGTTATTGGAGTAATCACAGTGCGAGACAGAAGCATGAGTAGCAGAGCGACAGTTACAAACGCAGACAGTGCAAACGACAAACTCAGCTTGTTCCAAATTGAATCGAGCTTGTTTTCCAACAGGAATTGCGCCGGATCGACCGTGGCGTACAGTTCTGGTGCAAGCTTGACTGAGTGAGTAACATCATTTTCCAAAGAAACCGCTATGGATGTGAAGAACAAGCTGGTTTGGTAGTCGAACTCTATCTGTTTTCTCAGCGCATTAAATTTGTCCAGAGAGACAGAGACAACAACAAAGAACACATCGTCGGGTTGATTGTTAACGGTTGGGAAAATCGCTTTTCTATCTACCTTGTCATAGTGAACCAACATCCCTTCGCCTTGGGAGTTTTGAATATAGTTGGTACTCGATGTTGCTAAGGTGTCTTGATAGTGCTGGTCAACATACTCCAATATCTTACTGTCAATCTGAGTGCGTGAGTCATTGCTATTATCCGCGTAATAACGCAGTTTTCGATCACCATTAAGAAGTGCTAAACCTGTATAGCTTTCATCGTCATCTTGCAGGAAATGAATGGCTTCTCGAAGATTACTGACCAGTTCAAGATCGCGAGATAGATTTTGATCAGTTAAAAAATAACGCTTCACCATATCACTCTGGGTCAAGGTGTAAGAGTAGCTATTGAGGAACGAACGAGATTGGCGAAAGTATCCGGCTAGTTTTTCCATGTTCAGCTGTAGTGCATTATCTTCGCGTTTGATGAAGCTGCTTTTTTGCGTCGAATAAATAATATAGCTAGAAGCCGCGGTACTGATCAGTATCACAGGGGCTATCAGTAGTAAGATTTTAGTACTTAGCTTCATAGTTAATGACAACACTATTTATAAATTAAGCGCATAAGTTTATGTTACTTAATGCTTACTCGCTATTAATTATACGTAGTTCGATGATTTCCTGTGAAGGGGGTAAGGTTTTGTCTTTATTGATAAAAAAAGCCACTAATGAGTTTTTGTTAGAAAGGCTCAAGTAGTGGAGAGAGTAAGCGTGCCGAATGTGCGAAACAAGTGAATTGTGTTTCAGGCATGCTAGGGTGAGTTTTCTTAGCGAGAATAGTACTCGACTAGAGGGTGATTTAAGTATTTGGCCTGCTGTAGGCCAAATACTTATGTTAGCTAAAAGCTGATACTCACTTTCAGCTATGACAACTTAACTTGAGTCGCTTTGATGTTCTCACTTGGGTAGCAACCCAACACCTTAAGGTGGCGAGTAATGGCTGTTAGTTCCGTTATCGCTTGTTGCATATTATCTGAATCCAGATGCGCCTCTAAATCGACATAGAACATCTCTTCCCAAGGGTTACCCATGATAGGACGAGATTCCAGCTTGGTCATGTTGATGCCTAAGCGTTGCAGGATCAGTAGTGTCTCTACCAAAGAGCCCGCCTCTTGAGAAGTCGACATGATGAGGGTCGTTTTCGCAGGTATTTGAGTTGACACTTCAACAGGCTTGCGAGCTACCACGATGAAACGTGTGTGGTTCTCTGTTTGGTTTGCAATGTTGCCCTGAATTGGCTGAAGCCCATAAAGCTTACCGCTCGATGCATTACCAATAGCAGCTACGTCATTACCACCCAGTTCTTTAACCTTTTTCATTGCATCAGCGGTGCTTGCGCAAGACTCAAGGCTGACGCCCTTAAGGCGGCTCAAGAACTCACTGCATTGCTGATGAGGTTGTGGATGGGAATAGAGCGTTTTGATGTCTTCTAATCGGATATCACTTTTCGCTACTAGGCAGTGTTCGATTGGTTGAGAAAGCTCACCAACGATGTAAAGCGTTGTGTGTTGAAGTAGGTCATACACTTCGTTAATCGAACCTGAGCTGGTGTTCTCAATAGGTAGTACACCGTAGTCGGCATGGCCAGATTCTACCGTAGAGGCTACTTCTTTGAAGTGATTACAGTTTAACTCAATTAACTCCATATTCTTACGGCTGAAGTATTCGCGACTCGCAAGGTGAGAGTATGATCCCTTAGAACCTAAGAATGCAACGCGAGCCAATGGTTTGCGGCTTTGCGGGTTCGCTAGGTTTTGTAAATATGACTGCTGTAGTAAAACGGAATCTTCGATGATGGTGTGAAACAGCTTGGTAATGTACTGCGCATCAAGTTCGTATTTATCTTTGCCATTGTTGATCAGCTTAACTAATAGTTGTTGCTCTCGTACTGCATCACGAACTGGTTTTGATGTCTCTACTTTGCTTTTAGCGACTTCGATACTTAGCTTGCGACGCTCCGAAAGTAACTTCAGGAGTTCGTCGTCTAAATCATTAAGACGAAGGCGGATATCATCCAGTGAAATTGAGCGGTCAGTCATAAATGTGTCCTTATAAAAAAGCCTCCCTAGTGTGGGAGGCTTCTTGTTCGTTTTTGACTTGTTTTTCTAAAACGACTTAGCCTCCGATTTACGGAAGAAAAAAGAAGTCAAAAATAAACAAAGATTGAGTGTGCATAAAAAGTGTTTGTTTTATGAATGTTTAAACACAATAAGCAAGCGAGCTACGAGCGTCAAGCAAAAAAATAGCGCCCTGAGGCGCTATTTTTTAATCTGTTCTCTTTCCTTATTCTACTTCAGCTTCTAGCTCTTCGATTTCAGGCTTTTCAGCGCGGCGCGCTTCAGGTTTATGGCGTAGCTTGTTGAGTTGACGCTCTAGTTTTTGTTCTACTTCGTTGATCGCTACGTAGAGGTCGTCATGGATTGATGAAGCAACAAGTTGGCCTTTTGGTACGGTTAGAACCGCTTCAAATTTTTTCTTCTTGTTTGGTTCTTCGCTAAAGCTCGCTTGGCAGCCAATGATGTCTACTTGCCATTTATCCAGCTTTTTAAATTTGCTTTCTATGTGATCACGGATTGCAGAGGTAATGTCGATGTTTTTACCAGTGATGTTCATTTTCATAGAAGTTTTCCTCTGTTGTATCCCTCATGGGTTAACTTCAGATTACGACTTTTAGGAATAAAGAATGTGATCTAGATCTTGTTTTGATTGGGTGGGATAAGCATTAAAATCAAATGTGATCTCACGCAAGTCTTAGTATCTTTTTGGCGAAAAATGCTTGTTATCTCTATGAAAAACGATAACTTGGAGGCAAGGCTTCGCTAAAAATTAAACCAGTTTTTAGGGGCGTCTTACAGCTTATTGAAAGTGTTTGATTGAAATTTACTCAATAGTGTTTTGTAATGTAGATCTCGTGATATATAAGCTTTCTCTGAATTTGATAAGCAAAAGCCGCATAAGTTTTCTTATGCGGCTTTTGTGTTTTTAATTTGCCTTAGTGCCTTAGTGCCTTAGTGCCTTAGTGCCTTAGTTCCCCTGGCTCTTAGGGTTGAAGACAAACTAATCGTTGGTTTTTAGTAGTCTGGCTGCCCCATTTTCTCGGATAGCATTGATAGCTTGTAACTGCTTATAGATTACAAAGTAACGGTTGATGTTGGCGACATAGGTCACCGGTTCTTTGCTCACGTATTTGCGAGTGATGATTTCTACGTTTTTAAACCAGATATTTGGGTTGTAACCTTTCTGCTTGGCAATGCGCCTCATCTTTCTGATCTTAGCAGGACCAGCGTTGTAAGAAGCCAAAGTGAAGTAGATTTGGTTATCTGGCGTAATGGCAGGGTCGTCAAAATACCTGTCCTTAATGAAACGCATGTATTTCACACCTGCATGAATGTTGTTATCCACCTTATGTATGTTTTTGATGTTGACGTTTTTGTCTTTGGCGGTACTTGGCAACACCTGCATCACACCAATAGCTCCACGATGAGAAACTCTGCTTTGATCCAGTCCAGACTCTTGGAATCCTTGTGCAGACATCATCAAAGGGTCGAATTCGTATTGGCTCGAATACTTTTCAAAAACATCTGACAGCTTGGCCACTCGGTCTATTTTATTTGGGTTGAGTGCTCTACCTAACCAGCGAGTGTTGTCGATGTATTTCTGATAGATAACATTTCCAAGTAGGGTACCTGTTCGTGCAGTCTTGACGTATTTGTTTATCTCTTTTTTTAACTGAGGGCTGTTTTTTCTCAATGCCCATGCTATTTGGCCATTTTCACGTAACGGCAAATCATGATGTACTTGTATGTTTTCCATTACGTCAGTCCACAGCTTTGCTTTATGGCTGTCCAGAATTGTGCCCTGTATATAACCTTGGTTAACCAGCTCGATCAGCTCGTAGTCTTGCAGTGATTCTTCAATGAAGTGGACATGCAGTGGGGGTAAACCCAGTTCGTTAAGCTCTTTATTGACTCTTTGTACACTCTCGAAGTAACTCGAGCTTGCTCGGATCCACACCTCTTTGCCGCTCAATTGCTTGATTTCGGTGATAGGTTCGGCCTTTTTCCCTGTGATAATGAGTTCTTTACCATCTTTAATCATCGGATCTGAAAAATCGATGGTTCGTAGTCGTTTGTCGGTGATCGTTAGGTTAGCGACAGCGACATCACCATAGCCAGATTCTAAAGACGGAAGTAGATCATCTCGTTGCACGGGGATGATTTGAACATTGAGATAGGGATGTTTTTTACGAAGGCTTTTCTCAAAGTGGTAGAGCATTTCTGCCACGATGCCTTTTGGCTTACCATCCTCGATGTAATAGAAACCAAGATCGGCAGAAACTAAAACTCTAACCGTTCCTTTGGTTTTGAGCACATCCAAGTCGCCCATGTAAGGCTTATTGCTTAATGGGGACAGTTCTAATGCGTAGGATAATTGGCTAAATAGCGATATCCAGATAAATAATAACAACCTACTCACATCCACACTCCATGTTGATGTTTTGTTAAAAGTTATCTTTTGAAGATACCGTGTATTATGCGATCCATCAAGTTTGCGATATGTAGATGAAAAAAAGCGCGCTAGTAAATTAGCGCGCTTTTTGGATTGAGATGTAAGAAGTTTGATTAAGGTAGTGGGTTTAACTCAATCAACTTTTCTGTTCTTAACACAGCGTCGTCTAGGCCGAGTTGTTGATAAGCTTTTAGCTGGATATCTAAAGACTTACGCGCAGCAATGGTGTCTGGGTAAGTTTTTTGCAGCTCTTGCGTTCTGTTGATCGCAGCAATCCAAGCTTCGCGGCGTAGGTAGAAATCAGCAGTTGCTAAGTCATACTCTGCTAGGCGGTTCTTAAGTGCGAACATGCGTTTTTGTGCATCTTCAGCGTATGGACTTGCAGGGAAACGTTCGAGTAGTCGCTTGAAGTCAGCAAAAGCGAGTTTTACTGGTTCTGGATCTCGGTCACTACGGTCGATATTAAAAATATCGTGCATGAAGTTTCGGTCTTGCGCCATGTGCGTTAAGCCGCGCATGTAAAGAACCCAGTCTTGTTTCTCATGCGTTGGGTTCAAACGTAGGAAACGTGAAATGGTAGCAAGGCCAAGTGCCAAGTCATCATTTTTGTAGTAAGCGTAAATCAGATCGAGCTGTACTTGCTCAGAATAGGCGCCGAATGGGTAACGTGAGTCTAGGGCTTCTAGCTTTTCTATTGCTGAAAGCCAGCTACCGCTCTGCAGTGATTCTTGAGCGTCAGAGTAGAGAACCGATGGTGGTACATCTGGCACTATCTCTTCACTACTTGAACAACCAACCAAGAGTGATACGGCTAATAGACCCGATAAAGTAAGGTGTTTCATGTCAGGCGTCGATTCCTTGAATTAAATATTTCGTAAGCTTCCGTTACTTTCTAACCAGTAACAGATACAATGATGCAATTATTCTATTTTATCCATACTAATGGGTATTAGTCTCACGGTTTTTAAAAAAGTTCGATATGGCTCAGCAGATCACATTAACAGACACAGTAAAAAGCAGCCAGTTAGGTCAACGTTTAGACCAAGCTGTCGCTGAACTATTTACCGATTTTTCTCGCTCTCGCATTAAAGAGTGGCTTCTTGACGGCAAAATCCAAGTGGATGGCGAAGTTATTACTAAGCCACGCGTTAAGGTTTTGGGCGGTGAAGAGATCATCTTGCAAGCTGAACTTGCAGATGAAGAGCGCTGGGAAGCACAAGATATTCCTCTAGACATTGTCTACGAAGATGATGACTTATTGGTTATCAATAAGCCTCGCGATTTGGTTGTACACCCAGGCGCAGGCACACCGGATGGAACCATACTAAACGCATTGCTTTTCCATTACCCACAAATTGCAGAAGTGCCTCGTGCAGGTATTGTGCACCGTCTTGATAAAGACACAACAGGTCTTATGGTTGTGGCTAAAACGGTTCCAGCTCAAACTCGTCTTGTGCGTGCTCTTGCTAAGCGTCGTATTACTCGTGAATATGAAGCAATTGCAATTGGCAAAATGACCGCTGGTGGTGTGGTTGAGAAAGGCATTAGCCGTCACGCAACTAAGCGTACTCTAATGGACGTAAATGAATTAGGGAAGCCAGCGGTAACTCACTACCGTGTTGCTGAGCACTTCCGCGAGCATACTCGTATTCGTCTACGCCTAGAAACGGGTCGTACTCACCAAATTCGTGTTCACATGTCATACCTTCAGCATCCACTGCTAGGTGACGTTGCATATGGTGGCCGTGCTCGTATTCCAAAAGGTGCATCTGAAGAATTAACAACAATGATTCGTTCTTTTGATCGCCAAGCACTGCACGCCGTTATGCTTAAATTTGTTCACCCAATTACAGGTGAAGAAGTTGAGTTCCACGCTCCTGTGCCTAATGACATGGTTGTGATGGCTGAAGCGTTGCGTGTTGATGCTCGCGAAAACTTGGAAGACGACATTTAATTATGTCGATGATCATCCCTAACTGGAATGCACCAAAAAACGTGAAAGCATTTGCTTCGACACGTTTTGATGGTTTTTCTACTGGTGCGTATCAAGGATTAAACCTAGGTACGCATGTTGGGGATGATGCTTCGCTTGTTGAAAACAACAGAGCCTGGCTCAAGCAACACGCTAATATGCCTGCAGCTCCGGTATGGCTAAATCAAACTCACTCAACAGATGTCGTTACGGTTTTACACCCTACGGCAGATATTCTTGATGCTGACGGTGCATTTACCACAGCTAAAGGTGTTGTTTGTTCTGCGATGACAGCCGATTGCTTACCTGTAATCCTTACTGATACCAAAGGCACTCAAGTTGCTGCAGTTCATGCTGGTTGGCGTGGTCTTGCTGGTGGCATTCTTGAAAATGCCGTTGCAAAGTTTTCAAACCTAGATTCAGATAATAAGATCATTGCTTGGCTTGGTCCTGCAATAGGCAAACAAGCCTTTGAAGTAGGCGATGATGTATTGGAAGCTTTTGTTCGTTTTGACCCTCAAGCTAAGCTCGCATTTGAAGCCAAAGCTGAACCAGGCAAATGGCTAGCGAATATGTCTCAGCTTGCAACGCAACGACTGAACAAAGTTGGTGTCACTTCTGTGACAGACTCCAATCTATGTACCTTCGCTGATGCGGATGCGTTCTATTCTTATCGTCGTGATGGTATTACTGGGCGCCAAGCTACTTTTATTTGGTTAGAGTAACCTTTAGCTAGTGCAACTAGTCATCCAGTTAATTTATATTTTTATATCAGCTCTATTCTTCATTCTTATCCCTTGAAAATCCGCGTTACCGTATCCATCTTCTAACCATAAGATAAACATATCTAAGAGTAGGAAGGTTGGCATGCGTCTCGATCGATTCACTAGTAAATTCCAAATTGCGATATCTGATGCTCAGTCGCTCGCATTAGGTCGTGATCACCAATATATAGAACCTGTGCACCTAATGGTGTCTTTGCTTAATCAAGATGGTAGTGCAATTCGTCCATTGCTCACCATGCTGAATATTGATGTGGTTCAATTGCGTTCTAAATTGAGCGAAATATTAGACCGAGTGCCTAAAGTAAGTGGCATCGGTGGTGACGTTCAGCTATCGAATGCGATGGGAACGCTGTTTAACCTATGTGATAAGGTCGCGCAAAAGCGTCAAGACAGTTACATATCTTCAGAAGTATTCCTACTTGCTGCTATTGAAGACAAAGGTCCTTTAGGAAACTTACTTAAAGAACTAGGTCTTACCGAGCAAAAATTATCTCAAGCTATTGAACAAGTTCGCGGTGGCCAGAAGGTCGATGACCCGAATGCGGAAGACAGACGCCAAGCACTCGAGAAGTTCACCATTGATCTGACCGAAAGAGCAGAGCAAGGCAAGCTGGATCCTGTTATCGGCCGAGACGACGAAATCCGTCGCACGATCCAAGTACTTCAACGCCGCACCAAGAACAACCCCGTCATTATCGGTGAACCAGGTGTTGGTAAAACAGCAATTGTCGAAGGTTTAGCGCAGCGTATTATCAATAATGAAGTACCTGAAGGTTTGAGAGGTCGACGTGTACTTTCGTTAGATATGGGCTCTTTGATTGCCGGCGCTAAATATCGTGGTGAATTTGAAGAACGTTTAAAATCAGTTCTTAACGAATTATCGAAAGAAGAGGGCAACATCATTCTCTTCATCGATGAAATTCACACCATGGTCGGTGCGGGCAAAGGCGAAGGCTCTATGGATGCGGGTAATATGCTGAAACCAGCATTGGCTCGTGGTGAACTTCACTGTGTAGGTGCAACCACACTCGATGAATATCGCCAGTATATAGAGAAAGATCCTGCGTTAGAGCGTCGATTCCAAAAAGTGATAGTCGATGAGCCAACCGTAGAAGACACGGTCGCAATTCTCCGTGGTTTGAAAGAGCGCTATGAACTTCACCATCATGTAGAAATTACTGACCCCGCGATTGTCGCGGCTGCAACATTATCTCATCGATACGTTTCTGACCGTCAGTTGCCAGATAAGGCGATTGATCTGATTGATGAAGCTGCTTCGAGTATCCGTATGCAGATCGACTCAAAACCTGAGTCGCTAGATAAGCTCGAGCGTAAGATCATTCAATTGAAGATCGAGCAGCAAGCTCTTACCAATGAAAATGATGAAGCCAGTGAAAAACGTCTTCGAACATTACAAGAAGAGCTTTCTGACAAAGAACGAGATTTCGCAGAGCTTGAAGAAGTATGGAATGCAGAGAAAGCCGCGCTTTCAGGCACGCAATACATCAAGTCAGAGCTAGAACAAGCTCGTATGGATATGGATTTTGCAAGACGTGCTGGTGATCTTAACCGAATGTCTGAATTGCAATATGGTCGAATCCCAGAATTAGAGAAGCAGTTAGATCTTGCGACTCAAGCTGAAATGCAAGAAATGACGCTGCTGCGTAATAAGGTCACGGATTCAGAAATTGCAGACGTGCTATCGAAGCAAACAGGCATCCCTGTTTCTAAAATGCTAGAAGCAGAGAAAGAGAAGCTTCTTAAAATGGAAGGTGTTCTGCATAACCGCGTGATTGGCCAAGCGGAAGCAGTCGAAGTGGTATCGAATGCGATTCGTCGTAGCCGTGCTGGTTTATCTGATCCGAATAAGCCGATTGGCTCTTTCTTATTCCTTGGTCCAACTGGCGTTGGTAAAACGGAGTTGTGTAAAACACTCGCGAACTTCATGTTTGATAGTGACGATGCAATGGTGCGTATCGACATGTCTGAATTTATGGAGAAACACTCTGTTGCTCGTTTGGTTGGTGCTCCTCCGGGTTACGTTGGATATGAAGAAGGTGGCTACTTAACAGAAGCGGTACGTCGCAAGCCTTACTCGGTGATTTTGCTCGATGAAGTAGAGAAAGCGCATCCGGATGTTTTCAATATCTTATTGCAGGTGCTTGATGATGGACGCTTAACTGATGGACAAGGTCGTACAGTCGATTTTAGAAACACGGTAGTGATCATGACATCCAACCTTGGTTCTTCGAGAATTCAAGAGAACTTCAACACGCTCGACTACCAAGGAATAAAGAATGAGGTGATGGAAGTGGTAGGTAAACATTTCCGACCTGAGTTTTTGAACCGAGTTGATGAAAGCGTGGTATTCCATCCATTGGGTCAAGAGCACATTCAGTCGATAGCCGCTATTCAGCTTGAGCACCTTAAGAAGCGAATGGAAGACAATGGTTATGAACTTGAAGTATCGGATAAAGCACTCAAGTTGATTTCTCAAGTTGGTTTTGATCCAGTATATGGCGCGCGACCTTTGAAAAGAGCGATTCAACAAAGTGTCGAGAACCCGTTAGCGAAAGCGATATTGGCAGGAAAAATTAATCCAGATAAGAAAGTACAGCTATTAGTAAACAACGACCGCATTATTGCTCACCAATAGTTGAAGTAAGAACTGTAGGTACGATTGGCCTAAATTAAGGCTTAATCGTACCTATTTTGAACGCTTTGGGTGAATAGTGTTCGAACGGTCGCCGGTGGCGGCTTTTTTTCGTTTTTGGCCTTGTGCAAAGGATTATTCTCTCTATAATGCGCCTCCGTTGCCAAGGATAACCAAGCGGTTTGAACTGAGTAACAAGACGGTGATAAGCATTTAAGATGCTTTGAAAAATTAGCTGGAAAAAGTGTTTGACACTGGAATCCAATCCGCTAGAATGGCCGTCCACTTCGAGAGGCTCCTTACCAAAAGGAACGCTCAACAAGTAAAGCTCTTTAACAATTTAAACCTATCAATCTGTGTGGGCACTCGTTGATGAATATCAAAACGTTTTATCGTTAGAT
>NZ_JALNTR010000006.1:0-245850 GCF_023161755.1 Vibrio sp. 1CM23M
ACTCTAGGTGGAGTGAGTCCCATGGACTTTGAACTAATCAACTAAACCCCTGTGTCTACTTTTTAGGGGCCATATCACATCTAGCATCTAGCATCTAGCATCTAGCATCTAGCATCTAGCATCTAGCATCTAGCATCTAGCATAAAAACATACAGGATTCACATGTACCAACTTAGCTTTTCTATGCCCGAGTTTCTTGAAAACTACTGGCATAAAAAACCAACCATCTTAAAGGGTGGCTTCCAAAACTTCGTCGACCCAATTTCGCCGGAAGAACTTGCTGGTTTATCGATGGAAGAAGAAGTGGATTCTCGCTTTGTCTCTAACCTCGACAATCAGTGGACTGCAGAACACGGCCCATTCTCTGAAGAAAAATTTGGCGAATTAACCGAAACTCATTGGCAGTTGATCGTTCAAGCAGCGAACCACTGGCACCAAGGCGCAAATCAGCTGACTGAGGCGTTCCAAGCGTTACCAAACTGGTTATTCGACGATCTCATGATCTGCTACTCAGCACCTGAAGGCGGCGTAGGCCCACATATTGATCAATACGATGTCTTCATCATTCAAGGTCAGGGCAAACGTCAATGGAAGGTTGGCGCTAAAGATGTTGGCCAATACAAAGAGACAGTTCAAGCGTCTGCACTTCGTCAAATTGAAGGTTTTGACCCGATCATTGATGAAACTTTAGAGCCGGGCGATATCCTTTATATCCCACCAGGTTTCCCACACGAAGGGAATACGTTAGAGCCGTCAATGAGCTACTCTATTGGCTACCGCTCTCCTAAAGAACAAGAGCTGATCAGCAACTTTGCCGATTTTGTACTCGCCCATGATATGGGTGACGTACACCTGCACGATCCAGAATTTAAAACGCAAGAAGGCTACGGCAAAATTCGTTCATCGGATTTAAGCAATCTCACTGACATGTTGAAATCTGCACTAGAGCAACCTGAAACCATCAGTGAATTCATGGGTTGTCTGCTAAGCCAATCACGCCACCAGCTTGATATCGTCGCTCCAGAGCCACTATGGACTCAAGAAGAGATCGCTCAACACTTAGAGTCTGAAGGTGAGATTCAGCGAGTATCAGGCTTAAAAGCGCTCTACCACGAAAATGAAAGCACCACGGCTTACATCAATGGCGAAGTGGTTAAGGTTGATGAAGCGGATTCTTCGTTACTCAACATACTTTGCGATGAGACCATGATTACCTCGGCTACTGCCCTATCTCCTTCGGGCGTAACTGTCGTGACTGAATTGGTCAACAAAGGCTACTGGTTTATCGAAGAGTAAGCAGCGTCAACCGCTGGTTATTGACTAGCTTCTAAAGAAACAATTAAAAAAGGGACAAATGAAATCTTCATTTGTCCCTTTTTCTATTCAAGAACTGGTTAAGGCTTAATGCTTATACCTTGAACTGATTGACCAACTTCTGTTGTTGTTGAGACAGTTGGTCAATTTCATTACCCACTTGCTCAGAAGCCGCGGCTTGCTCCAAGATCTTCGCACTCAAATCGCGAATATTAACCACGCTTTGGTTTACTTCACCGGAAACTGACTGTTGCTCTTCGGCTGCTCGAACGATCTGACTGTTCATGTCACTGATCGCCTCAATAGAAGTAAAGATCGACCCCAGATCTTCAACTGCTTTCTGAACGTGTAGTGCTGTATCGTTAGCTAGGATATTGCCTTCTTGTATCGCTTCAACGACATCTTGAGTTCCAGCATGAACCTTGTCGATCACCGCTCTAATCTCACCAACCGATGACTGTGTTCGGCTCGCGAGGTTTCTTACCTCATCCGCAACAACAGCAAAGCCACGACCTTGTTCGCCAGCACGAGCCGCTTCAATCGCCGCATTCAATGCCAGTAAGTTAGTTTGCTCAGAGATCCCTTCAATAACACTTAAGATCTCGGTGATGTTACCGTTATTTTTTGCCAACTCTTCGACAATTGGAACAGCGCTCGACATACGTTCCACCAGCTTTCTCATTTCACCGGCTGAAAGCTCGATAACTTGTTGCCCTTGTTGAGCAGAACGATTCGCTTCACAAGCAGCATCAACCGCCACTTCTGCATTTTGTACCACTAAGCCCGCTGTTTGAGTCATCTCTTCGGCCGCTGTCGCCACAAGATCGACTTCTTTAAATTGAGATTCGCTACTTTCTCGGGTACTTGATGCCGATGCTTTAGCCTGGCTTGTCGTACTCGCCACTTGTTCAGTGGTGTGAATCACTTCTTTGATCGTGTGTTGTAGCTTGTCTAAGAATAAGTTGAATCCTTTAGATAACTGACCAATTTCGTCTTGAGACTTAACCTCTAAACGCTGCGTCAAATCCCCTTCACCAGAAGCAATATCATTAAGTCGCTCAACCACTTGTCGAATAGGCTTCACAATTGAAAGGGAAGCAAATGCGATGATGGCTAAACCAAACAAAATAAACACAGTACCTGCAATCACTTCCGTCTTGATGCCTTCACTTAACTTGGTGCTAATGATGGAATCCAATTTGTTGGCATCAGCGACGACGCTCTCTCTTGGGATCTCAAACAACACACCCCAAGTTTGATTAGCCGCGACAACAGGTGCAAAGGCAAGTAACCACTCACCGTTCTCACTCCATTGCGTTGTCACTTCACCACCAAAGATAAAGTCGGTCATTAAATCACTGTTTGTATTGTCACTTTGGAAGGTTGAACCGACCGCAATACTTGAATCATCAGAAGCGATAACTGAACCATCTAGACTAACCACATAAGCTTTACCCGCACCGTTAAACAAGCTCTGGTCAGATTGCGTAATCACATTGGTTAAACCATCGAGTCTTAAATCTATACCAAGAAAACCAATCGCGACATCGTCGACTAAGATGGGTACGGAAATAGAGGACGTAAGTAGTGCTACACCACCGCTATTAACCACTCTAGGCGTACTAATACATGTTTGCCCTGAAGACAAAGGACAGTAAAAACGTTCGCTATTGCTGTCATCATTCAAGATAGATTCTGAAAGAACGTTCGCTAGAACATTTTCACCGTTATCTGCCACCTTCCAGTAAGGAGCAAAACGACCTTTTTCGTTAGAACCAACATAATCAGCATCGACATAATTCGCATCTTCGCTATCGAGTAAATCAGGCTTGAAAACTAGATACGCACCTTGAATAGAGTCGAAATTTAGAACCGAGCGACGAACCATTTCATCCAAGGCGGTACGAAGCTCTTCGCTTGGCGTAAAATTTTCGTCTGCATTGTTTTTTAGAAACTGAGCACTGGCCGCAAGCATCTCTGCGCGGTAAATAGCTTCGTCTACATAACGTTGAGTTTCTTGAGCATTAAGCTGAGATACAGACGCCAGCAGCTGCTGAGTTTTATTGATAACTGATTCTGAACTTTGAGATTTGATGACTTGTTGATTGCTCGTTGCGTTGTAGATCGAGAAACCAATAAGAGACAGTGACGTAATGATTAAACAACAACCTGCTAAGAGGGTTATTTTCCACTGTACCGATAGAGAGCGCATTTAATATCCTTATTTAAGCCAAAAGACTTCCATAACCATAACTATCACATCGACAACGAATTGCTGTACACAATGTAAATGAGTTAGACGAATAGCTTAGCGGATAATTACAGCACAAATTGCTTACATATAAAACGAAAGTTTACACAAATGTTAATAGAGCGTGTTTTCTTCCTTTTTTCTGTGATTTCAAATGATGTACTCATACAATCATTGGTTATGTTGCTTAGGTTTTAGCGCTTTGGACATAGCCAAAACATCGATATTTAAAGGAAGCCTACTCCACCCTCTCCCTCTTTAAAATGTAGCGATTTCGGATTAGTTTTTATAATCCAAGTTATAGATTTTTATCTTGCTCAACTTCACACTTTTTGATTGCTAAGCCCGCAATCAAGCTCTAATATCTCGCGCCTAGATTCCCTGATCACTTTATTCATTTGGCTCTCCTGAATGGAGCGCTAAGGCTTTTTACGTCTTTAATTTTTGGAGAGATACGCAAATGTCCGCCTCGTTTCCATTAGCGAAACTTACCTTTTTAATCGCTATTCTGACTGCCGTAGGTCAAATGACTCAAACGATGTACGTGCCTTCTATCGGTCATATGGCAGGTGAGTTCTTAGTTTCGGCATCTTCACTGCAGGCAGTGATGGCGTGTTACTTGATCCCTTATGGTCTGTCGCAATTTGTTTACGGCCCACTTTCAGATCGCCTAGGTCGTAAACCGATCATAGTGATTGGTTTGATCATCTACATCATCGGTACTTTGGTAGCATTGTTCGCTCACGAATATGAATGGTTCTTAGCGGGCAGCTTTATCCAAGGTTTGGGCATCGGTTGTGGTGGTGCGATGTCTCGTACATTGACTCGCGACTGTTTTGAAGGCGCAGAGCTGCACCGTGCAAACAGCTTGATTAGCATGTGTGTGATTTTCTCACCATTGATGGCTCCTGTACTGGGTGGTTACCTAACAGAAGTTTTCGGCTGGCGTTCTAGCTACTTATTCCTTGCGCTGTTTGGTATTGCTGTTGTGATCACTATGATGACGAGCATGATGGAAACACTGCCGAAAGAACGACGCAAGCATGAATCGGTTGCCAACAGCTACAAGTTCGTTCTGTCTGATAAACGTTTCCAAGGTTTCTTATTAGTATTAGTCGCAACCTTTGCTGGTGTAGCCGTATTTGAAGCAGCGGCAGGTGTGTTGCTTGGTGGCGTACTTGGCTTACCGGCAACCACAGTAAGCTTGCTGTTTGTCTTGCCTATTCCAGGTTACTTAGTCGGTGCAGGCTTATCTAGTTACATCGCACAACGTCGCTCTGAGCGCCGTGCACTGAATGTTGGTCTGGTTGCGATATTGGTAGGCTCAACAGTGGTATTGATACCCGGTTTGTTTGGTCAAACAACAGCACTGACTCTGATTGGCGGTGCCACAATTTACTTCTTGGGCGCTGGCATCTTATTTCCAGCTGCGACAACAGGGGCACTTTCGCCATTCCCGTACCACGCTGGTACTGGAGGTGCGATTTTAGGTGGTATGCAAAATCTAGGTGCTGGCATCGCAACACTATTGGCATCGTTCTTCCCAGCTCAAGACCAACTGCCACTCGGTTGCTTGATGATTGCAATGTCATTCATCGCTATGCTTGGTTTACGTTGGGTTAATCGTAAACCTGACCACTCAAACGAAATGCCATTGGCTATTTAACGTAAAACTCGAATCCTGCTCAATAATGAAAAGGGACATACTGAAAAGTGTGTCCCTTTTTTGTTGCACATTTATTCCTTCCACTCTCACGTATCAGTAATTTCATTTAACATTGCTTTGATTTTTTGAAAACAATAACAGACACTTACGATGAAGGTGCATATCCAGAATCCAATTATAAATAATATCACTGGAAAAAAACCAACCAACAAAGGATGCTGGCATCAAAAAGAGTAAGGTGCACACTAAGGATATATAGATGCGTATCGCTTTAACCACATTAGTCGTATCAATAGCGCTTGTCGCCGGATGCAGCAATCAAGGAATCTCAACCATGAACCACTACTCTCAATCACAACTCGTCGCTCAGCAAACCCAAGCACCCGTTGCTAAGAAAGTCCCTCACGCAATGACGATTCATGGTGACACCCGAATCGATGATTACTACTGGATGCGCGACGATGCACGCCAAGATCCAGAGATTTTGCAACAACTTGAGCAAGAGAATCAGTACGCAGATACAGTGTTGAAACATACAGAAGCAGCACAAAAACAATTATTTGAAGAGATCAAAGGCCGAATCGCCAAAGACGACAATTCGGTACCGGTTCGCAAAGGCAGTTACTACTACTCGAATAAGGTCACAGGTGACAACGAATACCCAGTTCACCTGCGTGAAAAAAACTTTTTAGGCACAGACAAGCAAGTCATCTTAGATGTTAACGAGCTAGCAAAAGAACATGAATTCTTCAGTATTGGTGGCTTAACGATCAGCCCAGACGAAAACTTGTTGGCCTATGGTGAAGATACGCTGAGCCGACGAATTTACACCATCAAGATCAAAGACCTCACGACAGGTGAATACCTAAAAGATGAAATTGAAGGCGCTTCAAGTGCTATCGCTTGGCAAAACGACAACCAAGCCTTCTACTACATCAAAAAAGATCCACAAACATTGCTGGGTTATCAAGTTTACCGCCACGTTTTAGGCACAGCTCAGGCAAGCGATGAGTTAATCTACGAAGAAACCGATAGCGCTTACTACACCTCTCTGAGTAAAAGCAAGGATGGTGAACAGGTCTACATTTGGCACTCGAGCACAGAAACCAGCGGTGTCTCAGTCATCGATGCCAACAACCCAAAGGCTACAGCTGAGGCTTTCTATCCAAAAGAGACCGGCATAGAGTACAGCATCGCTAAGCTAGGTGATTGGTATTACATCTACACCAACTACCAAGCGGTCAACTTCCGTTTAATGAAAGTCACAGCCGAAGAGATGCATGATCGCTCAAAATGGGTCGATGTCATCCCAGCAGACGATAATACTCAGCTTGTAGATTTCGAGTTGTTTGATGACCATCTTGTTTACGAACAACGCGCGGATGGCTTGTCTACAGTGAAAGTTCGCCAACTCTCAACAGGCAACGAGTTCCCACTTGAATTTAACGACACCGCATTTGCCGCTTACCTAACGAGTAACTATGAATTAGATAACTCAAAAGTTCGTATCTATTACAGCAGCTTAACCACGCCAGGTACTTACTATGATTTCGACCTAAGTACAGGTGAATCCGAGCTCATGAAGCAAACACCCGTATTAGGTAATTTCGAAGCGGATAACTACCAATCAGAGCGAATCATGGTTGCGGCTCGCGATGGTAAGCAAGTCCCTGTTTCTTTGGTTTATCGCAAAGATTTATTCAAGAAAGACGGCACTAACCCAATCTACCAATACGGCTATGGGTCTTACGGCTCTACGATTGAACCTACCTTCAGCTCAACTCGCCTAAGCCTACTAGATAGAGGTTTTGTTTATGCAATTGCACATGTCCGCGGTTCAGAAATGCTTGGTCGCCCTTGGTATGAAGATGGCAAAAAACTGACCAAACAAAACACGTTCAACGACTTTATTGATGTAACCAAAGAGCTTGTTGAAGAAGGCTATGGCGCTAAGGATAAAGTGTTCGCCGTTGGTGGCTCTGCTGGCGGTCTATTGATGGGAGCAATCATCAACCAAGCACCAGAACTGTACCGTGGTATTGGTGCACATGTTCCGTTTGTAGACATTGTGACAACCATGCTCGATAAATCGATTCCTCTAACCACCAATGAATATGACGAATGGGGCAACCCAAACGATAAAGCCTACTACGATTACATGCTGGGGTACTCACCGTACGACAATATTAAGGTACAAAGCTACCCGAACATGTTGGTAACGACAGGCCTACATGACTCACAAGTACAGTACTTTGAGCCAATGAAATGGGTCGCGAAGTTGCGTGAGATGAAAACAGACAACAACGTTTTGCTATTCAAAACCGATATGGAAGCCGGTCACGGTGGCGCTTCTGGTCGATTTAAACGATTGAAAGAAGACGCACTTGAATACGCGTTCTTTTTGGATCTACTAAAGACTCAATAGATTCTACGTAACCGTAAGTATCCACATCATTTAATGTCGCCATTTTGTCTCTACAAAGTGGCGACAGAAATTATTAAGCATGGTTAAATACGATGAACCATGAAATCCACCAAATCAAAAACCTTTAAAGACAAGCAGTGACAAAGGTTTACGAGAGGTATAAAAACAAATGAAAGTAATTAGCTTCAACATCAACGGTCTTAGAGCCCGCCTTCACCAACTGCAAGCTATTATCGACAAACACCAACCCGACGTGATTGGTCTGCAAGAGATAAAAGTGCACGATGAAGCCTTCCCAATTGCTGATGTTGAAGCAATGGGCTACAAGGTTTACTTCCACGGTCAAAAAGCACACTACGGTGTGGCAATGTTGTGTAAGCAAGAGCCTATCTCTGTGCAGAAGGGTTTCCCAACAGATAATGAAGATCATCAAAAACGCATGATCATGGCGACGTTTGAAGATGAAAATGGTGAAAAGGTTACCGTGCTAAATGGCTACTTCCCTCAAGGGGATAACATCAAGCATGAAACAAAATACCCGTACAAACGCCAATTCTACAAAGACTTAATGACTTACCTAAACGACTATCACAACAAAGATGAGCAAGTGATCGTAATGGGCGACATTAATATCAGCCCTATCGACGCAGACATCGGCATTGGTGAACCTAATGCGAAACGTTGGTTAAAAACCGGTAAATGTTCTTTCCAACCAGAAGAGCGCGAATGGTTGAAAACATTGATGGACTGGGGCTTTGTAGACAGCTTCCGTTTGCTTCACCCTGAAGTGAATGACCAATACTCGTGGTTTGATTACCGCTCAAAAGGCTTCGTAGACAACCGCGGCCTGCGTATTGATGTAGTCCTAGCGACTCAAAAGCTTGCTGATAAATGTACTGAAGCTGGCATCGATTACGAGCTACGCGGCATTGAAAAACCGTCAGACCACGCTCCAATTTGGTCGACGTTTAAGTAAACAACAAAGTCTGAAAATAAAAAACGGCGCTCAATGAGCGCCGTTTTTGTTAACGAAGATTTGTCCAGATTACGATTAGCTAAGGGGTCTTAGGTAAGCAAGGAAACGCTTCTCTGCGAATTTGAAAATCGCGATGATGATGAACGTTAACGCCATGTAGAACAGACCTGCCGTTAGGAAAGACTCGAATGGGGCGTAGTAACGAGAGTTAACCAAACGAGCTGCACCGGTTAGATCCATAATGGTTACGATACCAGCTACCGCAGAGCCGTGAAGCATGAAAATAACTTCGTTACTGTAAGCCGGTAATGCACGACGTAGAGCACTTGGCAAAATGATGCGGCGGTAAGTCTTTGGTGTACTCATGCCGTACGCTTTTGCTGCTTCAACTTCACCTTTAGGTAAGCCATTAATAGCACCGCGAATGATCTCTGCTGTATATGCTGATGTGTTAAGAATGAATGCTACCAGAGCACAGAACCAAGCGTTTTCCCATAGTGTGTCTTTTACTGGGAAGAACTGGTCCATACCGTAGTAAATCAGATACAACTGCACCAATAACGGCGTACCACGGAAGAAATAGATGAATGACCAAGCCGGAGCGTTAATCAGCATATTTGGGCTATTACGAGCGATAGCTAATGGTATGGCTACGAATAAGCCAATAATCAAAGCGACACAAACCATCCAAGCCGTTGTCCATAAACCACCAAGGTAAATCGGTAGGCTTTCAATTATCAATGAAAAGTCCATAACTACCTCGCGTGGATACTGAATTTACGTTCAACCAGCTTAAGTAAGCCCGTCGAAACACTGGTGAAGAATAAGAAGATAATCGCCACTGTCATATAGAAGGTAAATGGCATTTTGGTTGAACCTGCCGCCAGTGCGCTAACACGTACCATATCTTCTAGGCCAATAATGGAAACCAACGCGGTAGTTTTAAGTAAAACCAACCAGTTGTTACCAAAGCCCGGCAGTGCGTGACGAATCATTTGCGGTAATAGAATACGACGGAACGCTAGAACAGGTCCCATGCCATAGGCCTTTGCTGCTTCCATTTCACCGCTATCAACCGCCATGATCGCACCACGGAAGGTTTCAGCCATGTAAGCGCCAAAGATGAATCCAATGGTTAAGACACCAGCAACAAATGGACTGACATCAATATAATCAGGTAAGTAAGCGGTCCATTCGTGGTTAGGATCACTTGATGTGAACCACTCATTGAGCCACTCATTGATGGAATACAAACTGTTGTTTAAAAGGATTTGTCCACCAAAGAAAATCAGCATCATCAAGACGAGGTCAGGAATGCCTCGAATAACGGTTGTGTAGAGGGTTGCGATAGCACGAGCCCAGCGATAAGGCGCTAGTTTTGCTAAGGCACCTAGCATACCAAGAACCATAGCTAAAATTAGCGACAGCAAGGCAACTTCGATTGTGAGCACCGCCCCTTTCAGGATCGACGCTTCATATCCTTGTAAATCAAACATAATGAATTCCAACAGAACTGCGAAAAAGTTGGTAAGACAGGGAGAGGAGAACCTCTCCCTTAATAAGTGATGCTAGAGATTACTCACCGTATACGTCGTAGTTGAAGTATTTAGCAGCGATCTCTTGGTAGATGCCTTTTTCACGTAGTGAAAGGATTGCAGCATCTAATTGCTTAGTCAGATCTTTGTCTTGCTTACGTAGAGCAATACCAAAACCTTCACCGAACCACTTAGGATCTGTTAGTGATGGACCAACAAACTCGTAGTCTTCACCACCAGCTTTGTTTAGTACGCCTTCTTCTAGAGCAGATGCATCGCCCAGTACAGCAGCAACACGACCGTTAGCTAGATCAAGGTAAGCTTCATCGAATGAACCGTAACGAACGATTTCTACAGTGTCACCGTAGTTGTCTGTTAGGTACTTATCGTGCGTTGTTGCACGTTGAACGGCGATCTTTTTACCACTTAGATCATCAAAGTTAAGGTCTGCACCTTTCTTAGCGATGAAATTGTTTGGGATAAGTGCGTATTTACCAGTGAAGTCGATCTTTTTCTTACGCTCTTCCGTGATAGACATTGCCGCGATGATCGCATCATATTTACGAGCAAGTAGAGAAGGAATAATACCATCCCAATCTTGTGCAACGATCTTACACTGCACCTGCATTTCAGTACAAAGCGCGTTAGCCATATCGACATCGAAGCCTTTCAGTGAGCCGTCAGCTTCTGTCCAGCTAAATGGAGGGTAAGCACCTTCAATACCGAAACGTACTGTTTTCCATTCTTTTGCTTGAGCTACGCCCGTTGCAGCAGTTGCAGCAAGTGCCGCGACTAATAACCACTTTTTCATATCCCTACTCCTGTGATTTAGGTTTTTATGTTTTGCTAGTTTTAATATTGTGTTTGTTGTTACTTATTAACTTACTTGTTGTGTTTTATTGTTCACACCGTCGCTGTTTGCCTTGGCAACGGCATTTCAATTCTGATTAGTAAATCGATGAGATAAATTGTTGTAAACGCTCAGATTCAGGTTCCGTAAACAGTTTAGCTGGATCGCCCTGTTCTTCCACTAGACCTTGATGCAAGAACATCACATGGTTAGATACGTCACGAGCAAAAGCCATTTCGTGCGTTACCACAAGCATGGTTCTTCCCTCTTCTGCTAGATCGCGCATTACACCAAGCACTTCGCCTACTAACTCAGGGTCTAATGCCGATGTAGGTTCATCAAACAGCATAACTTCAGGATCAACCGCTAGCGCTCGCGCAATAGCAGCACGCTGTTGTTGGCCGCCAGACAAATGACCCGGGTAGTAATCTTTGCGCTCATACAGACCTACTTTCTTCAGTAGTAACTCTGCATTTTCAATCGCTTGTGCTTTAGGTACGCCCAAGACGTGAACAGGCGCTTCGATAACATTTTCGAGAACGGTCAGGTGAGACCACAGATTGAAACCCTGAAAAACCATTGCCAGACGAGAACGGATTCGCTGTACTTGTTTTTCATTGGCAGGAACAGAAACACCTTGGCGGTTGTTTTTCATTTGAATTAATTCGCCATTAACCCAAATCTCGCCTGCGGTAGGTGTCTCTAAAAGATTGATACATCTAAGGAAAGTACTCTTACCCGACCCTGAAGATCCGATAATCGATACTACATCGCCTTTATGCGCAGAAAGTGAAATTCCCTTTAAAACTTCATTTTGACCAAACGTTTTGTGTAGATCCTTTATGTCCAGCGCTGGTACATCTTTCATGCGCTTTCTCTCCCAAGTTTGTGAAAATGCAAGGTACTCCGACCTTTTCATGCGATACAAACTAGCACCACACGGAATAACATGCAACAAATTATTAACCTAATAATTTGGAATAAATAGCGATTAACCCTGACTTATTATGCAAAAGGTAGCGTTTTCACCTCAATTTAATGAATGAATTCTATCAATAAGCTGTAATTACACCCCTTACATTGTTTAAATAAAGTTAATCAAAATTAGATTCTCGTAGTTGGATGTCTCACAACAAAAACACGTTTTGTGAACTTGTAAACATTACTGTCGACAAAATATAGCGCACGCATTCAGCACAACAACCTCACTATAAGGCACAATTATTTTAAGGTTATTACATTGTAAGTATTTTACTCGGAGCGTGGGACAAGCGAGTAATAGTGAGATAACTCAGTAAACATAAAGCATTCAGCCAATGCCATAGCGGTAAAGGCTCGGAGAAGATAAGAAAACGACAGTTTGTGAAAACTAATTACACGATTCATCAATGGGAAGTTAATGAATCGCTGCGTTTTGTAGCTTTCTTTCACATACACTCATAAAGTGATCAAGATCAATCACCCTAAAGGGTAAGCTTGTTAGACTCCTCAGCAAAGAATAAGGCATTAAAAATGCCAAACATTTCTTTTAACTTAGCTGCATAAAGCACATCAAAACCGTGCAACATAATGTTAATGAGTTATAACTAAGAAATAACGCAATTACGCAATTACGCGAACTTATAGAATTCAATTTTAGAATTACTAACATAAAATATGAGGAATCTATGTCAGACGTTGTGAACAATGCGAACTCTGAAGTAGAAGAGAAAAGCTATAAAGAGCTACACCGCCCTGCTTCTGAATTTGAGAGCCGCTCAGATTATCTAGATCACGAGCTTCAAATCATGAAGCCTCGCCGCTTCGGCCTAAACCTTCCAGGTCGTGACTTCCGCTTTGAACTTGAAGACCTTGTCCCTGCACTTGCTGGTACCATTGGTATCATCGCGATGTACTCTGCAGTAATGATGTCTTGGGCTGATGGCCTAACTCAAGCTTGGGATCACGTAAACCTAGGTAAAGAGTTTGCGATTGAAGTCGCTCGTGTAGAAATGCTTATCCCTGCACTGCTGTTCTGTATCCTTGCTTCTGGTTTCTTTAACCCTAAAGCAAACCTTGCCGGTAACCACGGCCCAATGATTCCTCTTATTGGTACCATCGCTCTAGCTGGTGCTCACCCTCTTGCATTGGCAATCCTTATCGGTGTCTTCGGTCTAATCCTAAGTTTCCTAAAAGGCGGCTCCAAGCTGGTTAACCTTACTTCGGAAGGTACCGCAGGTGGCTTGCTTATCTTCTTAGGCCTAACGGGTACCATGAGCCAAATCAACTCAATTCAAACATGGGCGGTTGGTCTTCAGTCTTCTACTGTTGAAGCGGGCAGCATGGGTTACGTTGGTTTAATCGTTCTTGCTATTACTATTGCTATCTACGCTTTCCTAGCAAAAGTGAACAAGCGTTGGTTAGCTATCCCAGTATGTGCATTCACTGGCCTTGCTATTGCATTAGTATTAGGTGCTGGCTTCGACATCGTATTCGAAACTGAAATGGGTATTCCAAACCTAAACCCAGTTTACTGGTGGGGCTCTACTTCTGAAGGTTGGATGCTTGGCCTGCCAAACGTTGAACACTTCATTGCATCTCTGCCATTTGCAATCCTTGCTGTAGCAATGTGGTCACCTGACTTCCTAGGTCACCGTATCTTCCAAGAACTAAACTACCCTAAACGTTCTGAAAAAGTACTAATGGATGTAGATGACACAATGACTATGTGTTCTGTTCGTCAAATGGTGGGTACAGCGGTTGGTGGTGGTAACATCACATCTTCTTGGGGTACGTACATGATCCCAGCAGCAATCGCGAAACGTCCAATTCCTGGCGGCGCAATCTTGCTTGGCTCACTATGTATTATTGTTGCGATTCTTGGTTTCCCAATGGACGTAGCAGTATGGCCACCAGTGATGCGTGTTGCGCTACTTGTAGGTGTATCTCTGCCTCTACTTGAAGCGGGTATGCAAATGGTTAAGGATTCAAAAGATTCTCAAGCGGCTGGTATCTGTATCTTCGGTTCAGCGGTTGTTAACCCAGTATTAGCATGGGCACTGACTATGCTTCTAGATAATAACGGTCTAATTGGTGATAAAGAGCGTGCGAAGCGTCTATCATTTGTAGATAAGATTGTTATCCCAGTTGGCGTTTTAGTTATCTGTCTAGTAGCAATGCTTGCAGTTGGTATGCTAGAAAGTCAATATGGCCTAAAAGCTTGGCTATAATGGTCCTCACTACACAAAAGTAGTATTAGGATTAAAAAAAAGTTTGGGTGGCAACCCCTGTCACTCAAATTTTTTCAACTTTTTTTGGCATTTATTGATTTAGTTTAAGGTTTGCAGGAATTTTTTAGCGTAGTCTTGAATTCATAGAGTAAAGACAACATATAAAAAGTAGTGACAATATATATAACCATATGACGCTTATATGCTCATATATATTGTTATTAATAAGAGTGTACTACCCTTACGAGGGGCGCTGGCTCAACAGTGTTAATGTACGTATTTTTTCTACTAAAAAGGTAGGTATGTCATGGCAGAGCAATTTGCTAAAGCTTGGGAAGATTTTGCTGCAGGTGAGTGGCAAAGCGAAGTAAACGTTCGTGATTTCATTCAAAAGAACTACACGCCGTATGAAGGCGACGAGTCTTTCCTAGTTTCTGAGGGTACTGAAGCAACTAACAAGCTTTGGTCTTCGGTAATGGAAGGTATCAAACAGGAAAACGCAACTAAAGCACCTGTAGATTTCGATACTTCTGTTATCTCTACCATTACTGCTCACGATGCAGGTTACATTGAGAAAGATCTTGAGACTATCGTTGGTCTACAAACTGAGAAGCCACTAAAACGTGCAATCATCCCTAACGGTGGTGTACGTATGGTTGAAGGTTCTTGTAAAGCATACGGTGAAACTCTTGACCCAATGGTTTCAAAAATCTACTCAGAATACCGCAAAACACACAATGCTGGCGTTTTCGATATCTACACTCCTGATATCCTAAAATGTCGTAAGTCTGGTGTTCTGACTGGTCTTCCTGATGCTTACGGCCGTGGTCGTATCATTGGTGACTACCGTCGTGTTGCACTTTACGGTATTGATTTCCTAATGAAAGACAAAGCTGCTCAATTCGCTTCTCTACAAGAGCGTTTCGAGAACGGCGAAGATCTTGCTGCAACAATGCAATTGCGTGAAGAGATCTCTGAGCAACATCGTGCTCTAGGTCAAATCAAGCAAATGGCTGAGAAATACGGTTTCGATATCTCTGAGCCAGCTCAAACTGCTCAAGAAGCTATTCAGTGGACTTACTTCGGCTACCTAGCTGCAGTTAAATCTCAAAACGGTGCTGCAATGTCTCTAGGTCGTACTTCGACTTTCCTAGACATCTACATCGAGCGTGATATCGCTGCTGGCAAAATCACAGAAGACCAAGCACAAGAAATGATCGACCACTTCGTAATGAAGCTGCGTATGGTTCGTTTCCTACGTACTCCTGAGTACGATGAGCTATTCTCTGGCGACCCAATCTGGGCAACAGAGTCTATGGGTGGTATGGGTATCGACGGTCGTACGCTAGTAACGCGTTCGAACTTCCGTTTCCTAAACTCGCTATACACTATGGGTCCTTCTCCAGAGCCAAACATCACTGTTCTTTGGTCTGAGCAACTACCTGACGGCTTCAAACGTTTCTGTGCGAAGGTATCTATCGATACTTCTTCTATCCAGTACGAAAATGATGACCTAATGCGTCCTGACCTTGAGTCTGATGATTACGCTATCGCTTGTTGTGTATCTCCAATGATCGTTGGTAAGCAAATGCAGTTCTTCGGTGCTCGTGCTAACCTTGCGAAAACAATGCTTTACGCAATTAACGGCGGTGTGGACGAAAAACTTAAGATGCAAGTTGGTCCTAAAGAAGCGCCAATGACTGACGCTGTTCTTGATTACGATAAAGTAATGGACCGTCTAGATCACTTCATGGACTGGCTAGCTAAGCAATACGTGACTGCACTAAACAGCATTCACTACATGCACGACAAGTACAGCTACGAAGCGTCTCTAATGGCTCTTCATGACCGTGACGTTCGTCGTACTATGGCTTGTGGTATTGCTGGTCTATCTGTTGCAGCTGACTCACTATCTGCAATCAAGTTCGCGACTGTTAAACCAATCCGCGACGAAGATGGCATCGCAACTGACTTCGAAATCGAAGGCGATTACCCTAAATACGGTAACAACGACTCTCGTGTAGATGATATTGCTTGTGAACTAGTTTCTACGTTCATGAACAAGATCCGTAAGCTTAAGACTTACCGTAACTCTATCCCTACACAGTCAGTTCTTACTATCACGTCTAACGTGGTTTACGGTAAGAAAACAGGTAACACTCCAGACGGTCGTCGTGCTGGCGCTCCTTTCGCTCCTGGTGCAAACCCAATGCACGGTCGTGATGAGAAAGGCGCTGTAGCTTCACTAACGTCTGTAGGTAAACTACCGTTTGCTGACGCACAAGATGGTATCTCTTACACGTTCTCTATCGTGCCAAACGCACTAGGTAAAGAACAAGACAGCCAACGTGCTAACCTTGCAGGCCTAATGGATGGTTACTTCCACCACGAAGCTGGCATTGAAGGTGGTCAACACCTTAACGTTAACGTTCTTAACCGCGAAACTCTTGAAGACGCAGTTAAGCACCCTGAGAAATACCCTCAGCTAACAATCCGTGTATCTGGTTACGCTGTTCGCTTTAACTCTCTAACTGCAGAGCAACAAGCTGACGTAATCGCACGTACATTTACTGAGTCTCTATAAGCTCACGCTCAATAGACAGTAAATAATATTAGCCTCGCCAATGTGCGGGGCTTTTTTATACCTGAAGTAAATCACACTGCACTCACCTATCCCGCGAAATGTTAGGTTGAGCAAAAAAGCACCCTGCCATTCACTTTTTTTCCACAAATTCTGTCAAATTACGGTAATATCGCGGTTCATAATTTAAGAGTAACTGCTCCATGAAATACCTGCGTTGTTTACCCCTGATTCTTCTCTCTTTCTCATCTTTAGCCTCTGAGCGTTCAACGCTGACTTTTGCTTTAGATAATGATGGTATTTTTGGTGTCGACCAAGACTATACCAACGGCTTATTTCTGGGTTACACATCATCAAGTATTACGCCATACAACTGGGCAAAACCATTGAGCCTTTCCTACTGGGGCGCAAGCTCTCTAGACAAGTGGGAAATCACCATTGGCCACAAGATGTATACGCCTTCTGACATTGAGTTAGAAACACCATCGCCTAATGATCGCCCATACGCAGGTTACCTACATACTGAATTCAACTACATCAGCTTAAACCCACAGCAAGCCCAGCGTTTTAATATCACGTTTGGTACCACGGGTGAGCGCGCGCTTTCAGAAGACGCTCAAAAGCTGGTTCACTCGATCACAAAATCAGATGAGCCGATGGGTTGGGAATACCAAGTCGATGATGAATACGCAGGTAGCGTTGGTTACCTAAGTCATTTCAACTTAATGCGTAATCAAGCTCTTGCGAATACTGACTACGAAATCTCTAACGTTTCAGAAATCAACGTCGGTAACTTTAGAAGTGATATCTCGACTGGTTTTATGTTCCGTTGGGGTACGGACTTGGGCGGTAACTTTGGTGCAGCTAACATCACCACAGAAAACCCATTCAAACCTGGCATGATCGGCGCATCAAACGCTGGTTGGTTTACCTATGCAGGCCTTGAAGGTCGCTACCGATTCAACGACCTGACTATCGAAGGCGATCGCTCAGGTGTTGATGAGTACGCTAATAAAAACAACGAAGACCCTGCTATCTACGATGTGACTTTAGATAACATTCAAGCGACTGCTGTGCTTGGTGTCGCTTGGTATAACCAATACGTTGGTGCCTCTTTCGCATTAACAGCAAAAACACCGGATTACGAAGAAGCAAAAGAGTCAGTGTACACCACTGGCGGTATCACAATGTTTGCTTTCTTCTAGCCACCAGTAAGGGCTTTCGTCCTTTACTTTTCAAGTTTAATAAAGGCAATCATCTTCACAGGTGGTTGCCTTTATTTTTAAAGGTCTCGTTACCATTTGACCCTATTTTATGTACCGTTTTTGTAATAAAATAAACGGTATAAATTCCTCTACGAGAATAGCTCATGTCTACAACTGGTCGCATTCACTCATTCGAATCTTGTGGTACTGTCGATGGCCCTGGTATCCGCTTTATTGTGTTTCTTCAAGGCTGCTTAATGCGTTGTATGTACTGTCATAACCGTGATACATGGGATCTTCATGACGGAAAGGAAGTAACGGTCGAAGAGATCATCAACGAAGCAAAATCATACCGTCATTTCATGAAAGCATCGGGCGGTGGTATCACCTGTTCTGGTGGTGAAGCGATGCTACAACCTGAGTTTGTTCGTGATTTTTTCCGAGCCGCTCAAGCTGAAGGCATCCACACTTGTCTTGATACTAATGGCTACATTCGTAAGCACACAGAAGTGGTTGATGAAGTCCTAGAAGCCTCTGATCTAGTGATGCTCGATCTTAAGCACATGCGAGATGAGATTCACCACGATTTCATTGGTGTATCAAACAGACGCACTCTGGATTTTGCGCGCTACTTACACAAAATTGGTAAGAAAACTTGGATTCGTTATGTGATTGTCCCTGGCTACACAGATACGCCTGAAGATGCTCACCTGCTAGGTGAATTCATCAAAGACATGGACAACATCGAGAAAGTAGAACTTCTTCCATACCATAAGCTTGGTGCACATAAGTGGGAAGCACTTGGTTTTGACTACCCTCTTGAAGGTACAAACCCGCCAAGCAAAGAGAAAATGGATGAGATTGTTGCTGTTCTTAGCCAATACCATTCAAACGTAAAATACTAATCTAGACTTACGTTGATATTGTTTTCAAACGCCTCAATTTCGATTGGGGCGTTTTCTTTTCGAGCAAAACAATCCTTTCACTTTTCTTTACAACTTTTGTTTATCAATTCAAAAAATCATATTAAATCCGTGTTGAGATCATGTTTCCACTCGTAGGAATGCTGTTACTCTTACTGCAACAAAAGAATATAACATTTAGTTTTTTAGTGAGGCTCCTCCCATGGAAATGACCAATGCTCAGCGTCTAATTCTATCAAATCAATACTACCTAATGTCTCAAATGGATCCTGAGAACTCAGCTAAATACCAACGTCTACAAACGATTGTAGAACGTGGTTACGAACTCCAAATGCGTGAGCTTAACAAAGAGTTTGGTTGTTTGACTGAAGCAGAATGTCGCGAAATTATCGACATCATGGAGATGTACCATGCAATGCAAGAGTCGAACAAAATGCTTGCAGAACAAGAACGTGCTGAAGTAGACCAACGTCGCCTGCAGTTCTTAGGTTTTGATATCGCTTCTGAAGCGCAGATCGTACACTACGTGCGTTTCCTTGTTGATTCTGAAGGTCTTTACCCTCAATTCGACAAAGCCGATCACCACTTCAATAGCCAAATGCCAATGCTAGAGAAGTACCGTCGCATGCTAACAACATGGCGTAACTGCCCTCGTCAATACCACCTATGTGCGACAGAGCTATCTCAAATCTTTAGCGCTTAATACGTTAATAGATCAGCGATAACTTTTTAAAAAGTTTCAAGAAAAAGGGTTACTCATCATGAGTAACCCTTTTTTAATGTTCGCACACAAACAGAAAACTGGACTTATGAAGCGATATGGATAAAAAGTGTACTTCAGATACAGAAAACGCGAATGAATCATAAAGATCAGATATTAAATATTGAACCATTTCCAATTAATTTCTCTGATATCGCCCATTAACCAACGAACACAAACCTAGTATTTACAAGCAATTAGGTCATTCATCTTTATTAATTCCACTTCGAAACATTTAATACAAATTAAAAACCATTGCTCTATTTTGAACGGTGTTTTTTATTTTAAATAAGATAGCTAGAATTCCCCCCGAAATTTATTAACCAGAGCGATAAACAAAATGAGAAAATTCATCCTTGCATCACTAGCTATCATGTCTACTTCAGCTTTCGCAGCTAACGAAATGTACGTACTTGGCGGCGTTGGCATTAACGAAGACGATACAGGCGCACAATTCACTGTTGGTTCACAAATTCTTGATACAAACTTTTATCTAGAATCAACGATGAATTACATCGACTCAGACAGCAACGATGTTATTTCAGACGTAAACGGCGACCTAACTAAGTACAAGGGCGATTACCAACACTTCAAAATGTCTCTAGCGCCAATGTATAAATATAGCTTCGATGACTCTTTTGCTATCTACGGTAAGGTTGGTCTTGCTTACTCAAACTTTAATTCTAAATCAACATGGGTTAATGCAGACGAATCAGACACTCACAAGTATTCAGATAGCAAGTGGGGCGCAATTTACGGCATCGGTGCTGAATTTAAGTCAGCGCAACCAATGTTTGGTAACTCGAAATTTATGGCGCGTGTCGGTTTCGATTGGTATGACTTCAGCTCAGGCAGCATGAACCTAGGCAGTGATGCCACTCTAGGTCTACAAGCTGGTTTCACTTTCTAAGATATGAAGCAGAAAGGTTTTACATCAATTGAGCTGATGAGTGCTAAATCTAGCCATACAATGCTTTTGTTTGCTCCGATTCTTGTAGTCATCGGCCTGTACTTCGCATAAATAAAAAGGGTTACTCATCATGAGTAACCCTTTTTAATGTTCGCACACAAAGAGAAAAACCAAAGCAACTAGAAAACGTAAGCAACACCGACGTTCGCGGCCATGTTGATGCCACTTTCAAGTATTGGGCTATTCTCAATATCGCCTTCAAGGTTGGTATAACGAACGCCACCAGTTACTCGAACATTTGGCGTAACATGCAGATAGCCACCTAAACCAATAAAGTACTGACCATCCCAGTCTGCGTCGAATTCATCTAAGTTAGTTCTTGCCGCTTCAGCTGAACTCACACCATATAAATGATTGTTCAAACGCTCGCTGTTGTAGGCGTAACCAATAGATGGGGTAATCGCCCAGCCATTACGACGAATAGGTAGACGCCATGCCGCTTCCGCATAAATACCGTTGTGCTTAAAGCCTAAATCCGAACCCGCAGTCGCTTCAAACATACCAACCAGAGTGATCACTTGATAGCTGATACCGCCCAATATCGAGGCATCACGTTCATCCAACTTTTGAATATCGACGTTATCGGAATCACCCGGCTTTAATGTTCTTGAATCATAAACCGCTCGAAATACGATGTTTTGCGGTGAGCCTGCTGGTAATAAGCGATAACCAGCGCTGAAACCACGCATAAAGAAGTGCTCACCTTCATAACCAATCATAGGGATCACGGCACGGTTTGATGGTGTATCTTTATAGACAGCAGGAGAATAAGAGGCGGCAACACCCAATGACCACTGCGAGATTCTTGCATGTGCTGTTGTTGAAGCCAGTAACGCAGCACTGATAGCCACTATTTTTAACCCATTATTCTTCACTACATCTACCTATTTATTGAGTAATTTTTGATAACGCCGCGCATTATATGGTACTTCATTCCAAAAAATCAATAGAGCCCAGTTATACATCTAATGCACATAAATCCATTGTGAGTATTATTAAGCGACCTAAAATCTCAAAACAAACGGCCAGATCCCCTCGAATGTAAAATAATTTGATTCTACGCGCCTCAAGTTGCCTATTGCGCTCGCCACGTTTTTCACACGCAAAATTGTAAATAAATACATAATTGTTAAGCAAAATTGTGGAAGCGGGTCTAACCTTAAAATGTAGGGAGAGCCTATTTTTCAATCGCTCGTCAGTTTTGACTGGTTAACAAGGGGAATGTGACTATGAGTATTTTTGACCACTATCAATCACGTTATGAAGCAGCCAAGGAAGAAGAGCTGACATTGCAAGAGTTCTTAGGGCTGTGTAAAGACGATAAAAGTGCTTACGCTAATGCTGCCGAGCGCTTATTACTAGCCATTGGCGAACCAGAGGTTATTGACACTGCTCAAGACCCTCAACTGAGTCGTATTTTCTCGAACCGTGTCATCTCACGCTACAGCGAATTTAAAGATTTCTACGGTATGGAAGATGCGATTGAACAGATTGTTTCTTACTTAAAACATGCTGCGCAAGGTTTAGAAGAACGTAAACAAATTCTTTACCTACTTGGCCCTGTGGGCGGTGGTAAATCTTCTCTCGCTGAAAAACTCAAAGCCCTGATGCAGAAACTACCAATCTATGTATTGTCTGCTGACGGTGAACGAAGCCCAGTAAACGATCACCCATTCTGTCTATTCGATGTTAACGAAGACGGTGACTTATTGAAGAACGAATACGGCATCGAGAAACGCTATCTTCGCTCAATTATGTCTCCGTGGGCAGCGAAACGTCTGCACGATTTTGGCGGTGATATTTCCAAATTCAAAGTCATCAAACTGCGCCCTTCTATTCTCGATCAAGTAGCGATCGCGAAAACAGAGCCAGGTGATGAAAACAACCAAGATATCTCGTCTCTGGTTGGTAAAGTTGATATTCGTAAACTTGAGCACTTCTCTCAAGATGATCCTGATGCCTACAGCTACTCTGGTGCGCTGTGTAAAGCCAACCAAGGTGTGATGGAATTCGTGGAGATGTTCAAAGCACCAATCAAGGTATTGCACCCTCTACTAACGGCAACACAAGAAGGTAACTTCAACGGTACCGAAGGGCTTTCTGCACTGCCATTTGACGGTATGATTCTCGCTCACTCGAACGAATCCGAGTGGCAGACCTTCCGTAACAACAAAAACAACGAAGCCTTCCTAGACCGTGTGTATATTGTAAAAGTCCCTTACTGTCTGCGCGTCTCTGAAGAAGTTAAGATCTACCAGAAACTGCTTGAACACAGTGAGCTGTCCAAAGCCCCTTGCTCACCGAGCACACTCGACCTGCTATCGCAATTCAGCATCCTATCGAGACTGAAAGAGCCTGAAAACTCTTCTTTATTCTCAAAAATGCGTGTTTACGATGGTGAGACTCTAAAAGACACCGATCCAAAAGCGAAGAGCTACCAAGAGTACCGAGATTATGCCGGCGTTGACGAAGGCATGTCTGGGCTATCAACGCGTTTCGCCTTTAAGATCCTGTCTCGTGTATTTAACTTCGACCAAGCCGAAGTGGCCGCGAACCCAGTGCACTTGTTCTACGTTATTGAGCAGCAAATCGAACGTGAGCAGTTCCCTCAAGAAACTGCTGAGAAGTATCTAGAGTTCTTGAAAGGATACCTAGTGCCACGCTACGTAGAGTTCATCGGTAAAGAGATTCAAACCGCTTACCTAGAGTCTTACTCTGAGTACGGTCAGAATATTTTCGACCGCTATGTCACCTACGCAGACTTCTGGATTCAAGACCAAGAGTACCGCGATCCAGAAACAGGCCAGCTATTTGACCGTGCTTCTCTGAATGGTGAACTAGAGAAAATCGAGAAAACCGCCGGTATCAGTAACCCTAAAGACTTCCGAAATGAGATTGTGAACTTTGTGCTTCGTGCCAAAGCCAACAATAACGGTCAAAACCCAGTGTGGACGAGCTACGAGAAACTGCGCACTGTGATTGAGAAGAAAATGTTCTCTAACACAGAAGAGCTACTTCCTGTTATTTCGTTCAATGCTAAGACCTCAACGGATGATCAGAAAAAACATGACGACTTCGTTGCTCGTATGATGGAAAAAGGCTACACCGAGAAACAAGTGAGACTGCTATCTGAGTGGTACCTAAGAGTTCGTAAATCCTCATAACTAAACGGTATTGAGCTGCTCAACTGAGCAGCTCGTACAAACCAATAACTTTTATACCTTAGTAAATCAATAACTCTTATACCCGAATAAAAAGTAGGATCGCGACATCAGCTGAGAGGGAGTTCTTATGGCACAATTTATCGATCGGAGGCTCAATGGCAAAAATAAGAGTGCTGTGAATAGACAGCGTTTCTTACGACGCCATAAAGAGCAAATCAAAGAATCTGTGGCCGATGCAGTCAACCGACGCTCAATCACCAATACTGAAACGGGTGAAGACGTCACTATTCCCCATAAAGACATCAAAGAGCCAAACTTTCACCAAGGTCAAGGCGGCGTTAGAGAGCGCGTTCACCCAGGTAATGATCAGTTCATCACTGGCGATAAAATCGAACGCCCTAAAGGTGGTGGTCAAGGTGGTGGTTCAGGCCAAGGCGACGCAAGCCCTGATGGCGAAGGGCAAGATGAATTTACCTTCCAAATTTCAAAAGATGAATATCTTGATATTCTCTTTGAAGATTTAGCTCTACCTAATCTAGAGAAAAATCAGGTCAACAAAATCACCGAATGGAAAACTCACCGCTCTGGTTACCAAAGCGCGGGGATTCCATCCAACATCGCTATCGTTCGTTCACTACAGCAATCTTTGGCTCGTAGAACCGCGATGACAGCAGGTAAAAAGCGCGAGCTTAACCTACTGATGGAACAGCTTGACCAAGTTAAAATGACGGAGCCAGCACAACCTTTTGAAGAGGGTCGCCTCAAAGAAGAGATTGCCGAGTTACGCAAAAAGATTGAAAGCGTGCCGTTCATTGACACCTTCGACTTACGTTTTAAAAACTATGAGAAGCGCCCTATTCCATCTAGCCAAGCCGTGATGTTCTGTCTAATGGATGTGTCCGGCTCTATGGATCAGGCCACAAAAGATATTGCGAAGCGCTTTTATGTCCTTCTGTATCTGTTCTTAAACCGCACCTACGAAAACGTCGATGTTGTGTTTATTCGTCACCATACTCAGGCTAAAGAGGTCGACGAACATGAGTTTTTCTACTCACAAGAAACGGGTGGCACCATTGTTTCGAGCGCACTGAAACTGATGAAGGAAATTGTCGCAGACCGCTACCCTGCTAATGAGTGGAACATCTATGCAGCACAAGCCTCTGATGGCGATAACTGGGCGGATGACTCTCCTCGTTGTAAAGAGTTACTGGTCAATACGCTTCTGCCAACTTGCCAATATTACTCTTACATCGAAATAACACGCCGCTCTCATCAAACGCTTTGGCACGAATACGAAAAACTCGAGAGTAGCTTTGACAACTTCGCCATGAAAAACATTAAAACGGTGGATGATATTTTTCCTGTGTTTAGAGAACTGTTCCAGAAAGAGACAGCGTAAGGGAGTTTGCCATGACAGCGAAATCAAACGTTGCAGAGAAAGACAAAGCTGCAAAGAAGAAAAACGACAAGATGCTGCCTGATGGTCCAGATTGGACATTCAACCTCTTGGAGAAATACCACGTAGAAATTAAGCGTGTGGCGCAGCATTACCGTTTAGACACTTACCCAAACCAGATTGAAGTGATTACTTCAGAACAGATGATGGATGCCTACTCGAGCATTGGTATGCCTATCAATTACAACCACTGGTCATTTGGTAAGAAATTCATTCAAACCGAGCAAAACTACAAGCATGGCCAAATGGGCTTGGCATACGAAATCGTAATTAACTCCGATCCTTGTATCGCTTACCTGATGGAAGAGAACACGGTCACAATGCAGGCGCTGGTAATGGCTCACGCTTGTTACGGCCACAACTCATTCTTTAAAGGCAACTACCTGTTCCAAACATGGACCGATGCCAGTTCCATCATCGATTACCTGTTGTTCGCTAAGAAGTACATTAGTGGTTGTGAAGAGAAATATGGCGTCGCTGAGGTCGAGCAGCTCCTTGATTCTTGCCATGCACTGATGAATTACGGCGTAGACCGATACAAACGCCCTGAGAAGATTTCCATTGCTGAAGAGACAGCAAGACAAGAAGAACGCGAAGCTTATCTGCAATCTCAAGTGAATGAGCTGTGGCGAACCGTTCCTCAGAATAAAAGTAAGGAAGAAGAGACCAAGATCCGCTTCCCTAGTGAGCCTCAAGAAAACATTCTCTACTTTATCGAGAAGAACGCACCACTGCTTGAACCTTGGCAGCGTGAGTGTGTTCGTATTGTTCGCAAGGTGAGCCAATACTTCTACCCTCAGAAACAAACCCAAGTGATGAACGAAGGCTGGGCAACCTTCTGGCATTACACCATTCTTAATCATCTTTACGACGAAGGCTTGGTGAGTGATAAGTTCATCTTAGAATTCCTGCACAGCCACACCAGTGTCGTCGCACAACCTGCCTACAACAGTCCTTACTTCAGCGGAATAAACCCTTATGCACTTGGCTTTGCGATGTTTAGAGACATCCGACGCATCTGTGAAGAGCCAACCGATGAAGATAGAGAGTGGTTCCCTGAGTTAGCCGGAAGTGATTGGTTAGAAGCGGTGCACTTTGCGATGCACAACTTCAAAGATGAAAGTTTCATCAGCCAATACCTTTCTCCAAAAATCATTCGAGACTTTAAGCTGTTCTCTGTACTCGACGACGACCGTAAAAACACCATCGAGGTGAGTGCTATTCACGATGATCCGGGCTATCGCCTGATTCGTGAGAAGCTTGCGGCACAATACAACCTAAGTAACCTTGAACCAAACATTCAGGTGTTTAATGTCGATATTCGTGGTGACCGCTCAATGACACTGCAATATGTGCCTCACGACCGCATCCCGCTTGATAAAGGCTACGACGAAGTGATGAAGCATCTCTATCGCTTGTGGGGCTTTGATGTGATTTTGGAAGAGCTCAAAGATACGGGTCATAGAGAGATTCTGACTACTTGTCCAAAACGTAATGATTATGGAGCCAAGATTTAATATCAATCACAGTAAGTCAGTGCTTGGTATAAAACTCCGCTCCCCCTACAACATAGTGGTCACCCGCTCGGAAGTGGAGCAATAAAAAAGCGCATAAGTCTGATGACTTATGCGCTTTCTTTTTAAGGCTCAAACGTCTGCAAATGAACGTAAGGCACTAAACTTAGAACTAGAACTAGATCTAAAACTGAATACGCTTAAACAATCGGCTTTTGACCGCGTTCAATCAGCTTCATCAGCACGCTGTCTGCAGATTTACCTGCCACGCCCGCTAGTTTGTCTGAAAGCTTTTTCTTCTGTACGTAGTGAATCGCTAGAACCGTTTTGTCCTTACATGCCGCTACGACTAAGTCATCAGAAGTACTGATCTCATCCACCAGCCCAAGTTCATGTGCTTGTGTACCAAACCAGTGTTCACCCGTTGCTACTTTTTCAAGATCTAACGCAGGACGATGGTCACGAATGAAGTCTTTGAATAGGCCATGTGTCTCTTCGAGCTCTTCTTTAAACTTCTCGCGTGCTTTATCGCTATTCTCACCAAACATAGTAAGCGTGCGTTTGTACTCACCCGCCGTTAACTGTTCGAACTCAATATCATGCTTTTTAAGCAGTTTGTTGAAGTTTGGCAGTTGAGCGATAACACCAATAGAACCAACAATAGCAAACGGTGCAGATACAATTTTGTCTGCGATACATGCCATCATGTAACCGCCACTTGCGGCGACTTTGTCTACCGAGATAGTCAGAGGCAAACCTGCCGCTTTGATACGATCAAGTTGAGAAGACGCCAAACCATAGCCGTGAACCATGCCACCGCCAGACTCAAGTTTTAGCAATACTTCATCACCTTCACGAGCCACAGCCAGAACCGCCGTTACCTCTTCACGTAATGAAGCCACTTCTTTCGCATCAATGCTGCCGTTAAAATCAAGAACGAATAGATGTGGTTCACGCTTACTATCAAGCTCACCCTCTTTCGCTGCTTTCTTCACTTCTTTACCGCGTGATTTTACTTTCTCTTTTTCCGCTTTCTTTTCTGCTTTATCACGGGCTTTGATGAAAGCATCATCATGTAGATGGTGCTCTAGTTGTTCAATCGTCTGTTTATGATGTTCAGATAGGTTCGTGATTTCCAGCTCACCTTTAATCGCGCTTGATTTCCCACCCACAGATTTAGCAATCACTAAAATTGCGATGATGGCGATTACAACGGTCGCAATCTTGGCCAAAAACAAGCCGTAGTCCAACAAAAATTCCAATGTCATATCCCCTATTGTATGAATTAGTGTATTGTAACCATCTTGTCACGATTACCAAGAATTTCTCATCATTCCTGCGGTTATCTGTGTGATTAAACATCAATGGAATGACGAACATAATAAAAGAAAGAAGGATAAGCACAGTGGATTACCCAATCTCTACAGATGCCCTCAAAGATAAAGTAATTTTGGTTACAGGTGCCGGTGCTGGCATTGGTCGCCAAGCAGCACTAAGCTTCGCTCAACATGGTGCAACTGTCATTCTGTTAGGCCGCAATGTTAAAAACCTTGAATTCATTTACGATGAAATCGAAAGCGCTGGTTACCCACAACCTGCGATTATCCCATTGGATTTAAAAGGTGCGACAAAGCAGAACTACGTTGATATGGCTGAAACCATTGAATCACAGTTCGGCCGTTTAGACGGTCTACTTCATAATGCTGGTGTTCTCGGCACTCTGAGTCCGTTTGAGCAGATTGATGAAGAAACCTTTGATGATGTTATGCAGATCAATGTGAAATCTGAGTTCTTGATGACTCAAGCATTACTGCCTGCACTTAAAAAAGCAGAAGCAGGTCGCATCGTATTTACCTCTTCAACGGTTGGTCACTCAGGCCGTGCATTCTGGGGCACTTACGCGATTTCTAAGTTTGCTACCGAAGGTATGATGCAAATCCTAGCAGACGAGCTTGAAGACACGAACATCCGTGTTAACGCAATCAACCCGGGCGGCACTCAAACACGCATGCGTGCAAAAGCGTACCCAGGAGAAGATGCGAATAAGCTAAAAACGCCACTCGACATCATCTCACTGTACCTACATTTAATGAACCCAAGCGTGACAGATATTAATGGCCAATGTATCGATGCTCAACCTAAGTAACTGATATCATTAACCAATAATAAAAAGTCGCTTCCATAGCGGCTTTTTTTGTATCTAAATCAACCATCTAATATTTAGTTCACCTAATTTTCATCATTTTGCTTTGCATCTTTTTCATTGTTAAATATACTGTATAAATATACAGGTGTTTAATTATGCATGAACTAATAAAAAACTTACAAGACCGCCAGCTAATCTGGAAAGGGTTACAATCAACAACGCAAGGAAGTACCACTTCAACAGGCTATCCTCAACTGGATAAACAGCTTGATGGCGGCTTCCCGACGCACGGCGTTATTGAGGTTGAATCACAACAAGGGATCGGCGAGCTTCGCCTACTTACGCCCTATTTATCTCAACAAAACTCGCAAAAACTGGCCATATTCATTAACCCGCCAGGGAAGATCTGTGCCGAGTTTTTTAGTAACCAAGGCATTGAATTAGAGAACATTCTCGTTATCCAGCCCCAGCGCGATCTCGATGCACTGTGGGCGGCTGAACAGTGCCTCAAAAGCGGTGCTTGTCACTCTGTATTGCTATGGGGAGCCGATCTAGAAATACACCAAACAAAGCGCTTACAAGCAGCAAGCGAAACCGGTAAGTGCCTGCAGTTTCACTTTAAAGCCACCAGCCATAATCAACTATCCCTGCCCGTTTCCTTAAGCATGAAACTGTCTTCTCACGCCCAAGGGCTGAAGGTAGAGGTAACAAAAAGAAAAGGCAGTTGGTCGTATGGTAGCTTTATTCTAGACATGACACACAACTGGCCGTTACTCACAGAGAAAGTCGTTTATAAAGACAATTCAGACCGTACTTTGCCTGGTAACACTGTGTTGGCTTTTCCTATTGCGAAGCAAGGCTAACGTATGTTGTGGCTTTATCTACACTTTCCATCTCTGCAATTGGATACCTTGTTTAACTCTAATGAATTGGGTTCGAGCGAAGACTCCCTCAAACAACCTATTATCATCGTGGATGAAAAAGATCACCGTGTACTGCAAGCTAATCAAGCCGCGCTGGAATCTGGAATCACGCTGGGTATGGGGCTAGGGTCAGCGGCGGCGCTGTGCCATCACTTACACGTTCACCCATACAGCATTGAGCTTGAGAAAAACAAACTGAAAGAGATTGCTCAATGGGCGTATCTAGTCACTTCGGACATGGCGTTATTGCCACCTAATGGCTTGCTGATTAAAGCCTCTAACATGCTGTCACTTTACGACGGGCTAGATAACTACTGGCATGAGCTCAAAAGCCACTTAGAAACGCTCAATATCCAGTTCAGCTTCGCTACGGGTTATTCGCCGCTTTCTGCGATCCTTTTGGGTAAGCAAGCGATCAACCAAGCAACAAACAATATTGAGCAGATGAAAACTTGGGTCAATCAACAAGCATTAATTTCCAGTGAGCTACCGACCAAGCAAATAGAACGCCTGAACCGTGTCGGTATCAATACCATTGAAGACCTATTAAAGCTGCCTTTGCAAGAGGTCGCACGCCGCTTTGATATCGACTTGGTGAATTATGTCGGTCGCCTTAACGGCCAGTTCAAGCACCCGATTGATTTCTATCATCCACCAGAGAATTTCCAGCAATATTTGGAGCTATTGTTTGATATTGAAAACATCCTATTTATCGAAAAGCCGTTGCTGATATTACTGAATCAACTCGAGTGTTTTTTGAAGCTACGCGACCGAGTGGCTTTCGAGTTAACGTTGACTTTGCACCTCAGAGATAAAGACGATCACCCTGTCTCTTTTTATTCGGTACAAGGTGATTACCTTGCTGAAAAATGGGCGAACCTGACTCATCTCACCTTAGAGTCACTAAAACTAACAGCACCGGTTCAAGGGCTGACCCTCAGCTTGGTTCGTCATGGAGAACCCCAAATGGCCTACCATGACCTTTTTGATGGTAATACTGGAACACTTGCCGCGTTAGATTTACTCTCATTACTGCAAGCAAAGCTTGGGCAAGCCTGTATTCAAACACCGAAAATACAGCATGACCCAAGGCCAGAAAAGGCCAATCAGTACTCGCTCCCAACACTGAGTAAATCTGTGGCAAAGAGGCAAACGCCCCCAGATAGCGAGCAACAAACCATAGCTCTCAGCGTCAATCAACAACGACTCAGGCCCAGTATTTTACTGCCAGAGCCCAAAGCCTTAACCGAAAGCGTCACCTTATCTCAAGGCCCTGAGCGCATTGTTTCTGGCTGGTGGGATGGAGAGAAGGTCATTCGTGACTACTTTATTGCTCACAGTGAAAACGGTCGGTGGCTCTGGATATTTAGAACGCCAGATAAACAGTGGTTTTTGCACGGCTTATTTAGCTAACCAACAAAGAGTTGAATCGCCAACCCGCACCATTTACTCAATTTCAACATCCCTTTTCAATCATGTTCACTCGCAATGGTTAAGTGAGATTACGTTATGTCTCAGCAATACTCAGAGCTTTTCTGTCAAAGTAATTATTCCTTTCTAGAGGGAGCTTCGCATGCGGAAGAGCTTGTTTTACAGGCCGACTTCTTACGTTACAAAGCACTCGCTGTTACTGATGAGTGCTCAGTCGCGGGCATCGTTAAGGTTCACTCTGCAATCAAGCAACATAAACTGTCACTCAAGCAAATTGTCGGGAGCATGTTTTGGTTAAATGAAGAGTGCCAAGTGATCTTGATATGCCCAAACAGACGAGCCTACGCCGAGCTGTGCCGTATAATTACCAACGCGAGACGTCGTAGCAGCAAGGGACATTATCAGCTCTCTGAATGGGATATCATGTCGGCTAAGCACTGCTTTATTCTTTGGCTTCCTCAACAGAAAAATGAAGACGCACACTGGGGGCAATGGCTATCCCAGCATCATTCAGGTCGGCTTTGGATCGGCTTACAACGACACCTAAAGCAAACCGACCAGCAATACACAGATTACTGCGTTGAGCTGTCACAACATCATCAACTGCCAATAACAGCTTGTGGTGGCGTGCTGATGCACAACGCGAATCGCTTACCCTTGCAGCACTCACTCACTGCGATAAAGTACCAAAAACCCATTACCGAAGTGGGCAGTCACTTACTCGCTAATGCCGAGCGCTGTTTACGAAGCATTAATAAGCTCTCTCATATATTCAAAACTGAGTGGCTAGAAGAGAGCAACCGAATCTCCGAGTTGTGTGAATTTGATTTAGATAGCTTGCGATACGAATATCCCAGTGAGCTGATCCCTCAAGGTGAAACGCCCATGAGTTATCTGCGCATGTTGGTCGAAAAGGGAAAACGAGCTCGCTTCCCACAAGGTGTACCTGACGACATCCAACAGATCATAAATAAAGAATTGGGGCTGATTGACGAGCTAGACTACCCTTTCTTTTTTCTCACCATTCACGACATCGTGATGTTTGCTAAAAGCCAAGGCATTCTTTACCAAGGTCGAGGTTCAGCGGCCAATTCCGTGGTCTGTTATTGCTTAGAAATCACCTCAGTCGACCCAAGGCAGATCTCGGTGCTGTTTGAGCGTTTCATCAGTAAAGAGCGCGATGAGCCACCTGATATTGATGTCGATTTTGAACACGAACGCCGTGAAGAAGTTATCCAATACATCTACCAAAAATACGGTAGAGAAAGGGCCGCGCTTGCTGCAACGGTCATTTCTTATCGCTTTAAAAGTGCGGTAAGAGATGTGGGGAAAGCATTAGGGCTACAAGAAACTCAGCTCGACTACTTCATCAAGAACACCAATCGCAGGGACAAAAGCCTAGGTTGGCAGGCTCAGCTCACTCAATTGGGGCTACAGCCTGATTCTTTGAAGGGGCAACAGTTTATCCATTTGGTTAATGAGATCATCGGCTTTCCACGTCACTTATCTCAACACGTTGGTGGCTTTGTCATATCTTCAGGCCCTTTGTATGAGCTGGTTCCCGTCGAAAATGCAGCAATGCACGATCGAACCATTATTCAATGGGATAAGGATGATCTAGAAACCTTAGGCTTGCTGAAAGTTGATGTGCTCGCGCTTGGTATGCTCTCTGCGATTCGTAAATGTTTCGACCTGATCAAACGTATTCACGGGCGATCACTGACCATTGCTGAGATCACTCGCCTTAAGGATGATCCTCAGGTTTACGGCATGATTCAACGAGCAGACACAGTCGGGATATTCCAAATTGAGTCACGCGCACAAATGAGCATGCTGCCAAGGCTTAAACCGAAGACTTATTACGACTTGGTGATTCAAATCGCTATCGTTCGTCCAGGCCCTATTCAGGGCGATATGGTGCATCCGTTTCTCAAGCGTCGAGATGGCATTGAGCCAATCAGTTATCCATCTAAAGACGTGGAATCAGTACTGTCGCGCACCTTGGGTGTACCGATATTCCAAGAGCAAGTGATTAAACTCGCGATGGTGGCCGCAGGCTTCACAGGCGGAGAAGCGGATCAACTCAGACGCGCGATGGCCGCTTGGAAGAAAAATGGCAACGTCTTTAAGTTTAAAAACAAACTTATCGAGGGAATGCAAAAGCGCGGCTATGAGACAGAGTTTGCTGAGCAGATCTTTAAACAGATATGCGGCTTTGGCGAGTACGGTTTTCCTGAAAGCCACTCGGCTTCGTTTGCGGTGTTAGCGTATTGCTCAGCTTGGTTGAAGTGCTACTACCCTGAATGTTTCTACGCTTCTCTGTTGAATAGCCAACCCATGGGCTTTTATAGCCCCTCACAGTTGGTACAAGACGCACAACGACATAATGTGGTGATACTTCCGGTATGCGTGAACGCTTCTCAAAACTACCACACGGTTGTCTCTCATCAGAATGGTTTAGCGATTCGCTTAGGGCTGCGACAAATCAAAGGATTCAGCGAGCATGGAATTCAAAGCGTGCTCGCCAATCGTCCACAATCCGGTTATCGCTACCCTAGTCAAGTGAAACAGTTATCGATGAATAAGAAAGATATCGAGCTACTGGCATCGGCCAATGCGCTACATAACGTTTCTGGAGACCGCTTCCAGACTCGCTGGGCGATCATGGACTCGGCGTCTGATCTACCTCTGTTTAGCCAAGCCTATGACGATGCAGAGGCAGGACATGACGAACATGCACTGCACAAGCCCAATGAGATGCAAGATCTACTCGAAGACTTCACCAGTGTCGGAATTTCATTGAACAAACACCCAATCACTTTGCTCGAAGAAGCGGGACGATTAGGCCGATTCACACACATGAAAGATTTAATACAACAAAGACACAAATCTATGGTCACCGTTGTCGGATTAGTCACAGGCAAACAATCTCCCGGAACCGCGGCAGGTGTCACCTTTGTCACACTAGAGGATAGTACTGGTAATATTAATGTCGTGGTATGGGGAGCAACCGCGCGCGCTCAACAGCAAGCTTATCTCACAGCCAAGGCGTTAAAGGTACAAGGGATATTAGAAAAAGAAGGAGAAGTCGTTCATGTTATCGCAGGAAAACTTATCGATATTACCGATGAAATTGTTGGCTTGAAAACCAAATCTCGGGATTTTCATTAGCAAAGTACCAACTGTTCTCAATCGCTGATTGGCTAAATGGCTAAAGAAACGAGAGAAAGAGCAACGAAAAAGGGAAGCATCCGCTTCCCTTCAATTCCAGTTGTTGAGTTATGACTCAACTTCAGCTTCCGTACGTCTTTTCTTAAATTCCCTATACAGTAATAAGCTCAAAGTCATGACGACTTTAGACGTTAACCATATCATTAAGAGGAACTACCTTAGATTGTGTGTGAAAAGTTACGCTAGTAGTTGAGCATATTTCGTTAAGAAAAATATGCTGCGTGAATATTAGCAAGCGTTTTCTATAAGGTCACTCAAAACAAACCGTACAGCAACATTAATTATAAAATCTGACGCATTCGCTCTTGAGTCACTTCAACCAAGAGGTCTGGCTGGAACTTAGAAATAAAGCGGTTACACCCTACTTTCTCAACCATAGCTTCATTAAAACTTCCACTTAATGAAGTGTTTAGCGTAATAAATAGGTCATGCATTCTTGGGTCAGTACGTACTTCGTGTGTCAGCTTATAGCCGTCCATTTCAGGCATTTCAGCATCGGTGATCATCAACAATATTTCTTGATTGATGTCTTTGCCTTCATCACACCAGCCCTTAAGTAAGGTCAGTGCTTCTAAGCCATCACAACACTCAATAATGTTCAAACCAAGCTGTGACAAGGTGCCTTTGATCTGGTTACGCGCTGTTGAAGAGTCATCAACGATAAGCACATTACGTCCTATCATCTCCTGAGCTAATTGTTCATCCAAGACGCCTTCAGAGATCGAGACATCGTAATCAATGATCTCAGCTAGCACTTTCTCAACATCGATGATCTCGACGATCTTGTGCTGCTCTTCTTCTTGAATATGCGTAATAGCGGTTAGGTAGTTTGCACGGCCTGTTGTCTTTGGCGGCGGCTGGATTTCTGTCCATGTCGTGTTCACGATATTACGAACTTGCCCAACCAAGAAACCTTGTACGGTTCGGTTGTATTCCGTAATAATCAGGTTGCTCTCTTGAGATTCCGCACGAGATAGCGGAAAGCCAATGGCACTGCGTAAATCGATAACAGGCACCGATTCACCACGTAAAGACGCAACACCCGTAATATGATGATGAGAGCCCGGTAAGCGAGTAAGAACTGGCACTTTGAGGACTTCTTTCACTTTAAATACGTTAATCGCAAATAGTTGACGACTATTTAAGCTGAATAACAAGAGTTCCAGACGGTTTTCACCGACCAGTTTGGTTCTCTGATCAACCGAATTTAAAACGCCAGACATACAACACCTTAGTGACAAATAATAACTGTGGCTACAATAGCCTACTTCAATAGGTTAAAGCAAAGCGCCAATGCACAGAATGCTTAAACTAAGTACAACAAATGATGTTATACAAAGCTTAAGTACATGGAAAGGTTCAGGGTAAGGCTACAAGACGAGAAAAGGGGTTAACCTTCAATAACTTTCATTAACAGTTGGCCATCGTATAAGGCCTGCTTGATGAGCGCAGCACCTGGCATGGTTGCCTGCTTATAAAAACGAGATTCTACCAGCTCTAAGTCTTTATGGTAAACCGATAGACTCTGCTCTTCGATGCACTTTTGAATCGCAGGGTACAACACGCTTTTGGCCTGATTGATAACACCACCCACCAAGATTTTCTCAGGGTTGAACAGGTTAATCACAATCGCAATCGCAGAGCCTAGGTAACGGCCTAACTGTTCAATCACTTCGACAGCCAGCGGATCCCCATTAGCAGCGGCAGCACAGATCTGTTCAATAGTGACGTCTTCAAACACCGTTAGCGTTGATTCTTCACCATTTGCCAATCGCTCTTTAACTTGCTCACGGATTGCCTGAGAACTCGCCACCGTTTCTAAACAGCCTCGATTTCCACAGTGGCAAAGCTTGCCTTCTTTATCGATCTGGATATGCCCCAACTCACCGATGTTACCGTGACGCCCTTGCAGAACGCGACCATCAAGAATGATCCCGGCACCTAAACCGTGGTGAATCGAGATAAGAACAGAGTTGTCGTTGTCTTGTGAGTTACCAAACAGTTTCTCTGCTAATGCCCACGCTCGGGTATCATTGGCAATAAAAACTGGCAGACCGGTTTCTTTGTAGATCTCCGGCCCCAACGCTAAGTTTTCAACGTTGTAGTGCGGCATCTGCAACACAATACCTTGCTCTGAATTCACCAGACCTGGCAGTGTGATAGCTATACTCGTCACCCTGTCGAGTTGCTCGGCATAGGTTTGGAAGAACTCATCGATTTCATGAAGAAGACGCGCAAGCACATCATCTTGATCGCGTTCATGGATATCAATCTTGGTATCGATAAGCACATCGCCGCCCAATTCATGGAGCGCGATCGTCAAGTATCCGCGACCAAGACGCATCGACAGAAACTGCCAACCTTCGTTATTAGTTTGCAGACCGACAGCAGGACGCCCACGAGTCGTGGCTTCTTGAACCGTCGTTTCGTGAATAAGGTGAGCTTCAATGAGTTCACGGGTAATTTTAGTAATACTCGCCGGAGCCAACTCACTTTGCTTGGACAGATCGATACGAGAAATAGGACCTTTAAGGTCAATTAGTTTATATACACGACCAGCATTGACCTGTTTGATATGATCAATATGGCCCGGTTGAGCCATGTACATTTTACGCTCCAGAAATCATCAACGAGGTAATTTTTTTACTTTGCGAAGTAATTGTGAAGTCACTTGGTATATCGCCGTGACCAGTATCACGTATATACATGAATCTTTGTGTATCGAGTCAAATAGTTCGAGGGAAATTAACACCCACATCGATAATTTGCGACTTAATTTTCAGAATAAAACATCACGTTTGAGCCCTAAATTCAATAATTAAAGGTAAATCAAGAAATATCCTCCTAGCTCCCAATAAATTATCAATTAATGCATATACTTAATTCAGTCTTTTAAAAGATTACTTGGCCTCACTCTAGGAGTATTCATGACAGCCGAATTAAGAAAAACGAAAATCGTCACAACGCTAGGCCCTTCTACTGATAAAGGTAACGTGCTTGAAGAGATCATCAAAGCCGGTGCCAATATCGTTCGTATGAACTTCTCTCACGGCACCAGCGACGACCATATACAACGTGCAGAAAATGTCCGAGCGATAGCCAAAAGACTCGGCACTCAAATCGCCATTCTCGGAGACTTACAAGGTCCCAAGATTCGTGTGTCGACATTCAAAGATGGCAAAATCCAACTTGCCGTAGGCGACCTGTTCACTCTCGATAGCAGCCTAGGTTTAGGCGAAGGCAATCAAGAAGCCGTTGGCCTTGATTACAAAGAACTGCCTAACGACGTATCCGCCGGCGATATCCTGTTGCTTGACGATGGTCGTGTTCAACTCAAAGTCACCAAAGTGGAAGGCTGTCGCGTTCATACCGAAGTCATCATTGGCGGTCCGCTCTCAAATAACAAAGGCATCAACAAAAAAGGTGGTGGCCTTTCCGCAGAAGCACTAACAGAAAAAGACAAGCGCGACATCGTCACCGCCGCACAAATCAAAGTGGATTACCTAGCGGTGTCTTTCCCTCGTAATGGTGAAGACATGCACTATGCTCGCCAATTAGCGCGAGAAGCAGGGTTAGAAGCTCACCTGGTAGCTAAAGTGGAACGAGCAGAGACAGTTGCGACCGTAGAGAACATGGATGACATCATAATGGCCTCAGATGTGGTCATGGTGGCCCGTGGTGACCTCGGAGTGGAAATAGGCGACCCAGAGTTGGTTGGGGTACAAAAACAGCTTATACGCCGTGCTAGAGCGCTTAACCGAACAGTGATCACTGCAACTCAGATGATGGAATCGATGATCTCCGCACCAATGCCAACCCGTGCCGAAGTCATGGACGTTGCTAACGCGGTATTAGATGGTACCGATGCAGTGATGCTTTCAGGTGAAACCGCTGCGGGTGCTTACCCAGTCGAGACAGTGAAATCGATGGCCGAAGTGTGTATCGGTGCTGAAAAGATGGCGGGTATTAACCAATCGAACTACCGTATTGACCGTACCTTTGTGACGGCAGAAGAAACCGTATCGATGGCGACCATCTATTCCGCGAACCATATGGAAGGCATCAAGGGCGTGGTGACGCTTACCGAGTCAGGACGCACTGCTCTGATGATGTCACGACTCAGTGCCGACATGCCGATCTACGCGCTGTCTCGTAACGAAGGAACGCTTAATCGCTGTACCTTATACCGAGGTGTGACACCTATCTACTTCGAGACAGAAGCCGAAGACAGCTTTGACATTGCACTATCTACACTCACTTGCTTGAAAGAGAAAGGACACCTTAAGTTTGGCGACCTAGTGATCGTCACTCAAGGTGATATCATGGATGTAGCAGGCTCAACCAACTGTATGAGAATCTTGCCTGTCACTTAGTGTGTGGCCGTAAGGCGAAACGATTTGCCTAGTCTCAAAAGCAAAAAAGGGTTATCGAACCACGTTCAATAACCCTTTTTCATTTCAGAACATTCTTCGTTAATGACACGGCTAACTCGCGGTATGCTAACTCATCAAGATTGAGTACTACTTGTCAGCAGCAATGGTGGCCAACTGTGGCATGTGTGAATTGCGAGCGTTTTCCGTTGAAGTGTAGGTTTCTACAAATCGGTAACCGGCTTCTAAGCCCAATTCGTAATCGTGCAACAGATCTTCTTTGTCACTCATTAATGAACTCGATTTTAGCGGCTGACTTGGCGCTATTTGCACCACAAACGCATCGTCCGGTGGCGAATTCAAAAAGTCCTGAGTTAATGAATAAGTTTGGTAATGCACCATCAACATATCAGCTAAGCCTGAATCAAACTTATCCCCAATTAAATGACTCAAACGATAAATGTCATCCGCTCCAAATAGCCAGCGACCACCGTTCAGCAGGTCCAAATGCCCACGGTCACGCTTCTGCTCTTTTGAGCGCATAATTTGTTGTTGGAAGAAAGAGGCCCAGTCGGTTTTCCACTGTTCCACTTTCTGTTGCCAATGACCTTGAACACTGTCAAAAGATTCGCGGAACCATTCCAATTCTTCGGCAGATATCGGTTTAGGTGCTTTAATTGAAGACTTAGTCACCTGAGCTTCAGCTAAATCCACATCTTCATCCTCTAGCACGGGCTCAGTACGAATCACAACAATGGAACGAGCTTGCCTGCGCCATGCTTCTTGGACCGGTATGCATGCTGATACGCCACCGTCCACATAAGCACTGTCACCAATATAAATTTCATCATTGTACAAACGAGGAATGGCGCAGGTCGCAATCATCACCTTGTACCAATCTTCGCCCAATAATGGGAAGTAGTGGTCTCGTAAGTCTTTAGAATCCGTTACAGCCGCATAGAAGTGGCGATCGCCTAGCGTTTGTCGCCCTAAATCCAGATCGAGCTTATATGGGTAAGCCATAATTTGTTCTAGCGCCCATTCTAATCCTAGATTCTTTCTATGTCGTATATAGGAAAAGAGATTGAAGAACTCTGGTGAGGTTGTGAGGTCGAGAACAAAAGAACGACCAAGGCCTTTATCGCGGCACAGATAAGCACATAAATTAAGAGCGCCTGCTGAGGTGCCAAAAAATTCGTCGAAGGGGTCAAAATTAGAAAGAAGAAAGGCATCCAGCACTCCAGAAGTAAAAATACTTCTCTGTCCGCCACCTTGAGCGACCAGTGCTGTTTTTCCAGCAATAAACTTAGCGTAATAGTCTAAGTCTATTGCTGTATCAAGATTGGTTATAATCCCACTATTCATTATTCCCTGAGTATAAAAACTCAGCCTCGAATTGGAAGGTATTAACTACCAATCGCAATAAAGCCAAATGAAAGAATGACTGTGTAGATAAACGCTGTTATTTGTAGGGCATTTTTCAGATTATGGTCCATAGACACCTCTGGCTTATTATTAATTTGTCGAGTCTCTATTTAAGTACTATCAGGTGTGTGAAGTATCTTCAAGAATCGTCGAAATTAGTCGCACAATATTGATGTAACCATCACAATTAGTAAGTGTATGGATAAGGATATACTCATGAATAACAAAGCAAATATGATGGCACTGATTGCGTTTCTCTCCGTTTCAAGCGCACATGCTTCGCCGGAGATCATCATTACTCCGATGGTGGGTTATACCGGCGGTGGCAGTGTCGAAAACCAGGACGGTAAAACCTATGACATGAAAGGCTCTGAAAACTACACCTTTGCAATTGAAACGCCACTTGAAAAAGGACGCATCGGCTTCTTCTATTCCAATCAGAGCTCGGAATTAGAAACACTCAACCTAAGCTCCTCCATCCAATACCTACACTTTCAAAGTAGCATCTACTACCCGGCCTCCCCCGTGTTGTCGGGTTATCTAGGGTTAGGTCTTGGGGCTTCTTACGTTGATGTTGACTGGGCGAAAGACAAGTATGGATTCTCCACCTCAATCTTTGGTGGCTTAGAGTACAAATTTAGTGATCGATTAGCGTTGAACACACAAGTACGTTGGTTAGGTACCGTCGTGGATAACGACACAACTGGCGTGTGTAACATCCCAAGCAATGGACAAGAGTGCATTATTCGCTTTGATACCGACTGGATGAACCAATTCCAAGCCAATATCGGACTCAGTTTTACTTTCTAAACGGCTCAATGAAGCAAAAATATAAGATCGACCCAAACGAAAAAACCAGCTAAATGCTGGTTTTTTTCATTATTAAAACAGTTTTAGTACAGGTTAGAACTTATAGGTAACACCTAAAGCGCCGCCCACTTGCAACTCAACACCTTTATACATATCGAGTTCAGGGTGAACTTGTGCGTAAGCATTCCAACCTTCATAGAAATTCACTTTCACGCCTAACGGCAAGCGTAAGCCAAAGTCGTCATTCCATTCAGCCCAGGCACCAGCACCGACGTACCAGCTCAACGGAGCTTCAGTTTCGAACTGGCCGCGCTTCAAAATGTAATCAAATGCAGCGCCGTCATTGCCAATCGTAGCACGGTATTTCTGATCAAACTCCACAACGACACTCAGGTCTTGGTCAATGGCGAGTCCAACTTCCAAAGCTGGAGCTTCAGAAGCTTGAGCAAACGAGGCTCCGCTGCAGCACATAAGGCCGATCAAGTAACGATGTTTCATAATATTCTCAGACTGTATTTAAAAAACGGAAGTCTACTGGAATCTCAGCAAAAGGTGTCATCGCTGAGTAAAAGATAAACGACACGAAAAATTTGGGACCGACCATCAAATGATCGAGTTGAATGGTAACTCTCTGAGTTAGAGAGGATTAGACGCGGAAAGATCTTTCATAGAGCAGAAAACAAAAAAGGAGGCCTTTCGGCCTCCTTTCAATTTATTGAATCAGTGAATTAACCGTTGTTACGGATCCACTCATCCATGTCTGTCTTAAGGTTGTCAGACTTAGTACCGAAGATAGCTTGTACGCCACCAGCAACTACAACAACACCTGCAGCGCCTAGTTTCTTCAGCTTGTCTTGGTCAACAAGAGCTGTATCAGCTACTGCAACACGTAGACGAGTAATACAAGCGTCAAGACCAGTGATGTTCGCTTTGCCACCGAATGCAGCAACTAGCTCACCAGCAAGTTCAGAACCAGTCGCAACTGACTCTTCTTCAGTCTCGTCTTCACGGCCTGGAGTTTTAAGGTCTAGAGCTTTAATCACAGTGCGGAATACGATGTAGTAAATTGCAGCGTAAGCAATACCACATACAACCATTAGGCCCATCTTAGACGCGTTGCCAGATAGAACTAGGAAGTCGATTAGACCGTGTGAGAAAGATGTACCGTGTACAAAACCTAGAGTGTTCGCAAGAACGTATGCAGAACCAGCTAGTAGAGCGTGGATTGCGTACAGTACTGGAGCAACGAATAGGAAAGAGAATTCGATTGGTTCAGTGATACCCGTTAGGAATGAAGTCAACGCAGCAGAAGCCATGATGCCCATTACTTTAGCGCGGTTTTCAGGCTTAGCTGAGTGTGCAATCGCGATTGCAGCAGCAGGTAGACCGAACATCTTGAACATGTAACCACCAGCTAGCTGACCGAAGCCATTGCCCGCTGCACGAGATGCGTCATCAGCAACTAGGTAACAAGTAAGAACACCGTTTTGAGTTTCGCCAGCAGCGTTTACACAAGTACCAGCTTCAAAGAAGAAAGGTACGTTCCAAACGTGGTGAAGACCAAATGGAATTAGAGAACGCTCAACGATACCGTAGATACCAAACGCCACTTGTGGGTTTTGGTGAGCAGCCCAATCAGAGAACGCAGAGATAGCGCCGCCAACTGGTGGCCATACTACAGATAGTAGGATTGCTAGACCAATCGCAGAGAAACCTGTGATGATTGGCACAGCACGCTTACCAGCGAAGAAGCCAAGGTACTCTGGTAGTTGAATACGGAAGAAACGGTTGAATGCCCAAGCAGCAACACCACCGACTAGGATACCACCTAGTACACCAGTATCGATTTTATCAACGCCCATTACACCAGCCATTACGCCAAGTGTAGCAGTCATGATGCCGTAACCAACGATAGCAGCTAGACCCGCTACACCATCGTTGTTAGTAAAGCCAAGTGCAACACCTACTGCGAACAGTAGTGCCATTTGACCGAATACTGAACCACCAGCTTGTTCCATTAAGTTTGAAACGATTTCTGGAATGAAAGGAAGATCTGCTGCACCGACACCTAGCAAAATACCCGCAACTGGTAAAACTGATACTGGAAGCATCAGAGACTTACCAACTTTCTGCAGGCTAGCAAAAAGGTTCTTAAACATGTTTATGCTCCTGATAAAGATAAAATAATTATATTGGGTTCTAACGGCACACCCCCGTAGCCTATATGTTAGCACCCTGCGAAAATGTAACCATGTATTGCATTATATTTTCTGCCGCTAAATATATATTGATGGGGAACTAACTTTCTAGTCACTTACGAAATTTAGTTTCAAAACACGTCTTGGATCACATGTCAAATCTAGAAATGCAATGCTTTGCAAGCGTTTAATACATTGAAATATATGAGTATTTTTCAAGAGCCCTATTATTTTACTGGGTAAATAAAATAGGAGTGAATGTTATTTTTAGTAACAAAATTACAAATGTTATAATTAGCGCTCTCAAGTTCAACATAATTCGTAAACATTAAAAAAAAACGTATTTTTGGTGATCAAAAACACAAAAAGGGAGCTTTCGCTCCCTTTTATTTGTTTACTTAGATTTTTATCGCAAAAAAAGTTTTTGGTAATTTTTGGTCGTTTGTTCGGCAACCTCTTTCATCGACACACCTTTTAATTGCGCAATGTAGGCCGCCACTTCGACGACATATGCAGGCTGATTCTGCTTTCCACGATATGGAATGGGCGCCAAGTATGGAGAATCCGTCTCGATCAGCAACCTGTCTAGCGGTAGGTTTTTAACAACTTCTTTAAGTTCTGTAGCCTGCTTAAAGGTCACAATGCCTGAAATTGAGATATAGAAACCTAGTTCCATTGCCGCTTCAGCGAACGCTTGATCTTCGGTAAAGCAGTGAATCACACCGCCACACTTCTCAGCTCCGCCATCACGTAAAATAGCTAATGTGTCTTCGCGTGCGTTACGAGTGTGAATGATCAAAGGTTTATTCAGCTCAACAGCCAACTCAACATGCTGCTTAAATCGTAGCTGTTGCAGCTCCGCCGTCTCTGGTTGGTAGTGATAATCTAAACCTGTCTCTCCAATCGCCACAACCTTAGGGTTGCTCGCGTATTCACGCATTGTCTCTAGGCTGAAATCACTTTCAACATCGAGAGGGTGAACGCCACAAGAGGCTTTAACGTTATCAAACGGCGAGATCATCTCGATCATATTTTCAAACGAATCGAGTGTCACACCGACAGAAAGCAATTGGTCTACGTTAGCAGCCTTCGCCTTGTTAACCACATCTTCTACGCTGGTGTGTAAATCTTGGTAATCCAGTTTGTCTAAATGACAGTGGGAATCTACGAACATGTTTCCTCGCAAGTGGCTATCAGCCAATTCATTATGAGTAGCTCCGTATTGAGCCCAGGGTGTTGCTTTAACTGCTCAATCAATATCAGCAGTTTATTCGATGCTGCATAAGCACTTTGATAAGACATCACCTCACACAGTGCTTTCGCACTCGGAGTGAAAGCCTGATTCGCCAAACCAAAATGCAGCTTCTGTACATCTGACAATAGATGCCAAAGCCAGCCAAGTTGAATCAAAGGGTCTTTGCTAAGCTCTGTAGAGAACTTTAGCATGTCAGGCTGAGTGCCTTTTATCACATTCACAAAGCCATCGAGCGCTTTTGTTGAGGCTTCCACGCCACCTTGCTCAAACATCGCTTTTGCTTTTAAAGGCGCGTTGTCATTGAGTGCTAAAATATACTGCGGTACCGCTTTGCCCACTTCACTATCTAACCACGCCGATGCTGTCTCCAACTGCGGACTAACCACATTGAATTGCTGACAACGGCTAATAATCGTCGGCATTAAGCGATTGCTGTTACGAGTAGACAGAATGAAGATGCACTTGCTTGATGGCTCTTCCAGAGTTTTCAATAGTGCGTTGGAAGCCGATTCGTTCATTGCTTCAGCAGGGGTAAGCAAGATAACGCGCAAACCACCTAACTGAGAAGACTCTTGAGCCCAGCGGTTACTGGCACGCACTTGATCAACCGTGATCGACTTACCTTCTTTCTCTGGTGAGATCACATGAAAATCAGGATGACTGCCCGACTTCATTAATTCGCAGCTGTGGCAAAACCCGCACGACTCGCTTTCGTAATTAGTACACATCAATGCGTCGGTAAGTTGGCTAATCAACGCATCAACGCCGAGCCCTTCCGGTGCATTAACAATCACAGAGTTAGGAAAACGCTCCGCATCGAGACTTTTTTTCCACTCACTCCATACCGGTGTGAGCCAAGAATACACTTCAGCCATGACTACCTACTGTTTGTCGAGCCAAGCAGTTAGCGCGACTTTAATATCAGCGGCTACTTGCTCAATTTCTTGCTGCGCGTTAATCACAAGTACAGAATCATCTTGTTCTGCAATTTCTAGATAGCGCTCACGCGTGCGGTCGAAAAATGAGATGTCCATCTTTTCAATTCTATCAAGCTCACCACGGCCTCTAGCACGTTCTAGCCCTACTCTAGGGTCTAGGTCCAAATATAGCGTTAGATCGGGTTTAAAACCGCCTAGCGTGGTTGATTTCAGTGATTCCATAGTCGTGCGCGCGATCTGGCGACCACCACCTTGGTATGCCTGTGAAGACATATCATGACGATCACCCAATACCCATTGACCATTGTCGAGTGCCGGCTTGATGACGTTCTCGACTAATTGAACACGTGCTGCATACATCAGCAGCAATTCAGTCATGTCTTGAAGCTTCTCGCCTTCGTGCTCTTCTTTAACCAATGAACGCATCTTTTCAGCTAAGACCGTACCACCCGGCTCGCGAGTATTAACAATATCCTCAACACCCGATGCTTTTAATGTCTCAACGATGGCATTGATTGCTGTGCTTTTGCCAGCGCCTTCAAGGCCTTCAACCACGATAAATTTCGACTGATTCATAATTATTTCTTTATCTGTTTTTTCTTAATTGCTTTAAGTAAGCTCGCACTGCACGGTTATGCTCAGTCAAACTCTTTGAAAATACGTGACCGCCTGTTCCACTCGCAACGAAATACAAATAGTTGCTCTTCTCTGGATTCAACGCCGCGTTGATAGACGCTTTGCCTGCCATAGCGATAGGGGTCGGTGGCAAGCCACTCATTGTATAGGTGTTGTAAGGCGTTGGCGTGCGTAAGTCTTTCTTACGGATGTTGCCATCGTAGCTGTCACCCATGCCATAGATAACCGTTGGGTCAGTTTGCAAACGCATACGCTTGTTCAGGCGGTTAACAAACACAGAAGAAACACGCTCACGTTCTGACGCAACAGCGGTCTCTTTCTCAATGATAGACGCAAGAATTAACGCTTCGTATGGCGATTTAAGAGGAAGTTTATCCGCTCGATTTTCCCACTCTTCATTCACCACGCTCATTAGGTCTCGATGCGCGCGTTTCAATAAATCTAAATCAGTGGTGCCATAGGTGTAGTGATACGTTTCTGCTAAAAAGAGACCTTCTAGCTTTTCGTTTTCAATACCCAACTTTTCAGCGATCTCTTTTTCAGAGACACCATCCAACGTTTGTTGAATAAATTCGTTGTCTTTCAGCTGAACAAGCCATTCGTCAAAACGACTGCCTTCAACAAAGGTAATGGTGAACTGGTGTTCTTTCCCTTCTACAAGCACCTGTAGCGCTTGCTCTAAGGTTAAACCCGGTTCAAGCAGGAAAGTACCCGCTTTTACGTCTACAAGCTCAGGATGTAACTTACGGATTAATTTCTCGTAAGGAGAAGCCTCAAACAGCCCCTCGTTAATCAACTGGGCTAGAACGCGGTTAAAGCTGCTACCTGAAGCAACAGTCACGACTTGTGGTTTTTCTAATTGAATAACTTGTTTCAGGTTATCTTGCGCTTGGTTGTAAACATAAAAACCAGCAGCACCGGCTGCGATTAAGCACAAGATAATAAAAATAAATAACTTTTTGATCACGAGTTTAGTTGTCCTTGAAGGCTACGAGTAACGGTTCCAATGTTAAATTGGGTATCACTAATACGGGTAACTGGGGCAACCCCTAAAATGGAGTTGGTCATGAAAACCTCATCAGCTTGCATGAGTTGAGATAAGCAGTAGTCACTAATTGTAACGGAAAGTTCAGCTTGATTCAGCGCGGTTAACACTTGCTTACGCATAACACCCGCGACACCACTTTGAGTGAGTTGAGGTGTGTATATCGACTGACCTTTGCGCCAAAACAGATTGGCCATAGTGGTTTCAATCACATTGCCCGATATATCAAGAACCACACCATCCACTTCATTAGCCTGATCCATTTCATCTTTCATCAAAATCTGCTCAAGACGATTATTGTGCTTATGGCCAGCAAGTAGTGGGCTCAAACCTAGCGCTTGATGACAGATACCGAGTTCAACACCGGAGTCTTGCCACGCTGAATAATGGCTTGGGTAATCAAAGGTACTGATGGTGATTGTCGGCTTGGCGATATTCTTGGTACTGTAGCCACGCCCGCCAGCGCCACGGCTAACGTGCAGCTTGATCCCTGCTTTTTGATTATGAGGTTTGTTGGCGTTATCGAGCTTGCCTGAACCATCAAGGCTCTTTGTGCCGTGAAGATCGTTATCTTGGATGTGTTGAAGCGCAGTATCGAGCCAAACACTAATAACACCCCAATCAAGAGCAGAAATGCGCAGCGCTTTAAGGCATTCGTCGACACGGTGCTGATGATCGTGAAAATGTTGTATCTCACCATCACTCACGAGCATTGTCGTGAAACAGCCGTCTCCGTATTGAAACGAACGATCCAAAATATCGATAGTTTGCTGGCTTTCTCCATCAACCCAAAACATGTTTTTCCCCATAAAAAGAAACGGCTCAATGCTAAAGCATCAAGCCGTTTAAAAACAAGTCTAATTGTGACTATCTACGAGTGTTTACGTCTTTAATAAGATGATTAAATCTTTTTGAAGATCAAACAGCCGTTTGTACCACCGAAACCGAATGAGTTACATGCAGCATATTCCATGTTGCTAACTTCACGCGCAGTGTGAGGTACTAAGTCAATATCTAAGCCTTCTTCAGGATCATCTAGGTTGATTGTTGGTGGAACAATTTGGTCAACCAGAGACATTGCCGTGATGATAGCTTCAGCAGAACCAGCAGCACCTAGAAGGTGGCCTGTCATTGATTTCGTAGAAGAAACCAATACTTGCTTGCTACCTGCTTCGCCAAGAGCACGCTTGATGCCCTTAACTTCCGCTACGTCACCTGCAGGAGTCGAAGTACCGTGTGCGTTTACATAACCGATTTGTTCACCAGTAATGCCAGCATCACGCATAGCCGCTTCCATTGCTAGTGCGCCACCTGAACCATCTTCACTTGGAGATGTCATGTGGTAAGCGTCACCCGACATACCGAAGCCAACTAGCTCACAGTAAATCTTAGCGCCACGAGCTTTCGCATGTTCGTACTCTTCAAGAACCATCATGCCTGCACCGTCACCAAGAACGAAGCCGTCACGGCCTTTGTCCCATGGACGAGAAGCTTTTTGAGGCTCATCGTTACGAGTAGACAATGCTTTAGCCGCACCAAAACCGCCCATACCTAGTGGAGTTGATGCTTTTTCAGCACCACCCGCTAGCATTGCGTCTGCATCGCCGTATGCAATCATACGAGCCGCGTGACCAATGTTATGTAGGCCAGTCGTACATGCAGTAGAAATCGCGATGTTTGGACCGCGTAGACCTCGCATGATAGACATGTGACCAGCAATCATATTCACGATCGTCGACGGTACGAAGAACGGGCTGATCTTACGAGGGCCTTTTTCAGTTAGAGCTTGGTGACCGGCTTCGATCAAACCAAGACCACCAATACCAGAACCGATAGCAACACCCACACGTGGAGCGTTTTCTTCAGTAATAGTTAGGGCTGAATCATCTAAAGCTTGAATACCTGCTGCGACGCCGTACTGGATGAACAAGTCCATCTTACGAGCATCTTTTTTAGTCATATACTCTTCGCAGTTAAAGTCTTTAACTAGACCTGCAAAACGAGTTGAGAAATTGGTTGCATCAAAATGATCGATATTAACGATACCACTTTGACCAGCTAGCAGGGCTTTCCAAGAAGATTCTACAGTGTTGCCTACCGGTGACAACATACCCATGCCAGTGACAACTACACGACGCTTGGACACGATTTTACACTCCGGGGATTGAGGTGATTTAAGATGAGGATAGATGAGTTAGATAAAACACAGGCGGTCGAGGTGACCGCCTGGGAGAGATTATTACTGAGCGCTAGTTACGTAATCGATAGCTGCTTGAACAGTAGTAATTTTCTCAGCTTCTTCATCTGGGATTTCAGTGTCGAATTCTTCTTCTAGAGCCATTACTAGCTCTACTGTGTCTAGAGAATCTGCACCTAGGTCATCAACGAAAGAAGCTTCGTTTTTAACTTCAGCTTCGTCTACACCTAGCTGTTCAACAATGATTTTCTTTACGCGTTCTTCGAGGTTGCTCATTTTTTCTTTTCCTTTACAGAGTTCGCTTTATGCGATGTTTTCCGTAGTTTATTCAATCTATTGAAAGTTGCAAGGTCAACTTTTCTGGTCAAACCACAATTTTCACGATTTTAACCGAAATTACGTATGATCTTGACTTAAATCATGCACAAATGTTGCACATAATTTACACCATGTACATACCGCCATTGACGTGAAGTGTTTCACCTGTGATATAAGCTGCCGCAGGTGACGCCAAAAATACCACAGCTTCAGCGATTTCGCGAGGGTCACCTAGTCGACCTGCTGGTACATTCGCCAAAGTTGCTGCACGTTGGTCATCATTTAGCGCTTTAGTCATGTCAGTTTCGATGAAACCAGGAGCTACAGTGTTCACTGTAACGCCACGAGACGCAACCTCACGAGCCATTGATTTAGTAAAACCAATTACGCCTGCTTTTGCAGCTGCGTAGTTAGCTTGACCAGCGTTACCCATAGTACCTACTACAGAACCAACGTTTACGATACGGCCTTGACGCTTCTTCATCATGCCACGCAATACAGCTTTAGACATACGGAAGATAGGCGTTAGGTTAGTATCGATGATGTCATTCCATTCGTCGTCTTTCATACGCATCAGTAGGTTATCACGAGTGATACCTGCGTTGTTAACTAGAATGTCAATCGCACCGAATTCATCGTTGATGGTTTTCAGTGTAGCAGCAATTGAGTCAGTATCCGTTACATTAAGAGCAAGACCTTTACCGTTCTCACCAAGGTACTCGCTGATTGCAGCTGCGCCGCCTTCAGATGTCGCAGTACCGATAACTTTAGCACCACGCTCAACTAAAAGTTCAGCGATTGCACGACCGATGCCACGGCTTGCGCCTGTAACTAGTGCAACTTTGCCTTCTAAATTCATCATAACTTCTCTATTAAGTGGTTATTTACTTAGCAGCTTCTAGTGATGCAGTGTCATTAACTGCAGCAGCTGTCATAGTTTTTACGATTCGTTTTGTTAGACCAGTAAGAACTTTACCAGGGCCTAATTCAAGTAGCTTCTCAACGCCTTGCTCATTCATCGCTTGTACACCTTCAGTCCAACGAACTGGGCTGTATAGCTGACGAACAAGTGCGTCTTTAATTTTTGCAGGGTCTGTTTCAGCAATAACATCAACGTTATTGATAACAGGCAGTGCTGGGGTGTTGAACTCTAGAGCTTCTAGAGCCACCGCTAGCTTGTCTGCTGCAGGTTTCATTAGTGCACAGTGAGATGGCACAGAAACAGGCAACGGAAGTGCACGCTTAGCGCCCGCTTCTTTACACAGTGCACCAGCACGCTCTACTGCCGCTTTGTTACCCGCGATAACAACTTGGCCAGGAGAGTTAAAGTTAACTGGAGACACAACTTCGTCTTGCGCCGCTTCTTCACACGCTTTAGCAATCGCTTCATCGTCTAGACCGATGATTGCGTACATTGCGCCAACGCCTGCAGGAACCGCTTCTTGCATCAATTGACCACGTAGTTCAACCAGCTTGATCGCTTCTTTAAAGTCGATAACGCCAGCACATACAAGTGCAGAGTATTCACCTAGGCTGTGACCTGCTAGATTTACAGGTTGCTCTAGGCCAAGCTCTTGCCATACACGCCAAATTGCAACAGACGCTGTTAATAGAGCCGGTTGAGTGCGAAAAGTTTCATTTAGATTTTCTACTGGACCATCTTGAACCAATGCCCATAGATCGTAACCAAGTGCTTCTGAAGCTTCAGCAAATGTCTGTTTTACAACATCATACTGTTCGCCTAGGTCAGCAAGCATACCGATAGCTTGAGAGCCTTGGCCTGGGAATACGATAGCAAACTTGCTCATTGTAATTTTCCTTTAAGCAAAGCAAAAAATTGAATAAGGCACATAAGTTATGTGCCTTGTTTGTTGATTATCGCTTGGGGTTAGAATTTAACTAACGCAGAACCCCAAGTGAAGCCGCCGCCAAATGCTTCAAGTAGAAGCGTTTGACCACGTTTAATTCGCCCGTCGCGAACAGCCTCATCTAGAGCCGTTGGTACGGTAGCTGCTGACGTGTTGCCGTGCTTATCAAGAGTAATCACTACTTGATCAAGCGACATCGTCAGCTTTTTAGCGGTTGCCGAGATAATACGGTAGTTCGCTTGGTGTGGAACTAACCAATCAAGCTCTGACTTATCCATATTGTTCGCCGCTAATGTGTCTTTAACTAGCTTAGAAAGCTGAGTTACCGCCACTTTAAATACTTCGTTGCCCGCCATGTGCAGCCATTTGTCTGCATCACCGCCACGCTCTGGTACTTCTAAGCTTAGAAGCTCACCGTATTTACCGTCAGAGTAAATATGAGTAGACAAAATACCTGGCTCTTCGCTTGCGCCTACAACCACCGCGCCTGCTGCATCACCAAATAGGATGATAGTAGAGCGGTCAGTCGGATCACAGGTTTTTGACAGTGCATCAGCACCAATTACCAAAACGTTCTTACACATGCCAGTCTTGATGTGTTGATCAGCAACAGACAGTGCGTAGACAAAACCAGAACACGCCGCAGCCAAATCAAACGCAGGGCAGCCTTTGATACCAAGCTTGCCTTGTACCTGACACGCCGAAGACGGGAATGTATGGCTACTGCTGGTTGTCGCAACGATGATTAAATCAATCTCTTCTTTGTCGATACCTGCCATTTCAATGGCATTTTCAGCAGCGTAAAACGCCATATCCGCAACGGTTTCATTTTCCGCTGAAATACGACGTTCTTTAATACCTGTTCTAGCAACGATCCACTCATCGCTAGTCTCTACCATTTTCTCTAAGTCTGCGTTAGTACGCACCTGAGATGGCAAGTAGCTGCCAGTACCTAAAATTTTGCTATACATGAAGACTAATAATGCCTCTCGAGTAAAACCGCTTCCAAACGATCGCTAATGCGGCTGGGGACTTGTCGTTTGACCTCGTGTACTGCTTCACCAATCGCGTTGACGACTGCAGACACATCAGCACTTCCATGACTTTTAATGACAATGCCGCGCAATCCTAACAAACTTGCGCCGTTATACTGGTCGGGGTTCAAGGTTTTTAATTCAGTAAATAGCTCAGAAAACAGCATTCTGGCTATCCAACCCTTTATTGTTGAAGCCATCATGCGCGTTTTTAGCTTATCAATAAAGAGCTGAGCCGTACCTTCGCACGTTTTTAAGCAGACATTGCCCACAAAACCATCACATACGACGACATCAGCAGCATCTTGAAGTAATTGATTACCTTCAATATAGCCTATGAAGTTCACAGACTGAGTATTAGACAACATTTCAGCGCATCGTTTTACAAGGTCATTGCCTTTAATTTCTTCTGCACCGATATTCAAGATAGCGACACGTGGTGCGCGACCTAAATGTTGTTCTGCTAATGCACTGCCCATGACAGCAAACTGAAAAAGTGAATCTGCGTCACTAGAAACGTTCGCCCCTAAATCAAGCATCCATGTGCGATTTCCGGATGCAGTAGGCAAAGCTGAAACCAATGCAGGCCTATCAATACCGGGAAGAAGCTTGAGTCTGAAACGGGATAAAGCCATCAGTGCGCCAGTGTTACCACCACTCACACAAGCATCAGCCTGTGATTCGGCAACCAGATCGATAGCGGCACGCATAGAGCTACCCTGACTATTACGTAAGGCTAGTGAAGGTTTTTCAGAATTGGAAATGACTCGATCACAATGCTGGATACTCAAACGAGAATCAGGCATTCGACCTAATGAAGATAATTGAGATGTGATCGCGTTTCGATCACCTATTAGAATGACTTTTAGCTCTGGGAAATACGACAGTGCCTGCACGGCGGCAGGCACTGTTACACGAGGACCGAAGTCCCCGCCCATTGCATCAAGCGCAACGGTTAGATTTTGCAAAGGTCAACCTTACTTGTTGATAACCTTTTTGCCGCGGTAGAAACCTTCGGCAGTCACGTTGTGACGTAGGTGAGTTTCACCTGAAGTTGCGTCTACAGAAAGTGCAGCTGTAGTTAGCGCATCGTGTGAACGACGCATGCCACGCATTGAACGTGATTTCTTGCTCTTTTGTACGGCCATTGACCCTACTCCTATGTAAATTCTTAAAGAAGTAATTACTTCTTTAAGCTTTTTAAAACATCAAATGGATTCGGCTTTTTGTCTTCCTCAATTTCTTCAGGAAGTTCACCAAACACCAAGTTATTTGAGTTAACGCTACATTTCGCATCGTCGTGCATTGCTATTTGTGGCAATCCAAGGATGAACTCGTCTTCAACTAATTGAATCAGGTCTAACTCACCGTACTCGTTCAGATCTACCAAATCGTACTCTTCCGGTGCTTCCTCTTCACTTTTCTCACTGTAAACAGGAGTATAAGTAAATTGGACATCGCACTCATGTGCGAAAACCTCATTACAACGTTGACACTCTAAATCGACTTCGACGTTAGCTTTACCAGAGATAACGACTAATCGTTGTTCATCAAGCCCAAATGACATTGAGACTTGCGCGTCACGTTTTACGCCTTCAGTTGCTTCAGTTAAACGCTTCAAAAGACTGACCTGAATGATACCATCCATATCGAGTCGTTTTTGAGCCGTTCTTGCCGGATCAACTGTACGCGGTATTTTTTCCTTTTGCATAGGGCGCGAATCTTATCTTCCAAATCGTGTTTAGTCAAAGGAAATGGCAAAAAAAATGTACTTTCCTGCCTTTCCTATTCAGAGCATTATGAATAGCAGGACAAGTTACGTTATCCTGAGATAAATGCTTCCTTGAATTGTAAATTAAAATGAGAAATTACCAACTAGTTTTAGCCTCTACATCACCATTTAGGCAAGAGATCCTCAAAAAACTACAGTTAAGCTTCATTACAGCCAAGCCAGACTGCGATGAAACGCCGCTTCCTGAAGAGACGCCTCAACAGCTGGTGATGCGCCTTGCTGAGACCAAAGCTAAGTCTTGTGCAGTGGAGCAACCTAGCTTAGTCATCGGTTCTGATCAGGTTTGTGTGATTGATGGAGAGATCATAGGTAAGCCTCATACTCGAGAAAAAGCGATCGAGCAGTTATCTCGTCAAAGCGGCAAGAGCATTACTTTTTATACAGGGCTTTCGGTTTGGAACAACGAAACCAATGAAGCTGACACGCGTCTCGACACCTTTGTAGTGCATTTCCGCGATTTAACTGAGCAGCAAATCATAAGTTATGTTGAAAAAGAACAGCCTTATTACTGCGCGGGCAGTTTTATGTGTGAAGGGTTAGGCATCGCGTTGTTTAAACAAATGGAAGGTAAAGACCCGAATACTTTGATCGGCTTACCGCTAATCGATCTCGTCGATATGTTAGGTGCCCAAGGAATGAGTGTGCTGTAACGGATACGCTCTTTGTTAGAGATTCCCTACTCCTTCCTTCGTCAGTCTAGGGAATGACGAAGGTCGCTACATTATCCCAATAGCTAAAGAAATTAGTGATAGCAGTAAAAGCTGCCCTTTGCATATTTAGCCTTAATTCCCTTACCTTCGTTGGCAAGTGATCATAATACTGACTCGCTTCGCTCATAGAGAAAAATCAAGTTTGGCGATAAACAAGCTAATTGATTGACTCCATAGCAACACGGACTGGCTTTACTCAGGAAAAAATCGTCATCCTCAAGAGCGAGGGACGAGCGAGTTGGGGATCTCTTGTAACAAGCACAAACAAAAAAGGTTGACGAAATTCGTCAACCTTTCTCAATTATGGATACTGAAGAACAAATTCAGAGGCACTCTATACCTTCGTATCTCGTATCTCGTATCTCGTATCTCGTATCTTCTTAAAGCTTACGTAAACCAGTTAAGGCTTTCTCTAGCCTTCTTTCCATTGGCGCCGAGATATCCATCTTCTCTTCACTACCTGGATGTGTGAACTTGATGTTTGCTGCATGTAGGAACAGACGATCAAGACCAACCTTGCCCGTGTAAGCGTCAAAACGACGATCACCGTAGCGATCATCCCAAGCTATTGGGTGACCAGTATACTGAGCGTGCACACGAATTTGGTGTGTACGGCCTGTAATTGGGCTAGCTTGAATCAACGTCGCCTCTTGGAACTTCTCTAAAACCTTAAAGCGAGTTTCAGAAGCTTTACCATTCGGGTTCACTCGAACAATGCTATTCACTTCGTTTTTTAACAAAGGTGCGTTGACGACTTTACAGCTGTTCTTCCATTCGCCCATGACCAAAGCGAAGTAGTATTTTTGAACCGTTTTTTCACGGAACTGTGCTTGAAGGTGTCTTAGCGCCGAGCGCTTCTTAGCAACAAGCAAAATGCCAGACGTATCTCTATCGATACGGTGTACTAATTCAAGAAAACGAGCATCAGGACGAAGAGCACGTAATGCTTCAATCGCGCCAAACTTTAATCCGCTACCACCATGAACAGCAGTGCCAGATGGTTTGTTAAGAATTAGCATGTGATCATCTTCATAAATGATGCACTGTTCTAATTCTGAAACCTTGTTGAGTTTCGTGCTCGGCACGTTCTCTTCTGTTTTCTCTTCAATAGTAACCGGAGGGATACGAACTAAATCGCCAGCTTTTAGTTTGTACTCAGCCTTGATGCGTTTTTTATTTACGCGGACTTCGCCTTTACGCACGATTCGGTAAATCATGCTTTTCGGGATGTTTTTTAATTGGTTGCGTAAGAAGTTATCAATACGCTGACCAGCCATATCTTCGTCAATGTCGACGAATTGGACTTGGGTTCTAATTTCGCTCATTGCGCTATTGTATCACTGTCACTTTTGATAATTGAGATTTTCTTAGCCCTATTCCGAACTTATTTATCCCTAATCCTTACCGATCTATCCCAAAATGGTCATTGAAGTTCTATATTTCTTTGATTCTTCGAACAAAAAAGCACCAAGATTCCTGCAAATTAAAATATCAATTGATAAATTATTTATAGACAGTGAGTTAGATCTATCAAAACCCAAACAAAAACTGTTTTTTTTACAGCATTCCGACAAAGCAGATTGCTGTGTTTACCGACCGCTGCTATAGTTCACAGCTGCTATCAGTGGTTTGACTATTATTTAAACAGCTAACCATTCATAAGCAAGTAAATGAGTAGATAACTCAGATTAGACAGTGCTGCAATCGGCGTAAGACACGGTCAACTGAGTTCCTTATCGCTCTACTCACGTACACTCATGTTGAGTATTCACCGCCACATCGCGGATCATAGGCTAACTCCCTATGATGACTGACGTGCCCCAGAGCATCCCTCTCCAGCCGGGAGGCTGCACCGATAAAGCCATGGGATCTGGCACCATGAGAAACGAAATAAAGCGATAAGAACAATGATGAAAATAAGAAAAGACAATGAGAATTTCTAAATGAAAAGAATGTTAATTAACGCAACTCAAAAAGAAGAGTTGCGTGTCGCTTTGGTTGATGGCCAACGACTGTTCGATCTAGATATCGAAAGTCCAGGTCACGAGTCAAAGAAAGCGAATATCTACAAAGGACGTATTACCCGTATTGAACCAAGCCTAGAAGCGGCATTCGTTGATTACGGCGCAGAACGTCACGGTTTCCTCCCTCTTAAAGAAATTGCCCGCGAATACTTCCCTGAAGGTTATACATACCAAGGCCGTCCTAGCATTAAAGAAGTGCTAAAAGAAGGCCAAGAAGTAATCGTACAAGTAGAGAAAGAAGAACGTGGTAGCAAAGGTGCTGCACTGACAACTTTCATCTCTTTGGCTGGTAGTTACTTAGTTCTTATGCCTAATAACCCTCGTGCTGGCGGTATTTCTCGTCGTATCGAAGGTGATGAGCGCACCCAACTGAAAGCAGCATTGAGCACTCTTGAGCTTCCTCAAGGTATGGGCTTAATCGTGCGTACAGCGGGCGTTGGCAAAAGCGCAGAAGAGCTAGAGTGGGACCTAAACGTTCTATTGAACCATTGGGGCGCTATCAAGCAAGCTTCTGATTCAAATGCAGCTCCTTTCCTAATTCACCAAGAGAGTAACGTTATTGTTCGCGCAATTCGTGACTACCTACGTCGTGATATTGGCGAGATTCTAATCGACAGCAATACTATTTTTGAACGTGCTCAAGCGCACATTCAATTAATACGCCCAGATTTCATGAATCGCGTTAAGAAATACGATGGTGAAGTGCCACTATTCAGCCATTACCAGATTGAAAGCCAGATCGAATCTGCTTTCCAACGTGAAGTTCGTCTTCCATCTGGTGGTTCTATCGTAATCGACCCAACAGAAGCACTGACTTCTATCGATATCAACTCTGCTCGTGCAACAAAGGGCGGCGATATTGAAGAAACAGCACTTAACACTAACCTAGAAGCTGCCGATGAAATTGCACGTCAATTACGTCTACGTGACCTAGGTGGTCTTGTTGTAATCGACTTTATCGATATGACTCCGGTTCGCCACCAACGCGAAGTAGAAAGCCGTCTACGTGATGCCGTTCGTTTAGATCGCGCACGTGTTCAGATTGGTCGTATTTCTCGCTTTGGTCTTCTAGAGATGTCTCGTCAACGTTTGAGCCCATCACTAGCAGAAGCAAGCCACCACATTTGTCCTCGTTGTACAGGTACTGGTGTTGTTCGTGATAACGAATCTCTAGCACTTTCTGTTCTACGTTTGATTGAAGAAGAAGCTCTAAAAGACAACACAGCACAAGTACTTGCTGTTGTACCTGTTCCAATCGCTTCTTACCTTCTGAACGAAAAACGTCGCTCAGTAAACCACATCGAGAAGAATCAAGAAGTTAAGATCACTGTTGTTCCTAACTCAGACATGGAAACGCCGCATTTTGAGGTTATCCGTGTTCGTGAAGGTGAAGAGTTCGATCTACTGTCTTACTTGCTGCCTAACAAGCTAGAAGCTCTAAAAGAAGCGGAAAGCAAAGAGCCAGCTGAACAGACTATTCGTCCTAAGAAGATCGAAGAACCTGCTCTGAAAGGCTTTGCAGCTCCTGCTCAATCAGCACCGACTCCTGCTCCAGCACCTAAAGCTGTTGAAGAGAAGAAAGCTGAACCAGCAGCGACTCAAGAACCAGGCCTAATTGGTCGTTTCTTCAAAGCTATCGGTAGCTTCTTATTTGGCTCTTCAACTCAAGAAGAGAAAAAAGAAGAAGAGAAGAAAGAAGAAGAGAAACCTAAAAACAATCGCAACAACGGCAACCGTCAACGCCGTGATCGTAACGATAACCGTCGTCGTAACCAACGTGGTGAGCGTAACGACCGTGGTGAACGTGGCGACAATCGTAACGAAAACCGTGACAACAAACGCCGTCGTAAGCCAGCTCGTGATGAGAAGCCTGAAGAGCAAAAAGAAGCAGCTCCACAGCAAACTCGTCAGCCTCGTAAGCCTAAGCAAGACCGTCGCAACAAGCCACGTGATGAGCAGAAGCAACGCGAAGAGCAAGCACCATCTAAATTAGCAGAAGAAGGTCTACAGCTAGCAGCAGAAGCACAAGCTGGTAAACCGGAAGCGCCTAAGGCTAAACCTGAAGCGAAAGCAGCTAAGATTAAAGAGCGTCGTCAGCGTCGTAAACTGAACAAGCAAGTTCGTGTTAAAGACCAACAAGCTCAAGCTGAAGATAACGCTTCAAAAGAACAGGTTGTTGCTAAAGAACAATCTGTAGCTCAAGAGCAAAAAGTTGCGGAACAAGTAGAAGCAACTCAAGCGAATGCAGAGCAAACTGAACAGGAAGAGCCGAAACAACGTCGTAACCGCCGTTCTCCACGTCACCTACGTGCAAGTGGTCAACGTCGTCGTCGCGGTCGTGATCGTCGCCCTAACCCATTCCGCCTTCGTAAAGGTGGTGTAGCTTCTCCAGAGATGGCTATGGGTAAAGTGATGCCTCGCTTCATTCCAAAACCTCACCACAAGCAGGCAAAACCTGAAGTGGCTGAAGTTCAAGTAGCAGCTGAAGCTCAAACATCTGTTCAAGAGCAGAATGTTGCTCTTGAGACGACACCACAAAGCAACGTAGCAATGGTTGGCGGCTTCGCATGTCCTGAACTGGCTATGGGTAAAGTGATCATCCGTCGCGAAGAAGCTGCTGTTGAAGCTCCTGCAGTCGTTGAAGAAGCACCAGTGGTCGTTGAAACTGCGAAAGTTGAAACTCCAGTGATTGCAGAAACGACGAAAGTTGAAGCGCCTGTTGTAGCCGAAGCTGTGCAAGCAGAAGCAACACCAGTTGCTGAAGCTGAAGCGCCTAAAGCTGAAAGTGCAAAAGTTGAAGAAGCACCTGTTGTTAAAGCAGAAGCTCCTAAAGCGGCACCAAAGGCAACTGTTGCTAAGAAGCAAGCCGGTTCACCAATGACTAAAGCTCCTGGTCCTCAAGAGATCAAAGAGATTGAAGTGATTGCAGCTCCGTTCCGCACTGAACGTTTTGTATCGAAAGGTGCAGGCAGTCAGGCAGCGTCGAACAAAGCTGGCGCGGCGATGACTAAGCCAAACTACTAGTGATTACTGATAGATAATCGTAAGTAAATAGAATCAAAGGCTGCTTATTAAAGCAGCCTTTTTCATATCTACTAATCGAATAAAAATTAACAGATATATTACTCAAAGTTAGGTTCAACCTTGAACTTAATCACATTTTTGGGTAGCATTCGCGCACTTATCTTTTCGACACTTCGCTATTGCCGCTCTTTTCCATCACTGTTTGGCTACGCAATACACCCGTGTCGGTAAATCCATCTTAAGCATAGCTGAGCAAACATGTTCGAATTCCCACAATTTTCAAAGCACTCTGTAAAGAATGACGTGCTTTCAGGTCTTACAGTAGCCCTAGCTCTGGTACCTGAAGCTGTAGCATTCGCCTTTGTTGCTGGCGTTGACCCAATGGTTGGTCTTTACGCAGCATTCATCGTAGGTTTAATCACTTCTGTCTTTGGCGGCCGTCCAGGTATGATTTCTGGCGCAACCGGCGCAATGGCCGTTGTAATGGTGAGCCTAGTGGCAACCCATGGTGTTCAATACCTATTCGCAGCCGTTATGCTGGCTGGCCTTCTGCAAATTGCAGCGGGTGTATTTAAACTAGGTAAATTTATCCGTATCGTTCCACACCCAGTAATGATTGGTTTCGTGAACGGTTTGGCCATTGTTATCTTCCTAGCTCAGCTTGGTCAATTTAAAGCTCCAGACGTAACAGGTGCGTTGACTTGGTTACCAAGCGGTCAAATGACACTAATGCTAGGTCTAGTAGCCCTTACAATGGCTATCATCCACTTCCTACCTAAGCTAACAACAGCAGTACCATCTTCATTGGTTGCTATTGTTACAGTAACAGCTTTGGTTGTGGGTCTTGACCTTGAAACTCGCACTGTAGTCGACTTCCTACGTACCATGTCTGGTGACGAAGCTGCTACGCTAGCGGGCTCTCTACCAACATTCTCAATTCCTGCTGTTCCGTTTTCTTTAGAGACACTACAGATCATCCTGCCTTACGCAATTATCCTTGCGGCTATCGGCCTGATTGAATCTCTGCTGACACTGACAGTACTAGACGAAATGACAAACACTCGTGGTCAATCAAACCGTGAATGTGTTGGTCAAGGTATGGCTAACGTAACGTGTTCTGTATTCGGTGCGATGGGTGGTTGTGCGATGATCGGTCAATCGATGATCAACGTAAACTCAGGTGGTCGTGGTCGTCTTTCAGGTATCGTAGCCGCAGTTGCACTACTGATGTTCATCCTGTTCGGTTCTGCACTGATTGAAATGATTCCTCTAGCAGCACTTGTGGGCGTAATGTTCATGGTTGTTATCGGCACATTTGAATGGGCAACCTTCAAGCTTGCGCGTCGCGTTCCGAAACAAGACTTCTTCGTTATCGTTCTTGTTACCGTAGTAACCGTACTGACTGACCTTGCTGTGGCAGTAGGTGTTGGTGTTGTAGCTTCTGCGCTAATGTTTGCTTGGCAACATGCTAAACACATCTACGCAGATACATCAGTAAACGCTGAAGGCTCAAAAGAGTACAAAGTTAACGGTCCAATCTTCTTTGGTTCGACGGCTAACTTCCTAGAGTTGTTTGACGCTTACAACGATCCACAAGATGTAATCGTTGATTTCGCAAATTCACGCGTTACTGACCACTCTGCAATTGAAGCGATCGACACGATTGCTGACCGTTACGCGGCGCTAGGTAAAACACTTCACCTTCGCCACCTAAGCCAAGACTGTGTTGCTATGCTGCACAAGGCAGGTAGCTTAGTGGAAGCGAACGTTGCAGAAGACCCAATCTACAAGGTAATGTCTAAGTAATCTTAGCTGTAGCTTTAAGTTAGATTTAGAAAGGCCGACATTGAATGTCGGCCTTTTTATACCTATCATCGGGCAGCCCTTACGCTGATCACAAAACGACGTACATTGCTTCCACACTACATTGAACGCAGTATCGCTTCGCTAGACTCTTCGACTAAATCCAACACCAATTCAAAGCCATTTCCCTCACCATAATACGGATCGGGGATCTCTTGATATTGTGACTCTCCAAAGCTTAAAAATAACGCAAGCTTGTATTGGAGATGAGCGGGACACTGGCTCATTAAATCATCTAAATTCGCCCTATCGGCCGCAAGTATCAGGTCAAATTCTTCGAAGTCATGATCAACCACTTTACGAGAAGTTATCCCCTTAAAGCTGTAACCTCGCTTCTCTCCTGCAGATTTCGAACGCGGGTCTGGCGGGTTGCCTTGATGAAAACCAATCGTCCCCGCAGAGTCGACCACAACGTCAATATCTAGCTTTTGCGCTTTCTTCCTTAGCACCGCTTCACCTGTTGGAGAACGACAAATATTCCCCATACAAACTACGAGTATCTTCTTCATCCCTAATCACCTGTTCTTCCGATGGTTTTTGCTATCGTTAAGTTAGGCTATGATAGGCGCAATCACAACTTAAAAGGATTTGTTATGTCGACTGAAGACAACAAAGAACAACGCCACAAAGCAAGACAACAGAAAGTAAAAGAACAAGTCGATGCTCGTGTCGCTGCAGCGCAAGAAGTAAAAGGCCTATTGCTGGTCATTACTGGTAACGGTAAAGGTAAATCAACATCCGGCTTTGGTACGATTACACGTGCAGTCGGTCATGGTAAGAAGTGTGCCGTCGCTCAGTTTGTAAAAGGGACTTGGGATAACGGTGAAAAGAACGTTCTTCAAAAGCTCGATGTAGAGTTCCAAGTGATGGGTACTGGCTTTACTTGGGAAACTCAAAACAAGGCTCAAGATATCGAAGCCGCCCAGCGCGTGTGGAAAGAGTGTCAGCGTATGCTAGCCGATGAGTCGATTGATGTAATTCTGTTTGATGAGCTGACTTACATGGTGAGTTACGGCTACATTGAACTGGATGAAGTGGTAGAAGCTCTAAACAACCGTCCGAAAATGCAATCCGTGATCATTACTGGCCGTGGCGCGCACCGAACTTTAACGGACATGGCCGATACCGTGTCTGAAGTTCGTAACGTTAAACACGCTTTCGAGTCTGGTGTAAAAGCGCTTCAAGGCGTTGACTGGTAATCGCACTCAACCAGAGATCCCCGACTCGGTCATTCTTCCCTCTCAAGGATGACGACCACTAGACTTTCACGCCCTTGAACAAAGGACGAGACCTGTCTTCATCCCCTAGAGCGAGTGACGCGTGTCATAGGGAATCTCTCGAAAGTATTATAAGCACCCAAACAAAAGCGCCATTCCTACAGTAGGAATGGCGCTTCTTTTATATATGAGTTAAAAACGTTTAGTTAAAGAAACCTTTCAATAAACCATCAACTGCTTCTTTAGTTTTCTCGTCTTTGATCTTGTCCGTTAGCTTGTTCACACCACGGTCAATTTCTTTCTGTGCTTTCTGCTTCAATACATCATCAAAAACAAGTGCGAATTTCGGGTCAGCCCACTGGCCAGTTACCTTAATTGGGATTGTCACATCTTTCAGGTCGTCAATGCTCTTACCGCCCTGACCTTCAAGTGAACCCACAATTGATGTACGCACAAGGAAGTCGACCGTTTCATTGATGAAGTTTGCTTTACCTTGACCTGTCACACGTAACAGTGGCGACTGTGCTGATAAGTCGTTAGTTGAAACCCAACCTTTATCCACTTTCAGCGTCGCTTTCATTGCACTGAAGTCCGTTTTTTGAGCTTCATTTGTGCTTTCAACTTTCTCGCCCTTGATCTTAGCGTAGTTTTCTCGAATCAGTTGAGCTACGTTGATGCCGTTAACCGCACCATCTTCAAAGTTAATCGCGATAGTACCGACAAGGTTCTTCTTGATTCCTGTTGGAGTTAAGCTCTTACCTTTCACGTTGACATCAATATTACCGGTACCTTCCAGCATATCGTTATCTGCAACATCAACCAGTAACGGTTGTACTTTCACGCCTTTAATTTTCTTCTTAGCCGTGTAAGTTGCCGGTGTTTTACGAGCATCTAGCTTAGCCGTAGCTGAAATAGAGCCTTGGTAAAGATTCGATGTGAATGAAGTTAGCTCTGCGATACCACGGTTAACCGAAAATGCCGTTTTAACATTCTGCATTTTCGCGTTGTTCGCCTTGAACTTATCAATCGTAATGTCACCTTTCACGTCTAACGTTTTCAGAGCCGACAGATCAGGTTCCACTTCTTTAGCAGGAGCAGAGCTACCTGAGTTTGACGTTGAGCCACCAGCAGAACCAGAAGGCGCTGTGCTCGCGGTTTCTGTTGTATTGCCTAAGCCTAGGAATTCATCTAAATCAATATTCGGGCTATGAAGAGAGAAACGAACCTTTGGTATTTCAGATAGGGTTACGTCTGCTTTACCGTCTAATGCAATAGCGTTAGCTTGTAGCTTCTCTAACACAAAGCTCAGGTGGCTCTTGTTAAGATCGAAGCTTAAGTCAGACAGCATGTCGACTTTCATTGGAGACTGAGGAAGCGTATCGCCTTTGAATGTTGAGTCTAACGTTAATTTGTTCAGCGTTACTTTTGAAATCGCGCTATCAACCGTAAGTTCACCGCCACCTTTAAGATCAAGGTCAAGGCCAGCCGCATTACCGATTACGGCGTAAGTCAGTTGGTTTACCTTATCAAACTCAAACGTATTCAAGCCAATTTTTGCTGACTCAATCGACGTCGCTGGATCATTGAACTTAGCGTTTAAGTCGATATTACGAAGTGCGTAACTTGCGAAGCCTTCAGCTAATTTGAATTCTGCACTGCCTTGTGCAGAGAACTTCTGTTGATTGTTCTCACCAGAAGCCGCAAATGTCGCGGTTGTCCATGTATCAACGGCAAACTCAGAAAGATTCAAAGACACATCGTATAGCTTAGTGAATGAACCCGCTTGCTTGTCATCCATTTCAAACAATGCGTTTGATACAGTTACGCCTGCAAGGTTGATCGTCCAGCCCGATGCGTCTGTGGTAGTTTGCTCTTGAGGGGCAGGCGCGGATTCAGAACTTGTATCTGCTGCAGGCTCAGATCCTTGAGGCGCTGACGCTTGCGTTAGTGCATCAATGTTCTTGCGACCATCTTTAAGCGTTTCTAAATAGAATTCTGCACCATCTAGAGTAATGTTGCCGATCTCTAGTTGGTTACTAAATAGCGGAGTAACCGAAACATCAACGCCAACGGTATCAACCTTGAATAGGTTTGGTTGGGTGAACCCTTCAGGATTACGTAATTCAGTTTGACCAAGTTCAAAGCCAATCGATGGGAAGAATTGCCAGCTGATATCACCCTCGATCACAAGCTCTAGGCCTGTGTGTTTTTGAGCTTGTTCGACAATTAATGGCTTAAATTGGTTGGGATTCACTAACAGCACTAGTGCCAGAATTGCTGCAACGACAACAAACACTGGTACAGCTATGAAAATGAGTAGTTTCTTCATCCGCATATTCCTTGCTTAGATTCCAAAAGAAAGTGGCACTATAAAAGTGCCACTGATTCGGTAAAAAATAAAGCTAAGTGAGTCACTTAGGCAAAATTTTATTCGATTAAGACTTCAACAACTTCGCAATGTGCGCTTTTAGTACATCAATCGCAATACGGTTTTTACCACCACGAGGAACGATGATGTCTGCATGTTGTTTTGAAGGCTCGATAAACTGCATGAACATTGGACGTACTGTTTCTTGGTATTGCTTAAGTACAGTGTCCATTGTGCGACCACGCTCTTCTACATCACGCTTAACACGGCGTAGTAGACAGATGTCTAATGGTGTATCCATAAATACACTTGCGTGCATTAGTTTACGAAGGCGCGGGTCTGTTAGAAGCAGAATACCCTCTAAAATGATCACTTTCTTTGGAGTAAGTGTAGTCGTTTCAGAAGTACGTGTGTGCTCTGTGTAGCTGTATTCAGGAACTTCTACGGCGTTGCCACTCATTAGTTGCTGTAGATGTTCACATAAAAGATCATGATCTAGTGCATTTGGGTGATCGTAGTTAGTTTTAACACGCTCTTCCATACTCAAGTGGCTTTGGTCGCTGTAATAGCAATCTTCCGTGATAACACCAATTTGATGGTCGCCTACTTTTTCGCGCAATTCATTATAAATTGTACTAGCAATCAGACTTTTTCCTGAAGCTGAAGCGCCAGCGATACCTACGATGACACATTGATTATTATCAGACATTAATTTTGCACCCGATATGGTTTGGTGGTGGGAAGAGATAAACCGCCTGATTATAGGGGCTAAAGCACATAGATTCTAGTCGCCATTTTAGCTAATTGCAGTCAAATTGATGATATCAATGCTTTTAATGAATACAATCGTTTGCTTTCAAATAACTTGCCTACAACTATTTGCACAACCCCAATGGCTATCAGCCTAAATCCAAGCGTTGTTTATCTAATCCAACATGATTAACACAACTTTTTGATTATCTTTCGCTATTCAACCAAAGAAAAGTTAATCGCCTCTGGTCTCGCCTTACCGGTCCAGAACATCTTCGCAGCCACATTCTCAGCAAGCTCTAAGTAGTGACGTGTATGTTCACTGTCTGGACGACGAATCACCGTCGGGCAACCTGCGTCGATGTCTTCTCGCACATCAATATGAAGAGGGATCTGTGCCAAAATATCGAGGTAAAATTCTTCTGACATAACTTCTGCACCACCAGCACCAAAAATATGCTCTTTCTCACCACAGTGACTACAAATATGATAACTCATGTTTTCAACTAAGCCTGCCACTGGCACGCTTACCTTATCGAACATCGCTACGCCTTTACGTGCATCCGCTAGCGCCAAATCTTGAGGAGTGGTCACCACTACAGCCCCAGTCACTGGGATCTGTTGCGATAACGTCAGCTGAATATCACCGGTACCCGGTGGCATGTCGATCACAAGGTAATCCAACTCTGGCCATACAGTTTCATTAACAAGCTGCCCCAAAGCCTTCGCTGCCATAGGGCCACGCCAGATTGCCGCATCATCTTTCGACACAAGATAGCCAATAGAGTGGGTGAAAATGCCATGTGCCTCGATGGGCATCATCCATTTGTTGTTCTGTACTTCTGGTTTCGCGTCTAGCTGGCCGAGCATCATAGGCACTGATGGACCGTAGATATCCGCATCCAACAAACCCACTTTTGAACCTGACTTAGATAACGCGAGCGCAAGGTTTACTGAAGTCGTTGATTTACCCACCCCACCCTTTGCCGACGTCACGGCGATAATATTCTTAACACCCTTCAATGGTGTCGCGACTGTGGTTTCCAGCGCAGACGGCTTCACTTTTACTTCAAACTGAAAAGCGCTAACAAGCTGTTGTTCAATCTGAGAGTGGATCCACTGTTCCAATTCAACCGCAAGCTGATTAGCAGCAAAAGGTAAGGTGATAACAAATGATCCACGCGGATCAACCGATACAATATTTTGGTGTAGCGCCCACTCTGGGATGAGGATTGGTGACTCGAACTCATTCAACCATGAACAGAAATCTTGCTTAGAAGTAAAGTTACGCATTGGGGCTCCTTTTTTTATTTATGCTATCACCCACGAGATGAAGACTGAACCCCTAAAAAACTAGGGGAATCCTTTGTCTGATAACTTGGCGTATCACACGTTATAAAGTAGTATTACCTCTCAAATTTATACCTATCAAAAAAGCGAATTATTAAGTATGGCAACTGATCCAAGACAACTTTTGGTAACTTGTGCGCTTCCGTACGCTAACGGCTCTATTCACCTTGGCCATATGCTTGAGCATATCCAAGCTGATATCTGGGTTCGATACCAGCGTCTACGTGGCAACACTGTAAACTTCATCTGTGCTGACGATGCTCACGGCACGCCAATTATGCTTAAAGCTCAACAGATGGGTATCACGCCAGAAGAGATGATCGCTGCTGTTAGTGAAGAGCACCAAAAAGACTTCGCTGGCTTTGATATCAGCTTTGATAACTACCACAGCACACACAGCGAAGAGAACCGTGAACTGGCTTCTCACATCTACCTAGAACTTAAAAAGAACGGCTTCATTTCTAGCCGTACTATTTCTCAGCTTTTCGATCCTGAGAAAGAGATGTTCCTACCAGACCGCTTCGTAAAAGGTACTTGCCCTAAGTGTAAGTCAGAAGACCAGTATGGTGATAACTGTGATAACTGTGGTGAGACATACAGCCCAACTGAGCTAATTAACCCTAAATCAGCGGTTTCTGGCGCAACTCCAGTAATGAAAGACTCTGAGCACTTCTTCTTCGACCTACCTCAGTTCGAAAGCATGCTTAAAGAGTGGACTCGTTCTGGCTCTCTACAGAATGAAACTGCAAACAAAATGCAGGAATGGTTTGAGTCTGGTCTGCAACAGTGGGATATATCACGTGATGCACCTTACTTTGGCTTTGAAATCCCAGGCGAAAAAGACAAGTTCTTCTACGTATGGCTAGACGCACCTGTTGGCTACATGGCTTCTTTCAAGAACCTATGTGACAAGCGTGACGATCTAAACTTCGATGAATACTGGAAGAAAGACAGCACAACTGAGCTTTACCACTTCATCGGTAAAGACATCGTTTACTTCCACAGCCTATTCTGGCCAGCAATGTTAGACGGCGCAGGTTTCCGTAAGCCAAACAACGTATTCGTACACGGCTACGTAACAGTGAACGGTGCGAAGATGTCTAAGTCGAAAGGCACATTCATCAAAGCAAGCACGTACCTAAACCACCTAGACCCAGAATGTCTACGTTACTACTACGCTGCGAAACTAAACAGCCGCATCGATGACTTAGATCTTAACCTTGAAGACTTCACTCAACGTGTAAACGCTGACGTAGTAAACAAGATTGTTAACCTAGCTTCTCGTAACGCTGGCTTCATTACTAAGCGTTTTGAAGGCAAGCTAGCTGCTGAATTTGCAGAGCCTGAGCTATACAACGAATTCGTTGCTGCTGCTGAGCGTATCGGTGAGCTATACGAAACTCGTGAATTCAGCCGTGCTATCCGTGAAATCACTGCACTAGCGGATAAAGCTAACCAGTACATCGACGAAAAGGCACCTTGGGTTCTTGCAAAAGAAGAAGGCAAAGAAGCTGAGCTTCAACAAGTTTCTTCTGTAGGTATTAACCTATTCCGCGTACTGATGGCTTACCTGAAACCAGTAATGCCAGAGCTTGCAGCTCGCACTGAAGCTTTCCTAAACGAAGAGCTAACGTGGGAAGCGATTGCGACTCCGCTAACTGATCACGAGATCACTAAGTTCAAAGCGCTATTCAACCGTATTGATCCTAAGAAAGTGGAAGCAATGGTTGAGTCTTCTAAAGAAGATGCAGCCGCTGAAGCAGCAGCGAAAGAAAAAGCAGAAGCTGAAAAAGAGCAAGCAAGCCAAACTGAGCTAGACAAAGAGCCAATCGCAGACGAGATTGAGTTCGATGCCTTTGCAGCAGTAGACATGCGTATTGCTCGTATCATCTCTTGTGAAGAAGTACCAAAAGCGAACAAACTACTGAAGTTCCAACTGGACATCGGTGGTGAGACTCGCCAAGTATTCTCTGGTATCAAATCAGCATACAAACCTGAAGAGCTAGAAGGCAAGCTAACTGTAATGGTAGCAAACCTAAAACCTCGTAAGATGAAGTTTGGTATGTCTGAAGGCATGATCCTAGCAGCGGGCCCTGGCGGCAGCGACCTATGGATCCTTGAGCCACACGAAGGTGCTCAACCTGGTATGCGTGTAATGTAATTCTGACTCCAGTCAGATAACAAGCACCCATCACTAAATCCCTAATGCATTTTTGACTTGAAAGAGTGAATCAGCATTGGGGATTTTTTATATCTACCGAAAATTAGCGTTCTCTGTTAGAGTCGCCGTCAACTATGCTATGTAGAGTAGAAATTGGTTCGTCGACAAAAATAGGCGAAACCAGCACCTCTTTACTCTAAAACCCTTTTTAGGAATTCCCAGTGACTAACAACGAAATCTTGCGTCGTATTCAACACGCACTAAACCTTAAAAATGCACAAATCATCAAAGCTATCGAACAAGCTGATGTGACCGTTGCTCATGACCAAGTGATTAACTGGCTAAAAGACGACAACGACAAGTCATGCTCTAAGATGAAAGATAAAGAGTTAGCGGTATTCCTAAATGGTTTCATCAACCTTAAGCGTGGCAAAAAAGAAGGCGAGCAACCTAAACCTGAAGTTGCACTGACGAACAACATGATCTTCATGAAGCTTCGTATTGCATTAAACATGAAAGCAGAAGATGTTTTGGACGTACTAGAAGTGGTTGGCATTAGCTTGAGCAAGTACGAAATCGGCGCTTACTTCCGCAAGCCAGAAAACAAAAACTACAAAGTGTGTGAAGACCAGCTACTTTGCGATTTTCTAAACGGCGTGCAATTTACCAACCGCCCAGATTCAGAAGAATTTGTGGGTTAAGTTGCTGCTCCTAGATAAATTTTAAGTTGCTACACATAGATAAATTACTCGTCATAGGTAAATAACTGACCCACTGATAATTTTCTAGTAACGACAGATAAATAAAAAGCGGCGAGATAATTAAATTATCTCGCCGCTTTTTCGTTTTCTTTACGTCACTGACTAAACAGGAACAACAATAGTAAACCTATGGCTTAGCTGTCGTCTTCAGTGAAGTTCGTTGGCAATGTCGTTTTCATTTCATTCCAAACTTGTGCACTTGCGATACCGTAGTTACGAATCACTAATGGCAACGTTTCGCGCTCACCACTTTCACAGATAATGAACAGCTCTTTATAAAAGTCCATCGCTAAACGTCGTGCTTCTGGGTTAGAGAAGTAGTAGCTACCGATACGGTCATACAGCTTACGCACACCGTTAAAGATTAGGCCATAAATCTGGTTGCCTGAGTGGAATGCCAAACGTTGGAAAAGCATGTAATCATAGAAGTTGAAAGTCTTCGCGATTAAGATCGTCTGACGTTTCGCTTCATCTTTTTCTGAATCTTCTTTTACCGCTTGTTTGATCTTGTCAGCGTATGGCGACGATTCTAGGAACTCATCCCAAGTTGGTGCCGCAAGTAGCGCTTCACAAGATTCAATCACGTTACTGATAGTACGCTCTGAAGCTTCTTTGTTTGCTTTGAATGCATAACGCATAAAGATCGGGCTGATATTAGTACGAGCAGCAAGCAGGTCTTCTACCATTTTGCTTGCGTTATCAACGTCCAACGTCATTAGCGTATCAAGGATATGAAGACCTGAGGTTTCCATAAACTGGTTAACTTTAGTTGGTTTGCCATGTTGGATTGTCAACCAACCATCACGAGCAAGACGTTGTAGTACTTCACGAAGCGTAGTACGTGTAACACCAATTAGCTCAGAAAGCTCACGCTCTGCGGGCAAGATAGAACCTGGAGGGAAACGGCCATTCCAAATACTTTCAATGATATACTTCTCTGCAAATCCTGCCGGGCTCTTCGCCTTAATGACCATCTACACTTCAATCCAATTTAATTATTCTGTTCTAATTTACTCATCATACCACTAGTTCACACCTAGCGGAAACACCCTCAAAAATTTTACTCACCCTAAACACCGTTAGAGTTATAACTCTAAAGTTCAGCACACGTTTGCACCTCAGGTTTGTAAAGCAAGCGACTCTAAATCACCATTTAAACAAACCGTTAACACAACAATTTTTCTTTAAAATCAATGGGATTGGTCATATTTTTAAAGCTATTAATTTGCAATATTAAGTTGTAATAATCATATATAAGCCGTCGTTATTCTGTAATTTTCAATCATTTCGCTGAAATATTGATTCTAGTCGGTTTTTATCACATTTTAAGTGGTATGCTTGCGCTACTTTGATCGCGTTTCTCAACAAAAAAGAGGTATTTTTAGTGCTACAGGGCTTTTCCTGTTGACTAAATGTTATCTAAGAGTAAAGTTGCGCTCAAAAATAAGCAGTGCTTGAGTTTCTAAGGGAGTGACTTGGCAAGACCACAGAACATTACATGGAATGTAGTTTTTCTAAGTCACTGTTAGTTATAGTTTTTAACAATTTCTATAGCTCGATTCTCAAAATGTTGTATTGCTTGTCTATTCATAATCAACATAAAAGAGTATTAACATGCCGATGTCTCTCGGAAACGCTTTTATCAAGAACTTCCTTGGTAAAGCTCCTGATTGGTATAAACTTGCCATCATTTCCTTTTTAATCATCAACCCGTTTGTTTTCTTCCTAGTTGACCCATTTGTTGCGGGCTGGCTATTGGTGGTTGAGTTTATTTTCACTCTAGCTATGGCTCTCAAATGCTACCCACTTCAACCGGGTGGTCTATTAGCTATTCAAGCAGTCGCCATTGGCATGACCAAACCAGAAATGGTTTATCACGAGCTGCAAGCAAACCTTCCTGTATTACTCTTGCTCGTATTCATGGTTGCTGGCATTTACTTCATGAAAGAACTGCTTTTGTTCATTTTCACGAAGATCTTGCTTGGCATCCAATCTAAAATTTTACTCTCTGTTGCCTTCTGTGTTGCTGCCGCTTTCTTATCAGCATTCCTAGATGCACTAACAGTAATCGCCGTAGTTATTAGCGTTGCGGTCGGCTTCTACTCTATCTACCACAAGGTTGCATCAGGCAAGGGCACAACGTCTTCGCACGATCATACTCATGATGAAGAGATCTCAGAGCTAACTCGTGATGACCTAGAAAACTACCGTGCTTTCCTACGTTCACTGCTAATGCACGCTGGTGTGGGTACAGCACTGGGTGGTGTAATGACCATGGTAGGTGAACCACAAAACTTGGTAATTGCTAAGCAAGCAGGTTGGGAGTTCGGTGAATTTATCATCCGTATGCTGCCAGTAACACTACCTGTTTTCTTCTGCGGTATTTTAACTTGTGCACTTGTCGAGAAATTCAAAGTGTTTGGTTACGGTGCTGAGCTGCCAATGAATGTTCGCCAAATCTTAGTTGAGTTTGACAACAAAGAACGTGCAAACCGCACTAAGCAAGACGTAGCAAAACTATGGGTTCAGAGTGCAATCGCAGTTTGGCTAATTGTAGGCCTTGCGCTTCACGTCGCTGAAGTGGGTTTGATTGGCCTTTCAGTGATCATCTTGGCAACGGCCTTTACTGGTGTAATTGAAGAGCACTCGATGGGTAAAGCCTTTGAAGAAGCACTGCCATTTACTGCACTTCTTGCTGTCTTTTTCGCTGTCGTTGCGGTAATCATTGATCAAGGGCTATTTAAGCCAGTGATCGATGCAGTACTTCACGTTGAAGATAAAGGTGCACAGCTCGCACTATTCTATGTTGCCAACGGTATTCTATCGATGGTTTCAGATAACGTGTTCGTCGGTACGGTTTACATCAACGAAGTGAAAACTGCACTGGTTGAAGGCATCATCACTCGCGATCAGTTCGACCTACTTGCTGTTGCTATCAACACTGGTACTAACCTACCTTCTGTTGCTACGCCAAACGGCCAGGCTGCATTCCTATTCCTATTAACATCAGCACTTGCTCCGTTAATTCGACTGTCTTACGGCCGCATGGTTATCATGGCGTTGCCATACACCATCGTATTGGCACTTGTTGGCCTAGCGGGCATTGTGTTCTTCGTAGAGCCAATGACAGCATGGTTCTATGATGCAGGTTGGATCATTCAACGCACAGGTGAAGTCGTTGCTCCAGTTATCTCTGGTGGTCATTAAGCTCAACACTGTGTCGCAAACCACATTAAGTATAACTAACTAATCAAAAATATTAGTTGATTAGGAAACTTATCCAAGATAAAAAGCTCTGAGTAATCAGGGCTTTTTTATTTTATAGACGGGATTAAATTCGTGAACTTTTTAGCAATGATCAAAGACTTCTCTAAGGGACGTTTATCTTGGCTTTTACTGCTGGCTTTTATTGTCTTTTTTGAAGCGTGCGCTCTCTTCTTCCAACACGTGATGATGCTTGGTCCTTGTGTGATGTGTATCTATGAGCGCGTTGCTATGCTCGCTATCGGTGTTGCTGCCATGATTGGCGCTATTGCCCCTCATAACCCAATATCACGTTGGTTAGGCCTTGCTGGCTGGGGGTTTGGCGCATACAAAGGTTTGACGCTGGCTTTAGAACACGTTGACTACCAGTTTAATCCGTCTCCTTTTGCTACTTGTGATCTGTTCGTGACCTTCCCAAGCTGGGCGCCTTTAAATCAATGGGCTCCGTGGATGTTTGAGGCTTACGGCGACTGCAGCAAAGTTGTGTGGCAGTTCTTAGAGCTTTCAATGCCACAGTGGCTGGTGATTATCTTCGCGGGCAACTTAGTTGCTTTCGGTTTTGTAGTGATTTCTCAATTCGTTAAATCGAAGAATGACTAATAATTAGCTCATCATGTTCAGAAACGAAAAAGTCGACCCAAAGGTCGACTTTTTTTATTACTTAAGCTTTTGAACATATTAAGAGAGTCTGTTATTCACTCAAACTAAGTTGCTCAACAAGCCGTGATTAGCTGTTTTTACCGCAGCATTGTTTAAACTTCTTGCCGCTTTCACAAGGGCAAAGATCGTTTCGACCAATATCTTTAAACGGGTTCACGCTCTGCGATTTATTGCCCAACATAGCTTCATCCGCTGCCATTGCTACTTCTGAGATCATCAGATCGACTTGACCCACTAAATCGGCAAGCGATGGTGGGTTAGTAAGTCCTGCAGCGATCATTTGCTGTTGAGTTTGCTCTTCATCAATCGCAAGCATCAAGGTTGTTAGAAGCGCTTGCAACATGCGTAGAGTGCCATCCGCGACTGTTACGCTCTGCCACTGCTCTTCCACTGTTGGCCAAACCATCATGAAGCCTTCAGAAAAATCAGCGAACTGTTCGTTAAAGTCACCTTCAGCCAGTACGTCTGTTAATAGGTATTCATTACGCTGAATCAGGTTGTGCTGGCGATTAATCTGTTCTGTCACCGTTGTGACCAGCTCTTTACCCGCTTCAGGCGCAACGATAGCCAGCCACTCTTCTGGATCAAGAGGCTTGGTCGCTAAGTTAGAGGCAAGGATTGCACCTTCCATAAACTGCGGAGTAATGTCAGTGATTGATTCTGGTAGGCTTAATAATTGATATGTCATGAAAGCTCTGGATATTGGGCATTTTCGATATTATAACGCCATCCTCCCCAAGATGTCGCCAAGCACTTTTCTCTATTTTATCGCCAATTACCTTACGCAAACCATTGCTATTCAAATATTATCGAAATTTAACTTATTTCGCTTTGATAATCATAACCTTGGGTGTAAAACGCTGACTTAAACATTCAGTTACATATAGGCGCATTCATCATGAAATCAAAATCCCAAGGTTTTACATTACTCGAGCTTATTGTGGTGGTCGTTATTCTGGGTGTATTAGCGGTAACCGCTGCGCCTCGTTTTCTGGGTGTTCAACGAGATGCTCATGAAGCCTTAGCACAAGGCGCATTTGCTGCGTTCAGAAACAGCATTGATATGTACCATTCTCAATGGCTTGTCGATGGAGAACCCGACTTCGATCAAGTGGTGAATTACGGCGAAGGCGATGTCTACCCGTCAGAAACCGGTTTCCCGATTTCTGTTCGAGAACAACCACCCACAGGAGCTCCGCAAGTTGAAGGTGAGCAATGTGTGGCACTTTGGAACTCTTTGATTGATTCTGATTTGGTCGCTCGTTCTCAATACGATACTGGCTTTATTTTGCCTTCCGACGAAGCCATTGTTAGTTGGTACACTGGAACACCTGAGTGCTATTACTACTACACTCCAAGTTTTACCAGTTCTGAGCGTTTACCCATTCTCTATTATTCACCAATTACCGGAGAAGTAAGAGTAGCTCGAGAAATGGCAAACACCGCTCCTTAGTGACAATCTAGCTAACACGCCGTACAATCACGCCTCGAATTTTTCGGTTCATTCAGTTTTGGTAAAGCAACATGCGCGTAATACTTGGCCCTATGGAGGGCGTTCTAGACCACCTAATGCGTGAGATTCTCACAGAGATTAATGATTACGATCTCTGTGTGACAGAGTTTGTGCGTGTCGTGGACCAACTTCTTCCCCCGCATGTGTTCCACCGTATTTGCCCTGAGCTACATCAAGGCTCTCAAACCATGGCTGGTGTGCCAATCCATCTCCAGCTTTTAGGGCAACACCCAAATTGGATGGCCGAGAATGCTTTTCAAGCTGCTAGCTTAGGCGCGAAAGGGATCGATCTTAATTTTGGTTGCCCAGCAAAGGCGGTAAACAAAAGTAATGGTGGTGCGTCACTGCTAAAAGAGCCAGAACTCATTTATCAAGTGGTGAACGCCTGTCGAGAAGCAGTACCTGCACACATACCTGTGTCCGCAAAGATTCGATTAGGTTGGGAGCATCCGGAAGAGTGCTTTGAAATCGTCGATGCCATCGAACAAGCCAAAGCTGACGAACTCACCGTGCATGCAAGAACCAAAGTTGGCGGCTATAAAGCCAGCGAAATCAAATGGGATTTCATCAATCAAATAAGAGAAAAAACATCTCTCCCGTTGATTGCTAATGGGGAAATCTGGAACTATCAAGATGGTCAAGATTGCATAGAAGCAACAGGCGTCGATTCATTGATGGTCTGCCGTGGTGCTTTCAATATTCCAAACCTTGGTAACGTCGTTAAGCACAACCACCAGAAAATGCCGTGGGATAAAGTCATTGAACTTTTGCTGCGCTATTCAGAGTTTCAAATTAAAGGGGACAAAGGCATGTACTACCCCAATAGAGTGAAGCAATGGTTTGTTTATCTGAGTAAAGGCTACCCAGAAGCGAACGAACTATTTAAAGAAATTCGTACTTTCAAAAAGGCGCCACCGATTGTAGAACGCCTTCAGCGTTATCAAGAAGAACGCCGCCAACCTGTTTAAGATTATGTTTAGGGTTAAGCCCCTAACGATACAAACGTGTTTACCGGTGCAAATAAGCTTTGCTTGGTAGACACGTTGGCTCTTCCCTCTTTCATTTTCATACAAAGCACCGATTCAACAACGTAGCTAAAATTCAAGACGGTCTTTACCTGTCGTCTTAGCCACGTACAGCTTTTCATCGGCGTACTTAAATATCTCATCGAAGTTAAGTTTACTTTGCTCAGTTTCAACAATGCAGACACCGCCAGATACTGTAAATCCATTTGGAATAATGTCGGCTGAAGTGGAACAAATCGCATTCTTCACTCGCTCTAATGTTCTCATCAAAGTTTCACGATCTTCGCCTTTCATATAAACGACAAACTCTTCACCGCCAAACCGTGCTGCAACGTCACTGCTTCGAATACTGTTGCTGATCTGACGCGACATATAACGAATCACATCGTCACCCTTATCGTGGCCGTAGGTGTCGTTAATTGACTTGAAATCATCGATATCGAAGACGGTTAAAGCAAATAGTTGATCGTGCTCTACGCTGCGCCAGAACGCTTCTAAGCCACGACGATTCAATAACCCTGTCATAGGGTCTTTGGCTGCGAGATCTTTGAAATAACCTCGCTCGATGTTGGAATTAACGTAGAAAAAAATCGTCACAGAAAACAAGTACACAATAATCGCAACAATAAGGCTGTCTTTCTCATATACGAAAAAGTGCTCGACCTCTTTCGCTATGTCTAATTCGTAGTACATCGCATGGTGAGACGCGACACCATCCAGTTTGATCTCGTGATAAAAAGCCGCAGAATCTACCGGGGTCGCTAAAGTGGTATCAATGATATCGATACGACCGGCAAGATGTTCATTCGAGTTTGCAAGCAGCTTGTCAGCGTCAATATCAACCGAAAGCATCCCTTGATGCACACCTTGGTGGAACACTGGGATCGTCATACTGATCATTCGGTCTAGAGACTCAAATCGATAAGCAGGACCGGTTAGTGTTAATTGTTCTGGATTGTTGGCTGTTTTTTGCCAATAGGGACGACTTTTTATGGTCGAAAGCAATTCCTTACTCAGTTTCTTAGCAAAGCCTTCAGGCGACGAGATCACATAACCACGCGTATCAATAAAGTGCACGCCGTTATGGAACTCATCAAGTTGGGATAAGAATGAAAGAATTGGCGCAAGAGCAATCTTCTCAGATGCACTTTTGTAGCTGTCACTGGTTTCGGAACAAAGGGACTCTTCACCGACCAACATATAGTCGATATCGACGGAAGGGATGTCTGAGGTTTTACCATCAGCGAGAAGTAACACGTCGATCGGCCAAATTTGGCAAAGGCCATTCACAACTTGTTTGTTGTGATCAAGAAAGAGAGGGTTTCCTGATTTGTAGTAGTTGGAGAAGCTGTAATCTAAGGCTGTCACCACCTTTGTGGTTCGTTTGAACACCTCTTCAATACGTTGGAATTCGCTGCCAATGTCTTTCTTCACCAAATCAAAATGATTCTTTCCGATTAAGCCAAGCAGCATCGTCGCGATCACCGCGGGAAACCCGAAGACAAAGGTTAGGCTAAAGTGCCTATTTACTTTCATATAATGTGCTCTTAGCGTTCAGCTATTTTCATTTACCCCATTAATATTATTACATTAATTGTCATTTTCCTCGAGGTAAAAGAGTGTAAATTGATATGAATCGAGCCTAAGTATTGAACAGACAATTCCTTTTACAAAACTAACCCTGCATTAAGCAGGTTAGATGAGATTGTTTAAGTCATTTTAAAATTCAACAATTTACCACATCAAAAATCTTCGCTTGCATCGCTGGAATAACAATATCTGCGGTACCGTTACAGATCAAAACACGTTCTATTCGACCAAGCAAAGCGACCAGCTCACCTTGCTCTTGTCCAAGCATCCATACAGGTAAAGCTAGCGACTTTTCTTTGTTAGACAAGTTTAGTACAACTAAGGTCTTTTCCCCTCCCAGGCAACGCGCAAACACTAAAGTTTCAGCATCACAATACAACTCTAAGTAAGCTCCACTTTGTAAGCTTCTGCGTTCAGTGCGCAAACTTATCAACGCTTGATGGAATGAGAACCAATGGGATGTTTGCTCTGCTCCCCACGGGAAACATCTGCGATTATCCGGATCTTGACCGCCTTCTAAACCCACCTCGGTTCCGTAGTACAAACACGGCGTCCCAACGTAAGTGAATAATAAAGTCAGAGCTAATTTCTGTTTCGCTTCGTCGCCATTGAGAAGCGTCAAGAGCCTTGCCGTATCGTGGCTATCCAATTGATTCAGTTGCGATAACTGATTCAACCATGGCACCTTAGCTCTTGCTTCTGCTAACCAATCAGAGAAAGTGTACATATCAATATTGATTGGCTCATAAGCGATATCTTGCTTCGCCAATAACGCGCGTACCGGATGGGCAAAACCATAGTAGTTCATTGACCCGTCTTCTTGCTCTCCCTGTAACCATTGGCTGGCCTCAAAGAAATGCTCTCCCAAGATATAAGCCTCTGAGTTCTCGGCCTTTACTGAGTCACGGAATGCTTTCACATAATGCGCATTGTTATAGGCGCCCTCACCTTCCCCTAGCATATGGATCACATCGAAACGCCACCCATCGATGTGGTAAGGCGCTTTCAGCCAATGTTTGATTACCGACTCTTCGGATTGGTAGATATGGTCTCGAACTGCTTCGTTAGAGAAATTTAAAACAGGGAGCGATGAGATACCTTTCCATCCTACGTACTGAATCGAATCACTTGGTTCGAAGAAGTAGTAATCATGATAAGGAGAATCAGAATGACCATAAGCCCCTTTCTCTGATTTCAGATTTGAACTGTTGGTTTTGAGTTTATCAAACCAAGGGTGCTCGACCGATGTATGGTTGAACACGGCATCTAAGACAATTTTCATGTCACGTGCATGGATATCGCTAGAGAGCGCTGCGAACTCTTCATTCGTGCCAAAGTGTAGGTCGACTTTGTAGTAATCGGTCGTGTCGTATTTGTGATTACTCGGTGATTGGAAGATCGGGTTTAGGTACAAAGCGGTAATACCTAGCTCTTGTAAGTAGTCTAGCTTGTTATGAATGCCCGCTAAATCGCCACCAAAAAACTCAGCAGCCCCTGTTCCATTGTGCCCTTCAACAGAATCGCCCCACTCTTTAACAACGACATCTAAGGTGTTTTCTTTTAGGCGATATTCCCCGGCTTTAACACTGATACTCGGGTTACCATTGCAAAAGCGTTCTGGGAAAATTTGGTAGAAAACCTGCTCCGAGACCCATGATGGTGGGCGGTGATGGGCATTAAACTTAAAATGAAACTCACGGCTTGGAACGCGACTATGTATACCCCTAGCATCAAGCCAGTGCTGTTCTGTTGAGTCGACTAACTTGAACACATAGTGAGTAATATCTCTGTCTGCATTGACAGGAAAAGATACTTGCCACACGGTCAATCGACCTTCAGTACCGACTTTGCTCATATCAAGCAAGTACTCTTCATTATCCGGCTCATGCCTCAACAGAACCCGATTCCAATCACTGCGGTCAGTCATTAACTTAACGGTCAGAATGCCGTCTTTTTCGTGGAAGTAATCGGGGGTTTGAGCATGAAAGATAAATGGTTTCATAGCGGTTCTCGAGCAATGTTTAATTTGCTTAAGATATGAAATTTTTTGTTGGCGACAATCAGAAAAATATCGTCAGACAAAGTAGATCACGCTTTGTAGACCCACTTTGTTTTCAGTAAGACGATTTCTCTCAAAATGATCAAATGAATAGGCCTGTTACCAAGTGTAGATCGCGTTTGAAGTCGACCTATTAACGACTGACTACCGCGCGGTCGATCACCGATTGAGGCAATGTCACACCCAACTCACGAGCAGCTTCTAGATTAACCACCAGCTGTGAGCTTTGTGCGGTTTTAACACTCAATTTTCCAGGCTTTTGTCCGTTGAGGATAGCTGCTACATAGTCCGCAGTTTGTACCCCTACGTCATAATAATCTAAACCCAAACCTGCAATAGCGCCCTTTCCTACATAAGATGTAGCGCCTGCGACGACAGGTGTATCGGCTTGGTTAGCCGCGTTGATAAGACCTTCCATTCCACTCGCAACCGTATTATCGGTCAAGGCGTAGATAACATCCGATTTCTTTGCCACTGATTCTGCTTTTGATTCCACGTCATCAATTGTGAGTGCTCTTTCTGTGTAAAGAGTAAAACCAAAATCTCGTGTCGCTTTCTTTAACAGCCCAACCAAAGCCACTGCATTTGCCTCTGCTGGGTTGTACACAACACCGATTGAACTAGCGTCAGGAAGAAGCTCTTTGATCAAAGAGACATGTTGAACGATTGGAGAGAGATCAGAAAGACCCGTGACATTGCGGCCCGGCTTTTCTAGCTGTTTGACCAGTCTTGCACCAATGGGATCGGTTACCGCGGTAAACACAATCGGTATCGAGCGAGTTGCCGAAACCAAAGCTTGTGAAGTCGGTGTCGCGATGCCAACGAGTACATGTGGATTTTCACTGACCAACTCTCTGGCAATCTTGGCTGCCTGAACTGGGTTGCCATCCGCCATTTCATAGGAGAATTCTAAGTTCTTACCGGGTTCGTACCCCTTGGCTCTCAATCCTTCAAGAAGCCCTAGACGTGTCGCATTCAGATCTGGATGGTCAACAACTTGTGAAACCGACACTTTGGCAACGTTTGCCATTACATTGCCAGTCCATAGCAACATCCAGCAGCTTAAACCCGCTGCCAATACCTTTCTTACAGAACTCATTGTCGCTCCCTGAATCAAGCTCTACCCGTCATTACTCGCTCAAAGAGAACAACATCAAAATCACTATTGACATTATTACCAGTAACCATTGATAACTTGAAGTGATATTTAACAAAAATACAACAAGGCTCGAGTTATGTGAGAAAGGTTATATTGACTTCGGAGGAAGGTAAGAAACCAAGTGAATAAGGACAGGTAAGCTAAACGGAAAGTAAGCGAGGTAACGAAAGAGAGGAGCAAATCTGAGAACAAGCCATAGAAGATGAATAGTTGTTCTCAGACAAGAGGGAGAGCTGGGGTTCTTTAGAACCAACGCTCCATTGAGGACTTATCTAACTGACGAAACGCACGATTTAAAATGATTGCCAATTCTTTATAGCGAGGGCGCGGCTTCATAGGCTCTAACGCAAACCCCGTTTCAGTGATCTTTTCATGCAGTTCGCGGTACCACGATACTAGCGCTGGCGGAAGTTGTGTATTTGAGCGATTGCCCAACCACCACATACCTTGAAGCGGCAAGCTGATCGCAAACAAAGCCATAACCACAGCCTGTGGCATCGCTTGGTAATTATTAAAGACCATTTGTGTAAGAACACTGATAGCGGCAATCGCAGGCATCACTTTCACGCCAAAACGGGTCGCTTTAATAATGCGCTGTTCTGGGAAGATCGCGTTTAACTCTTTTCGGACGGGCCAGAGATCCATGTACTTTTGGCCATCTTTTAAACTACTAGCTAAACCAACTCTATTGCTCATATGAGTCTCCCATTAAAAAAAAGTTGAAATCATCAACTAAAAACACAAAAATTTGACGAAAAATAATATTCTTTCAAATTTTTTTGTTATATTTGCACAATATCGCTATTATTTGCAGACCTCAATCTCATTGTTGCCCTTATTTACAATTTAAGCAACTTTGAGAAGACTTCTGCAAGGAATGCACAAGCCTCTTTTTGATAAAGAGCGCTTTCACTTTATACGGAAATTAACGTTTTTTTGACCAAGGTTAGTACGCAAGCCTATGTGCTTCGACTATTCTTGAGATTAATTTTCATCCTTAACTGATTTCGATCAGAAAAATAAACAGGTAGTCATTAATGTCTAAGCTAGTTTTAGTTTTAAACTGTGGTAGTTCTTCTCTTAAATTCGCTGTTGTTGATGCAGAAACAGGTGCAGAGCACCTAACTGGTCTTGCTGAGTGTCTAGGTCTTCCAGAAGCTCGTATGAAGTGGAAACTTGATGGCAAGCATGAAGCACAACTAGGCGCGGGCGCAGCTCACGTAGAAGCACTATCTTTCATGGTAGAAACTATTCTTGCTTCTAAGCCTGAGCTTAAAGCTAACCTTGGCGCTATCGGTCACCGTATCGTACACGGTGGCGAGCAGTTCACTTCTTCTGCACTTATCACTGATGAAGTTCTTAAGGGTATTCAAGACGCTGCGACTTTCGCACCTCTTCACAACCCAGCTCACCTTATCGGTATCGAAGCGGCTCAACAGAACTTCCCTGGTCTACAAAACGTTGCTGTTTTTGACACTGCGTTCCACCAAACAATGCCTTCTGAGTCTTACCTATACGCTCTACCGTACAACCTGTACAAAGAGCACGGCATCCGTCGTTACGGCATGCACGGTACTTCTCACCTATTCATCACTCGTGAAGTTGCAGGCCTACTAAACAAGCCAGTTGAAGAAGTTAACATCATCAACTGTCACCTAGGTAACGGCGCTTCTGTATGTGCAATCAAGAACGGTCAATCTGTAGATACTTCTATGGGTCTTACTCCTCTTGAAGGTCTTGTAATGGGTACTCGTTGTGGTGACCTAGATCCTGCGATCATCTTCCACCTACACGACGCTCTTGGTTACTCTGTTGAAGAAATCAACAACATGCTAACTAAAGAGTCTGGTCTTGCTGGTCTAACTGAAGTGACTTCTGACTGTCGTTTCGTTGAAGACAACTACGGTGAGAAAGAAGAAGCAACTCGTGCAATGGACGTGTTCTGTCACCGTCTAGCTAAGTACGTAGCTGGTTACACTGCAACTCTAGAAGGTCGTCTAGACGCAATCACTTTCACTGGCGGCATCGGCGAGAACTCAGGCCCAATCCGTGAAATGGTTCTTAACCGCCTAGGCATCTTCGGCATCGAAGTTGACGGTGAAGCTAACCTTAAAGCTCGTTTCGGCGGCGAAGGTACTATCACTACAGCTAACAGCCGTATCCCTGCAATGGTTATCTCTACTAACGAAGAGCTAGTAATTGCTGAAGACACTGCGAAACTAGCAGGTCTTTAATTGATTTTCCTGACTAGCTTCACTCGAAGCTAGTCAGTTTTTCATATCAAGAAAATGGGGCTCAACTTCTATTCCTACCCCAATTTAAATATCGGTGGGAATAGCAGTTGAGCTTTTTTTATTTCCAATAGTCAAAGGTGTTCGTCAATGTCACGTACTATTATGCTTATCCCTACAAGCGCTGGTGTTGGTCTTACTAGTGTTAGCATGGGTGTTCTTCGCGCTATGGAGCGTAAGGGCGTAAGTGTTTCTTTCTACAAGCCAATCGCTCAACCTCGCAGCGGTGGTGATCAACCCGATCTAACGTCTACTATTATCAGCGTAAACAGCGACATTAAGATTGGTGAGCCAATCGCAATGACTAAAGCTGAAGCTTTGATCGGTAGCGAAAAAATGGACGTACTTCTTGAGTCTGTTGTTGAGCAATACAACAAGATCAACAAAGACGCAGAAGTAACGCTAATCGAAGGTCTAGTACCTACTCGTAAGCACCCATTTGCTAACCAAGTAAACGCGGAAATCGCGAAGACACTTGGCGCGGAGATCGTATTCGTTGCGACTCCTGGTACTGACAACCCTACGCAACTTAAAGAGCGTATCGAAGTAGCATGTTCTAACTTCGGCGGTACTAAGAACAAAAACATCAAAGGCGTAATCATTAACAAGCTTAACGCTCCTGTTGATGAAGCTGGCCGTACTCGCCCTGACCTATCTGAAATCTTTGATGATGCAGACAGCGCTCAGCAAGCGAACCTTGAAGTAATGCAAATCTTCAACTCTAGCCCTATCCGTGTTCTTGGCTGTGTGCCATGGAGCATCGACCTAATCGCAACTCGTGCGGTTGATATGGCTAAGCACCTTAACGCTGAAATCGTTAACGAAGGTGAAATCTCAACTCGTCGTATTAAGAGCATCACTTTCTGTGCACGTTCTCTACCGCACATGATTGAGCACTTCAAACCAGGTTCACTGCTAGTAACTTCTGCAGACCGTCCTGACGTTATCGTTGCTGCGGCTCTTGCTGCGAAAAACGGTGTTGAGATTGGCGCAATCCTACTGACTGGCGGTTACGACATCCCAGAAAGCATTGCTAACCTTTGTGCACCAGCATTCGCTTCAGGTCTACCGATCTTCAAAGCGCAAGGTAACACTTGGCAGACGTCTCTAAACCTACAGAGCTTCAACCTAGAAGTTCCTGCAGACGATAAAGAGCGTATCGAGTTTGTTAACGATCACGTTGCAAGTCACATTGATGGCCCTTGGATTGATTCTCTATCTGAAGGTACTCAAGGCATCCGTCGTCTAAGCCCACCAGCATTCCGTTACCAGCTAACTGAATTTGCTCGTAAAGCGGCTAAGCGCATCGTTCTTCCTGAAGGTGATGAGCCACGTACAGTTAAAGCTGCGGCTATCTGTGCTGAGCGCGGTATCGCAACGTGTGTACTTCTAGGTAACCCTGAAGAAATCCGTCGCGTTGCAGCACAGCAAGGTGTTGAGCTCGGCGCTGGCGTTGAGATCATCGATTCTGCATCAGTTCGCGAAAACTACGTAGCTCGTCTAGTAGAACTTCGTGGCGCTAAAGGTATGACTGAAGTTGTTGCTCGTGAGAAGCTAGAAGATTCAGTATTCCTAGGTACTATGATGCTTGAAGCTGGCGAAGTTGACGGCCTAGTTTCTGGTGCTGTTCACACAACAGCGAACACAATCGTTCCTCCGTTCCAGATCATCAAGACTGCTCCTGATGCTTCTATCGTATCTTCAATCTTCTTCATGCTTCTGCCTGATCAAGTTCTTGTATACGGTGACTGTGCGATCAACCCAGATCCAACAGCTGAACAGCTTGCTGAAATCGCTATCCAATCTGCAGATTCTGCTGCGGCATTCGGTATCGACCCACGCGTTGCTATGATCTCTTACTCTACTGGTGAGTCTGGTAAGGGTGCAGACGTAGATAAAGTACGTGAAGCAACGAAACTTGCTCAAGAGAAACGTCCTGATCTAGTGATCGACGGTCCTCTACAGTACGATGCAGCAATCATGGAAAACGTAGCCGCTTCTAAAGCGCCTAACTCTCCAGTTGCAGGTAAAGCGACTGTATTCGTATTCCCAGACCTAAACACTGGTAACACAACTTACAAAGCGGTACAGCGTTCAGCAGACCTAGTATCTATCGGTCCAATGCTGCAAGGTATGCGCAAGCCAGTAAATGACTTGTCTCGTGGTGCTCTAGTAGACGACATCGTTTACACAGTAGCTCTAACGGCTATCCAAGCAGACCAAGCAGCTCAAGCTGAAGAAAAAGTAATTAACTAATTTTTCTTTAGTAGAAAGCAAAAACCCTAGATGTTTATCTAGGGTTTTTTTATGTCTGGAGTAAAGGAGCTACTTGGTAAGACTAGCTTCGTCCATGTGGCGATTCTAAATCTAGTGCTGGCCCTTTAGGGACAACCTGAGTTGGGTTAATACCGGTATGGCTGTAGTAGTAGTGACGCTTGATATGATAGAAATCGGTCGTCTCTTTAATACCCTCTATTTGGTACAACTCTTTTAAGTAGCCTTGAATGTGTGGGTAGTCGGCAATTCGCTGCTTATTACACTTAAAATGCCCAACATAAACCGCATCAAATCGAACCAGAGTAGTGAACAAGCGCCAATCCGCTTCTGTAATCTCGCTACCCGCTAAATAGCGATGTTCGCTAAGATGGGCATCTACTTTGTCTAAGGCTTCAAATAAGGCGTCATACGCTTCTTCGTAGGCTTCTTGTGTTGTCGCAAAGCCAGTACGATAAACGCCGTTGTTGATGTTCGGGTAGATATAATCATTCCACTCATCAATCTTCTTGGACAACTCCCACGGGTAGTAATCATCGGTGTTGCCTGTTAACTCATTAAATTCTGAGTTAAACATACGGATAATCTCAGACGACTCGTTACTCACAATGGTGTTGGTTTTCTTATCCCACAACACAGGCACAGTTACTCTGCCCGAGTAATCCGGTTTGGCTTGAGTGTAGATTTGATGCATGCGGGTATGACCAAATAGAGGCTCAGGTAACCCCATTTGCCAACCTTCACTCATCATGTCTGGGCAAACGACTGTCACGTCAATATGCTCGGTTAGGTCTTTCAGCTCGCGGAAGATAAGGGTTCGGTGCGCCCAAGGACAAGCTAACGATACGTATAAGTGATAACGGCCGCTTTCCGGCTGAAACTGCGCGCCCGGTTTGTTCTCTACCCAGTGACGAAAGCCCGCATCTTCACGAACAAATTTACCACCGCTTTCTTTGGTGTCGTACCACACATCGTGCCAAACACCTTCAACTAACTTACCCATATCCAAACCTCTGTCATCCAAGCTTTTCTCTAGTATAAAAAAAGCCAACTTTTTCAAAACTAGAAGAAGTTGGCTTAGTTGTTCGAATTATTTGATGAAGCTTATTTAATATGGATCTTTAGATACAAAAAAAGCGCAACTCATAAACAAGTTGCGCTTAAGCCTGTCACAGGCTGAACCGGTTTAAATAGGCTCTAGACTTGTACGTGCAAGCAAGATACTGCGTGTACGTCATCGCCTTGAATGGTTGGCTTAGTTTGCGCACACGCCTCTGTTGCTTGTGGGCAACGCGTACGGAACACACAACCTGATGGTGGATTGATTGGTGAAGGTAAATCGCCTTCCAACATCTGAATCGTTTTGTTGCGCTCTAGACGAGGGTCTGGAATCGGAACTGCAGACATCAACGCTTTGGTGTACGGGTGCTTAGGATCCGAGAATAAGGCATCTGATTCACCAAGCTCTACCGCATTACCTAGGTACATCACCAATACACGGTCAGAGATGTGTTTAACCACTGACAAGTCGTGCGCGATGAATACCAAAGACAAACCAAGTTCTTTCTGTAGCTCTTTCAGAAGGTTAACTACTTGAGCTTGGATAGATACATCCAGTGCAGAAACAGGTTCATCACAGATGATCATCTTAGGTTTCAAGATTAGCGCACGTGCAATACCAATACGCTGACACTGACCACCAGAGAATTCATGTGGGTAACGGTTGATTACGTTTGGTAGTAGACCAACCTTTGCCATCATCTCTTTAACTCTGTCCTTTACTTCTTGTTTAGAAAGTTCAGGGAAGAAAGTCTCTAGAGGCTCAGCAATGATATCGCCTACTGACATACGTGGGTTAAGCGATGCTAGCGGGTCTTGGAAGATCATCTGAATCTCTTTACGAGTCTCACGACGCTTCACTTCCTGCATCTTAGTTAGGTCTTGACCTAACCACATCACTTGACCTTCAGTCGCTTCAACCAAGCCGATAATCGCACGGGCAAAAGTTGATTTACCACAACCAGACTCACCCACTACGCCTAGTGTTTCGCCTTCGTAAAGGTGAACATCAACCCCATCAACCGCTTTAAGGTTTGATGGTTTTGCCCAAGGCCAAGCAGACTTAGCTGCAATGCTAAAGTGAACTTTCAGGTCTTTAATATCTAATAGTAATTCTTTACTCATTTTGTCCAAGTCTCCCAATCTGAAAAACAAGCACGCTGACGGTCTTTAGCAAATGGCTGCAAAATCGGTGCTTCTTGCTTACAACGGTCCATTACACGGTGACAACGGTCTTGGTAAGGACAACCTGTTGGTAGGCGAAGTAAGTTAGGTGGGTTACCTGGAATCGTCGGTAGAATTTCACCTTCGGTATCCAAACGAGGAATCGCTTTAAGCAGGCCTTCCGCATATGGGTGGCTTGGCTCGTAGAAGATTTCATCAACCGTGCCGTATTCCATTGTACGACCCGCGTACATCACAAGTACTTTGTCACATGAGCCAGCAACAACACCCAAATCATGGGTGATCATAATGATTGCTGTATTGAACTCATCTTTAAGTTCGTTCAGCAATTCCATGATTTGCGCTTGAATGGTTACATCCAGTGCCGTTGTTGGTTCATCAGCGATAAGCAATTTAGGACGACACAGCAGTGCCATTGCGATCATCACACGCTGACGCATGCCGCCCGAAAATTCGTGCGGGTACATGGTAATACGTTTACGAGCTTCAGGGATTTTCACCGCTTCAAGCATGCGAACTGATTCTTCAAACGCTTCTGCTTTACCCATGCCTTTATGCAGCATAAGTACTTCCATCAACTGATCACTTACTTTCATGTAAGGGTTCAGTGAGGTCATTGGATCTTGGAAGATCATTGCGATCTGTTCAGCACGAACCTTGTTCAGTGCTTTTTCAGGCAGGTTGAGGATTTCATTGCCTTCAAACTTTGCACTGCCTGAGATGATGCCGTTCTTAGCAAGCAGTCCCATCAGTGCAAATACCGTTTGTGATTTACCTGAACCCGACTCACCAACAATACCCAGCGTTTCGCCTTGGTTAAGTGAGAAGTTCAAGTCGTTTACTGCGGTTACGATACCATCTTGCGTGGTAAATTCGACGCGCAGATCTTTGACATCTAATAAGCTCATTATTACTTCCTTAATCTTTTATAGCTTTTAATTGCTATTTCGTTATCTGTCTTTTGGATCAAGCGCGTCGCGCAGACCATCACCTACGTAGTTAAAGCAGAACAGCGTAACTACCATGAATGCCGCAGGGAATGTTAATTGCCAGATTGCAACTTCCATTGTTTGCGAACCTTCTTGAAGCAATGCGCCCCAGCTTGTCATAGGCTCTTGAACACCAAGACCAAGGAAAGATAAGAATGATTCTGTAAGGATCATGCTTGGAATAAGCAGCGTAGAGTAAACCGCTACGATACCCAGTACGTTCGGTACGATGTGACGTGTAATGATCTTCCATTTGCTTACACCACATACGTGTGCAGCTTCAATGAACTCTTTACTACGTAGGCTCAACGTTTGACCACGTACAATACGCGCCATATCTAGCCAAGCAATCGCACCAATAGCAACGAAGATTAGGACGATGTTACGACCAAAGAACGTTACCAGTACGATTACTAGGAACATGAATGGTACTGCGTACAAGATCTCTAGGATACGCATCATCACTCGGTCAGTACGACCGCCGATGAAGCCAGAAGCGGCACCGTAAAGCGTACCAATCAGTACCGCTACGAATGCACCCATCACACCAACCATCAATGAGATGCGGCCACCGACAAGAGTACGAACGTACAAATCACGACCTAAGCTATCTGTACCAAACCAGTGATCCGCATTCGGACCAACGTGCATTGCGTACCAGTCAGTATCATCATAAGTGTACTGAGCCAGCATCGGTAAGAAGATAACTGCCAGTACCATAAGCGTAAGAATGAACAGGCTCACCATTGCTGCTTTGTTTCGCATGAAACGAATGCGCGCGTCCTGCCACAAACTACGACCTTCAATCTCTAAGCTCTCAGAGAACTTTTCGATCGCTTCTAAATTTTCTTTTTTCTTCAACATAACCATGCGTCCCTGTTAGTAGCGAATTTTCGGGTCAATAAGCGCTAGCAAAATATCAACGATTGCGTTGAACAAGATGAATAGGAAACCAATCAAGATGGTTACACCCATTACTAGCGAGTAGTCACGGTTAAACGCGGCGTTAACAAACAGCTTACCGATACCTGGTAGGCCGAAGATGGTTTCAACAACAACTGAACCTGTGATGATACCTACGAACGCAGGTCCCATGTAAGAAACAACAGGTAGCATTGCTGGCTTAAGTGCATGTTTTAGAATGATATAACGGTAGCTTAGGCCTTTTGCACGTGCAGTTCGGATAAAGTTACTGTTTAGCGTTTCAATCATGCTACCGCGAGTAATACGAGCAAAAGTTGCTACGTAAAGAAGAGACATCGCAATAACAGGCAGCACGATGTACATGAATGTACCGCCATGCCAACCGCCTGCTGGGAATATGTTCCAGTGCAGGGAGAAAAGGTAAATAAGCGCCGGTGCCAACACGAAGGATGGCATCACCACCCCGAGCATGGCGGTCGACATTATGGTGTAGTCGACCCAGGTATTGTGCTTCAAGGCGGCAATCGTCCCGACGGTGACCCCCATCAATAGTGTGAAGATAAAGGCAACGAAACCTACCTTCGCAGATACTGGAAGTGCAACCGCGATCAGCTCATTTACTGTGTAATCTTGGTATTTAAAAGAGGGACCGAAGTCACCTTGTAAGATATTTGTCAAATACGTGGTGTATTGTTCAAATACTGGTTTATCTAAGCCGTATTTAGCTTCGATGTTAGCCATAACTTCTGGCGGTAATGGACGCTCGCTTGAAAACGGGTTACCCGGTGCGAAACGCATGAGAAAGAAAGATATAGTGATCAACACCAACATGGTTGGAATCGCTTCAAATATCCTTTTCATAATGAATTTAAGCATAAACTCACTCTTTCAGTCTGTGACAATTAAAATTAGAAAGACGCTACATGCGCGCCCTGCGCATGTAGTGTCTGTATCGTTATAGTTATATTAACTTTTTAGAATCGAAGCTTATTATTGAGCTTTGATGTATAGGTCTTTCGAGAAGATCTTGTCTTCCGCGTTGTTGATTGGGAAACCACCAACATGCGGGTTAAGTAGACGTGATTTCACGTATTGGTAGATAGGAGCGATTGGCATGTCGTTTGCCATTAGCGCCTCAGCTTCTAGGTAAAGTGCTTTGCGCTCTTCTTCTGAAGTTGAGTTAAGTGCTTTATCGATGATTTTATCGTAAGCCGCGCTGTCGTAGTGAACACCACCGGTAGTGTTGTTACTCTTCATTAGCGTTAGGAACGAAGACGCTTCGTTGTAGTCACCACACCAACCAGCACGTGCTACTTCGAAGTCACCAGAATCTTTAGAAGATAGGTACGTTTTCCACTCTTGGTTCTCAAGTGTTACAGAAAGACCCAGTGTTTTCTTCCACATAGAACCTAGCGCTACAGCAATCTTCTTGTGGTTCTCTGAAGTGTTGTAAAGTAGGTTGAATTTAAGTGGGTTATCTTTACCGTAACCTGCTTCTTCAAGAAGACGTTCTGCTTCTGCGTTACGCTCTTTTTGAGACATCTTACCGTAAGCTGGTAGCTCAGGATCGAAGCCAGCTGTGATTTCAGGCGTTAGGAAGTACGCAGGTTTTTGACCTTGCGCTAGGATAGCACCTGTTACGATATCACGGTCGATTGCGTAAGAGATTGCTTGGCGAACACGAACATCATCAAATGGTGCTTTCTTCGTGTTGAAGATGTAGTAGTAAGTACATAGGTTACCCGCTACAGATACATCTTCCGCGTACTCTTTTTGAAGACGCTTGAAGTGCTCAGTTGGAAGTTCGTTTGTGAAATCGATTTCGCCAGATAGGAAGCGGTTCATTTCCGCTACTTGGTTTTCGATTGGTAGGAAGGTTACTTTATTTAGAACCGTCTTATCGTTGTTCCAGTATTGGTCGTTACGCTTTAGAACTAAACGCTCGTTAACAACCCATTTATCAACAGAGAATGCACCGTTACCAACGAAGTGCTCTGGCTTAGTCCATTGATCACCGAATTCTTCAACAGTAGCCTTGTGTACTGGCTTCATTGTTGTGTGGCCCATCATCATTACGAAGTATGGTACCGCTGTTTCTAATTCAACAACAAGCGTGTTTGCATCTACAGCTTTAACGCCTAGCTCACTCTTGTCTTTCTTACCCGCTACGATGTCCTTCGCATTCGCCATCTTGGTATATTCCATGTACCAAGCGTATGGAGAAGCCGTTGCAGGATCAACTGCACGTTGCCAGCTGTAAACGAAATCTTCAGCTGTTACAGGATCGCCGTTAGACCATTTTGCGTCTTTACGTAGGTGGAAAGTGAATGTTTTGTTGTCTGTCGTTTCCCAGCTTTCAGCAACACCAGGGATAGTATTACCTTCGCCGTCTTGGTTCACTAGACCTTCTAGAAGATCACGAATTACGTGAGATTCTGGTACACCTTGAGATTTGTGTGGGTCGATAGTCGCAACTTCAGTACCGTTACCGCGAACAAGTTCCTGAACTTTTGCTAGTTCTGTGCCTGCTGGAACTTCAGCAGCGATAGAAAGAGTAGAAGTGGCAGCCACTGCCAAACCAGCACCTAGAAGAAGGGCCTGAGTGATTTTATTCTTGTACATTTAATAAACTCCAAGTTTTTCGTATTGCATCCATGACTTCTTTGCCAGGTTCACTGAACGGCAGTGATTTAGATTTATTTAGCTCAAATTTTAAGCATAAAAATCTAAAACCTTACAAAGATTGAGGCACACACTATCAACCATTGAAGTAATTTGCCATAAACAAGTCGCAAAAAATCGGATAATTCTCCGAATTACTTAAGGTAATAGTGTAAATCTCTAATAAAAACCTAATGAATAGTGAGTTACACATAGGGATTAATTAAAAAACAGCCTTTAGTGTTGATGTATCTGTATTGATACTTTTTTTTAGCATCTTATGCTAGAACACAGACGGCAAATTAACATTAATGCCACATGAAATCTAATTGCACATCACATATCCCCTAAATAGACTCCACTATTTGTGAGGATTATCACTTTATACAAAACAGCATAAAGCACTGCACCAAAACAGATTTAGAAACGCACCAAGACAGACAAAATCACGCACCGAATTTATATGCAACTTGAATGATTAACCATTTATTAATACAGCGCTTATTTATAAATGACTTTGTAGCACGCACAAAAAAACCGACGTTCAACGTCGGCTTTTTACTGTCTCAATCAACAGAGCGAATTTTTGGAGCAACATCATATTGCGAGAATTATTTCTCCCAACGCTCCGCAGCTTTTGTATCTGAATCGCGAGAATCAACCCAGCGAGTTGTTTCAGTGGTACGTTCTTTTTTCCAAAACGGCGCTTTAGTTTTCAGAAAGTCCATAACAAACTCACATGCTTCGAAGGCAGCACCACGATGCGCACTGGATACACCAACGTAAACAATCTGGTCGCCGATATCTAGGTCACCAACACGATGGATAACTCGCATCTTCTGAATAGGCCAGCGTGCCTTAGCTTGATCACAGATCTCGCTCAGCGACTTCTCTGTCATACCCGGATAATGCTCTAGAGACAAACCAATCACGTTGTCGCCAAGATTCATGTCGCGAACTTTACCAACGAACGTCACAATCGCTCCGGCAGCTGTACCTTGAGCCAAGTAGTCGTATTCGTCGCCTACAGAGAAGTCCTCTGCTGTCACTAATACTCTTGGATCCATGCTTAGCCTCCGGTCACTGGTGGGAAGAAAGCGACTTCATCGCCGTCTTTCACTTCAGTCGTCAAAGGTACGATTGATTGGTTAAGCGCAGCCAGAAGCTTGCCCTCTTCCAATGCGATATCCCATTTGCCTTCCTGTTCTACAAGGTGGCTGCGAATCGCTTCAATTGTCTTGAACTGTGCATCAACTTCAAGGCTGTCCACACCAACAAGTTCACGAGTTTGAGCAAAGAAAAGTACAGTAATCATGATTCCACCTTGAAGTGTCCTGATTTACCACCCGTCTTCTCTAACAGGCGTACGTTCTCGATAACAATGTCTTTCTGAACAGCTTTACACATATCGTAAATCGTCAGCGCAGCAACAGAAGCAGCCGTTAGCGCTTCCATTTCTACGCCTGTCTTACCCGCAAGCTTACAAACAGATTCAATGCGGACCTTGTTTTCAGACTCGATCGCTTCAAGCTGCACTTCTACTTTCGTCAGTAGTAAAGGATGACACAGTGGAATCAAGTCCCAAGTTTTCTTCGCGGCTTGGATGCCCGCAATACGTGCCGTTGCGAAAACATCACCTTTATGGTGGCTACCAGAGACAATCAGCTCTAACGTTTCAGCAGACATCTGTACGAAAGCTTCCGCTCTCGCTTCACGTACCGTTTCCGCTTTAGCCGATACATCGACCATGTTTGCTTCGCCAGACGCGTTAATGTGTGTAAATTGGCTCATACTCAAACCGCCTTATACAGAAAGGTGTGGCATGAAGTTACAAGGGCGATGGCTAGCATCCATCTGTTGCTTGATGATCTTAGTCCAACCTGTGCGGCAAGCACCTGTAGAACCTGGCATCGCAAAGATTACTGTGTGGTTAGCAAAGCCCGCAATCGCACGAGATTGAATTGTCGATGTACCGATCTCTTCGTAAGATACTTGACGGAATAGCTCACCAAAGCCTTCTACTTCTTTGTCGAACAGTGGCTTAAGTGCTTCTGGCGTGCTGTCACGAGATGTGAAGCCCGTACCGCCAGTGATCATAATCGCTTGAACGCTTTCGTCAGCAATCCACTGAGATACGATCGCACGGATCTTGTACATGTCATCGATAACGATTTGCTTATCAACCACGTTGTGGCCTGCTTCTTTAGCATGCTCAGCTAGGTAACCACCTGACGTGTCATTTTCTTCTGTACGAGTATCTGAAACGGTTAGTACTGCGATATTTGCTGCTTGGAATTTGCTTTCTGCGTGACCCATTTGTTCACCTATATAAATTTTTCATTAGACTGATTCGCTCAGCCTAAAGAAGCTGAGCGATAAAATGCTTTAGAGTATATAGCGGGTTAACCGCCGATTGACGCCAAGTTTGGAGTCATGCCGCTGTTGCCATCGTGTAAGAAGTGGCTAACGGACTTGGTTTGAAGCTGAGCCTGAATTCGATCAATGAGCTCTTGCTCTTGTTGATCTTCTTGAATCAGATCTCTCAGTTCAACACCATGGTCGCCAAACAGACATAAGTGAAGTTTACCGGTCGCAGAAACGCGCAGTCGGTTACAACTCTCACAAAAGTCTTTCTCGTAAGGCATGATCAAACCGATTTCACCCTTGTAGTCTGGGTGGACAAACACTTGCGCCGGGCCATCGTTAACGGCTTTGACTTTTAACAGCCAACCATTAGCAATAAGCTGGTTGCGAATCGCAACGCCAGACACATGATGTTTATCGAACAACTCGTCCATCTCGCCGGTTTTCATCAGCTCGATAAAACGTAATTGAATAGGCTTGTCTTTGATCCAATTAAGGAAGGCTGGTAATTCCTGACTATTGAGGTCTTTCATTAATACGACGTTGACTTTGACTTGTTCAAAGCCAACCTCAAACGCTTTATCAATGCCTCGCATAACCTCAGTAAACTTATTCTCACCAGTGATCTGATGGAACATGCGCGAATCTAAACTATCCACGCTCACGTTTATATGAGTTAAACCAGCATCACGCCATTGCCCTACTTGTTTCTCCATGCGGTAGCCATTCGTTGTAGTGGCCACTTTTTCGATGCCTGGAGTAGAAGCAACGGTATGTATGATTTCAGGAAAGTCTTTACGCAGACTCGGCTCTCCGCCGGTAATGCGGATCTTTGAGGTACCACAATCTGCAAACGCTTTAACAACGCGTTTGATCTCGGGAACACTTAAAAAAGACGAGTTTTTTTGCCCTGATGGTTTATAACCATCTGGCAAGCAGTAAGTACATTTAAAGTTACAGACGTCTGTAACCGACAAGCGCAAGTAATAAAACTTGCGATGGAATCTATCTTCGAATTGTTGCGCCACGGAACACCTTTCCAAACACGGGAGGCATAATCATTTCCAATTAAGCCCTTGTGACAACATGTCACTGGCTCTTGATGCGTATCGGTACAGCAAATACCACTGTGCGACTTAGCATGCGAGAGCTCGGAGTTATGGCAACTGAGCGTTATATTCACACGCGCAGTAGCTGAGTAATAAAATACTTAATATTTGTACGTGAATCTAGCTCTGATGGTAAAAAACGGGTCACATCGGCAAAAAAAACGTATCAAACGCTCAAAATAACTCTTGTTGAGTATATAGCGAGAAGCATTTAACCTAAATTATAGTTGGTAATAACCTAACAAGAACAATAAATGAATATTTACTCTTCAAAGAAAGTCGTAGCAATCGGCGGTGGCCATGGCTTAGGTCGCATGTTAGCTGCATTAAAAGACTTTGGTAACAACGCAACTGGCATTGTTGCAACGACAGATAACGGCGGTTCCACCGGACGTATTCGAGATTGCCAAGGTGGCATCGCATGGGGAGATACACGTAACTGTATCAACCAATTAATTACAGAACCTTCAATCAGTTCGATGATGTTCGAATACCGCTTTCGCGGCCAAGGTGAGCTAGACGGTCATAACTTAGGTAACCTAATGCTGACGGCGTTAGACAACCTTTCCGTTCGCCCATTGGAAGCAATTAACCTGATTCGAAATATGCTCAAGGTCGATGTCAATATCGTCCCGATGACCGAGCATCCTTCAGACCTCATGGCTCTATCAATGGACGGCCGCTGGGTAACAGGCGAAACCAACGTTGATGACATGACAGAAAAACTGCGCATGATGGACTTATCTCCAGAAGTGCCTGCAACCAAAGAAGCCGTTGCTGCCGTTGAGCAAGCAGACTGTATTGTCCTTGGCCCTGGAAGCTTTTTAACCAGTGTGATGCCTCCTCTTCTCCTTCCAGAGATTGGGAAAGCAATCGCTGAAAATACCAAGGCAAAAGTTATCTTCGTTGAAAACCTTTCACCAGAGCACGGTCCCGCAGGGAAAATGACGCTTCAAGAGCAATTGGAGTGGTGTGAACGTACCTGTAAGGCAAGAAAGATAGACATTGTGTTGGGCAATGAACCACACCCTGAATTAGAAGGGCAATGGAATTGTGTGACCACAGATCTTGCATCAGCAAACCGAGATTGGCGACACGACCGTGTGAAGCTTCAACAAGCCATTGAAGCTCAGTTGGCTTAAGCCTTAAGTTAAAGCGACAGACAACAAAAAAGGAGCATCATGCTCCTTTTTTATCTCAGTAATAACTCGCCGTTTTAAAGATCCGTCATCAACTGCTGATATTCAGTGTACGTCGATAACAGGAGGTCTTGCATATCTTGAAAATCAACCTCTGTCACCGGTAACGCTTGCTTCACTTTTGCATCTAAGCTAATCGCGAAACTACACAAAGAATCCGCACCAAAGCTTGCTGCGCTGCTCTTAAGTGCATGACTGATATCCGCCAAGTACTTAGAGGTATCCGACTCTTTATTTATCTCTAGGTGTTCGTAGTAGCCTTTCAACTCACCTAAAAAGATTTCAAGTAAAACCGGGACATTCTCTTGCCCAATTTCGCCGGCAAGCTCATCAACTTTTTGCTGATTTAATACTTTCGTCATTATTATTTTCTTATTGTTTGGTGATTACTGCTTCGCATTCCACGTTTGCAACTTACGGTATATCGTCGATGGACTGACATCTAAGAAACCTGCCGCACGGGGGATGTTGCCATCACACGCTTTAATGGCTTGTTCGATAGCCGTTTTCTCAGTGATCCACAATGGGAAAATATCTTTTACCGTGATGTCTTCATTCTGCTTCTCTTTCAATCGCAGACTGTTTTCAATCGGTTGGTTCAACGGTGGCGGAAGCATGTTGAGAGTAATCTCTTTGCCGTTATTCAAGACCACCACGTTTCGCAACACGTTTTGTAGCTGACGAACGTTACCCGGCCACTCATATTGATTAAAGCGATCAAGTACTTCCTGAGCAAAACGTACAAACGCCTTCCCCTCCTCGACCGACATATAGCCTAGCAGAGAATACGCAATCTCGATGACATCTTCACCACGCTCGCGCAATGGCGGCAAGTGCAGTGGAATCACGTATAAACGATAGTATAAATCTTCTCTAAAGCGACCTTCTTGTACTTCTTTCCAAGGGTCACGGTTAGTCGCGCACACAAAACGAACGTCCACACTCTTCATCTTCGAAGAGCCGACTTTTTGGAAGGTACCGGTTTGGATAAAGCGCAGCAGCTTAGTCTGTAGCTCTAAGTCCATTTCGCACAATTCATCAAGGAACAGTGTTCCGCCATCAGCAAGCTCAGCAGCACCTTGACGATCGGTCGCAGCACCGGTAAAGGCACCTTTAACGTGACCAAACAATTCACTTTCAATCAGATCTTTAGGGATAGCGGCACAGTTAATCGCGATGAAAGGCTTATCGCCACGCTTACTCGCCGCATGAATGGCTTCTGCACATACCTCTTTACCGGTACCACTTTCACCAGTAATGAAAATGCTCGCCTTACTCGATGCAGCAGAATCAATCGTTCGGTAAACCTGCTGCATGGTTTGGCTACTGCCGATAAAGCCTTGGTAATTTTGGTTTCCCGGGTGTTCCGAGCTATTTTTAAGCTTGGTGGCTTTGCGGATCGCGTTGTTCACCGTAATACGGAGTCGGTCGGCTTCACACGGTTTGATAAGGAAATCTTGAGAACCATGACGCATCGCTTCTACAGCGGTATCGATAGAGCCATGAGCCGTCATGAAGATAACCGGAACTTCAGGGTACTTCTGTTTTACAGCAAATAGCACGTCCATACCCGTCATATCAGGCAGACGTAGATCTAATAAAATAAGGTCTGGGATTCGATGATTCAAACTCTCGATTGCATCGCGGCCAGTGCCGACAATGTTGATATCAATTTCGAGCGGTGTAAGATACGAGCGATATAAAGCTGCTACCGAAGCGGTATCCTCTACCATCAACAAATACTTCGATTTGTTATCTAGTGTTTTTGATTGCATATCCTAGCCATTTATAATTTGCATTTCTTATTATAGTCGCATTCCGCTTTGCATTATGCAAATTAGCCACAATATTTGTAGTGTGTTTTTTTACTTACTTCAAACAATCAATGTTTTATCTATCTGGCACGAACGATGCAACAGTATAACTGACCTTCGGGTCACCTAGCCAACTGACGTTGTTAGTGGACCGAGTGTTCACAAACGTAAGCCAGTAGAACATTTACTACTGGCTGTTTTTTTGTCTGAAACACTCTCAATTCTTGTGTTGAGGGGAATACTTCTCGAGTGAAAAGTGAGATTAGCTGTTGGTAATAAACTGCTTTCTTAACTGCTCAATTTCATCACGCTTCTGTGCGGCCAATTCAAATTCCAGATTCTGAGCATGCTGATACATCGCAGCTTCTAACTTGCTGATCTCTTTATCAAGCTGTTGCGGCGTAAGTACTGCATAACTTTCAGAAGGCTCTGCCACCTTAGATAGTGGAACTTGCTTAGATTGGCGCTGCTGCTTCGACTTGGTTAGATCACCCAGTTCCATAATGTCTTTAATATTACGCTTCAACGCTTGTGGAGTGATGCCTTGCTCTTCGTTGTAAGCCTGCTGTTTCTCACGACGACGATCGGTTTCATCAATCGCTTTTCTCATCGACTTAGTAATCGAATCACCATAAAGGATCGCTCGACCTTCCAAGTTACGCGCAGCACGACCAATGGTTTGGATCAGAGAACGCTCAGAACGCAAGAAGCCCTCTTTGTCTGCATCAAGAATCGCCACCAGCGACACTTCAGGCATATCCAAACCTTCACGGAGTAAGTTAATACCCACTAACACGTCGAACTCGCCCAAACGTAGGTCTCGGATGATCTCTACACGCTCAACGGTATCGATATCCGAGTGCAAGTAACGCACTTTAACACCGTGCTCACTTAGGTATTCGGTTAAGTCTTCTGCCATTCTCTTGGTCAACGTGGTAACCAACACGCGCTCTTCTTTCGCTGAACGGATTCTTATTTCAGACAGCAAGTCATCCACCTGCGTCGCGACAGGTCTTACTTCGATGATTGGGTCTAACAGACCAGTAGGACGTACCACTTGATCAGCAATCTCGCCATCTGATTTTTCAATCTCGTAATTACCTGGTGTTGCCGACACAAAAATCGTTTGTGGGGCTATAGACTCAAATTCTTCAAACTTCATTGGACGGTTATCCAATGCAGAAGGCAGTCTAAAACCAAACTCGACCAAGGTTTCTTTACGAGAACGGTCACCTTTATACATCGCACCAATTTGCGGCACAGTCACGTGTGACTCATCGATGATCAGCAAACCATCATCAGGCAGGTAGTCAAATAACGTTGGCGGCGCTTCCCCTTCCGCTCGGCCGCTCAAGTATCGTGAATAGTTTTCGATACCGGAACAGAAGCCAAGCTCAGTCATCATCTCAATATCAAACTGAGTTCTTTGAGAGATACGCTGCTCTTCCAAAAGCTTATTGTTGTCTTTTAAGTATTGAGCACGATCGCGCAGTTCGTCCTTGATGTTCTCAATCGCCTCAAGGATTTTTTCTCTTGGCGTTACATAGTGAGTTTTTGGATAAACCGTAAAGCGCGGCAAGTCTCTTTGTTTCACCGCACCAGTCAGAGGATCAAAAATACTAATGCAGTCCACTTCGTCATCGAACATCTCAATTCGAACCGCATCTTGGTCAGATTCAGCCGGAAAGATATCAATCACCTCACCACGAACACGGAACTGACCACGTTCAAAGGCGACATCGTTTCTTGAATATTGCAGCTCAGCCAAACGGCGCAAAATATCACGCTGATCCATCACCTCGCCACGACTCAAATGAAGCATCATCTTCAAATAAGACTTAGGATCACCCAGACCGTAGATAGCCGACACAGAAGCTACAATGATGGCATCTTTTCGTTCTAATAAGGCTTTGGTTGCCGAAAGCCTCATTTGTTCGATATGAGCGTTCACAGACGCATCTTTCTCGATGAACGTGTCGGTGGTTGGAACGTAGGCTTCAGGTTGGTAGTAATCGTAGTAAGAAACGAAATACTCAACGGCATTGTTTGGAAAGAAAGATTTCATCTCACCGTAAAGTTGAGCCGCCAGTGTCTTGTTAGGCGCTAACAGAATCGCTGGTCTTTGAGATTGGGAAATGACGTTGGCAAGTGTAAAGGTTTTACCTGAGCCCGTTACCCCTAGTAGAGTTTGATGTGCCAAACCAGAATCTAATCCGTCTAGTAATTTGGTTATCGCTGTCGGCTGATCACCGGACGGGCTGTAGTCCGATACCAAGTCAAAGAGTTTACTCATAGGTCGCCATTTCCATACTGTTTTTTTAATCAGGTCATTGTCACTCTAGGAGGAGTGTCGTTGCAACAATTATCTAGAGAAATGCATCTTAAGATCAGAGATCAGTTATAGCTTTTATTTTTAGAACTTGGTATTATCCGTGCCCCTGCAAAGTTTCCCCAGCTAAATTACTCGAATTTTAATCCACTACTTTTCCCCAAAAAACCTAAAAATACCGCTTGTTTTACTGTTCGTTTTATAATCTACAAAAGTTATACAATTGCGACATTTTGCTATAAATCTTTTAAATACATTACGTTAGATAAGATTTTTATATTTTTCGATTTATCCCGATTATTGTTGTTAAAGTTTCACACACACACTTATCCACAATTTTGGTGGATAACTAAAGCAAAGCTAAATCCTATAAGGCGTTCAAGAAAGTAAAGTTTTTTATCTTACTTTTTTCTGATATTTTTTATTGACAGAAATCCGGACAATTATTAGAATTCGCGTCGCTAACAAGCAATTCCCCTTTAGTTCAGTTGGTAGAACGGCGGACTGTTAATCCGTATGTCGCAAGTTCAAGTCTTGCAAGGGGAGCCAAATTCAGAAAAAAGCTCAATCGAAAGATTGGGCTTTTTTCGTATATAACTGCGACTAACTTGTTCCAAGTTAATGTCACAAACCTAGCCGCCCGCGTTCAAGTCTCGACAAGGGGGCCAAATTTAAAGAAGCCGCATCACTCGATGCGGCTTTTTGCGTTTTAGTCGAAACAAAAGCTCTACAGGCACAGCTTTGATTAGCTAACATCCATAAAAAACGCCTCACAAGGAGGCGTTTGGGCTTAGTGACTAAACTGAGCGTTATTCTAGATGAGACGTCGTTTTAGCGGTTATGCTTCTGCTGTAACAACATGAGTCTGAGTCTCTTTACCGGCTTGGTCTTGATCAAATCCTTCATGCAGGTGGTAGTAGCGCTTATAAACAAGAGCACTTACCGTCATTAGAATCGCTGGTAAACCTACCATCATAAACTGCAGTCCCATGATAGTGTTGTCAGACTGTTCCACGTTTGGTACATAACCCACCACAGACAAGCCCATACCTACAATAAAACCACCAGCCGCGCCTGCAAACTTAACAAGCATCGTTTGAACAGAGAAGATAACACTCTCACTGCGACGACCTGTTTTGTGTTCACCGTAATCAACAACATCGGCAAGCATTACAGTTTGCAGTGCGTTAGCGATACCCACACCAAACTTGATAGCAGCACCTGCGATACCGATTAGAATCGCGTTACCTGGAGCGATAAAGCCCATGATAAGTAGAGTGATACAAGACAGCACTGGGAAGCCACAAGCGATAACCCATAGGTGCTTGCGTGGTAACACTGATGCAATACGAGGGAACAAGAATACGCCTGCAACTTCAGCGATACCTGCCACCATCATATAAACGGGGAACAAGTCAGCGTTGCCTAATGCGTAAGAGAAGTAGTAAATCGCAAAACCACCCACCAGCAAGTTTGCTATTTGGAACGACAATACGGTACCAATAAGTGCTTTTAGTTGGTCATTCTTACCAATGATAACCATTACATCTTTAAAGCTGAAACGCTCAGCTGGTTTAGCATTAGCTGGTGCAGATTTTTCTTTTACGTTGCGAGCAATCAAGAATGCACTCATCACGAACAGAACAGCAATCAACATAGCAACGTTGAAGAAACCTTGTCCTTGGTCGCCATCACCCAGTTTACCGACAATGTGTAGCCCGTAAGTACCCGTAATAAACCACGCCAAGCTAGCAAACAATCGTGGCCAAACAACCAGCTTTTCACGTTCTTGACGAGAGCTCGATAGTGCAGGAATCAAAGACCAGTATGGGATGTCCATAATAGTGTAGGTAAGGCCCCACAGAATATAAGCAGCCGCTGCATAAATGTATAACGTAGTGCCTTCAAACATATGCGTACTAAAAAGGCCAACAAGCACTACAGCATTTAACAGAGTTCCAATCACTATCCAAGGACGGAATTTACCAAACTTAGAGCGTGTGTTATCAACGATAACGCCCATCATTGGATCGGTCACCGCATCGACAATGCGCGCGGCCAAAAAGATAGTACCCACGAACGCCGCTGACAGCCCAGCAACATCAGTGAAGTAAAACATTAAAAAGATGTAGATTGGAGCACAGGCAAAGTCTTTACCTAAAGCCCCAAGTCCATACGATAATTTGGTTTGTAGAGTAATTTGATCAGACATAGTATTTCCTTCAGGCGCGTAACTTCATCTCCTAACAGACGTTGAAACGCTTACCTTTTATTTATAATAATTTATCCACTCAAGTTCTGTTTTAGAGCCACTCTGTGGTCGCTTCTTAAAACACTCAAGTATCAAGTCCGACGCTAATGTAACCATTCCAACGCACAGATACTGTGATCAACAACCACTCAATGGAAACGTTTTCAGTCAAATATCTAAAGTGAGAGATCGAACAATAAAACCCTCGAATTGATAGAGAATATCGCTAATTAAAGTGCTCAAAACAGTTCGTAGTGTGAAGTAACGCATGAGAACGATTACATAAGTGCAGTATCACGCTGGGAATACCTACAGTTCTCCAATCTCTAAGGGCACATCAAATTGATTAGACAGCTCATGACGGCTTATTAAAGGCAATAAAAAACCGCGTAATTTCACCTACGCGGTTCGTTAAATATAAGGTCTATGTTAAAACTTACTCGATACGTTCAAACTTAATCAGCATCGCTGTTTCTGCGTCAAGTATTGGCATCGTCAGCCCCACCTCGGCACACCAAGCACCTGATAATTCACAGCCAGACTCTGTCCATGGCGGTTGATAATTCACAATATCATCGTAGTTTGACGGTTTATCAATCACAGAAACCTTGTATAGGCTTTGTGGATCTAACCCAGGTATACGCAAATGACCACTCAACGAATTGGTTGGCATCGCCAGCTGTGCAATCATCACCACCGCTTCTGACACATCTTCGGAAACGACCGCATGGATTTGATGGGCACTATCGTCCGTTGGAACTCGCCAAGTTCTCCCGCTATGCAGTAACGGACGCAGCATCTTGTGTAGCTTAATATAGTGTTCAAAGCCCTGCTTCTCTTCTTGAACTTCTTTCACAGGGTCTAATTCAATTCCCATATGACCAAACAGTGCTGTTAGGCCACGAAACTCAATACTATGACGACGACGAGTGCTGTGGCAGTGGCTCGCGCCAATATGACTTCCCATTACCTCAGGAGGGAAGAAGTAACTCATCCCGCGCTGAATCGTTTGTCTTTCTAAGGCATCGTTATTATCTGAAGCCCAAAAACGTTGCGTACGCTTAAGAACCTCAAAATCGATACGACCACCACCAGCCGCACACGATTCAATATCAACCATAGGGTGCTTCTCTCGGACTTTATCGACCAACTCATAATAACGAGCGGTTTGTTGATGAGCCGCAGCCCTGCCTAAATGCGCTGGTTGTACAACTTCTCGGTTCATATCCCACTTAATGTAAGCAATGTTGTACTGACTTAAGAAGTGATCAAGGCGCTCAAACAGAAAGTCGAATGCTTGTTGATTCTGAAGATCGATAACATATTGATTGCGACCCGTTGGTTGGTCATAACCGTCAACCGCAAGCAACCAGTCTGGATGGGCTCGGTATAAGTCAGAATCCTTGTTGATCATCTCAGGTTCGAACCACAATCCAAACTCCATACCCAACTGATTAACGTGCTCAACTATCGGATCTAAACCATTTGAGTATTTTTCTTCATCTAAGAACCAATCCCCTAGCGCAGCCTTGTCTCCGCAACGCCCTTTGAACCAGCCATCGTCAATGATAAAACGCTCTACTCCCATATCCGCGGCTTGGCTAGCCATCGACATTATATAATCAGGATCATGGTCAAAATAGATGCCTTCCCATGTATTAAGATGGATAGGTCGAGGCTTTTGTACGAAAGACTCCGGCAAGATCGAACCACGCACATGGGAGTGGAACTGGTGGCTCATTCCATTTAGTCCTTCCGAACTGAAACTGGCATATAACCAAGGTGTGGTTAAGCTTTCACCTTCATCCAATGCAATCTCGCCCGGTAGATAGATAACTTCCGCTTGCACGTAGCGACGACCGTCTGCTTTTACATCCGCGCGCAATCTATGGTTACCACTCCAAGCGAAGTGAATCCCCCACACATCACCTGCCATTTCATTAAAGTTAGCCGTACCGACAACCATCGCTGGATAATGTTCGTGAGACGTTCGTCCGCGACGATTTTCTTGTTGATAGCCCCCTTGCTGTAAGGGTTGACGCACCGTTTGGAACTCATGTACCCAGCGGCCGTAGTACGTCATCAACTCATTAGCTCTTGCTGGTAATGGTAAAGTATTGGCGAGACGGTTCACCTGATAAAGGCCGGCTTTAACGTTGGTTAAGGTATGACGAGATTTCACAACATCATGTTTATCAAGGCATAACTCGGTTGTTAAACGTAAGCCTGCACGCGCATCTTCACTCTCAATGATTAGGCTAGATGGTGTTTGCTGAATATCCGTAATTGAGAAAACAGGCGCCCAGTCCAACCCATCTCGGTGTCCTTCTAATGCCGGACTGCTGAATACACCGCGTCCGAGCTCTGGGCTCAGCGACATAGCAACATCATTGTCAAGGCGACCGTAAGGAACTGGTCTTTGAAGAGAAACACGAAAGTTCGCTATATTGCCACGAACTGGAACTCCCCAGTGCAGAATTTCGGCGAAATCACCAAGTTCAACGATCAGTTGCGAGTCTTTACCCGTAATTTCTACTAGGGATTTATTCGTCATTTTATTTAACCTTAACGCGTTTAATTACCCCGTATCATAATTATTGAGCTGAGAGTTTCTGTGATCAAACCCAAAATCATGAAAACGTTTCCATTAAATATTTTGAGATTAATAGATTCAAACAATACCTCCTAATTCAAAGATTTATGCCAACCACCACCTCAGTACATATGCTCCTAATCCTCAAAAATAGGGATATTCCACATTAAATAAAGCGCTATAACGTTAAAACAAACAGGAGCTTAACAACAATTAAGCCCTTAAAATTCATTACGTTATGGTGGATCTGTCATTTGAAAATTGGCTCACACACATTTCCTCTTGAACTCACCACACCACACTCGTATTCTTAACCTTTAGAGTACAACTATGAAGTGTCTCCCTGGGTCCTAACTTTTACATTCCAGCTTGACGGTATAGAACGCAATGCCTGTAGCCTAGCTTCGACATTGAATTTGATACTTGCTTCCTTGTCTCACATGCCCAGTTATCATTGACTGGGCTGCTTTTCCCCTCAAAAATAACCCTAATCCCTTGCTACCTCTAGCCTTACATCACTATTACCTATGTTCGAACACAATGAGCAACTTCAACTCTAGCGCACGATCAATCCCCTCAACACCTCTGAAATAGAAAACGATTCCATTTAAAACCCACAGAAACCTCTATAAAACTGCCACTACAAGCTCAATAATCAGATCAAAATCACACAAAATAATCACAAACCCATCAATAGCGTAAAAATGCCAACCTCATCATGAAAACGTTTCCATAGTTTATTTACACTCTCGCTCGAGTTAGGACTCAAACATAAAAATATCCATAAATAAAAAATAATGGAGACACTTCATGAAACAAAAAATGCTAGTTAAAGCATTAGGAATCACTCTGGCCCTCACCCCATTAATCAGCTTCGCTGCAGTGGAAAACGTAACGTATTTTGGTTATGCGAAATGGGGCAACATCTACACCGATAATGACCAACATAACGATGGCAAAGGAGAACGAAACGACGTTATTCGAGCTGGTCAAGGTTACGGTAACTACCGTTTAGGTAATGAACTGAATTGGTGGGAAGCGGGTGTGAAAGCCGATGTATGGCGTGACAATGACGCTTATTTTGATACTACGATTTATCTAGGCAGCGGTGATAGCTGGGGAGACGTAAGTACGATTCAGCTTTGGTCAGCAGGCCATGGCCTTATCGATGGACAACCTAACGCGAAAGTATGGGCCGGAGAACGTTTCTACCGACGCCATGAAGTCCACATGATTGATGTTAAGTACTGGGATACATCCAGTACGGGTTTAGGTATTGAAGATTGGGATCTAGGGTTTGCGGATGCACATTTGGCCTGGATGGCGCCAAACTCGTCAAGTGACGATGGGCGTAGTCTTCACAATATTGATGCTCGCTTAAGCGGTATTGAATTGAGTGACACAGCGGATCTTACTCTTGGTTTGAACTACGTGACCACGCAAAACTCGAGCTACGACGATAAAGACATTACGACTTCTGGCGCAATGCTCTCTGCTCTTTACCGTCAAGCTTGGAACTACGGCTCAAACACCTTGGCCTTCCAATACGGTACTGATGCCTTAGCTGGCGGGTTAATGAGTGCCGAAGGTGGTTCAGACAAAAAGTACAGCACTGGCGTCGAACATGATGGCTACAGCTGGCGTCTATTTAACCACGGTGACTTAAATATCAGTGAAGATGTTCAAGTCATGTACTCCATCGCTTATCAAGATAACAACCTAGATAACAACGATGGTGAGAAATGGTTCAGTGTCGGTGCACGTCCTCAATATGCTTGGACCGATTATATGTCGACAGCACTTGAAGTCGGTTACGAAACGGTAGAAGCGCAAAACGGCTCAGGCACCAATGATATGTACAAGGTGACTGTTGCTCAAATGTTCCAAGCTGGCAAAGGCGTGTGGGCTCGCCCATCTATCCGCATCTTTGCAACTTACTCTGAATCCAACAACGAATGGGATCGTGGTAACGAGGTTTATGGAACGGCAACAAGCATCAACGCCGAGACTGTTGACGAGATTACCTTTGGTTTCAACGTAGAAACTTGGTGGTAAACCACAAAACCCGAGCATCTGTTCAATCAACGAATTGACGCTCAACACTGGAATAGCAATTTAACGGGGAAAGGCGATGTTTTCCCCTTTACTAAGGTAGCAATCAGATGAAATTAAAATCATTGGTGATCATTGTCGCGGCACTCACCGTTAGCGCATGCAGCGGAATACCTGAAAAGGAACTTAAGACTGATTTCAATGACAGTGCATGCTGTTCTCAGCTAAGTGCGCTGCCAATGACGCAATTGTCTGTTCCATTCCACCAACAAGTGATTATGGACGGTCATTTACCGACCCTTTCCTCTTCATTGTTAAATGACAATACACAAGCGGATAGCCAACGCTTTCCGACCATCGCGTACCAAATCAGTGACACGACAGAATCGCTGTCCTTACTCATTCGTTCATACATTAAAAATGATGCGCTTTTCGCGCCGTCTATTTATGTCTTTGACAAACAATGGCGACTGCTTGGTCAATACAACACTAACGACTTCACTTACTACCCGACAGCGATGCAAGGGTTGGAAAGAATTGAAGCATCAATTGCACTCGAACCTCAACGAGACAACGCGCAATTTATTGTGGTCAGCGCCGATAGCACTAAGTTAGATAGCGCCATCAATCGAATTCATCCTGAAGATCTGTATTCAGAATCTCAGCAGATTATTGGCAATAAGCAACTTCCGTTGACTGCCACGTTCAGCAGAGTAGGTGTCATTGATGTTACGGCGAGCAAATCAACAAACAGTGCGGTTTTGACCCTATTGGCTGAGCTTGGTGTTTCATCCAACAATGAGCCCGAAACCTTGGGTTCAAAGCGAGTTTCTCAACCATCAACTCAGACAGTTGAAACCAATCAAAAGGCGCAATGGTTGAATATCCAAAAGGACATTTACGAAGCCCTAAACAACAACGACATCAAACAAGCCGCATTTATTGCTAATCAAGCGGCCGAACAGGGCATGCCCGAAGCAAAAGATTATTTATTAAAACAGCTCGCTGAATAGCTGAATAAGCCAACAGAACAATACGCAGAACAATACGCAAAACCAACGATTTGATAACGGTCATCACGGCTTAAAAAACCGATGACTTAATAGAATTATTACCCATATTGAACACTTTAAGAGTAGGAATACCATGAAGGCATTTTCAAACATCATCCAAAGACGCGATTGGGAAAACCCACAGTCTGTGAATATCCACTGCCTTAATGCGCACAGCCCATTATCAAGCTACCGCAACCTTAAGCACGCTCGAGACGGCATTGAGTCACAACGTAAATCTCTTAATGGACAATGGAAGTTCAAATACTTTGATGCACCTGAACAAGTTGACGGTGAATTTATCGAAACAAGTTTCAATGACTCACAATGGGACGAGATTACCGTACCATCGAACTGGCAAATGCAAGGCTACGATAAACCTATCTACGCCAACGTAAAATACCCATTTGAAGTTAACCCACCGTTTGTTCCGGCAGAAAACCCAACCGGTTGTTACCGTACTCAAATTACGTTGACTAAAAATGACCTAAAGAACACCCAACGTATTATCTTTGATGGCGTCAATTCCGCTTTTCATCTTTGGTGTAATGGCAATTGGGTTGGTTATAGCCAAGATAGCCGCTTACCTGCCGAGTTCGACTTAACTCAGTATCTAACTGTTGGCGATAATACGCTGTCTGTTATGGTGATACGTTGGTGTGATGGTAGTTATTTAGAAGACCAAGATATGTGGTGGCTAAGCGGTATTTTCCGTGATGTGACCTTGCTAGCTAAACCAAAACAGTGCATTGAAGATGTGTTCGTTACACCTAATTTAGACGCATGCTATCGCGATGGTTCACTGTCTATTGTCACCAAAATTACGGCACCAGACACTTACCAAGTTCAGGTTCAACTGTTTGACGGTGAAAACGCAGTAACTGAGCCGCATATCGATCGCCCGCATAATCGACGAATTGACGAGCGTGGCACCTACGATGATGTGGTATTCCAAACTCTTCATGTTCGAGATCCGAAAAAGTGGAGCGCAGAAGTTCCTAACCTTTACCGAATTGTCGTGTCATTGCTTGATAGGCAAGGTAACCACATAGAAAGTGAAGCTTATCAAGTTGGCTTCCGTAAAGTAGAAATGACAGACGGTCAGCTAAAGCTAAACGGCAAACCGCTATTGATTCGCGGCGTCAACCGTCATGAGCATCACCCAGAGTTGGGGCATGTGATGACAGAAGAAGACATGATCCGCGATATCTGTCTAATGAAGCAGTACAACTTCAATGCTGTGCGCACCGCGCACTACCCTAACCACCCACGATGGTACGAGCTGTGTGACGAATACGGTTTATACGTGTGTGATGAAGCGAACATCGAGACCCATGGCATGCAGCCTATGAATCGCTTGTCTGCGGATCCGCAATGGGCACACGCTTATATGAGTCGCTATACGCAAATGGTCATGCGTGATAAGAACCACCCTTCTATCATCATCTGGTCTTTGGGCAACGAGTCAGGGCACGGCAGCAGCCACAATGCGATGTATGCTTGGTCGAAACAGTACGACCCTTCTCGCCCGGTACAGTATGAAGGCGGTGGTTCAAATACCACAGCGACCGATATCATTGCGCCAATGTACGCACGCGTTAACAGCACTATCGAAGACGATGCCGTTCCAAAATGGTCTATCAAGAAATGGGTTTCTCTGCCTAACGAGCAACGCCCGCTTATTCTTTGTGAATACGCACACGCAATGGGTAACAGTTTAGGTAGCTTTAATGATTACTGGAATGCATTCCGAGAATACCCTCGCCTACAAGGCGGTTTCATTTGGGATTGGGTTGACCAAGGATTAAGTCAGTGGGATGAAAACGGTGAACACTTCTGGGCCTACGGTGGAGACTTTGGCGACATCATCAACGACCGTCAGTTCTGTATCAACGGTTTGATATTCCCAGATCGCAGCGTACACCCGACCTTGGAAGAGGCGAAATACTGCCAGAGAATGATCACTGTGACGTTAGCAGAGCAAACTGAAGATCAATGCCGCCTAACGGTAACCAATGAGAACCTGTTCCGAGCGACTGACAATGAAATCTTACGCTGGCAATTGCTCGAAAATGGCATCGTGATTCAATCGGGGCAACAAGTATTATCCGTTGCTGAAGATAGTAAACAAGAGCTGGTCATTGACCTTGCTTTCACGCCAAAAGCGCAAGTCGAATATCATCTCAATACCGATATTACCCTGACTCATTCAACCAAGTGGGCAGAAGAAGGCCATGTGTGTGCAATGGAGCAGTTTGCTTTACGTAACCATGCTGGCTTGCCATTCCCTAGCACGGCAAATGCTTTGGCTCCTCAGTTACATCAGCAAGACAATAAAGTCATCGTGTCTAGCCTAGATGAAACACATCAATGGCAATGGGATACAGAGAGTGGATTGTTGACCCACTGGATCGTTGATGGACAACCGCAAGTTATCAAGGCACCTGTCGATAACTTCTATCGCGCACCACTTGATAACGATATTGGTATCAGTGAGATAGACAACATCGATCCAAATGCATGGGCTTGTCGCTGGGAACTTGCAGGCATTGGTCAATGGGAACGCCAGTGTACAAGTTGTGCCGTGCAAGCACTCGCAGACTCAGTACAAGTGACGTCAGTATTCGCCTACCAATTTAATGGCCAAATCCAAGCAATTACAAAATGGCAATACACCTTAAATAACCTAGGCGAAATGATTATCGCGGTTGATGTCAACTTAGCCGATCACTTACCACCGATGCCGCGCATTGGCCTTGAAATGGAGCTGCCTTTACCACTCGAAACAGCCAATGAAACTCCGGTTTCGTGGCAGGGATTAGGTCCTTTTGAAAACTATCCAGACCGTTTGGCTGCTGCACGATTCGGTTTACACAAACAGACATTGGATCAGATGCATACGCCGTATATATTCCCAACTGATAGCGGCTTACGTTGTGGAACCAAAAACTTGAATGTTGGAAATATCGGGATCGAAGGCGATTTTTCATTCAGTGTGAGTCAGTACAGCCAGCAACAATTAACGGATGCTAAGCATACCAATGACCTGACTCGTGAAGAGAAAATCTATGTACGCGTTGATCACCAACATATGGGCGTTGGTGGTGATGATTCTTGGAGTCCAAGTGTTCACCAAGAGTTTCAACTCACCGACAATCAATATCGTTATCAGGTTACGCTAACAAGCGCATCGTAAGTAGATTCGGACCAAGTGGTTTACTCTAAAGCCACTTGGTTCCCTATTACTTTAGGTTACCAGTGATTACCTTACTTCACGCGACAACAGCTCACACGACAGCAGTTCAAACGACAACAGTCCACACGCCAATGTGACTCAAAAGCCAAGCTCAAATCTAGAGCTTGGCTTTTTATTTTCAAACTAATCAGCCAACTAAAAATAAACCATCAAACCTCGTCATATTTGATGTTTAGTATTTGAATTGGCTAACTATCCGTTGTTAAATGTCCAACCACCAGCACACAGCATTATATTCAGAATAAGAGAGCGGAATGGCTACCATTAAAGATGTTGCGAAGGAAGCAGGCGTATCAATCGCGACCACCTCTCGAGTAATCAACAATGCACCTCACACCAGTGAAACCGCAATTGCGGCGGTAAAAGCCGCTATGGAAAAACTCGGCTATCGCCCAAATGCCAACGCTCGTGCATTGGTCAGCAAATCTTCAAACGCGATTGGTGTACTGGTTAATGATGTTTCTGCCCCGTTCTTCGGTTCGATGATCAAAGCCATTGATACCGTGGCAAGTGAGCAAGAAAAGCAGTTACTGATTGGCAGTGGCTACCATGACGCCACCAAAGAGCGTAATGCGATTAACCTGCTGATCAACAGCCGCTGCGAATCACTTGTGGTTCATAGCAAAGGCATTAGCGACGAAGAGTTGGTCAAGCTAGCCAATGAAGTACCCGGCATGGTGCTGATCAATCGCATTGTTCCCGATATCGAAAACCGCTGTATTGCTCTCGACAACCGCCGCGGCTCTTACATCGCGACCGAGTATTTGATTAAAAACGGCCACAAACACATTGGCTACATCTGCTCGAGTCACGATATTGAAGATGCTCACGACCGCTTAGGTGGCTATTTGGATGCATTGAAAGATCACGGTATTGAATCGAACGATGAGTACATCGAATATGGTGAACCTGACGAGCTAGGCGGTGAGCAAGCCATGGTTAACTTAATGGCAAAAAACACAGATATCACTGCCATTGCCACGTACAACGACTACATGGCCGCAGGCTGTTTGGCGTTATTACAAGAAAATGGCGTTCGTATTCCAGAAGATATGTCAGTTATTGGTTTTGATGACGGCCACATTGCTCGCTTTATTTACCCTAGATTGACCACCATTCGCTACCCAATTCAAGTCATGGCTAATCAAGCGGTTAAGCTCTCTCTGCAACTCGCAAGTGACGAGCCAAAAGAGCACCCGGAACATAAGCTATTTATGCCAATTTTGGTGCGCAGAGCCTCTGTTCGAAACATTAATTGAGAAAGCTCAGGGTAATAAAAACTAAGTCATTTCGTTCCTCGACACTTTTTACAACAAAGAAAATAGGATTGATTCGATGAGTTATCATTGAGTTGATCTTATTTTTCATTCCCCGCAAATACCCACCTATACTTAACCTGATCCATCTTAATCAAACGGTTACCCGTTGATTTTTTCACCAAGTGTCTAAATCCCTAGTGATCCTTGGTTGTTATTAGGTGAGCAAAGCAGGATAATATCGGGATCGGAATCTCAAGAATTAATCCATTATGACCGAATACCTTTTGTTGTTGGTTGGCACAGTGCTGGTCAATAACTTTGTGCTAGTGAAGTTTTTAGGACTATGTCCATTTATGGGAGTCTCCAAGAAACTGGAGACTGCGATTGGCATGGGCCTCGCGACGACTTTCGTTCTAACGTTAGCGTCGGTCTCTGCATACCTAGTAGAAACCTACATCCTTACCCCTCTGGGTATTGAATACCTGCGTACCATGAGTTTCATCTTGGTTATCGCGGTGGTTGTTCAATTTACGGAAATGGTGGTTCACAAAACCAGCCCGACTCTTTATCGCCTGCTGGGTATCTTCCTACCTCTTATCACCACCAACTGTGCGGTATTAGGTGTGGCACTTCTGAACATCAATGAAAACCACAACTTCATTCAGTCGATCATCTATGGTTTCGGCGCAGCGGTTGGTTTCTCTCTTGTATTGATCCTATTTGCTGCGATGCGTGAACGTATTGCGGTTGCTGATGTTCCAATGCCATTTAAAGGCGCATCGATTGCGATGATCACAGCTGGCCTAATGTCTCTGGCATTTATGGGCTTTACTGGGTTGGTGAAATAAGCATGAGTACCATTTTAATTGCGATCATTGCGCTAGCCGTTTTAGCCGCTGTTTTTGGCGCTATTTTGGGTTTTGCTTCTATCCGTTTTAAAGTTGAAGCTGATCCTATCGTCGATCAAATCGACACTATTTTACCGCAAACTCAATGTGGCCAGTGTGGCTACCCTGGTTGTCGCCCATACGCAGAGGCGATCGCTAACGGAGACAAGATCAACAAGTGTCCTCCGGGCGGCCAAGCAACCATTGAGAAGCTAGCAGATTTAATGGGCGTAGAAGTTGAAGACTCCGCTCATGACTTAGATAACAAAGTAAAAACCGTTGCCTTCATTCACGAAGATATGTGTATCGGCTGTACCAAGTGTATTCAAGCCTGCCCTGTTGACGCCATTGTTGGTGGCACCAAGGCACTGCACACAGTAATTAAAGATGAATGTACAGGTTGTGATCTATGTGTCGCACCGTGCCCTACTGACTGTATTGAAATGATTCCAGTGGCAACAACGACTGAAAATTGGAAATGGCAGATGAACATCATTCCTGTTACTGATATCACTAACCAAGCGACTGATGCGGCTGCGTCAGAGCCTAAAGCATAGGGTTAGTATGATCTCTTTAATTGAACAAATTCGCACGGGCTCTATTTGGAACTTCCCTGGCGGCGTGCACCCTGCTGAAAACAAGAAACAGTCAAATACTACTGATATCGTTCATGCAAGGCTTCCAGAAGAAATCGTTCTTCCGGTGAAACAGCACATCGGTAAGCCGGGTAACCTATTGGTTGCTGCTGGCGACACTGTGTTAAAAGGTCAGCAACTTACTGCCTTAGATACAGGTTTTACGTTACCTGTACACGCACCAACATCGGGTGTTATTACCGCTATCGAACCGCGAACTACCGCTCACCCATCAGGCTTGAGCGAAATGTGCGTGGTTATTAAACCTGATGACCTAGACACTTGGATTGAAAAAAATCCAGTTGAAGATTTTTCGACAAAGACTTCTGACGAACTGCTTGATGTGATTCGCCAAGCTGGCATTTCAGGCATGGGCGGCGCAGGCTTCCCTACGGCTAAGAAGCTTCAATCCGGCTTAGGTCGTACCGACATTTTGATCGTCAATGCTGCGGAATGTGAACCTTACATCACCTCTGATGACAAGTTGCTTCAAGAACATGCCGACGAAGTATTAAAAGGCATCGAAGTGGTTGAACACATTCTTCAACCAAAGCTGACGGTTATCGGTATTGAAGATAATAAACCAGACGCGATAAAAGCACTTGAGATTGCAGCGAAAGACAAAGATATCGTCATTCGTGTTATCCCAACTAAATATCCTTCTGGTGGTGAGAAACAGCTGATCAAGATCCTCACCAACAAAGAGGTTCCGGCTGGCGGCATTCCGGCAGACATTGGTGTTTTGGTTCAAAACGTCGGCTCTCTTTACTCAATTAAGCGAGCGGTAATCGACGGTGAACCAGTGGTTAACCGCGTGGTGACTTTAACCGGTAAAACCTTTAAGCGACCTCGTAACGTGTGGGCACTATTAGGTACACCTGTTCACGAGTTACTTGAAGAGTTTGGCTATAAAGCGGATAAGAAGCTGCCGCGTTTGATTTTGGGCGGCCCGATGATGGGCTTTACCTTGCCGCATGCCAATGTGCCAATCACTAAAACGTCGAACTGTATTTTAGCGCCAACGCGTCGTGAGATTTCACCAAGCACTTACGAGATGGAATGTATTCGTTGCAGCGCGTGTGCTGAGGCTTGTCCTGCGTCTCTACTTCCTCAACAACTGCAATGGCATGCCAAAGCCAACGAGTTGGATAAGTGTGAAGAGCTGAATATTAAAGACTGTATTGAATGCGGTGCTTGTGCGTTTGTCTGCCCAAGTGAAATCCCTCTTGTTCAATACTATCGCCAAGCGAAAGCTGAAATCAAAACAAGAAAAGACGAAGCAACAGCCGCAGAGCGCGCCAAGATTCGTTTTGAAGAGAAAAACGCTCGTATGGAGCGCGACAAAGCAGAACGTGAAAACCGCTTCAAGAAAGCTGCTGACAACCGTCGTAAAGATATGAAGTCTGCGGATGGTGATGATGCGATTGCAGCTGCGATTGCTCGCGTTAAAGCGCAAAAAGCCGCGGCAGACCAAGCTCCTAATGCAGAACCAGCCGTGAAACCTGCGGTAGCTGCTGCGATTGCTAAAGCAAAAGCAAAACAAGCGGCGGCTCAGAAAGCGGATGGCGCTGAACCAGACAACTCTGAAATGTCGAAATTGCGTGAAGAACGTAAACGACAAGCTCGAGAGCGTAAGGCACAACAAGCAGGTTCAGCTTCCGAGGCTCCAGTTGAAAGTACTGGCGACGCTAAGAAAGATGCCGTTGCTGCTGCCATTGCTCGTGCTAAAGCGAAGAAGGCTCAGCAGGCGGAATTAACACCTGACGCTCCAACTGAAAGCTCTGGCGATGCCAAGAAAGACGCTGTCGCTGCTGCTATAGCTCGCGCTAAAGCCAAGAAAGCCCAACAAGCAGGTTCAGCTTCCGAGGCTCCGGCTGAAAGTACTGGCGACCCTAAGAAAAACGCCGTTGCTGCAGCTATCGCTCGCGCTAAAGCGAAAAAAGCACAACAAACAGAGTCAGTTTCTGAAGCTCCAGCTGAAAAATCAGGTGATGCTAAGAAAGATGCAGTTGCTGCGGCTATTGCTCGTGCTAAAGCGAAAAAAGCCCAACAAGCAGAATCAGCTGCTCAAACCGAAAGTGAAGCTCCAGTTGAAAGTACTGGCGACGCTAAGAAAGACGCCGTTGCTGCAGCTATCGCTCGTGCTAAAGCGAAGAAAGCTCAACAAGCTAAGCAAGACGAAACTGCAGAAACTCCTGAGCCAGTGGTTGAAGTGGAAGCTGAAACTCAACAAGAGTCAGTCGATCCTAAGAAAGCTGCAGTTGCCGCCGCGATTGCTCGTGCTAAAGCCAAGAAAGCACAGCAGGCTAAGCAAGACGAAACAGCAGAAACTCCTGAGCCAGTGATTGAAGTTGAAGCTGAAACTCAACAAGAGTCAGTCGACCCTAAGAAAGCTGCTGTTGCTGCCGCAATCGCTCGCGCTAAAGCAAGAAAAGCACAACAAACGAAACAGGAAGAGTCAGCAGAAACGCCTGAATCTGTGGTTGAACCTGCAGTTGAAGTAAAGGCTGAAACTCAACAAGAACCAGTCGATCCTAAAAAAGCAGCTGTTGCTGCCGCTATTGCTCGTGCTAAAGCAAGAAAAGCACAGCAAGAGCTAGATAAAAAGAATAATGAGGAGAAAGAGTAGTGGCCTTCTTTATCGCCAGCTCACCGCACGCACACAGTCGTAGAAGCACCCCAGATCTGATGAAATGGGTCGCTATTTGTGCATTGCCAGGTCTACTAGCTCAAACCTACTTCTTCGGATGGGGTACGCTCATCCAGTTAGTATTTGCTATCGCACTTGCGGTTACCTTTGAAGCGGCAATTATGCTGCTAAGAAAGCGCCCACCAGTGATGGCGCTACGTGATTACAGTGCTGTTGTCACCGCTTGGCTACTCAGCGTCGCGATTCCTCCACACTCTCCGTGGTGGATTCTAGTGATAGGTATGTTCTTCGCAATTGTCATCGCGAAACACCTATACGGCGGCCTTGGACAAAATCCATTTAACCCAGCGATGGTCGCTTACGTTGTTTTGCTGATCTCATTCCCAGTTCAGATGACCAGTTGGAATGCTCCCGCGAGCTTAACGGCTGAAGCAACCAGTTTTGTTGACTCATTCTTGATGATCTTTACTGGCTTCAATAATGAAGGCTTATCTCTACAGCAAGCTCGTTTAGGGATTGACGGCACCACAATGGCGACGCCACTCGATGCCTTCAAAACCGCACTAACGGCAGGTAACACCGCTTCTGAAGCTCTGTCTCAACCTCAATTTAGCTGGTTAGCTGGCGTGGGTTGGGAATGGGTAAACCTTGCTTACCTTATTGGTGGCTTGGTGCTTATCAAACAACGCGTGATTCAATGGCATATCCCAGTCGCGTTTCTGGGTAGCTTGACCCTATTTAGCCTAGTGTTCTTGATGTTCACCCCTGGCGAAACCGCATCACCGACCATTCATCTATTGTCTGGTGCGACTATGCTAGGCGCATTTTTCATTGCGACCGACCCAGTTTCAGCATCAACAACAGTGAAAGGTCGCTTAGTGTTTGGCGCTCTGATCGGCGGTTTGGTATTTATCATCCGCAGTTGGGGTGGTTTCCCTGATGGCGTGGCGTTTGCTGTATTGTTAGCCAACATGTGTGTTCCACTGATTGACTACTACACCAAACCTCGTACATACGGCCACTAAGGGAGCGGATACCATGCTAAATGCAATTAAGAAAAACGGCCTTGTACTCGCGATTTTTGCGTGTGCTTCGACGGGTTTGGTCGCGGTAACTCACTACCTGACCAAAGATCAGATCAAACAACAGGAACAGGCTCAGTTACTGTCTGTTCTTAATCAAGTGATCCCGCACGATCTGCACGACAACGAGCTGTTTTCGTCTTGTACTTTGGTTCAAGCAGAAGAGCTTGGTACTGAGCAAGCGATGCCGGCTTACATTGCTAAAATCAATGGTGAGCCGAGTGCGATTGCGATCGAAGCGATTGCCCCAGACGGCTACAACGGCGCGATTAAAGTGATTGTTGGAATGAAGATCGACGGTACTATTTTAGGTACTCGCGTGCTTTCTCACCAAGAGACTCCAGGTTTGGGTGATAAGATTGATTTGCGTGTAAGTGATTGGATACTTTCGTTTGCAGGCAAACAAGTAACAGATTCTAATCTTGACCGTTGGAAGGTTCGTAAAGACGGTGGTGACTTTGACCAGTTTACTGGCGCAACCATCACACCAAGAGCGGTCGTGAAGTCAGTCAAACAAGCGGTTCAATACGTTAACCAAAACAACCAAGCATTGCTTGCTCAACCTCTAAATTGTGGTGGTGAATAATGAGTGACCATAAAACACTGATCAAAAATGGCATGTGGGCCAATAACCCTGCCCTAGTACAACTTCTTGGGTTATGTCCGCTGCTGGCTGTATCGTCAACAGTCACTAACGCACTTGGGCTAGGTATTGCTACCTTGCTTGTACTGGTCGGCTCAAACGTTTCTGTTTCTTTGGTTCGTAACCACGTACCAAAAGAAGTGCGGATCCCAGTATTCGTAATGATCATTGCCTCGCTAGTAACATGTGTTCAATTACTGATGAACGCTTACGCCTATGGGCTTTACCTCTCTTTGGGTATCTTCATCCCGCTGATCGTAACCAACTGCATCATCATTGGTCGTGCGGAAGCCTTCGCTTCAAAGAATGAAGTGCTACCAGCGGCTCAAGATGGTTTCTGGATGGGTCTAGGCATGACATCAGTATTGGTCGTGTTAGGTGCGATGCGTGAGATTATTGGTAACGGCACTCTATTTGATGGTGCAGACCTGCTGCTTGGTGACTGGGCTTCTGTGTTACGAATCCAGATATTCCAATTTGATAACAGCTTCTTGTTAGCCCTGCTTCCACCGGGTGCCTTCATTGGTGTTGGTTTCTTAATTGCTTTGAAAAACATCATCGATAACCAAGCAAAATCTAGACAACCAAAACAAGAAAAACCAGTCATTGAACGCGCTCGCGTCACCAATGCCTAATAAGTTAAATTAGCTTAAACCCCGCTGAGTTGGCTCAATCACTCAGCGGGGAAAATCAGATCTAAACAGTACATATAATAATGACGCTCATAAGAGCGCGTAACCGATGATAAAGCAGAAGCAATCCAAGCTTCATGCCCTAACTATTTGAAAGTAATGTCGCTATGAACAATGTAAAACGAGTAGAAATACTTGAGCGTTTAAGAGAAAACAATCCAAAGCCAGAGACTGAGCTTAACTGGAACAGCCCATTCGAACTGCTGATTGCCGTTCTATTGTCTGCACAAGCAACCGATGTCAGCGTGAACAAGGCGACGGATAAACTGTACCCTGTAGCCAATACGCCGCAAGCAATTTTCGACCTAGGTGTTGATGGCTTAAAAGAGTACATCAAGACCATCGGCCTATTTAACTCAAAAGCAGAAAACACCATCAAGACGTGTCGTATGCTGCTTGACCTACATAATGGTGAAGTACCGGAAGATCGCGCTGCATTAGAAGCCCTTCCAGGTGTTGGACGTAAAACAGCAAACGTAGTGTTAAATACCGCTTTCGGTTGGCCAACCATTGCCGTTGATACTCACATCTATCGTGTATCAAACCGCACTAAGCTAGCGATGGGTAAAACCGTCGACGATGTCGAAGCAAAACTACTTAAAGTTATCCCAAAAGAATTCAAACTGGATGTCCACCATTGGCTCATTCTTCATGGACGTTACACCTGTGTCGCACGTAAACCACGCTGTGGCAGCTGTATCATTGAAGATCTCTGTGAGTTCAAAGAAAAGAGCGAAGATTAGTCTTTCCGTTCACAACGATTAATCAATACGGCAGCGCTTAAAGCGCTGCTTTTTTATTGCCACTCTCTAGAAGCCGCCTCTACATCAGTTTTCATTTCCAATTCTGCGTTACCAAGATAACAGGCATAAAAAATCCCGCTTTTTAAGGCAGGATTCAATTATTTAGCTAAGAAGTCTGTCTTAGATAAACTTCACTTTAGTCACTTCTTTGATAGCAGATAGAACAAATGTTGGTACTGCTGCAATGAAGATTAACGATATTAAGTGATTAAACTCTAGTGCTTCTGTGCTGAATACCAGCTGGCCGAAGCTTGTGTACACAACGCTTAAAGACAAGATAGCCGATACTGCCACCGCACCAAGTAGGTAGTGGTTAGTGAACGGATTCTTACGATAAATCGTTGTAAACGTACGTGCATCGAACAAGCTCCAAAGTTGAGCAAAGATCAGTGTTAAAAACGCAACGGTTTGTGCGTATTGAGCACTGTAACCACCGTCGAGTGCGTAAGAGAATGTCACAAAGCTTAGACCACCTAATGCGAGACCACGAGTTAGGATACGAGCGCCTAGACCATTAGAGAAGAAGCCTTGGTCACGTTTGCCTGGCTTACGCTCCATGAGATCTTTCTCTTCTGGCTCAACACCGAGTGCAAGTGCTGGTAGACCATCAGAAACGAGGTTAACCCATAAAATCATTAGTGGAGTTAGCGGAAGTACTACATCTGGTCCCATGAGTAGGAATGCAAATAGGATTACCGAAACCTCACCCACGTTCGCTGTAAGTGCTTGGCGGATAAACTTACGTAGGTTATCGAAAATTTGACGACCCTGACGTACCGCCTTCACGATAGTACTGAAGTTATCATCCAACAGGATAAGGTCACCTGAGTCTTTCGCAACAGACGTACCTGTAATACCCATCGCAACACCAATGTCTGCACGACGCAGTGCTGGCGCATCGTTCACGCCGTCACCGGTCATAGAGGCAACTTCGTTGTTCTCTTGCTGCGCTTTTACGATACGCAGCTTGTGCTCTGGAGTAACACGTGCAAATACTGCAACCTGAGAACAGATAGACAAAAGCTTCTCGTCATCCATTTGATCAAGCTCTGCACCCGTTACCACTAGATTGTCTTCGCTACGGATGATTCCGATTTCACGAGCAATCGCTGCTGCCGTGACTGCGTGGTCACCGGTAATCATTACCGTACGAACACCAGCGCTATAACAGCTATTTACTGCATCACGCACTTCTGGACGTGGTGGATCCATGATGCCATAGATACCCAGGATGCTGACGTCTTTTTCAAGCTCAGGGAAATCTAACTCAAGCTCTTCTTCTTTTAATTCACGGAAACCAACGGCAAGTGTACGCAGAGCATCACCACCAAAGGTTTGGATTGCCGCTTCAAAGTCTAAATGAAGTTCTTGAGACGGTGCGGTATCGAGAGCCAAGTTGCCTGAAACTTCACAGCCAACCGTTGGTACGAAACCACCGTCAACCATGAAGCTGGTTGATTTACCAAGAACAACATCTGGCGCGCCTTTCAATGCTAGGAAGTGCTTACCTTGTGGGTCACGAACGATAACAGAAGCCATCTTACGACCAGAATCGAACGGGAACTTCTTAACAATTGAGTAGCCACCCGTTGATAGCATTTCATCTTGTTTAAGACCTGCTTTTGCAGCTGCAACAATTAGTGCACCTTCTGTCGGGTTGCCACGAACCGTCCATTTACCATCAGCATTTACATATTCAGCATCGTTACAAAGCGTTGCAACAACAAGACCTTTCATCATTGCAGGGCTGTTTGTCGCTTCGACATTGTGACCTTTGGTAATGAATTCACCCTTAGGATCAAAACCTTTGCCTGACACATCCCAGTAACGACCAGACACATCGTACGCTTTCATTACCTGCATTTGGTTTTGTGTTAGCGTACCGGTTTTATCTGAACAGATAACGGTTGTAGAACCAAGCGTTTCGATTGCTGCTAGCTGTTTAGCCAAAGCATTATTCTTAACCATCTTAGTCGAGCCCATCGTTAATACGATAGTAACCACCGTTGGTAAACCTTCAGGAATAGCGGCAACCGATAAAGAGATACCTGTTGTTAGGATTTCTAACCATGGCATGCCGTGGTAAACACCGATAGCACAAACAATAGCAACAACCACAAGAGCAACAACCAATAATGCGAGTGCGATGGTGTCCATACGCTCTTGCATTGGTGTTTTCGTCTCTTCCGTTTGGTTCATCATATCAGCGATGTGACCAACTTCAGTTTGCATACCTGTGCTTGTTACAACAGCAAGGCCTGTACCTGTAGTCACGATTGTTGTCATGAAGCCCATGTTCTTCTGATCGCCAAGACCAAGGGTCTCATCTTCAAGGCGTTCAGACTGCTTGTTCACTGGCTCAGACTCACCGGTAAGAGCTGCTTCGTCTACGGTCAAACGGTTTGACTCAAGAATACGAACATCAGCAGGCAGAATATCGCCGGTATTAATTTTGATGATGTCACCAGGAACGAGGGTTTTAGCTGGAACACTGATCCATTTACCATCGCGCATCACTTCGGCTTCTGGAGCTGCCATTTCTTTTAGCGCTTCCATCCCTTTCTGAGCTTTAAATTCTTGCCAGAACGCGATACCAGTATTGATAAGGATAATCACTGCAATAGCAATAGCATCAATCGCGTGGCCAGTAGACCAAGAAACGATTGCACCAACAGCTAGAATAAAAATCAGTGGGTTTTTATATTGATGAATATACAGTTCCCACGCAGAAGCTGACTCTTGTGCAGTCAGTTCGTTAGTGCCGTGCTTCTCTAAGCGTGCATCCGCTTCAGAAGTTGATAAACCTGTCGTTTGATCTGCGTTCAGTTCGTTTAAAACATCTGAACTTTGTTGTGTAAACCATTTACTCGTCATTTGAGTACTCCACATCAATGCCTCACGCCGAGGCTAATGTAATAAAATAATACTTATTCTTATATGGTAGAAAAAATCGCACAAATCAAAAATGAATATTTAGTCGATTTGGTGCGCTTGAAAAACTATATAGTAAGGATTGTCTATTTAGCAAAGATCGCAAAAGATACACTTGATACACACTTGACAACTACTTTGAAAACACAACCACCCCAAATATCAAACATAAAACAAACAATACAAGCCCAAGCTATTGTTTAAAAAAGATAAGCGCAAAAAATAGACACCCTTTGTACTTTCGTAAAAACCATTGGTTATTAGCGTATTTTATCGAAAATTCCTTAATAACGAAGTAAAACATCGGAATAACCTTTCTATAAACAGGGAGATGTTGGCGTAATCATAAATTGATAAAATGGAAAGTTAGATGCAAATTGTAAAAACGAAAGGAAATCAGCAACAAGATGGAGATATAAGTCACAATTCAACAACCAAGGCCATTCTTGGCCATTACAAAAAAGACCAACACTCAAACTTACTATTTATGCAAAACTGCGGATTAAGCGCTAGTGACTGACAAATTAATAAGGCCGTCGCCCTTTAACTTCTTGTAATACAAATAAGAAAAAGGTAGAGGAGGAGAGTGAGATAGATGATGAGAATAAGAAAATATGACCAAACTCATCATCTCTTTGGTGTTGCTTATGAGCTTGCTCATATATAGTGCTATAAAAGAAACAACCAATAACAAGCTAGGAGCAAATCATGTCAAACGGTCGTATTTTACACACCATGCTACGCGTGGGTGATCTAGACAAGTCTATCGAGTTCTACACCAATGTAATGGGCATGCAGCTATTACGTAAGAACGAAAACAAAGAGTACGAATACACGCTGGCTTTCGTTGGCTTTGGTGACGAATCTCAAGGCGCTGTGATTGAGCTGACTTACAACTGGGGCACGACTGAATACGACCTTGGCTCAGCTTTTGGTCACGTTGCTATCGGTGTTGATGACATCTACACAACGTGTGATGCAATTAAAGCAGCAGGCGGTAACGTAACGCGTGAAGCTGGCCCTGTTAAAGGCGGCTCTACACACATCGCATTCGTTAAAGATCCTGATGGCTACATGATTGAGCTGATTCAGAACAAACAAGCAAGCGCAGGTCTAGAAGGTTAATCCCTCAACCTCTTTGCGAAGTTGGGCTTGAACGCCTGATGAAATGAAAAAAAGAAGCGAGCACTGTGCTCGCTTCTTTTTTATGTTTCCACGCACGAACAATACCCTTCACCAATTATTATTAACAATCTCACCAATGAAACTTTACATGATAATGATTATCATTTAAATTAACCACCTATTGATTAGTGAGGTAATACAATGATTAGCGAATGGGAAAAACACACGTTACTTGCCGATACTGCATTGCAGCTTGACGATCCTGTACGAAGTATTCTCCACTATCAGCAAGCATTGAACTTGAGTGAAGAAATCACTGAGCGTACCGATATTCAGGCTGACGAACGCCTACTGATCTCAGTGATCTCTTGCCACAATCTCGCGCAATTCTGGCGATGGGCTGGTGATACCGAATACGAGCTCAAGTATCTTCAATTGGCTTCAGAAAAAGTGCTGACACTGATCCCGCAGTGCCCTAACACTCAATGTTCCAGCTTTATCGATTCTATTGGTTGCTGTAAGAAAGCGCTGATCGATTTCATGAAACGCCATCCCAATCCTAAAATTGCTTCTATGGTAGAAAAGATCGATACCGCGACCAACTGTGAAATGATCGCTCGTTTCCGCTTGAACTAAACGAGTTACGTTTAGACAATGGCTCCAAATTTTAAAGACAAAAAAGCCCATCATTACGACGGGCTATCTGATTTCAAAACAAGCAATTATTCTGATTAAACCTGCGTACGACCTAAAGAGATAACAACGCGTCGGTTCTTGTCTTTACCAATTGGCGAATTGTTGTCTGCAATCGGGCGACGTTTACCATAGCCCTGAACTTGGATACGATCTTCTGGCAAGCCTAAAGATTTGAAGTACTCTCTTAACGATTCCGCTCTGCGCTCTGAAAGGTTTTGGCTAATACCTTTGCTGTCGACAGAATCGGTGTACGTTGCCACCAGTACAAGATCGATGTCTTGGTTATAGCGAACGTAATCGGCGATCTGGCTCAGCCTTTTGCGCGACGACTTGTTCAGCTGATCACTATTACGATCGTAGTGCAAAATCGTGAAAGAGATATCTTCAAAGCTGTAAGGCAACAGGTTAGCAACACAGTCACTGAACACATTGTATTTTTCTTGGAATAACACCGACGACAGCGACACTTCGATTCGCTGATCTCGGCTCTGCCACTCTTGGTAGCTGAATGTCGGATAACGCCCTTTCTCCAACTCACTCAAGATGCCCCAAGCTGTTTGACCACCGACATAGCCATCAAATTGCTGAAAGAACTTGATGGTTGTCATACGATCAGCACTTTCACCCGGACGCCAAGGTGGCGGCATAGAGATCAAGCTTACATTGCGCGTTGCACCCATTGGGCGGCGCATTTTAAGCTCAAAGTCCAAAATGATTTTTTTACTCGCGCGAGATGAGAACTCAGCATCACCAAAGTTTGGAATTGGGTGGACCAAGCGACATTCAAGTGGCGTGTTGGCCACCATCTCCCATGTCGACTGTTGAGGAGATGCTCCGTAACGCTTTTCTTGTGCCATAACCGATGACGACACAAGTAGCGAAAATAGCATTGAACCTGTTATGAGTTGTTTCTTCATAAAGTGGAGTATCTCTTAAGCAATTCGTTTAACAATGCAGCCAATTGCCGCATTTTTCTCTCACGTTTAAATATGCAATTATCAAGCCGCAATGGGTTAGGTAATTTAAGATTTATTGCCCTTCCCTAGTTTTTATCACTGCTATTATCTGCAATAATGCAGCCTTAATCACACTTATTTGGGCTAACATGACTGTAGAAAACGAAGCTCTGACCCTAAAAAAACGCTTTCGCGGCTATTTTCCAGTGGTCATCGACGTGGAAACCGCAGGGTTTAACGCTGAAACCGATGCATTATTAGAAATCTGTGCCATTACATTAAAAATGGATGAGAACGGAGATCTGCACCCTGCATCAACGCTTCATTTTCACATTGAGCCTTTTGAAGGCGCAAATATAGAGCAGGCAGCATTAGACTTTAACGGAATTAAAGACCCATTTAGCCCATTACGTGGTGCTGTGTCGGAACAAGAAGCCCTTAAAGAAATCTACAAGCTAGTGAGAAAAGAACAAAAAGCTTCAGATTGCAGTCGCGCAATCATGGTTGCTCACAACGCTACATTCGATTTGAACTTCGTTAATGCGGCAAGTGAGCGCTGTAAGCTTAAACGCGTCCCTTTCCATCCATTTGCTACTTTTGACACTGCAGCTCTTAGTGGTCTTGCCTACGGTCAAACCGTTTTGGCTAAAGCTTGCCGCACTGCAGGGATGGAATTTGACAACAAAGAAGCACACTCTGCTTTGTATGATACGCAAAAAACCACAGAGTTATTTTGCGGCATTGTAAACAAATGGAAAGCCCTTGGTGGTTGGCCTCTTGTTGACGAAGAATAAAAAATAGAGTCGGTAAACGTTTTTTCGTATTGCCTTCATAAAAAACACAACATCCCGAGAATAATATGAATCCTGTTGTAATTTCAGTTTGCATCATGCTTGTTTTAGCTTTGATGCGTGTAAACGTAGTCGTTGCTCTGACGTTCAGTGCAATTATCGGTGGCGTAGCCTCTGGTATGAGCTTGAACGACGCAGTCGCGGCTTTCGAAAGTGGATTAGGCGGCGGTGCAACGATTGCACTTAGCTACGCTATGCTTGGTACATTCGCTGTTGCTATCTCACGTTCTGGTATCACAGATCTCCTTGCTCAAAGTGTTATCAAACGCATTCACGGCAAAGAGAACAGTGCCGCATCGACTGGTCTTAAATACGGCATGCTTGTGTCGTTGATCTTAGTGACCATGTCTTCGCAAAACGTGATTCCGGTACATATCGCCTTCATCCCAATCTTAATCCCACCTCTACTAGGCGTATTCGCAAAAATGAACCTAGACCGTCGTCTAGTTGCGTGTGTACTTACTTTTGGTCTGATTACGCCTTACATGGTGTTACCAATTGGTTTTGGCGGCATCTTCCTAAACAACATCTTGCTTAAAAACCTTCACGACAATGGTCTTGAAAACGTTGTAGCAAGCCAAGTTCCTATGGCAATGTTGTTACCAGCAGCTGGCATGATCTTCGGTCTTCTTACTGCAGTATTCTTTACTTACCGTAAGCCTCGCCAATACAAAGAAACCTCTCACACGGTTGTTTCAACAGAAGTTAAAGAGATCAACAAGAAGCACATCCTAGTTGCAGCGGCGGGTATCGTCGCAGCGCTAACAGTTCAACTGTCGACGGGTTCTATGATCATCGGTGCTCTAGCGGGTTTCATGGTATTTACCTTCGGTGGCGTTATTGCTTGGAAAGAGACACAAGATGTCTTCACCAAGGGCGTTCACATGATGGCAATGATCGGTTTCATCATGATTGCAGCGGCAGGTTTCGCGGCAGTTATGAAGCAAACAGGTGGCGTTGAATCTCTGGTTGAAGCACTTTCAACCAGCATTGGTGACAACAAACCTCTAGCAGCACTACTTATGCTAATTGTTGGTCTATTGGTTACTATGGGCATTGGTTCTTCGTTCTCTACGATTCCAATCCTTGCAACTATCTACGTTCCACTAGCAGCAGCATTTGGCTTCTCGCCAATGGCAACAATCGCTCTAGTAGGTACAGCTGCAGCACTTGGTGATGCGGGCTCTCCGGCTTCTGACTCAACGTTAGGTCCAACGTCTGGTCTAAATGCTGATGGTCAACACGAGCACGTATGGGAAACCGTAGTACCGACGTTCCTGCACTACAACATCCCACTGATCGTATTCGGTTGGATTGCAGCCATGGTTCTGTAATTAGGTTCTGTAGTTAAAGAGTCCTACGCTCACTTTTATAAAGACCGCTCTGTGCGGTCTTTTTTGTCTCTGGGATTCATTCCACCCTTCCTTCCGCTCACTCTCATTGAACTAGCGACAACAAACAAAAAAAGCTTACTCTTATGAGTAAGCCTTAGAAATCATTGCGAATACAGATGACTCTCGCTGAATTACGCAGCGGGAGCATTACTCACTAGAATTTCGCGAATAGACTTAAGCGTCGCTTCCGTTGAATGATAATCCAATTCAACTTCACTAAAGATGCCGTTCACTTCAAGCATTAAGGTTGGGTAAGAAAATACACCCATCGCTTCTTTAAAGCCTAGCTGGTCATCTAACTCACTTTCCAATAACTTGCTAGAAAGGTCATTTTCAAATTGTTGAACATTCATACCCAGCTCTTCAGCCAACTGCAAATGCGTATCTTGGCTATGAGGCAGCATCGCACGAAGGTAGTAAGCATGTTGAATCGCTTCCAGCATCGCTTCGTAGTGGTCTTGAAAACCAGCGGCAATCACAGCACGGCACGCAGGGTAAGTGCTACGGACGGGTTGGCACTCAGTCCAAAACTCATGGTTAAACTCAGTACCTAGCTTAGCTTCGATCTGCTTCCAAATCGCTTGCAGCTTGCCTTTCATCTCTTCTGACATTGGCTCATCAGAATCCGGGGCTAAACCACCCACTACATAGTTAAACTCAATGCTCGCAGGCAATTGTTGTTTCAATAACTCAAGTGTTGGCTTGTAACCCCAACACCAGCTGCACATTGGATCATGCACATAATGAAGTTTTACGTTCATTGTTCATTCCTTATCGAGTCAATGATTCGATCAATTCAAACAAAAAAGGAGCCTGATTAAGGCCCCTCATTTTAACTATTCAGCGCAAAGGCTAGAACTTATTCAGCGTCATCGCCAGCAACTTTAGCCGCTGCTTCTTTGATGATTGGCTGAAGTTCGCCTTTTTGGAACATCTCAAGAATGATGTCACAACCACCGATTAGCTCACCTTCAACCCAAAGTTGTGGGAAAGTTGGCCATTGTGCGTAAGCAGGAAGCTCTGCACGGATATCAGGGTTTTGTAGGATATCTACATAAGCAAATTTTTCGCCACATGCCATTAGAGCTTGAGACGCTTGAGAAGAGAAACCACAGCTAGGTAGCTTAGGAGAACCTTTCATGTACAGTAGAATAGTGTTTTCTTCAATTTGCTGTTTGATTTTATCGATAGTTTCCATTGCTTCCTCGTTAATGGATTACGGCTTTTATTGGCTTTATTCTACCCCAAACTAAAAGAATAAAAACCATATAAAAAAAGCGGTTAACAAGCTAAGCTAACAATTCACACAAAAGTAATGAAATAAGCTTTTAATAAAGTAAAAACTTGCTAAACTATATCGCAAGTCAGCAAATTGACCATGGTTGGCAGTATAGCGAGCCATGAATAATAATATCACTGGAAGCAATCGAAAGAGTTAACTCTTTCATATCAATGGAGAATTGAGCAATGGCATTTGAACTACCGGCTCTTCCTTACGCGAAAGACGCGCTAGAACCACATATCTCAGCAGAAACGCTAGATTTCCACCACGGTAAGCACCACAACACTTACGTTGTTAAGCTAAACGGTCTTATCCCAGGTACTGAGTTTGAAGGCAAAACACTAGAAGAGATCGTTAAGACTTCTACTGGTGGTGTTTTCAATAACGCTGCTCAAATCTGGAACCACACGTTCTACTGGCACTGTCTTGCTCCTAAAGCAGGCGGCGAACCAACTGGCGCTGTTGCAGAAGCTATCAACGCTGCATTCGGTTCTTTCGAAGAATTCAAAGCGAAATTCACTGATTCAGCAATCAACAACTTCGGTTCTTCTTGGACTTGGTTAGTTAAGAAAGCTGACGGTTCTCTAGACATCGTTAACACTTCTAACGCTGCTACTCCTCTAACAGAAGAAGGTTTTACTCCACTTCTAACTGTCGACCTATGGGAACACGCTTACTACATCGATTTCCGCAATGTTCGCCCTGACTACATGGCTGCATTCTGGAACCTAGTAAACTGGTCTTTCGTAGAAGAGAACCTAGCTAAGTAATTATTACTTACGCTGCGCTATTTATAGCTCGTTATCTATTGAAAGCTCATGCCTCGGCGTGAGCTTTTTTGTATCTGTCGTATTCCACAAAATCTAGACATTTCGTAATAAGCTCGCCAATAGCGCTTACTTATCGCCCTATTGCTATCCTTCTTCCCTACCCTGCATAAATTCTCTATTTGCCTGTAATTAAACACTAAAGTTTGCCGACTCCATGCCGTTAAAGGTGTATCCAATGAGAGGCAGCATGCAAATACATACTTTAGACAAAGCAGGAATCATCAACGAACTGAAGTTCGGCATCGGGATCAGCCAAGCGGTTGAGCAAGGTCGCCGTGCAGATTTCGCGTTGCTGTTATCTATGTTTTCTAATGATGTCCGTGATTGCACGCCAATTGACACCATTGAAATCACAGAGACAAATGAAGATCGCCTGCGCAAACAATTTGGCGTAGCAGAACCTCAACAACTGCGTTCAAACCAATCTTCGTATGAGATTTCAGCTCAGCAATCTAATCATTTTCATCAAGCTAGCCTTGCCAGCGCCAAGCTCAGCCATTACTTAAAACCTGAAGCGCTTGCCTTCATGCCTGAAGATACGGCCGACTTACCCGAAGAGGTTTACCAAAACCTTTCTGGTCATGACCGACGCAAACTCGCAAACAAGCATTTACCTGATTTGCCACATGCCACGCTCTACAATGAGCTAACCACCGCGCAACGTCAGTATCAAATTCAAGCTCAAGTATAGCGGTCACCTACCTTTCCCTTTTTCGCCGTCTACCCACAATTATTCTTCGATCAACTCGCATAACTCAAAGCATTTACACAAATGATATGAACCACTAGCCTTAGGCAACCTAAAAACACCAGATGTCGGTTACCGCTTGAAGTTACTACAAAATGTGACCTGCCACTAAGTTTATAAAAACTTATTAATTGGCGCACCTTAGTTTGAACCAATTCACACCCATTGTATAAAATTTAACCCATCCTTATCCGACATGAACGATTTGTTTAGGTACTGGGATGGAAATAAAAAGCTCAATCATATTGGTGACATCTGCCGGCTCGCGACTAGGAGGGACGATAGCGAACCACTTTGTTAACCTTGGAGCCACCGTCATCCTTTGTGATAAAGACACGGAAGCACTTCAGGCAACGTATCTACAGTGTGCCCGCTTTTCTGACTCTGTTTACCACTACACGCTCAAAGGTAATGACAGCCAAGCGATTCTCAGCGTGTATGATTTTATTCAAACCACCTTCAACACGACGCCCGATGTGCTGGTCAATAATTGGATAAGCTCCCCAATGCCAAGTCTGATTGGCGATCAACCTGTGAGTAGCTTTATTAATGATCTCTCGTCAATGGCATCGACCCTATTCGCATTTGGGCAAATCAGTGCTGAGAGATTGCGAGAAGAAGATAAAGAAGGCGTGATCGTGAATGTGATATCTCATGATGACTTTCATGATGTGTCCGGCTTGGAGAGCGCAAACTCAATGATCACTGGTTTTACCCATAGCTGGGCGAAAGAGCTGACTCCCTTTGGTATTCGAGTCGGTGGCGTTGTTCCCGCCGTTCATAACTCCGATGGTAAGCTCAACCGATGTCACTGGGCGCAGCTGCAAGACGAACTGACCAGAACCACTGAATACATTGTCTCGAATGACTACTTCAGTGGGCGAGTTGTCGCGGCAGAGGTTTAACTCCCTATTCCAATTGAACATGACTGGCTCAGCTCATATTGAGTAACAGAGCTACTGCCTTTCAATCCGTTTACAAACGAACCAAACATAAAAAAAGCCCCAGTCTCTCGACTGGGGCTCTCATCTTTTCCCGATAGATAAGTATCGTGCTAGCGAAAACTTATCTCAAAACTAATGCTTACTTATTATGCGTTAGCTTTTTCTTTTTTAGCTTTTGGCGCTTTCGCTTCAGCTGGCTTTTGGTCTGCTTTCTTAAGGATAACTGTAGTACCTTCGAAAGTTTCGCCTTCAACGTATGGTTGGCCGAAGTAAGAAGTTGTTAGCACTTCTTTTAGCTCAGTGATTAGAGGGTAACGTGGGTTAGCACCTGTACACTGGTCATCGAACGCTTCAACAGCTAGCTCGTCTAGTTTAGCGATGAAGTCAGACTCGTTAACACCCGCAGCTTGGATAGATAGTGGGATGTCTAGGTCAACTTTAAGCTCTTCTAACCAAGTCAGTAGACGTTCAATCTTCTGAGCAGTACGGTCACCAGCTTGGCTTAGGCCTAGGTGGTCAGCAACTTCAGCGTAACGACGACGTGCTTGTGGACGGTCGTACTGAGAGAATGCAGTCTGCTTAGTTGGGTTATCGTTCGCGTTGTAACGTACAACGTTTGAGATAAGTAGTGCGTTAGCAAGACCGTGTGGTAGGTGGAACTCAGCACCAATTTTGTGAGCCATTGAGTGACACACACCTAGGAATGCGTTCGCAAATGCTACACCAGCGATAGTTGCTGCGTTGTGTACTTTCTCACGAGCGATTGGGTCAGCCGCACCATTTTTGTAGCTAGATGGTAGGTATTCTTTAAGCATCTTAAGTGCTTGAAGAGCTTGACCGTCTGAGTACTCGTTCGCTAGAACAGATACGTAAGCTTCAAGAGCGTGAGTTACTGCATCGTAACCACCGAACGCTGTTAGAGACTTAGGCATGTTCATTACTAGGTTCGCATCAACGATAGCCATGTTTGGCGTGATTTCGTAATCAGCTAGTGGGTATTTAGCACCAGTCTTGTCGTCTGTAACAACTGCGAATGGAGTAACCTCTGAACCTGTACCTGAAGTTGTAGTGATACATACAAGCTCAGCTTTTTGACCCATTTTAGGGAACTTGTAGATACGTTTACGGATGTCCATAAAGCGCATTGCTAGTTCTTCGAAGTGAGTTTCTGGGTGCTCGTACATAACCCACATGATCTTAGCAGCATCCATTGGAGAACCGCCACCTAGAGCAAGGATTACGTCAGGTTGGAAGCTCTTCATTGCTTCAGCGCCTTTCTCAACAACAGATAGCGTTGGATCCGCTTCTACGTCGAAGAAAGTTTGAACTTCGATGCCTTGTGCTTTAAGCAGGCTAACTACGTCATCTGCGTAACCGTTGTTGAATAGGAAACGGTCAGTTACTAGGAATGCGCGTTTCTTACCTTCTAGGTCGCTCATTGCGATTGGAAGGCTACCACGACGGAAGTAGATAGACTTAGGTAGTTTGTGCCACAACATGTTTTCAGCTCGCTTCGCTACAGTTTTCTTGTTGATAAGGTGCTTAGGACCTACGTTCTCAGAGATAGAGTTACCACCCCATGAACCACAACCTAGAGTTAGAGAAGGTGCAACGTTGAAGTTGTACAGGTCACCGATACCACCGTGAGTAGTCGGGATGTTGATTAGGATACGAGCAGTCTTCATCTTGTCACCGAAGTAACGGATGCGGTCTGCGTTAGTATCTTGGTTAGTGTAAAGACCAGATGTGTGACCGATACCACCGATTTCAACCATAGTTACCGCTTGAGCAACTGCGTCTTCGAAGTCGTCTGCGCGGAATAGACCTAGAGTTGGAGATAGTTTCTCGTGAGCGAATTCGTCATCGTAAGAAACTTTACCAAGACCTTCACCTACAAGTACTTTTGTATCAGCAGGAACTTTAACACCAGCCATTTCAGCGATTGCTGGAGCAGGTTGACCTACGATTTTAGCGTTTAGGTTGCCGTCGATAAGCAGAACTTTACGTACTTTATCAGCGTCAGCTTTAGATAGAACGTGAGCTTTGTGAGAAGCGAAACGCTCTTTCACTTCGTCGTATACTTCACCAACAACGATTGCAGCTTGCTCAGAAGCACATACTACGCCGTTATCGAAAGTCTTAGACATAAGGATAGATGCTACAGCACGTTTGATGTCAGCTGTTTCATCGATAACGACAGGAACGTTACCAGCACCAACACCGATAGCAGGCTTACCAGAAGAGTATGCTGCTTTAACCATGCCTGGACCACCAGTAGCAAGGATAAGTGCGATACCGTCGTGCTTCATAAGCGCGTTAGAAAGCTCTACAGATGGTTGGTCGATCCAACCGATGATGTCTCTTGGAGCACCAGCTGCAACAGCTGCGTCTAGTACTAGTTTCGCTGCGTCGTTAGTTGAGTTCTTTGCACGTGGGTGTGGCGAGAAGATGATGCCGTTACGTGTCTTAAGAGAAATTAGAGATTTGAAGATTGCTGTAGAAGTTGGGTTCGTTGTTGGAACGATACCACAGATGATACCTACAGGCTCAGCGATAGTCATTGTGCCTAGGTTGTCATCTTCTTCTAAGATGCCACATGTTTTTTCGTCTTTGTATTTGTTGTAGATAAATTCAGATGCAAAGTGGTTTTTGATAACCTTATCTTCAACAATACCCATTCCAGATTCAGCAACTGCTTGTTGAGCAAGTGGAATACGAGCGTGGTTAGCAGCAAGAGAAGCTGCGCGGAAGATTGCGTCTACTTTCTCTTGAGAGAATGTTGCAAACTCTTCTTGTGCTGCTTTAACGCGAGCTACTAGAGCATCAAGTTCCGCTAAGTTAGTTACAGGCATGGTGGATCTCCTAAAATAATAAATATTAAAAACTTTTTATTAAATTCGCTGCTTGCCTTTAACCTTAAACATCAGCGTTCTTAGTAAATTGCTTTCAGGGCTGAGTATATTATTTCACAGTGTGAAAAAAATTGACCCAGATCAGTTACCCAAAAAGAATTAACCAGAAAGTAGTAAGGCAATCGCAAAAATGAACCTAAGAGCATGATTTATATAGATTAAACTCACACTTTTCGTTCGCGCAAAAAACAAGCAAACAGACAATTTTTTTCTACATAGCGTAATAAACTGTAAAAAAGTTTCATTTTTAGTCCGTTAAATTACATGTATACAGCTATATTCGTGCTACTGAGAGTATATCCATACCGTTGCACGGGCTAGATTCTGACATAATTTTTATTAATTTCGTGCGTGGGTTAACAGTTACTCAATAAGAAGTTACAAAATTAAACACTACCGACTAGCTTGCAACAAGCCTAAAACAAAAGTGAGATTCAATTAGTTTTTCTAAAAAGAATTACCCGTTTCAAGTTAGTTTTTTTCATTCGTGAAAATGTAGTTTGTCCCTTACATTACGCGCCTAGACTATTCACAGATCAACCCTTCACCTTAAAGTACGCTAACTGGAGATCACTCTCATGCAAGGCTTAGAACTCGCAATCTTTATGCAATTCTTCCTTGGGCTTGTTGCTGCCGTAAACCCAATCGGCATCATGCCTGTTTTTGTTTCTCTTACTGCTCATATGCCGCCAGAAGAGAGGAACAGGACAGCCTTACAAGCAAACATTGCTGTTGCCGTGATCTTGATTGTGTCGCTTGTTGCGGGGCAAATGTTGCTTGATATGTTCAGCATTTCGCTAGACTCATTTCGTGTGGCAGGTGGTTTGCTATTGCTGAGCATCGCGTTCTCGATGATGAGCGGTAAACTCGGTGAAGATAAGCAGAACAAACAAGAGAAATCTGAATACATCAGCAAAGAGCAGATCGGCGTTGTTCCACTGGCTATGCCGCTAATGGCAGGCCCAGGTGCAATCAGCTCGACGATTGTTTACGGGTCTCGCTACCCTGCAGCTATTGATACGGTCGGCATCGGCATTAGCATCATCGCATTCGCAACGTGCTCTTGGCTTTTGTTCCGTTCAGCGCCAGTTATCGTTCGCTTTTTAGGTCAAACGGGTATCAACGTGATCACTCGTATCATGGGCCTGATTCTTGGCGCATTGGGCATCGAGTTCATCGCCAATGGCCTACGTAATCTGTTCCCAGGTTTGGCATAACGTTTAACGACATTTCGGTTGCTCTATAAAGGGCAACAATATTGATATATAGATGAGGCGAGTAAAGCAATTGGGCTTTCACTCGCCTCGTTATTATGAAGCTTGTATAATGACTGTTAATGCATTTAACAGAAGACGAACCTCTCCTTATGTCACGCAAGCCACTCAAGCATCATTTGTACGTCATTATCTTTGGTACTCACACGCCAGCCGGACGTGCATTTGATATATCTCTGATCGTTGCAATCTTGGCTTCGCTTTTGGTTCTGATCTTAGAATCCATCCCTAATGTGATGACCGAATGGTCACAACAGCTGCGTTATATCGAATACACCTTTACTGCACTCTTCACTCTTGAGTATTTGTTAAGGCTCTATTGCTCTCCAAAACCAAAATCTTACGCCACCAGCTTTTATGGTGTCGTTGACCTATTGGCGATTCTTCCGACCTACCTAGCGATCATCTTCCCAGGCGCTTCATTTATGGGTGTGGTGAGACTGCTGCGTGTGATGCGTATCTTCCGAATCCTAAAGCTGGTTCGCTACCTGCAGGATTCCAATATTCTGTTGCGCTCACTATTAATGGCACGACGAAAGATACTGATCTTCTTTAGCACCGTCGGCATCTTGGTGGTTATCTTTGGCGCACTGATCTTTGTTATTGAAGGTCCTGACAATGGCTTCACCAGTATTCCTCACAGTATCTACTGGGCCATCGTGACTATCACTACGGTAGGTTATGGCGACATGGTGCCGCAGACCGCGCTTGGTAAAGCCATAGCCTCACTGACCATGTTATTGGGTTACTCTATCTTAGCGGTGCCAACCGGGATCATTACTGCAGAACTCAGTAATGAGATGAACTCGCACAAAGAATTGGTTAAGTGCCCCAACTGTAACCGAGCGGGTCATGATTCGGACGCTATATATTGCAAACATTGTGCTAGCGAATTGGCTGATCCAGACAAGCGAGTCGTCACCGACGAGACCGAATAAAAACCAAAAAAAAAGAGCTCCTAAGAGCTCTTTTTTTCTTAACTATCCAACTAAAGCAACTAACAGCCATCTGTGAAAACTTCCACTTGGTAATCATCATTTGCTTCCATTGCAGCCGTGTATTTCACATAGCATTGGGTCTTCTCGATAGCGGTATTGAAGTCATTAGGAAGAACGTCTGACAAATATTCCGATCGGGTAATCAGCCATAGGTCTGGGTCGCTCACTGGGCCATTATTATGCGCTGCCCATGTCCATTCAGTCGTCAGGTCATGAAACCCTGAATCAATCGCCAAAAAGTTTTCCATTCCCCCTTTTTCTACCGCGGGGTAACCAAACTTCACTCGCCCATACTCAGGAATCAAATATGATTCTTGGTCTTCCATACCTTCCACGGCGGCTTTTTCAAACGCCAAATCAGCCGCAGTATGGACAGATGCTCCCAATCCTTCCATAACCGAAGCCCTAGCATCATGTTGTATGTTTAAAAACCTAGGTGCTGCAACAACCGCTAAAACACCAATAATGACGATAACAACAATCAATTCGATAAGAGTAAAACCTTTAAGGTTTGCTTTCATTTTCTAGCTCCAACTTTAAGACGCACGAAAGGTAAGGTTTTAAAGTCAGGCTTCTGTCATCAGAAACAAAAAAAGCGCCCTAAGGCGCTTCTTCGTTAATTATTCTCAAAAATGAGGCAGTTACGCTTTCTCAGCAAGGATAATGCGCAGAGTACGACGTAGTGGTTCTGCAGCACCCCAAAGCAGTTGGTCACCAACAGTGAAGGCGTTTAGGAAGTCGTTACCCATCGACATCTTACGCAGACGACCGACTGGTACAGACATTGTGCCTGTTACTTTCGCTGGTGTTAGTTCCTGTGCCGTGATGTCGCGGTCGTTAGGAATCACTTTAACCCAATCATTGTGCGTTGCGATGATCTCTTCGATCTCGTCCATTGGCACGTCTTGCTTAAGCTTGATCGTTAGTGCTTGAGCGTGACAACGCATTGCACCGATTCGTACACAAGTACCATCGATAGGGGTTGGTTGACCATCTAGACCAAGAATCTTGTTTGCTTCAACACCCGCTTTCCACTCTTCTTTGCTCTGACCGTTTTCACGCTTCACATCGATCCAAGGAATCAGTGAGCCCGCAAGCGGAGCACCAAATTGGTCGGTTGGGAATGAAGATGAACGAATCGTATCAGCCACTTTCTTATCGATATCAAGAATTGAACTTGAAGGGTTCGCTAACTCAGAACTTACGCTGTCGTTGATCACACCCATTTGTGAGATCAGCTCACGCATGTTCTTAGCACCCGCACCAGAAGCTGCTTGGTAAGTCATGGCACTCATCCACTCAACCATGCCTTTCTCGTACAGACCACCTAGAGCCATAAGCATTAAGCTCACAGTACAGTTACCGCCAACGAATGTGTTAGTGCCGCTGTGAATGCCTTGCTGGATTTGAGCCAAGTTAACAGGATCAAGAGTGATAATTGAATCAGCATCCATACGCAGAGTAGAAGCTGCATCAATCCAGTAACCTTTCCAACCTGCTTGACGCAGTGCTGGGTATACTTTTGATGTGTAATCGCCGCCTTGACAGGTAATCACAGCATCAAGCTGTTTTAGGCTATCAATATCAAAAGCGTCTTGAAGTAGACCCGCATCTTTACCACCTAGAACAGGGGCAGGAATACCAATCTGAGATGTGCTGTAATAAACAGGCTCAATCAAGTCGAAGTCTTTCTCTTCAACCATACGTTGCATCAGTACAGAACCAACCATACCGCGCCAACCAACTAGACCTACTCTCATCGCTCACTCTCCATGTATAAATTAAAAATTGCTCTCCCCCATCTATAAGTTTTTCAGAAACAGAACTCAAGTGCTTTTTGTCAAAAAGTGTAACTTTTTCGTTTCTTTTAAGTGAACGTAATGAATCGTGCAGTTATCTCTGTATCGACATTCCATCTCCACCTCATTGATTAAGCGCTCATTATCGTCAGATTCAAACATTTACATCGCCAAAATCGCTTCAATCGACGCTCATCACAAACAGTAAATCCCTCTTTTAAACCAAGGTTAATCAGAGTTTTATTTTACAAAACGAAAACAACGCGCGACAGATTTCAACATGTAACAATCATGAATGTAACAAAAATTTAGATTATGAAACCACAATTGATTGAGTTAACAGTCAAATATCACAACTTGGACGTATTTTTTCGATATAATAAACTAATTACTGTAGTGTCCGTTTTGCACCACACACTATAACGAAGCACTATAAATGCTCGAAATCACAAGAGGCTTTTATGAAGCAGAGTAAAACTCGCCTACCGAACCTATTGCAGGTATTCATCGCGTTAGGACTATTTCTATCCCTTGCTTTTTCCTTTACTGCAAAGCTTGACCTTCCAATTCAACTTGCCTTGTATATTGGCTGGTTCATTATCATGGTTCTTGGTATTCGTCTTGGACACCAATACAAAGACTTAGAAAAAGCAGCGCTCAAAGGAATATCCAATGGCTTAGGCGCGGTTTTAATACTTTTAGCCGTTGGCGCTCTTGTTGGTACTTGGATCTCAGGCGGGATCGTACCTACTATCATTTACTATGGTCTGAAAGCTATCCACCCTTCTATCTTCCTTTTAGCGACCATGATCATCTGTTCTCTAACTGCATTGGCGACCGGTACTTCTTGGGGTGCTGCGGGTACAGCAGGTATCGCGATGATGGGTATCGGCCAAGGTCTAGGTGTTCCAGCACCGATTACTGCAGGTGCCGTGCTGTCAGGTTGTTACTTCGGTGACAAGATGTCTCCGCTTTCTGATTCAGTGATTCTGGCTTCTTCAATGTCTGGTGTTGAAGTAGTTGAACACATCAAGGGCATGTTGCCAGTTGCGTTAATCAGCTACGTAATTACCGGTATCATGTTCACTGCGTTTGGTTTCCACTACGCGGGCAACGTTGATATGAGCCAAGTAGACTCTGTAATCAAAGCGATGGAAGTTCAGTTCTACATCACGCCTTACTCATTCGTTCCAGTACTTATCGTACTTGGTCTGTTGGCTTTCCGTATGCCTTCGTTCCCGGTCATCAGCTTTGGTTCTCTGCTGGGTATTATCTGGGCAGTCATGATCCAAGATATCGACTTCCTAACGGCATTCAACACTGCTTGGGCACCGTTCTCAATCTCATCTGGCGTCGAGTTTATTGATTCGATTCTTAACCGTGGCGGCATGTCTTCAATGCTAGGTTCAGTTGCGGTTATCGTATTTGGTCTAGGTTTCGGTGGCTTACTGGATAAAGTGGGCGTACTAGAGACAATCGCTAAGGTGTTTGAGCGCCGCGTAAACAGCGCAGGCTCACTAGCGACTAGCACAATTGGTACGGCCTTCATGGGTAACGTGTTCGGTTCTGCAATGTACGTATCGTTAATCCTTACACCAAAAATCTGTGCAAAAAACTACGACCGTTTAGGCTACAAGCGTAAGAACCTATCTCGTAATGCTGAGTTTGGTGGCACGTTAACGTCGGGTATGGTTCCGTGGAGTGATAACGGTATCTACATGGCGAGCATTCTTGGTGTTGCGACGCTGTCTTACGCACCCTTCATGTGGTTAAGCTTCATCTGTATCATCGTGACCATCGTAACGTCTTACATGGGTTGGTTCGTTGATAAATGTGAACCAACAGCACCTGCGTTTGAAGCTGAAGAAGCGACCAAGTTAAACAAGCAACAAGCTTAAGTTTAGGAGCTAACGCTTTCGAACTAACTCAAAACGTTAATGGATAAATGCAAAAAGAGCGCCCTAGAGCGCTCTTTTTTGATCTGCTGATTTACTTATTTATCTATTTGTCTATTTATTGGCGGTTCGTTTACCCAACCAGTAACCGATGCCTAACGGTGCAAAGAACACTACTAAGATAAACAGGATGAAGTAGATAATCACACCTTTGATTAACTCCATCAGTTTATCAATCGCCAGTACCACCACCTCTTGAGAGACGCGATCAAGGTCTTGCGTGAACAGTTCTCTTTCTGAAGTCACAATGCCGGCAATCTCAATGCGCTCTTTGGCAATCATCTCTACTAGAGCTTCTCTCTCACGTGTCACCATTTTTTCTAATGCCACACGCTCTTCAGTGAGCATTGCTAATTTTTGGTCTGTCTTGTCGCTAAGATCGTTGAGTAGAGGCTGCATTTCTGTCGACATAATAGAAGCCAGTGTTTGCATGTACTCCGGGTTGTTCTCAATGAAGTCTTGCATGCTTGCTGATGTTTGACGAAGGCTTTCCAGCGTCATCGATAGGTCTTCACCCGTTAGTGAGCTATTTAATGCAACCAGCTCCGCCTTCCACGACATCAGTTTCGGTGTCTGGTCAGCCATAAGGCTTAAACGATCAGATGCGTCACTCATGGCTTCTGGCATGGTGCCTAAGCTCTGAACGATTTGCGATTCGTCTTTACCAAGGTAACTTAGCCATTCACGGTAAGCTGGTGTGCTTCTGAATGTGAGGTCTTTAAATGGGTGGCTAGCAGCAAACTGAACAACGAACGCTTTGCTGCTTTTGAAATCACTCGAGCTCAATACACCCTTTGCCAGTTTCTCGGCTTCTTGGTCAAGAAAACGAGCAGTCTCTACCGCATCATCAGTCGCGAACAGATCCGCGCCATCGTCTTGGCGATAAAACTGATTCATTTGGGCAGTGAACACCCACGAGTCGATTAAGGCAGACATTGGGGAAGTTTGATAAGCCGCTTGCTGTAAGCCCTGCTCCGCATGGATCTTCCAAAGCAAGACGTAAGATTGATGTAAGGTGTCATCAGCAGGATAAGATTGAGCAATGAGATCGGCTGAGTCTTCTACTCGCATAAAAAACATCTTGGCGTATTCACGCGTCATGATTCGAGCATTTAACTCTTGTTGAGTGAGAGGCGTCGTTTGACTATCTAACTTAACTTCTAAGAGAGAACAACCACTTAGCACAATGCTAAGCACCAACACCATCCAACTTCGACTCGAAACTCGTAACATATCAACCTCTGACAAAGACTAAGGGCGCGGATTGTATGAGCGCTTCGTCAGAGTATTGTCAAAAACCCTGTAAAAGTTAACGCTGACTGTCTAAATATTCATGAGCAGAATCCACAGAGGCTTTTATGGCCTGCTCTAGTTCAGCTAAATCATGTTCACTGATCGCTCTAGACTGCTTCATTGTCATTTCAATACTTGCGGCAATGATGGCTAACCGAGACGCTTTAATACTGCCAGCCACACCTTTTAAGCTATGCACAATGCGAGCGGCGGAGGTTTCATCTTTGGTCAACAAAGACTTAAACTTCTCGTAGTCTCCTGCGTGATCTTGTACAAACACACCAAGCAAGAGTTCGACAGATTCAGCATCACCGTCGAGCGTTTCTAACATGTCTTCGATATCAATCGCAGGCTTAGAATCTGTGACACTGGCAACGTGTTTCTCTGCTACTGGTACCTGCTCAGAGGCTTGCTGAAAAGAGTCTTGCTGCACAATTGGTTGGCTTGTAACGTTAACGCTATGCATAGGTTGAGAGGCGGAATACTGGCTCGTTGACTTGTTTTCGGATACATAAGCGTCGCTATCTGCTTGTTTCACTGCTGAGGAAACAACATCGCTAGAAGAAGCGTCCTCCTTACTTGAATTAATTTCTAGTTCCGAGCTGAATTCTTGGTCTGCTTCTTTCATCGTTTTTGTGGACCTAACGCCCCAAAACACTATCCCGCTCATCGCCACCAAGCTTAAGCCTAGCATCACCAACAATAGGTTGAATTGACGATCATGGAACTCAGCTTCGAGTTTTATGATCTGCTCATTCACAGAGTTTTTCTTAATTTTATCAACCAAATAGTTAAGTTGAGCATAATCACTCAACAATGCTGACGCATCAGCCAGTAACTGCTGGAGTGCATCTTGCTCTTCGGTTTCTAGAGAATAAGATTTGTCCAAAATGGAATCAAAGGCGCGATAAGTCGCTGACGAACTTTGATTGTCAGAATACATGGCTTCAAATACCACAACACCGAATTCGTTGAGGAGTGGTTTGAGCTTAGGGGAAAGCTCTTTATCAGCACGCAAGATCTTAATGTTATCAACGATGTCTTGAACTTGGCTTTCTATTGGAATGAACTCATCGAACTTTTCTAGGAACTGATCAGCTACGTACAACAGTTGGTTCACATCGGGTCGAAACAAGGCGTGTTGGAAATCAGATTCAATCTGCAGTCGGATCGAATAAACCAACTGAGCATCGAGTGCCAGATCATTGATACGAGAGACTCGAAGTGGTTCTGAGAAATAAAGCGATTGCCTCAACTCGTTGACTCGAATACCGAGCTCTTCGATTTGAGCAAGAGAATTGGTGTAGGAACGGCTTAGATTAAGAAGAGCCAATGAAGGAAGTAACCACAGAGCCAAGAGCACAACCAAAAAGGTGGCTGGTTTTTTAAAGCGTTTGGGCTTTGCTACTGATTGTTCCATCTATATTCCTTGTGCGTGTTAACTTGAAGCCATGACCGTAGCTAAAAGATTAAGCACAAAACAAGCGACAACGTCCTGCTGCCGCTTTTATCCGTTAACTTCGGACTATGACTTATTACGAGTCAGTTGGTCACGTAAGTTCGGTGGAGTGCCTTTAATCGTTAGCGTGTCTGTCTCCGGATCGTAAAAGATACGTTCGCCTAGAAGCAGACTATCAAAACTAACATTCAAACCGCCACCAGCACCAACAAATTTTGTTAGTTTACGCATAGTTGCGCGATCGGCTGGGAAGCTGTCTTCTAACTCGTAGCCTTGCTCACTAGTATAGTCAAAGAAGCTTGTGCCATCTGTGCTTGCTGGCAACTCACCAGAAAGTTCACGAACTTGCACTTCATCGCCCGCTTTAAGCTGCTCGTTACAGTAATCCGCAACCTGTTTTTTGTAGCTGATCGCTTCTTCTTTCTCTAATTTAGAGTCAGAAACGAAGTCTTCTACCGCTTGCATCAGTACTTGGTTCTGCTGTTTCGCATCCAAACCAACTTCAGCTTGTAAGAAATCTAAGAAGAAATCCGCGACTTTACGGCCAACACGTCCTTTAATATAAGTTAAGTAACGGTTTGACTCTTTATCAGTCTCATAAGTTGAAAGGTCTAGGCGAGCCGCGATATCCATTTTTGAGATATCAAGGTAGTCAGTCGCACTAATATCAAGCCCTTCAGTTACCTTTAGGCTTTGGTTTGAAGGCAATAAACCAATGAAAAGGTAATCTGTTGCAAGTGACTGATATTCAGCCATTACCAAGATACCTTCGTCAGCGAATGGGTACTTTGATAGTTCGTCTTTTAGACGTTGCGCACTCTTTTGAGAAAAATCGTAAAAGTTTGTCTCACCAGCACGAAGTTGATGCAACCACTGCTGGAATTCGCTGTCAGATTTGAAAGAACCAAATCCTTTGCCTGCTTTTGAATTAAAAACACGGTGAAGTTCAGCAACTAGGCTTTCAGATGAAGCATCGTTTTCTAGAGATTCAGCACGATAGTTAACAATCAGCTCATCCTGATCGTTCTTGCTCAGCTGGTGTAAAATTACGTTGGAAAGGTGAAGGCTCATAGTGAAAATATTACCGTTCAGGTTTCAGTTGTCGTGCATAGTAGGTTATCATAAGCCGCTTTTACTATCATTATTAGAGTCCTTATGCCGATTATATCTAAATACACAGATGATCAAGTTGAAAAAATCCTAGCTGAAGTAGGTGCTGTACTAACTAAGCACAAAGCTTCGCCAGAACTTTCACTGATGATCGCTGGAAATATCGCAACCAATGTCTTAAATCAGAATGTTGCTGCTTCACAACGCAAAGGAATTGCTGAAAAATTTGCCGAGGCTTTAATTTCTTCTCTTGAAGATAAAAAGTCTCACTAAATTTGATTGACGGATAAAAGAATTATAAATGGTAGACAGCGCAAACTCATATAGCGATCGTGTATCTCGACTGGTTGGTTGGGGTCACTGGTTTGCATTTTTCAACATCATTGCTGCGATGTTGATTGGTACTCGTTATATTACTCAATCTGCTTGGCCAGAAACCTTGCTAGGCCAATTCTATTTGGCTGCATCGTGGGTTGGTCATTTTGGCTTTTTAGTGTTCGCGCTCTATCTATTAGTGCTGTTCCCGCTCACTTTTATTCTTCCGTCGAGGAAGTTATTACGTTTGGTTGCGGTTTGTTTTGCGACCATAGGTTTAACTGTCCTACTGATTGATACCCAAACGTATCAAAATATAAACCTCCACCTGACACCTGTCGTGTGGGAGGTTTTATTCAGTGGAGAGGAATCTGCATTCACGTCTGATTTGCAGCACCTCTTCATTGTTATGCCATTTATCTTCTTATTACAGCTTGGTCTGTCTGAATGGGTTTGGCGTAAGCAGCGTAAACTATCTCATAAACACATTGGCCGTCCAATTACTGCCGTCTTCTTCTTGTGTTTCATCAGCAGCCACTTGACCTACATGTGGGCTGATGCGTATTTCTATAACCCAATTACTAGCCAGAAAGCGAACTTCCCACTGTCTTACCCAATGACAGCGAAAAGCTTTATGGAAAAACATGGCCTATTAGATCGTGAAGAGTACCTTGAGCGTTTAGAAGCGAACAAAGAGAACGTAAACCTAGTTAGCTATCCGCTAGAAAAAATTCAATACAACCGCCGCAGTGATGATCTTAATATCCTGATGGTGAGTGTGAACAACCTTCGCGCTGACGCACTAAATGCGACAGCGATGCCAAACAGCTATGCTTACGCACAACAGTCGATCAACTTCACCAACCACTACAGTTCAAGTAACGATATGTTTGGTATTTTCGGCTTGTTCTACGGCCTGCCGAGCAGCTACGCAAGCAGCATCGAAGCTCAAGGGTCAAGCGCAGTACTGTTGGATGTATTAGATAATCACGATTATAAGTTTGCTGCTTTCAGCGGCGACAACTTTAGCGATACACTTTACTCGGATATTATCTTCCGAGGCCGTGATGTTATGCCACAGCAAGCAACTTATGATGACCAGAGTGCAATCAAAGCTTGGTCTGATTGGATTCAATCACCACAAGCTAAACGCCCTTGGTTTAACTTTATTGAACTGACTACACTGGATAACTTCGCCAGCTACGATTCAAGTTCAGAGTCGGACTCAACGTTAACAACAGCAGAACGTTTTGCTGCAGATTATCAAAAGTCAGCAACAGCGGCCGATGCTCAGTTAGCAACTATCTACGCTGAACTGGAACGCTTAGAGCTCGCCGACAACACAGTAGTTATCATTACCTCTAACCACGGTACTGAGTTTAACGAAACCAAAACCAACAGCTGGGGTGCAAACTCCAACTACAGTCGTTATCAGTTACAAGTACCGCTGTTTATCAGCTGGCCAGGTAAGTCTGCTTCTGAATACACGCACCGTTCTAGTCATCTAGACGTATCAGTAACACTGATGCAAGAGCTATTGGGCGTATCTTCGAACCCAACGGACTTCAGTAGTGGTCGCAGCCTGTTTAATGAGCGTAAGAGAAAGTGGATCCTAGCGGGCGACTCTCGTGAACTTGCTCTTGTTACTGACCAGCAAACAACGGTGTTAGATAAATTCGGTAACTACAAATTGTACGACCAGAATTACAAGCGCCTGAAAAACGTAAGCCCTCGCTTACCTGTGTTGATGCAAGGCCTGACTGAGCTACAGCGTTTCTACACAAAAAATGACTAAATAATCAGCAAACAGAAAAGGGAAGCCAATGGCTTCCCTTTTTTATTGCCGTGAATGATTAGAAAACAAGCAACAAAACAAAATTATGAAAATTAAGGGTTTACAAGATCCTCCGCCCCTTATATTATTCACGCCACTGGAGGGATGGCTGAGTGGTCGAAAGCACCGGTCTTGAAAACCGGCAACCGTTAATAGCGGTTCTAGGGTTCAAATCCCTATCCCTCCACCACATTAAAGAAAGCCGCTGAGAAATCAGCGGCTTTTTTGCATCTGAAGCTTTTTAAAATATAAAGCTCACCTAACAAAACTCTCTACAGTCCCAGTTTCAAACTCATTCACTTTATACCTAGTTTTAAATTCCGAGCTCAGAGTTCTAAGCTAAAAGTTCCTAGTTAAGAATTCCTAGTTAAAAGCTCTTAGTTAAAAGTCCCTAGCTGAAAGTTCTTATGCCTAAGCCACTCCCCTCATAACTTTGCCTGCGAACCAATTAGATACTTTCTTTTTTAATGACACTGAAACACTTCACGTATAACAAAAGTTGGGAATACTTGGCTTATTGAATATTAGATTTTGTCGGCTTCTTAATAAACCGAACAATAAACAATCATTCAGAACAAAAACACCGAAAAGCGTTCATAAAAAAAGCAGTCAGTTAATAAGGGTATTTACAAGCGAAAGCCACCCTTATATTATACGCGCCATTGGAGGGATGGCTGAGTGGTCGAAAGCACCGGTCTTGAAAACCGGCAACCGTTAATAGCGGTTCTAGGGTTCAAATCCCTATCCCTCCACCACATTAAAGAAAGCCGCTGAGAAATCAGCGGCTTTTTTGTATCTGGAGAAAACCTAGTTCAACAGGTCAACTATTCACGGCTAGTGCCGCTTTCAATAACTGCATGTGAATAGGAACCAGATCTTGATGCTGTGTTCGATAGCCACCACCAACAACACACGCCATCGGAATGGAGTCTGATTTCGCTAAGCTAATCATCAAGCAGTCGCGCTCAAATATCCCTTGTGTCGAGACATTCAAATAACCCAGTTCATCGTCTTGATGGATATCGATCCCCGCATCATAAATAATCAGATCAGGTTGATGGTGAGCAATCGCTAACTTAGTGACTTGTTCGAAACACCTTAGAAACTCTTCATCTTCCGTTTCACGACTTAACGGCACATCTAAATCAGACAACGGTTTTCGTGCAGGGAAGTTTTTATCGCAGTGGAACGACAGAGTAATGATGTCGTCGTTCTCTTGGCAAAGAGTTGCTGTGCCATCACCATGATGAACGTCGCTATCAACGATCAGCACTTTATCGATATGTTCAAAGGTCAGCGCGTGTTTTGCCGCTAAAACCAAATCGTTCAACAAACAAAAGCCACTGCCAAAATCATGATGCGCATGATGATAACCACCACTCAAATGAATAGCTAAACCACTCTCTATTGCCATTTCAGCGGCCAAGCAGGTTCCACCACTTGAGTAGAGTGTTCTCTCAATAAGTTGCTCGCTCCACGGGAAACCGATGCGTCTCATTTTAGCCGCAGGTAAATTACCAGACACGAGCAAATCGACATATTCGCTATCGTGAACCTGTTTTACCTGTTCAACCGAAACCGGCGTTGGTTGGCACACTTCAAACTTGCTCTTCCATCGAGGTTCACTATCCATCAGCGCCTCAACAGCACTATGCAACAACTGATATTTGTTGATTGGGTAGCGATGACCTTCTGGTAAAGGTAACTGTGAATAGATTGGGTGGTAAATTAAAGGAATCATAATCAGGTTAATTGCGTATCTTTCTCAAAATCATAACAGTCTCAGCCTAGGCGACAACCTTAATTAATGATAATAGTTATCATTAACTTAATTTTCAAAAAGAGACACCAATGAAAAACCTAATACTCATCTTTGGGGTGATCTGCGGCTCAATGGCAGCAGTAATGATTTTTGTAGGAATGCTAATGGTCACTTGGTGGAGCGTTGATTTTCTCGTGTTAAGCCATCAAACTTAACTAGTTGAACTGAAAAGGAATCACCATGAGCGTTATTTTTATTACTGGAGCGAACCGCGGCATTGGCTTAAGCCTGACTCAACAATACCTGGAAGGTAACCACAAGGTGTACGCGACTTATCGTGATGACAATTCAGCAAAAGAATTGCTCTCACTCGCAGGCCACAACACTAACCTGACCTGTATTCAATTAGAGATAACCGATTACCAAGCAGTAAGCCAACTCCCTTCGCAAATAGAGTCGATTGATATCTTGATCAACAACGCTGGCTACTATGGACCAAAAGGCTATGGGCTGGGTAATACCGATGTTGAAGAGTGGCGTCGTGTATTCGAAGTCAACACCATCGCTCCACTAAAGCTTGTCGAAACACTATTGCCGCTACTAGAAGACAGCCATATCAAAAAGGTCGCTTGTCTATCCTCTAGAGTCGGCAGCATGACCGAAAACACCTCAGGCGGCGGTTATATCTATCGCTCCTCTAAAGCCGCTCTAAACTCCGTGGTGAAGAGCCTAAGCAACGACTTAACCGAGAATGGCTTTACGGTGTTAGCACTGCATCCAGGTTGGGTACAGAGCGAAATGGGCGGCCCTAATGCCCTGATCGACACCGACACTTCAGCTTCTGGCCTGATTGAAGTCATCGAGTCCGCGAATACTGAAGTAAGTGGTCACTTCTTCAATTTCGATGGCAGCGAAATAGACTGGTAACCCGCAGATGAATGTAGGCCCTCTCTCAAACCTAGTAAAGCACTCAACGCTGTTTTGTCTGACAGTGATGCTAGCTGGCTGTTTCAGTGATGGCCCCAGCGACTTGTTCGACGACTATCAAACCAAGATAGCCAGAGTACAAGATGCTGACAAGATAAAAGAGGAATGGGAATTTGAAAACCTACCGAGAAAGCGAGAACTGCTTCTTGACGTGCCCTCACTCTCTATCGGCCTCATCGACAGCTACCAGCTTCGTCAGTGTGGACTGTTCAATCTAATTGCAGAAAGAAATTCGGTTCTGGGCAAGGTCGCGGATGAGTTTCGTAATTACGATTATCAAGTCGCGCTACTTCAAGGCGTGGGCAAGTGTTTATCCAGCAATGAATTAGACCCAGAGATCGTAGAATTGTTAAGAGAAATTGAGCAACAGAAACTCGCACAGTTTCCACTGCATCAATGGAATCTAATCTATGCCAGTGATGCGATGCAGTCACAAATGCGGGGTAGTCAGTGGTTACGCGCTGATATCGGCGATCAGGTACGACAAACCAGTGATGCCTTAGAACATATCAATCAAGCGTTAAACACATCGCTCGTTTCGGGCAAAACCATTGAGGTTCAAGAAGTATTGGAGAAGAGTTCGACCCTTGGGGATTTGTACTACTCGCTCGCCCGTGCGTCAGTTGAGCTGGATACCATCACCAAACAACTCACTACTTTTGATGACAATATCATCTGTGGTAAACAACGAGACACCACTAAGTTTCGTTATCTCAACAATGTGTTCGAGCAACAGTACATAGGTAAGGTTCAGCCTTACATGGCGCAACTGGATGGCTACTATCAACAGTTAGCCCCGCAACTGGGGATGTTTGACGCGCAACCTGAACTGCACAGTTATTACTTTCCCATTCAAGATGCGCATCACGCCTTTCGAGCATCAACTCGTCGCCATGTCGACTATTGGCAGCAACTGTTTAAACGTTGTGGCCGTAAAGTCGGACGTTAATCCCAACCTCAATAAGTCTTAGCTTTTAGTGCCCTTCTTAGCGGAAGTACCTTTCTTAGCATACGTACCTGTCTTGGCATAAGACTTCTTCGCACCACCGCCTTTGCGACGTTTAAAAGCCGGTCTTTCGACTTTAGGAAGATAACGCAGAGACTCAGGAACTTCGCCGGTTTTTACCTTGCCCATCAAACCATCAATCTTGCTTTCTAGCGCTTGCATGAAAGGTTGATACGCTTGATTTCGTTCTGCCATGCCTTGCAACTGGTGCTCCCAATGTGCCGTCATGTCTGGGAAGGTCGAATCCTCAGGTAAGGCATGAATCAAACCTCTGCCCGCAGGGCTACTATGAATGCTCTTACCTTGGCGCGTTAGCAGTTGCCTTTTGAATAGAGTATCTAAAATGCCCGCACGGGTCGCTTCTGTGCCAAGGCCGTCGGTCTCTTTCAAAATGGCTTTAAGGTCTTTGTTCGCAACAAAGCGCGCGATACCTGTCATCGCTTGTAGCAAGGTTGCTTCCGTGAAGTGTTTTGGCGGCTCGGTTTTCTTATCGCCAATCACACCTTCACGACACGTCAACACAGAACCTTTATCTAGCGGTGGAACCGCATCAGTTCCATCCCCCTTCTCTTCGGTATCTGTTTTACCCATCAACGCCTTCCAACCAGGGTTAATAAGCTGACGCCCTTTCGCAATGAACACGCCACCAGCAATATCAAAGACCAGCTTAGCATCAGCAAAAACCGCAGGTGGGTAGAACTGCATTAGATACTGGCGAGCGATTTGCTGATAGATCTTCATCTCATTAGCAGATAAGCCATTCACCGATGATTTCTTCGGTGTCGGGATTATTGCGTGGTGAGCGTCGACCTTGCTGTCGTTCCATGCTTTTGATTTAAGAGAAAGATCCGCACCTTGAGCTCCACTTTGAAGCTCTTTCGCATTGTTAGCGATTGCGTCTACTACCGACTCTCTTTGTGAGTAGTGATCTTTAGGTAAATAACGACTATCAGAACGAGGGTAAGTGATGAGTTTGTGTTTCTCGTACAAAGACTGACACGTGTCGAGAACCTGCTGAGCACTCATACCGAAACGCTTAGACGCATCAATCTGCAGTGCTGACAGCGAGTAAGGCAGTGGCGCAGCTTGTTTACTTTGCTTTTGCTCTGATTCCGTTACCGTCGCGGGTTGATTCGCAATTCGGTTAGCCACATTCTCAACCAGCTTTCGATTGAGCACGCGCCCTTCTTCATCTTGCCATGGTTTACATGCTTCGCTTGGCTTCCAACGCGCGCGAATATCAAAGCTCTGGCCGTTATTTTGATAAGGGATCAAAGCGTGCAGCGTGAAGTAATCTTTGGGAATGAAATTTTCGATCTCTTCATCGCGCCTTACGACCAAACCAAGTACAGGCGTTTGTACTCGCCCGACCGACAACACACCTTGGTAGCCCGCCTTTTGACCTAACAAGGTGTATGCACGAGTCATATTCATGCCATATAGCCAGTCGGCTCTAGAGCGTGCTAATGCAGAAATAGAAAGTGGGATAAAGTCGCGGTTACTGCGCATTTGAGAGAGCGCACGCTTCACGGCTGGTAAGTTCAAGTCGCTGATTAGCAGCCTGTCCATCGACTCTTTCTTAGCCTTGGATACCTTGCAGTAATCGATCACTTCATCCACCAGTAGCTGCCCTTCTCTATCCGGGTCACCCGCATGGACAATTTGGGTTGCGTCCTTCAATAGCTTTCGGATCACCGTGAGCTGTTTGCTTGACGTCTTGCGCGGTCTTAGCTGCCATTGCTCTGGCACGATAGGAAGATCGGCTAAGTTCCACTTCTTATAACGGTCATCATAAGCATCTGGCTCAACCTGCTCCAATAAGTGTCCAATACACCAAGTCACCACATCCCCATTGCCACATTTGATAAACCCTTGGTCTTTCTTCTGTGGATTAGGTAGTGCAGCGGCAATCGCGCGGCCTAGGCTTGGTTTTTCAGCAATGATAAGACGAGACATGTTTTTCCAGATGCTACAAACAATTAGGGCCACATTATCTAATGTGGCCCTAATAAATCAAGAAAAACTGGTTGTTTATACAGTTAGCATTCCACTATTCAAGCTTCTGCTTTATTTATAAGAACTCAACAAACTTAGAGAAATCGCGCTCTGGCACTTTCATTGGCGTACAGCCCGGCGTACCTAAGTAAAGGAAACCAACAATTTCGTCGTCGCCTTCTAGGCCAAATGCTTGATGAACTTCTGGGTGGAACATCCATTTGCCTGAGCGCCAAAAGCCTTGGAAACCTTGTGCGACTGCGGCCATTTGCATCGCCTGTGCAGCACAACCCGCAGACAGGTGTTGTTCGATAGCAGGCACTTTCTCGTGCTCAGTTACTTTGGCAATCACGGTGATCACCATTGGAGCTCGGAACGGCGCTTTCTTTACTTTCTCGATAACCGCTTCTTCGCTGTCATCCGCTTCAGCGGCGCGCACCAAGATGTCTGAAAGCTTTTGTAGGCCTGAACCTTGCGCGATAACAAAGCGCCAAGGTGTTAGTGCCCCGTGGTCTGGAGCACGCAGTCCTGCTTTGATGATGTTTTCTAACGCCACACCTTCTGGTGCCGGATCAGAGAGTTTTGCGATTGAGCGTCTGTTGAGCAATAGATCCAAAGCATCCATTTGAAGTCCTTACTATTTCTTTATTATTTGTATACTTGAACTTTAGCACAGAATACAAACGATAATAAATCTCAACCACTGTCCATCTGGCCTAGATTAGAAACAATAAAAGCTCCTAAATCTATGACTTAGGAGCCTTGTTCAAAATCTAACTCAGCAAATTAAGTAACAAGATCTACCGATAAGATTACAGTTTGATAGCTGATTCTATAACTTAATCGCTAGCTCAACACCTTGACGAATTGCGCGTACTGCATCCAATTCACCCGCGTAATCAGCACCGCCTATCACATGCAGTTTGCCACCAAACTCTTGCCACATATCTTCGAATGGACGAACTGACACCTGACCTGCACATACGATAACCGAATCAGCATCCAGCACCTGATCTTTCTTACCAACGCTGATATGCAGACCTTTATCATCAATCTTGTTGTAGCTTACGCCGCCTAAAAGGTTTACACCTCGTTTTTCTAGCGTGCGCTTATGAATCCAACCAGTAGTCTTGCCCGGACCTTTACCAACACGACCCGCTTTACGTTGCATCACCCAAACCGTTTTATCGCTGAACGAATCAGGGTAAGGGTAAAGCCCGCCAGGGTGTTCCATGTTCTTATCGATGCCCCACTCATGCAGCCAGTCATCTAAACTGTGAGAGGTAGGCTCGGTTAGCATGGTTGCCACATCGACACCAATACCACCAGCACCAACAATCGCGACTTTTTCGCCTACTGGTGTCTTTTCGCGAATCAAGGTTTGGTAATCGACCACGTTTTCTTGGTCGATGCCCTCAATATCGAGCTTTCTTGGTTCAACACCCGCAGCCATCACCACTTCATCGTACTTCAACAACATCTCAAACGTTGCTTCAGTATCCAGTTTCAGGTTCACGCCTGATGCATCGATTTGGTTAGCAAAGTAACGAATCGTTTCTCTAAACTCTTCTTTACCCGGAATCTGCATTGCCAATCTAAATTGTCCACCGATACGGTCATTTTTCTCAATCAGATCAACATTATGACCACGTTGTGCCAACGTCGTCGCACAGGCTAAACCAGCAGGCCCAGCACCAACCACGGCAATAGTTTTGGTCGCTTCGGCAGGCTGAACAACAATTTCAGTCTCGTAACAAGCTCGTGGGTTAACCAAACAGCTCGCACGTTTACCTTTAAACACGTTATCTAAACAAGCTTGGTTACAACCGATACAGGTATTGATGAACTGAGCTTGGTCTTGAGCGGCTTTATTAACAAAATCCGGGTCTGCCAAGAATGGGCGAGCCATTGATACCATGTCAGCCTGTCCTGAACTAAGAATGCGTTCAGCCTCTTCTGGTGTGTTGATTCGGTTACAAGTCACCACTGGGATCGACACGTATGGTTTCACTTTTTCCGTCACCCAAGAGAATGCGCCTCGTGGTACTTGCGTCGCGATAGTCGGAACACGAGCCTCATGCCAACCAATACCAGTGTTGATGATAGTCACGCCCGCTTCTTCTAGCTTCTGAGCCAAAAGAACAACGTCTTCAAACGTGCTGCCTTGTTCAACCAAATCAAGCATCGACAATCGGAAAATAATAATGAAATCCTTGCCCACCGCTTCACGAATCGATTTAACGATCTCTAGCGGGAAACGCATACGCTTCTCGTAAGAACCGCCCCACTCGTCGTAACGCATGTTGGTACGTTTACAGATGAATTGGTTAATCAAGTAACCTTCCGAGCCCATGATTTCAATGCCGTCATAGCCCGCAACCTGAGCTAGCTCAGCACTATTGGCAAAGGCACCGATGGTCTTTTTGATCTGACGAGGGCTCATCTCACTCGGAGCGAACTTGGCGATAGGCGCTTTAATGCCAGACGCACTTTGCGCGAATGGGTGCATCGCATAACGACCAGCATGCAATAGTTGAAGCGCAATTTTACCGCCATGCTTATGTACGGCTTCGGTAACAACTTGGTGAGCTTTTGCGTGCTTCACTTTACTGAATTCAGCACTAAATGGGGTCAATCTGCCACGTAAATTAGGAGAGAAACCACCTGTAACAATAAGGCCAACGCCTCCTTTTGCTCGCTCTTCATAAAACGCGGCGAGTTTGTGGAGACCTTCTTTATTTTCTTCTAAACCTGTATGCATTGATCCCATCAATACACGGTTACGTAACTGGGTAAATCCAAGATCGAGTGGTTCAAGTAAATGTGGGTACATGGCAGACATCACTTCTATTATTGTATCCTTGTGGTCTGACCACAGTATAACTCAATCACCAAAAGTTCAAACAACCGTTTACATTTTTGTAACACCGATCATAATGCTGAAGGTATTAATCGTCCAGAAACCCTTAATTTGACTACACTTAATGAGAATATATATCGATTAACAATTCTTGGTGTAGTTTGAGCTTGGGAATTATCGTAGGATACTAAGCAGTTCATATTATTGAGATTAATGGTACTACGGCTTGTTAAAGCAACGTGATCTCACTGCGGAGACAGAATGAAAAAAATATTCAAATTTATAGGCATGATCTTTAAAGGGATTTGGAAGCTCATTACGTTTGTACGTCTTGCGTTGGTTAACCTAGTCTTTTTACTCAGTATCGCCATCATCTACTTTGTGTACTTCCATTCAGATACGGCTCAACCGACGGTTCCACAGGATTCGGCTTTAGTGCTTAACCTGTCTGGCCCTATTGTAGAACAAAGTCGCTATATCAACCCGATGGATTCGGTCACAGGTTCACTGCTTGGCAAAGACCTTCCAAAAGAGAACATCCTGTTTGATATCGTTGAAACGATTCGCTACGCAAAAGACGATGACAAGGTTACTGGTATCGTTTTAGCACTCAAAGAGTTGCCAGAAACTAACCTGACCAAGCTACGCTACATTGCTAAAGCGTTGAATGAGTTCAAAGCAACAGGCAAACCGATTTATGCAGTGGGTGACTTTTACAACCAAAGCCAATACTACCTAGCCAGCTACGCAACTAAGGTCTTCCTATCACCAGATGGTGGGGTTCTTCTTAAAGGTTATAGTGCTTACTCGCTTTACTACAAAACGTTGTTAGAGAAGCTAGACGTAAACACGCACGTGTTCCGTGTGGGTACTTACAAGTCAGCTATCGAACCTTTCATTCGCGATGACATGTCAGATGCAGCGAAAGAGTCCGCTTCTCGTTGGTTGAGCCAACTATGGGGTGCGTACGTTGATGACGTCAGCAACAACCGTCAGATCGATGCTAAAACACTGAACCCAAGCATGGACACCTTCTTGAAAGAGCTTGAGTCTGTGGACGGTGACATTGCAAAACTGGCCGAGAAACTTGGCTTAGTGGATGAGTTAGCGACACGCCAACAAGTTCGACTAGAGCTTGCTGATGTTTTCGGCAGTGATGGCCAAGACAGCTACAACGCGTTTGGTTACTACGAATACCGTGCAACCATGCTTCCAGACATGACCAGTGAATCACACGACGTCGCTGTGATTGTTGCCAGCGGCGCTATTATGGATGGCAAGCAACCACGTGGCACCGTTGGCGGAGATACCACAGCAGCCCTACTGCGCCAAGCACGTAACGACGACAAAGTAAAAGCCGTTGTACTTCGTGTCGATAGCCCAGGTGGCAGTGCCTTTGCTTCTGAAGTTATTCGCAATGAAATAGAAGCGATCAAGCAAGCGGGTAAGCCGGTTGTTGTGTCGATGTCTAGCCTTGCGGCTTCGGGTGGTTACTGGATTTCGATGGGTGCGGATAAGATCCTAGCTCAACCAACCACACTAACGGGTTCAATTGGTATCTTCAGTGTTATCACCACCTTCGAAAAAGGGTTGAACGATATTGGTGTTTACACTGATGGCGTTGGCACCTCACCTTTCTCAGGTCTTGGTATTACAACTGGACTTAGCGATGGCGCGAAAGACGCGTTCCAAATGGGCATTGAAAACGGATACCGCCGATTCATCAGCCTAGTTGGAGAAAATCGCGGTCTGGAAGTCGATGCTGTCGACAAGATTGCTCAAGGTCGAGTTTGGACAGGTCAAGATGCGATTCAGAAAGGCTTAGTCGATGAGATTGGTGATTTCGATGATGCGGTTGCAGCAGCAGCTTCACTTGCAGAGCTTGAAAGTTACAACATCTACTGGGTAGAAGAGCCACTTTCGGCTACTGAACAATTTATTCAAGAATTTATGAACCAAGTTCAGATGTCGATAGGCCTAGATATTCAATCGATGATACCAAGCAGTTTACAGCCGGTTACTCAGCAGTTAGCTCAAGATAGCCAGCTGTTAGGCAACTTTAACGACCCACAAGGCCGATACGCTTTCTGCTTAAATTGCCAAGTTCAATAAGTTGAGCCAATAACTCAATAACTAAGGGGTGCCTCTGTGTGAGGTGCCTCTTTTTATTGCATGATAATTCGCTATAATCGCCCCCCTGTTCCCTACATCACACTAAGTATTAATCGCCATGGAAAGAAAACACATCTATATCGCGTACACCGGCGGCACAATTGGCATGCAGAAGTCTATTGACCACGGCTATGTTCCTGTCGCAGGTTTCATGGATAAGCAGCTAGCTGGCATGCCTGAATTCCATCGCCCAGAGATGCCTGAGTACACCATTCACGAATACTCTCCATTAATGGACTCTTCAGATATGACGCCACTTGATTGGCAGACTATCGCTGATGACATTCGCGCGAATTACGATAAGTACGATGGTTTCGTTATCCTGCATGGTACAGACACTATGGCTTACACTGCCTCAGCACTGTCTTTCATGCTTGAAAACCTCGGCAAACCTGTGATTGTTACGGGCTCTCAGATCCCATTAGCAGAGCTTCGTTCAGACGGACAAGCAAACCTGCTGAATGCGCTACACATTGCAGCAAACTACCCAATCAACGAAGTGACACTGTTCTTCAACAACAAGTTGATGCGTGGTAACCGCAGCACAAAATCACACGCAGATGGCTTCAATGCGTTTACATCTCCAAACCTGAACCCATTGCTAGAAGCGGGTATCAATATCCAACTTAGCAATAACGTCAAGGTAAACGAACAACCTGAAGGTGCTTTCAAGGTTCATAACATTACTCCGCAACCTATCGGCGTAATCACAATGTACCCAGGCATCTCACACGAAGTGATCCGTAACACGCTATTACAACCTGTTAACGCGATGATTCTGCTTACTTTTGGTGTGGGTAACGCACCACAAAACCCAGAACTGCTTCAGCACCTTAAAGATGCTTCAGAGCGCGGTGTTATTGTGGTGAACCTAACTCAATGTTTGGCTGGTAAAGTCAACATGGGTGGTTACGCTACAGGTTGTGCACTAGCAGAAGCGGGCGTTGTCAGTGGTTACGATATGACACCAGAAGCGGCACTGGCGAAGTTGCATTATCTATTAAGCCAAAACCTAGGCTACGAAGAAGTGAAGGCTCAGATGCAACAAGTGTTGCGCGGTGAGATGAGCTTATAACCTGTTCAAGGGTTCACGTTAAACCCAATTATTCTATGAAAGTAACGGCGGCTTAACGTGAACTAAATCGTTTTATTGCTTATAAATAAACGAGTTAAACTAAAAGGGGTGGCACATTGCCACCCCTTTGTTGTAATTTAAGCTTAATGATTCGGGTTAACCCTAACAATGTCTTCTTGATCTGACTTAAACTGTTTCTTTAGTTCAGACTTAGATTTAAAGCTAATCTCACCACCAGCTGCAATTGTCATATGTTGAGCTTCAGAGTTATGTTTAGATTGATATAACATAACCGCTTGCATACACGAGTCGCGCTGTTCTTTTGAGAGCGCCGTACCTTCTGGCCATTTACCCGTTTCAACTGCGTAGGTTAAACGTTCGTAGACCTCGGGTGTCATTGCGCTAAGAAGTTGTTCTGCATCCATGGTAAAGCCTTAGTTTTAACAATTTTCACCAGAAAATAACCCGTAACAGAATTGAGTCAAGAACCTGACCAATAATAAGTGCATCTGATCACAAGTGAAGGAATATGAAAATTATGAAATGGTTGGCGATTAGCCTATTGCCTTTCACTCTGGTTGGGTGTCTTGAAGGGAACAAAAATACCGATCAACTGTGCCAAAGCAACCCGGGTCTTCAGTGTGAACAATTGAACATGAACGATGGGCAATGTCGTGTCGCACGTACCGACCTCATCTGGCATCGATTTGAAGTTCAGAAGCAACCCACCGAAATCAACAAAATTAAAGAATTCGAATTAGTCACTGCCTACAAAAAGTGTCTAGAGCTCGCGGCACAGATCGAAACGATCGATCAATCTAAGCTGCAAGAGCGTCGCTTTACCTCTTTAATGCACAGTATCGAAGAGTCTGAGCGCATTGTTGATGAGCTATCGAAATCCGATACACCGGAAACGCTGTACTTCTTGTGGTCGCAAACTGGGGACACCAATGCCAGACGCAGTTTCCTACAACTAGAAGGCTCTGAAGCGTTAAACACAGCCGAGATGCAGTATGCCTTGGCAACCTTCTATACTACCCGCAATCATATAAAGACACTTAAGCTACTCAATAATGCGTTAACGCTTTCTAATGGCTCGGCAGCCAACACTGAAATCTTCAAGTCGATGGCCAGTATCAACCACAGCCTGGGTCATATGGAAAAAGCGTACGTTTGGGCAATGGTTGCCAAAGACTTTGATGTGCCGATTGCTTCTGAAGCCGAGCTCACCGTGTTGTATCATTTCGACAAGGCAACCTATAAGAAGCTAAATAAAGACGCAGACAACATTGTCGAAGCGATTGAGGATGGAATTTACAGCCCTTCAATCGTCCCAAGTTACTGAGCGCTTCATTTATAGTGTTCTAACTTATGCTTCTTATTCCCCTGCTTTCAAATAAAAACAGCTACCTTTTTGGTAGCTGTTTTTATTTGTACTAGAGTTAAATCTGAAATCTTGGACGTTTCAGCATTCCTAAATCGACAAATGCGACCTGTAAGGATTAGACAATAGTTACAAGTTATTTCGTACTTTCGTCATTTTTGTTGAAAATTAACGACACTGAATTAACACAGAACCGTTCACCTGTGGTCTTCGGACCATCAGGAAAAACGTGACCTAAATGGCTATCACAGGCGGTACAACGGATCTCTACACGCTTCATTCCGTGACTTAGATCCTCTATATAGCGCACTGCTTCATCATTCACTGGGGCATCAAAGCTTGGCCAACCACACCCAGAGTCATATTTGTTATCCGACAGAAACAAAGGGCTTTCACAGCATGTGCAGCTATAGACGCCAGTCTTATGGTTGTGCAGTAACTTACCGCTATATGGGGCTTCAGTACCACGTTCACGACACACTGAAAATTCGTCGTCTGTTAGGCGTTCACGCCAGTATTCATCAGGCTTTATCATATTTCCTCCCTTTTGAATCACGTTAATATCTCTCCACATTCTCAGTTATTATATTTACTTTTTTCTATAAAGGCTTGCATATCAGTCGTTTTGTAGCACATACTTTCTCACCAGGAAACATTGTACATATACACTCATAAGTGAATCATCATTTAGGGGTATTTTACCCAACTGGAAGGGTACAGAGCCACTTGCAATGGTCAATTTTCAACCACTTACACCCAATTGTTAAGAAAAGCGTCGCTTTTTTTTGACATTAAACAAGTTAAGTCGGATTATCTATTGCAGATGTATACTGGATTCTGTAATTTTACTACCAGTTATCTTTAATCAGAAATTAAGTTGTGGAGCAACTACAATGACTATCAAAGTAGGTATTAACGGTTTTGGCCGTATCGGCCGTTTCGTATTCCGCGCAGCTCAAGAGCGTGCAGACATCGAAGTAGTAGGTATTAACGATCTAATCGACGTAGAGTACATGGCATACATGCTTAAGTACGACTCAACTCACGGCCGTTTCAACGGTACTGTTGAAGTTGAAGGCGGTAACCTAATCGTTAACGGTAAAACTGTACGTGTTACAGCTGAGCGTAACCCAGAAGACCTTAAGTGGGATGCTATCGAAGTAGACGTAGTTGCTGAAGCAACTGGTCTTTTCCTAACTGACGAGACTGCACGTAAGCACATCACTGCTGGTGCTAAGAAAGTTGTTCTTACTGGTCCTTCTAAAGATGCAACTCCAATGTTCGTAATGGGCGTTAACCAAGCATCTTACGCTGGTCAAGACATCGTTTCTAACGCTTCTTGTACTACTAACTGTCTTGCACCTATCGCTAAAGTACTTAACGATAAGTGGGGCATTGAATCTGGTCTTATGACTACAGTTCACGCTACTACAGCAACTCAAAAAACTGTAGATGGCCCTTCTGCTAAAGACTGGCGCGGTGGCCGTGGTGCTTCTCAAAACATCATCCCATCTTCAACTGGTGCTGCTAAAGCTGTAGGCGTTGTTCTTCCAGAACTAAACGGCCTTCTAACTGGTATGGCTTTCCGTGTACCAACTGCTAACGTATCTGTAGTTGACCTAACTGTTAACCTAAAAGAAGCTGCATCTTACGAAGAAATTTGTGCTGCAATGAAAGAAGCTTCTGAAGGCGAAATGGCTGGCGTTCTTGGTTACACTGAAGACCAAGTAGTATCACAAGATTTCATCGGTGAAGTTCAAACTTCAGTATTCGATGCTAAAGCTGGTGTTGCTCTAACTGACAAATTCGTTAAAGTTGTATCTTGGTACGACAACGAAATCGGTTACTCAAACAAAGTTCTAGACCTAATCGCTCACATCTCTAAGTAATTTCTTTTTAGAAATCGCTTTAGATAAGCATTAGCGAAGACTGTTTTGAGCAGACTTTGAAAAAGGCGACCTTAGTGTCGCCTTTTTAATACCTGCTATCTTTTAAACCGCGTCTATCTAAGCCCATAAAGATAGCCCAAACGCAAAATTCAATTCTAATACTGACTCTGCTGGTTACTCATGAAAAATCAAGCATCACTCTAGTCAGCATTTGAATTCAATTTCCTTAGAAGGATCATGTAATGGATTTATCTACTCTACCTGCACTGGCGGTACTTTCTGACAACGTGACTATCGTTGAAAACGAAGGTGTAAAACTGGTTCGCGTTATCCACGATAAAGCAAACGCAGCGATTTCACTGTTTGGCGGCCATGTGGTGTCATTCCAACCGCAAGGTCAAGAAGACCTGATTTGGATGAGCCAACAAGCTAAATTCGACGGTAAAACGGCTCTGCGTGGTGGTATTCCAGTATGTTGGCCTTGGTTTGGTCGCATTGCAGCACCAGCACATGGTTTTGCCCGTTCAAGTGAATGGCAATTGGTTGAGCACCGTGAAAGCGAAGCTGGCGTGATTGTAAGCTTAGGTCTGAAGCCAAGCGAAGAGACGCTAGCAGTATGGCCTCATCAGTTTGATGCACGTTTGAATGTTGAGATCGGCGAGCAGCTAAAAGTAACGCTGGACGTGAAGAATACTGACTCTCAACCATGGACTTTCTCTGGTGCACTACACACTTACCTAAACGTTGGTGATATTCACACCACAACCACAACAGGTATGGGTGCTGAGTACATTGATAGCCTGCAAGGTGGCAAGATCTGCCAAGGCGGTTCTGAACTGGTACTGACCGACACAATTGACCGTGTTTACACGCAACCAGAAGCGCAAATCTTTGTTGCTGACAAGAAGCTGGATCGCACGCTAACAGTTGAAAACTACGGTCATAACTCTGCAGTACTGTGGAACCCGTGGGCAGAAGGCGCTGCTAGTATGGGCGACATGCAAGACGATGGTTACTTAACCATGCTATGTGTTGAATCAACACTGCACGCACCAAGCCTAGAAGCAGGCAAAACATTACAGCCTGGTGAAAGCCACCAGCTGATTACGGTCATTTCCTCAAACTAGACCTCTAGCGAGTCTAATTAAAAACAAAAATGCAGCTCATTGAGCTGCATTTTTTATTGCCCTAACCTCACACGCATCGCCTAGTAATAAATGCTTTAACACAAGCCTATTAGTCCATCACCTCTTTGTTCAACCCCGCACCATTTAGCTCTCATCACTCTAGTTTATAAATATAACTATCAATTCATTAATTATTATCAATTACTGCCGATAAATAAGTACCTATGATAGAAATCTCAATAACAAACTTCCTTAAAACCACTTAACAACACCTCAATGAAGACAGGATAGTGAATTCATGTTCGAGAAATACAAAAATCAAAGTGTTGGCTTCCAACTTAAGTTGGTCATTTTGCTGTGCTTGCTTATCGCCTTTGGCTCCATTGCAACACTCGTGTATAGAAATGCCTCTCAGGTGTTATTAGACAACACGTTAAAAGAACACCAATCCAAAGTAGAAGCGATGGCCAAAACCATCTCTGGTCAGTTCGATGCCTACCTGCACACCGCCAAAGTTTTAGAGTCCACTTTTCGCAACGGTTACCTAGCAGGTGTTTATGTTGAAAGTTATGACGTTGAGTTCAACGGTCATTCCATTCCTAACATGACTCAATACGGTGAGAGCCTAATCAACGACACCAAACTGGTTGATAGCTTTACCCGTGACACCGGCGCCGTAGCAACCCTATTTGCTCCATTTGGCGATGACTTTATCCGTGTGTCGACTTCTCTTAAAAAGCCATCAGGCGAACGAGTCGTTGCGACCACGCTAGGGAAAAATCATCCAGGCTATAGCAAGCTCAAAAATGGCCAACCTTATTACTCTCAAGTTAAGCTCTTCGGTCAACGTTACATCACCTACTATGCGCCTTTAACTAATGCTCAAGGCAAAGTAAACGGTATCTCTTTCATTGGCTTGCCAGTAGAAGAGGCGACTCAAAGCCTGTTTGAATCTCTACGCTCTGTTTCTTGGGGGGATACGGGATACACCATCATTGTTGATAACGAGAAAGAGCACCAAGGCCAGTACTTGTTGCATCCGACTAACGTTGGCGATGGTAAATCGATTGTTGACGTGGCTGACTACGACGGCAACAAACCTTTCTATCAGATCTTTGAACAGCCATCAGGTCTAATTCTATATCCATACAAGGTTAAAGAAACCGTTGGTGAGAAGTACCTGGTTTACACTGAAGTTCCTGGGTGGGATTGGAAACTGCTTGGCGGTACTTTTATCAAGGAAGTGACTAAAGGTAGCGATGAATTACTCAAGCTCATAGCCATTATTGCCACCTTAATTGCTGCCGCCACCATCGTCGCGTTAACCTTCGTGTTGAACCGCACATTGACACCGTTAACGACTTTAAACGAGTACATGCTACGTCTAGGAAAAGGCGAAGTAAGCCTGCATATTCCAAACAATGGTAAGCAGACCAAGAACGAGATCAGCAATCTGAATACCGGTGTTGCGAACATGGCAGCCCAGCTGAACACACTCGTGGGCGAGATTCGTGCGACCAGTGACCAAGTACAGAACAGCTCAAGCAGTGTGTCACAAGATGCCAGCCACAACTTGAGCCAATCTGATCGCCAACAAGCACAAGTTGAGCAAGTCGTTACTGCCATAGAAGAGATGGCCACCTCTGCTGAATCAGTAGCGCAGCAAGTGAACAGCATTGCTGAAAATGTTCGCCTTGCTAATGAAGACAGTCAGAAAGGTTTAGAAGTCGTTGAAGGTGTGTGTATTGATGTTGCGCAGCTGAACGATCAATTAGACAAATCAGCATCGGCCATCGAGCAAGTAAGCGCTGATAGCGAAAGCATTCAAACCGTCACCAAGATGATTGATGACATCGCAGAGCAAACCAACTTGCTTGCATTGAACGCTGCGATAGAAGCGGCGCGCGCGGGTGAACAAGGTCGTGGTTTTGCCGTTGTTGCTGATGAAGTAAGAACGCTCGCTCATAGAACACAGACATCAGTACAAGATGTAGTGAGCATCATCGAGAAGCTAAAGTCTTCGACCCACAATGCAGTAAACCTGATGACACAAAGCCAATCGAATGCCAACCAAGTACTCGATAAAGCGCAAGAAGCAGGCACCGCACTAGAGTCGATTGCTTCTCAAGTTGAATCTATTGCTTCTCAAGCAGAAACCATTGCTGCGACATCAGAAGAGCAAGCCCAGGTTTCTCAAGAAATAGCAGCGAACGCGCATGCGATCAGCGATTTGAACCAGCAAAGCCGTGAAACCAGCGCTAAGACCTCTCACAGTGCTGATGAACTTCAGAAACAAGCGGAATCGTTGAAAAATCAAGTTAACTTCTTTAGCTAGAAGCTGAGTTCACTGTTTTTCAGCGAATCGCTCATAACCAATAGAGCCAACCATGCGTTGGCTCTATCTACTCTAGGATTGCTGTAAACCGAGACAGCTGCGTTTATTCTAGCGCCCCACTATGCTTCCTGTTAAAATTTTGGACTTGAAATTTCTACCTCGAGTTCGCAATGACTTACCAATGCCCTTTGTGTCACCAACCTTTATCTCAAAACGATCGTACGTTTAAGTGTGAAAAGAACCATCAGTTCGACCTAGCGAAAGAAGGCTATGTCAATTTGATGCCTGCGCACCACAAACGCTCAAAAGATCCAGGTGACAACAAAGAGATGATGCAGGCACGTCGTCGCTTCCTTGAAGGTAACCACTATGACCCAATGCGCCAAGCGGTGGTGACGTTGTGTTCTCGCTACCTACCAGAAGAGGCGCCTAGCCTATTAGATATTGGTTGTGGCGAAGGGTATTACACCAACGAAATTGCTGTGAATCTTCAAGAAAAGAATGGTGCTACTTTTGGCCTAGACATTTCTAAAATTGCTATCAAATACGCCGCTAAACGCTACCCAGCTGTCGACTTCTCAGTCGCTTCGAGCCATCGCCTACCCTTTGCGGAAAATAGCTTAGACGGCATTCTACGCATTTACGCACCTTGCAAGGCTGAAGAGTTACAACGCACCATCAAAGATAATGGTGTGGTGATCACCGTAACACCCGCTAGCCGACACCTTTATCAGCTGCGTGATGCCATTTATGATGGCGTTCGTTTGCACGATGAAGATCCAGAGATGATCGAAGGTTTTACGCTTGAGCACCAAGAGCAACTAAACTATATGATGGAACTATCGGGGTCAGATGCATTCGACCTGCTACAGATGACGCCGTTTGCTTGGAAGGCGAGTGAAGAGTTTAAACAACAACTCACCGAGGCAGAGCAATTCAACTGTGAAGCTGACTTTATGCTGCGAGTGTACCGCAAACAAATTTAATTGATATTGATTATCGTTTGCATTGAAATCTTATCTTGCCTCCTTTAGTATGCGTGTTCTTCAAGGAGGCATTTCATGCAACGTATTATTCTTATCGGATTAGCTACTCTTCTCACGGCTTGTGCTAGTCAACCTGCAAAAGACACTTCTCAAAAAGTGGCTCAAACGGAATCCGTTTCCACATTCTATGACTACCAGTTCGCATCTCCACAAGGCGAAATACTTTCTCTCGATGCATTACCCGAGCAGCTGATTGACGCTGATGTGGTTCTAATTGGCGAATGGCACACGCATTCTGCCATTCACCGCTTCCAAACCGACTTCTTAAAAGCGCGCCGCAACGCAACATCAAACATTGCGCTTTCAATGGAACAGTTCACTCGAGAGCACCAAGCCACACTCGACCAATACTTAAACGGTGAAATTGGCGAACAAATTCTCATGTCTCAAGCGGCAGCGTGGCCAAACTACGAAAGTGATTACCGTGCGCTCGTTGAGTTCGCCAAAACCAACGACATCGATGTTATTGCAGCAAACGCACCAAAGCCTTTCGTTCAGTGTATTGGCCGTAAAGGGTTACCTTACTTAGATCAGTTATCGACCGAGCAACGCCAATGGATTGCCGCCGAAGTCGATACGGGTGATAGCCCTTACAAAGAAAAGTTTATGGCTTCCATGCATCACGGTACACCAGAACAAACGGAAAAGCAGTTTGCCGCTCAGGTCACATGGGACGAGACCATGGCCGAATCGATTGTGGATTACCTAGCATCAAACCCAGAGAAACAAGTGATTCATGTAGCCGGTAAATTCCACACAGAAGGTGGTTTAGGGACGGCGGCATCAATTCTACGTCGTAACCCTGATTTGAAAGTCGCCATCATCAGCCCAGTTGAAGAGATCTCATCGGATAGCAGCGATTATCAGCTTGAAGTGCTTTCGCCACCGGCTCGCTTTGTTAAGAAAGAGAACCGAATGAAGGCATACAAGCACCTATCAAAACGCAGCGCTAGCCTAGAATGCGACTAAACCACTCTTCTAAGCTGAAGAGTCGGTGGGCTAATCCTAGATAATTAGTCCATCGTCACAACTTGATCACGTTCCCATCATTCATCCCAACTCTATCTAAAATCAAACATTCTTATCGGCACAAGATTTGCTTAGTAAATAGACGATTTAACCAAGCAGATGAAAATGTAATGTGCGAATAAAAAAACATCACTACCGATGATTAATTGCACAAGTTTTTCACACCTCTGCCGATACTATATTTAAGGATAGGTAAGGAGAGCGATATGACGCCAGTAGGAACGAGTAATACTCAGCTGTATTCACCTTCGCAAATGAATGCACAAGCTAAAAGCACTGAAGCTGAAAAGCCTGCACCGCTTAAGGTTGAACAAAATACCGTCAAGCTTTCTGATGAAGGCAAAGCCCTATTATCTGCCCTTAAAGAAATCGATAAAGAAGCCAAGAAGGTCGAAGCTGAAAACGCGACCGTAACCGATAAAGTAGAGTCATTTGCTCATGGCGCTTTAGGTATGGATCATCCAGATAAGATTGAAGAAGAGGACGATGGTTCTTATTCAGCTGGGCAATACTTATCCGCAGCGGCAACCGTGGGTGGCATTCTACTTGCCTTAATCTAACTTTCCCCTCAGTTACTGTACCTTCCTCTCTGCATTAAAGAGATTTGTCGTCACGACAACAGACCAGATTTGGTCTAAAAAACGAGTTCATTCCATAATTCCGCTCTCATTTTAATGGAATAATACTCGTGAAAAACACTTTTGAGCTTATTGATAAGCCTACCTTCTTTGGTGCGATTGCACTCCTACTCACGATAGTTTTCCCGCTCATTTTGTTCCCAGCTCAGGGCGCAGACTGGATTGCGGTTGCGAAAACATTCATGACGGATCAACTAGGATTTCTATATCTTGCGCTAGGCCTCGCTGCCTGTGCATTTATGGTTTACGTTGTGTTCAGTGATATGGGACAAATTAAACTAGGCGAAGCCGATGAAGAGCCTGAATTCAAAACAGCATCATGGGCTGCAATGCTATTTTGTGGCGGTATCGGTGCAAGTATCTTGTACTGGGGCTGTATTGAGTGGGCTTACTACTACCAATCACCGCCTTTCCAACTAGAACCTGGCAGTGAAGAAGCAGTTCGTTGGGCGGCAACTTACGGTCTGTTCCACTGGGGACCAATCGCTTGGTCTATCTATCTGATCCCTGCGATTCCTATCGCTTACTTCTTCTATGTACGTAAACAGCCAGTTCTAAAGATCTCTAGTGCGTTAATGCCTGTTCTTGGTGAACACCGCAGTAAAGGCGTACCTGGAAAAATCGTCGATATCCTTTTCATTTTCGGTCTATTAGGCGGCGCTGCAACAACGCTAGGTTTAGCCGCTCCTCTTATCACTGAAGGTCTGAATCACCTATTTGGTCTACCTAAAAATAACCTAACGCAAGTGATGGTGCTTTTAGTGTGTACTGCGATTTTTGCTTACTCATCTTATGCTGGATTGGAAAAAGGCATCAAGATCCTAAGTAACATCAACTTCTGGGGTGCGATGGGCCTACTGGCTTTCGTTCTGATTGCAGGTCCAACAATCTTCATGTTAGAAACGGGGTTAGACTCAATTGGTCGTCTACTGTCTAACTTCTTCGTGATGGCAACGTGGGCTGAACCATTTGGTGGCTACGGTACATTCGAAAACACTCACTTCCCACAAGACTGGACGATTTTCTACTGGGCATGGTGGCTAGTATTTGCACCGAGTATGGGTCTGTTTGTTGCGCGTATCTCTCGCGGCAGAACCATCAAACAAATGGTGTCAGGTTCTATCTTCTTCGGTTCTCTAGGTTGTTTCTTATTCTTCATGATTCTAGGTAACTACGGCTTATCACTTCAGCTTTCTGGTGAGCTAGATGTGGTTGCCATCCTGAATGCAGAAGGCGCAACCAAAGCTATCTTCTCGATGCTTGCACAACTGCCAATGAGCACGCTAGTTATCGCAGTATTCACTTTGCTTTGTATCATCTTTACAGCAACGACGTTTGACTCTATCTCATACATTCTTGCGTCTGTGGTTCAAAACAATGTGACAGAAGAACCAATGCGTTGGAACCGTATGTTCTGGGCATTTACTCTGTCGTTTTTGCCAACGATCCTGATGTTCTTAGGCGGTCTAAGTACTCTACAAACAGCGGCGATTGTTGGTGGCTTACCGCTGCTGGCTATCTCTGTAATGTTGATGATTTCAGCGGTTCGTGCGACAAACCTCGATCTACGCCATCAAGATGCGTATATCGAACCAACGATCAACATCGAAGAACTGCCAGACATGGACCCTTGGTCTGCAGAAGGTATGGCGCTGGCTCAATTTGAGAAAGAGAGAGATGCAGCACAAGAAGCTGCAGAACTTGAGCGTGTTGCTTACACAGAACTTGCCGCAGTGAAGAAAGAAATTCGCGCTTATGTGCTAGAACAAGGTTCACAAATGGAAACTCACGAGTTACCAGAGAACCTACAACAAGCACTTGAGCAGGCCGAGAGTAATCTTAGTGCCGCACAAGCGAAAAAGATCGAGTTATCTGAGCAAGCTCAGAATGCTCGTATCACGTTCAACCAGGTGGTTGCAGACTTACCGCTTGCTTGACATTAGCCATGACACAGTCCATTGATTTGGACCCTCCTAAATACGACAAAGGCTCACAGAAATGTGAGCCTTTTTTTATTCGGGTCATTTGCTATTAATAAGCAACTAACGGTTCGGGTGGTTTAAGATGTGGTCTTCCCAATCGACAACATCAATTTCGTATACCACTTTGTTGCGTACACTTTCACCTGCTGCATGCATCTCTGCTTTTGAACCGGTGATCAATGGGTGCCACTCAGGGATCGGCTTAGATTCTGATAGAAGACGGTAAGCACAAGTGTCTGGTAGCCAGTGAAACTCATCGATCTTGTCACGAGTCAGCTTCAAACACTCTTCACCTGAAGTGAAGCGGTTCGGGTAGTCTTTACACGAACATGTTTTGTCGTTTAACCAGCTACACGCCACATTGGTGTAGTAAACTTCATCGCTATCTTCATCCATTAGTTTATGCAGGCAGCACTTACCACAACCGTCGCAAAGTGATTCCCACTCATTCTCGGTCATCTGTTCTAGTGTCTTTTCTTGCCAAAATGGATTCGTCATAGGATTACTTCTTACTCTTTTACTGGGGTGCGTGTTATACCGCTAGCCCATAAAAAGTTCAAGGATAATAATTGTTCATTCTTTGATTCAATCAACAGCTGTCACTCTCATCATTTTTTGCTACTATCGCGCACCCTGTTATTTAGTGAGTTTAATTTGATGGAATGTCGTCTAGGTTGTGGAGCATGTTGTATCGCTCCAAGTATTACATCTGCTATTCCTGGAATGCCTAATGGTAAGCCTGCTGGCGTACGCTGCATTCAATTAAATGAACAAGATCTGTGTAAGTTATTCGGTCAAGCTTCACGCCCGAAAGTATGTCACCAGTTCAAAGCTTGCCCTGTCATTTGTGGTAAAACCGACCAAGAAGCCCTTGATAACCTTATCGAGTTAGAAGCCATAACCTAAGATTAGCTGACCTTTTCTTCCTCCTATATGCCCAAGATTTCACAATTCTTCGAAATCTAAACTATCTTGTTGATACTGGTACAGATTAATAAGGATCGTTATGAATAGGTATATCGCAGAAATGTTCGGTACATTTTGGTTAGTGTTAGGGGGTTGTGGTAGTGCTGTCTTAGCCGCTGCTTTTCCCGATGTAGGTATCGGCTTACTCGGGGTTTCCCTCGCCTTTGGTTTAACCGTACTCACCATGGCTTTTGCTATTGGCCATATATCCGGTTGTCATCTCAACCCTGCAGTTACAATAGGTCTTTGGAGCGGTGGTCGCTTTGATGCCAAAGACGTCGCACCTTACATTATTGCCCAGGTCATTGGTGGTATTATCGCGGGTGGTGTGTTATTTGTGATTGCTTCAGGCCAAGCAGGTTTCGACGCTGCGGCATCTGGCTTTGCTTCAAATGGTTACGGTGAACACTCACCGGGCGGCTATTCACTTACCGCTGCACTGGTCTGTGAAGTGGTCATGACCATGGTGTTCCTATTCGTGATAATGGGCGCAACTGATTCAAAAGCGCCTGCTGGGTTTGCACCCATTGCGATTGGTCTCTGTTTGACCTTGATTCACCTTATCAGTATTCCTGTCACTAACACCTCTGTGAACCCTGCTCGAAGTACTGGCGTGGCTGTATTTGTCGGTGATTGGGCCGTTTCGCAATTATGGCTATTCTGGGTTGCACCGATTATTGGTGCTGTAATTGGCGCGATGATATACAAAGCGGTAAGAGGTTCAGATTAAGCGCTGAAAAACGTCTAAAGCAATAAAAGAAAAAGCCGCTTAGTGATGATTCACCAAGCGGCTTTTTTAGATCTTATGACGACCGAGTAAGGAGTGCGAAAGCGTGGTGCCATCCACCAGCTCTAGCTCACCACCAACGGGAACACCATGAGCGATACGGCTTGCATTCACTTCATGGGCATTACATAGCTCAGCAATGTAGTGCGCTGTCGCTTCCCCTTCAACTGTTGGGTTAGTCGCTAGGATTACTTCAGAGATATCACCACGACGCAGGCGGTAGTCCAAAACATCGAGACCGATGTCACTTGGACCAATACCATCGAGTGGTGAAAGGTGACCCATCAATACAAAGTAACGGCCTGAATATTGGCCTGTTGCTTCGATAGCTGCAATGTCTGCAGGGCTCTCTACTACACAGATTTGACCATTTTCCTGACGTTTAGGATTGGTACAAATGTGGCAAGTATCTTCTTCAGTAAAAGTACGGCACTCATTACAGTGACCAATTTCGGTCATTGCTTGGCTAAGAGCTTCAGCCAATTGTAGGCCACCTTTTCTATCGCGCTGTAACAAATGAAAGGCCATACGCTGCGCCGACTTGGGGCCAACCCCAGGTAGACAACGTAAGGCCTCCATCAAATGCTCCAGCATATGACTGGTACGCATATTTAACCGTTCTAATATTCAAGTAATAGCCTGTTCAACACAAACCCTCACCTGAATTAACCTTTAAGAATAAGTTACTTAGAAAGGCATCTTCATACCTGGTGGAAGTTGCATTCCGCCAGTTACGCTAGCCATTTTCTCTTTTTGAGTTTCTTCAACGCGACGAGCCGCATCGTTGAAAGCAGCAGCGATAAGATCTTCAAGCATCTCTTTATCGTCTTCCATTAGGCTTTCATCGATATCAACACGGCGAACGCTGTGGCTACCAGTGATCGTTACTTTTACAAGGCCAGCACCTGACTCACCTGTAACTTCCATATTTGCGATTTCTTCTTGAAGCTTTTGCATGCGCTCTTGCATTTGCTGGGCTTGCTTCATCATGTTGCCCATACCGCCTTTACCAAACATGTTAATACTCTCTGGTCTAATTGGTTTATTAAAATTAATTAAGCTATACGAGCTTAAATGGGGGTTAAAACAGTGTGATTCAACCCCTTGATGTTCAGTTCTCAGATTTGCTTATCTGGGATGATACGCCGGTCACTAAACAAGAAAACGTTCTAGATAGGACGAACGCTGTCTCTGTCGAGTTCAGCGGCAAAACGTCTTTCAATGAACTGTACGTTGGCATCGTTTTCTAAAGCGGTAAACGCGTCTTTCAACTTACCTTGATACAGTCGTTCTCGTAATTCTAGCGGCGTTTCTCCACCATCACCGATTTCAACACTCAAATGACACTCTTCTCCAAGCACAGTATTGAGAGACTGCAATAACTCACTCTGCGCGCGGTCCGTATTCAAGTGAGCTTGGCTCGCTCTTAACGTTAAAGTGATTGATGTGTCGTTTTTAGCAAACACTGAGTTCAATGCTAACTGTTCAACAAGCTTGGCTGTCTCTAGCTTTTGAATCGTGGCTGACCATTCATCTTGAGCAATCGACTCTTGAAGCAATTTGTCGACCATTTCTGGTGTCTTAATATGCTCTAACGCACGCTTGATCTGAGTAGGTGTAAGCTCTTTGCTCACCTCTTTCACTACAGGTTTAGACGGTTTCCAGCGATAAGGTTCATTATCGTTGGTCACATTTTCTGTCGAAGAGGCTGATAAAGAAGCTGGCGACACCCGCTCAGAACCACCGTGTTGCTGAGCAACTCGATCAAGAACTGAAGTTTTAGCAGGTGTCGCTTTAGCCTTTTTTGGCGCCGAGCCTTTGTTTTCTGTTGCCGAACTGCCTCTACGTTGAGAACGTAATTGGTGGCGTAAACCACTCACAGGCGAAGTTGCACGCGCTGGCTGCTCTTGCGGAGCAGAAGGTGCAGCGCTTGGCTGTTGAACCGGACTCTGGTTCTGATAATTCGTTTGTTGCTGCTGAGGCTGCTCTGCACCGTAGCTTGGACGCTCATCATAAGCAGGAGGCGCATCATACTGGCTATGCGGGTAATCCTGTTCTGGATAACCTTGGTTGCCTGAATGTTCAGCGTAACCTTGCGAATCTGAATACTGTGCTGGAGCCTGTTGCACCGGTTGCTGCTGCATAGGCTGCTGTTGAGGCGCCTGTTGTTGCATCTGAGGCTGTCTCGGAGCTGCCATTGGCGCAGATTGGCTCACAGGTTGAGCAACGCTCTGAACTTGAGCTGCTGGTACTGGGCTTGTCGACTGAGTCGAGATTGCCGTAGCAACCGCTTGTTCTGCCGGTCTAAATGCCAACATGCGTAAAACCACCATCTCAATACCAACGCGAGCGGTTGGCGACAATGGTAAGTCTTCACGACCTTTCAACACGATCTGGTAGTAGAGTTGAATGTCTTGTGGACTAAGCGCTTTGCTCAGTAGTTCAAGCTTCTCTGCGTCAGGCTGTGCCTTATCTAATGTAGATGGCAAAGCTTGGAACATCGCAAGACGATGCAGTTGAGTCGCAAGCTGATTCAGCAAACCATCCCACTCAACACCGTTCTCAGCAAGGCTTTGGATACACGCCATCGCTTGCTGTGGCTGCTTACTGCTAATCGCTTCAAGCAAGTGGATAGCTTGGTCGGTATCCAGTGTTCCGAGCATGTGAGCAACAGTATCTGTTACGACATTGCCATTACCCAAAGCGATAGCTTGGTCAGTAAGGCTTAGCGCATCACGCATACTGCCATCAGCAGCATGAGCAATCATTCCAAGCGCACGAGATTCAGACGTCACATCTTCTTGTTCAAGAATATGATCGAGCTGCTCGTGAATATTATCAACGCTGATCGGCTTAAGGTGGAACTGCAAACAACGCGACAAGATCGTCACTGGAAGCTTCTGTGGATCCGTTGTTGCGAGCAAGAATTTCACATACTCAGGCGGCTCTTCTAAGGTCTTTAGAAGCGCGTTAAAGCTGTGCCTAGAAAGCATGTGTACTTCATCGATTAGGTAAACCTTGAAGCGACCACGTGCAGGCTTGTACTGAACATTGTCCAGAAGCTCGCGGGTATCTTCTACCTTAGTACGTGATGCCGCATCAATCTCAAGTAGATCAACAAAGCGACCTTCATCGATTTCTTTACAGGTTGCACATTCACCACAAGGTGTTGAGGTAATGCCTGTTTCACAGTTGAGCCCCTTAGCAAACAAACGACCGATGGTCGTTTTACCGACACCTCGTGTACCGCTGAACAGATATGCGTGGTGCAACCTGTTCTGGCTAAGGGCATTCTCTAATGCTGTTAAAACATGGGCTTGACCAACCACTTCTTTGAATTTGGTTGGTCGCCATTTTCGCGCTAACGCAAGATAGCTCATGAATAATTCCGAAAAGGATTAGTGACCGTCGAATTCGCAGATGCTAAACACTTCTAGACCTAAGCCTTGTAAGCGCTTGTCACCACCGATTTCTGGAAGGTTAATAACAAATGCAGCGTGTTCTACCACACCACCAAGCTGACGAATCAACTTTGTTGTTGCTTCAATCGTACCGCCCGTTGCTAGCAAATCATCAACCATAAGCACTTTATCGCCTTCAACGATAGCATCAGTATGGATTTCTAGAGTGTCGGTGCCGTACTCAAGCTCATAAGATTGCGCCACAGTTTGACGAGGCAGCTTGCCCGGCTTACGAACAGGAATGAAGCCAACACCTAGCTCAAGTGCAAGAGGCGCACCAAATAGGAAACCACGAGCTTCAGTACCAACGATCTTAGTAAAGCCCATGTCCTTATATGTTTCCGCTAGCAGGTCGATTGTCGCTTTGTAAGCCGCTGGGTCTTCCATCAAGCTTGTTACGTCACGGAACAAAATACCCGCTTTAGGGTAATCAGGAATGCTTTTGATGCTTGCTTTGATCAGAGAGATTTTTTCTGTGTTCATAATCTTATGCACTTCATTAGGCCGCTTTCCAAACTCTCGTTAACGAATCAAACATCAACGCTTGGAATTAAGGAAAGGTACGATTGGTATTCATTGCAACGAGAGTCATAACTCTGATTGCTGAAATAATAAACGCCCGCTATACAAACAGGCACACTGGCTTAATGGTAGTGATTTTCTTTGCTGTCAGCAACCAACTCATGGGTTGGAAGTCGCATAAACCATGTGAGAAGAATAACAAGTACACAAATTAGGAAAGCCTTGACCCAAATGATAGGGGCAAAGTAGATGGATAACGCAAAACTCAACAAGATAAAGAATACGCCACGCGTTTTAACTTGTTTGGTGACGGCACCGTGTTGATACCAATTGTTCAGCAAAGGACCCAGCGTTTTGTGCTCATGCATCCATTTATGAACTTTCGGATTGCTTCGCATAAAACACGCGCTAGCAAGAAGGAGAAAAGGAGTGGTTGGCAGAACGGGCAAAACTATCCCTAGAACTGCGAGAAATATACAAAGGCCACCTGCAATATTGAGGCTTAGAACTCGAACGCTAATTGTGGCCCCCTTGAGTTAGCTGTCACCAACCGGCGACGACAGCTTAACTAGAATGTTGCGTAACCATTGAATACACGGATCAACGTAAGTGTTGCTGGTAGCAATGGAATCATTAAAAATGCGGCTAAAAATCCTAAAAAGTAGAATACATTAAACGGGTCTTGAAAGTCTTTGTTATCTGCCATGATTGCTTCTTGTTTTTGTTAGTAAAGGTAAGTATCCGGCGAACCAAACCCGCTTTGCTAAATCGACATTTAACAAAAAAGGCATAGCCACACCATTTGCGCAACTATACCTTAATCAATTATTCACAAAAACCGAGGAAATATAGGGTTAATCAGTAGACCCTTGGTGTATGTCTAAACTGAAACTTGCCGATCCAAGTAGGCTCAACGAAAGTTGGCAGCCCTGTTCGATCGGAAGGTCCCGCGTAATAAAGTTCTTCTTGCAGTTCTCGCCCAAGCGTTCACCCGCCGCAATATGTTGATTCAATTCACCATTCGACCATTGTCCATCTAAACCCGCAGGCAAAATAGAGATAGTACCCTCGGCAAGATTGGCGACACCAAACAAAGCGTTAACGGGCGTTGCGCATTTCGAGCACTCAATCCCCTTCTCTAAAATCTCGGCAATATCTTTGAGATCAACATTAAAATCTTTTCGATTTCTTATGTAATCGTGGAATAAGGCTCTCACCAACAATGTTGACGCTGAACTACCATTATCAGCAGAAGACGAATCGACGAGGTAAAAAGCAAACTGCCCGTTCATCATCCACGCATAATCAAACACAAGTGGCATCATCTCTGTTGATTGCAGTAACCGGTAACTGCAACGCCATGATCCTTGTCGCGTATCTTTCTCTGGAAGCAACGCATGCAGTAAGTCTTTTGCTGCGCTTGGATTATCTTGAAGGTAATTCAGATGCCAATGCAGTTCTTGGTCTTCAGGGATCTCTCCCCCGTCATCCACACAGAACCACTGACTCGAAAAATCTCGTTGGTCTGAAATGTTATCGAACGAATCTGTCAATGTATTCGCAATCGCACTTCCTAGGTGACGGTGATCCTCTAACGGTTTCGCTAAGAAGTCTTTAATACCAAATCGCAAGGCTTTCGCCACATCAGACATATCATCAGTGCCAGACACCACGATCATAGGCAGTGACGGGTACTCTAAACTGAGCTCTTCCACAAGCTCGATGCCATCAAGTATTGGCATTGATAAGTCACACACAATTAAATCTGGCGCTGAGTCTCTAAGTTTCTGCAAAGCGTCCAGTCCATTTTCAGCCTCAACCACTTTATAACCGACCTTGTCTAGGTACGCGCTGGTTATACGGCGAAAAATAGGATCATCATCAACCAACATCACGCATTTTGGGTTAATTACTTCCTGAGCCGAGGTCATTACTGGCTGACTGTGAGTTTTGTACATAATCTATAACCTCACAAAACTAAGTCGAATTATTATTGTTATCTGTTCTAAGAACTAATATAAAACTTAGTAATAAAATGCTAAATACACAAATTTGCACTCTTTACTGGTAATTCGTGACGAGGGTTGGAATACTTGTAAATAGTGCAACGAGTTGACGTAACGCAAACATTGATCTCACTGTTACGTATAAATTAGATGAGATTGTAAACAAATGTGTCTGGATTTATGAAATTAGATGATTTAAACCTCTTTCGACTCGTCGTTGAAAATGGGAGCTACACCGCAACATCGCGCAAGACTATGATTCCGGTTGCGACCATCACACGACGCATCCAAGCCTTAGAAGATTCTTTGAACCTTAGGCTTCTCAATAGACACGCGCGTAAACTTTCTTTAACAGAGGCAGGCGAACGTTTCTTCAATGAATGCTCTCCGCTGTTGCAACGTCTCTCTTCTACTGCAGAAGAGTTAACTGACGTGTGCAAAGGCGCTTCCGGTAAGATTCGTATTACGGCACCCTCAAACCTGACCAAGCGCATGATGATGCCAATGTTCAGTGAATTCATGACTCAATACCCTGATATCAATATTGAGCTGATGATGAACAACCAAGCGGATCAGCTGGATCCGACTGAGTGGGACGTAATTTTCCGTGTCGGCCCACAGCGTGATTCAAGCCTAATCGCTCGAAAAATCAGTGAAGTCAAAGATATTCTTATCGCGAGCCCTGAGTACTTAGCGAAGAACCCAGCTCCAAGCCATGCTGAAGAGCTAGCGAACCATTCGCTACTTAAAGGCTACCCGCTGATTAAGTGGCAGCTGAGTAATTCGAATGAAGAGACGGTGGTGAATAGCGAGAAAGGCCGTTTCAACGCTAATGCGCTTAATGTCGTGAGACAAGCGTGCTCAGAAGGCCTAGGTATTACCCTAATGCCTGACGTGATGATTCGTGAATACATTGAAGATGGCAGCTTAGTGCAAGTCTTAGAAGACTGGAGCGCTAACCCTCGTGATATTTACATGCTTTATAACCACAAAGACCATCTACCAGAGAAGGTGAGATTGTTTATTGATTTTGTGATCGCGTACCACATTCATTAGATTACCCCCCTATCTCAAAAACAAAAAAAACCAGAGCCGATGCTCTGGTTTTTTATATTTTCAATACTAACGAAAACTAAGCGCCTTCGTTGTGTAGCTCTAAGTTCGCTAGATCCTGTTGGATCTCACGTTGAACCTTTGAATCGTCGTTACGCAAAGAGTCTAGGAAATCTAGGTACGCTTGGTCAATATCGCCCGTTACATACTCACCGTTAAATACAGAAGTATCAAAACGAGAGATGTCTTGGTTGCCCATACCTACTGCAGAGATTAAGTCTGGTAGCGTTTGGAAGATCAAAGCGTCTGCGCCAATCTGCTTACAAATCGTTTCGTTGTCACGACCATGAGCAATCAGCTCAGTTGCGCTCGGCATATCGATGCCGTAAACGTTAGGGAAGCGAACCTCTGGAGCTGCTGAAACCATGAAGACTTTGTTAGCACCCGAATCACGAGCCATCTCAATGATTTGCTCTGATGTGGTACCGCGAACGATGGAGTCATCAACCAATAGAACGTTCTTATCTTTAAATTCAGAACGGATTGCGTTGAGCTTACGACGAACTGACTTCTTACGCTGTTGTTGACCAGGCATGATGAACGTACGGCCAACATAACGGTTTTTCACGAAACCTTGACGGTATGGCTTATTGATCGCTTGAGCGATGCGTAGCGCAATATCGTTCGATGTTTCAGGAATTGGGATAACCACATCAATGTCTAAGTCTGCATACTCTTCTTTAATACGCTTACCTAGCATCTCACCCATCTCAACGCGTGCGCTGTAAACCGAGATTTTGTCGATGAATGAATCTGGACGTGCAAAGTATACGAACTCAAAGATACATGGGTTCAGTTGTGGGTTGTCTGCGCATTGCTTAGTGAAAAGCTCACCGTCGAAGGTTGCGTAGATAGCTTCACCTGGTGCTACGTCGCGCATGAAGTCGAAACCAACAGCATCGAGTGCTACCGATTCAGACGCAACCATGTACTCTGTTTTACCTTGAACTTCACGCTTACCAAGACACAGTGGACGAATACCATGTGGGTCACGGAATGCGATCATACCGTGGCCGATGATCATCGCAGTTACGGCATAAGCACCACGAATTGTACGGTGCACATTTGCCACAGCGCGGAAAACGTCATCTGAAGTTACGTTACCTTTAACGGTATCGATCTCATGAGCTAATACGTTCAGTAGAACTTCAGAGTCAGAGGTTGTGTTTACATGACGACGGTCTTTTTCGAACAACTTCTCACGAACTTCGTTTGCGTTCGTCAGGTTACCGTTGTGCGCCAACGTAATGCCAAAAGGAGAGTTTACGTAGAAAGGCTGAGCTTCAGACGCACTTGAACTACCCGCAGTAGGATAACGAACATGGCCAATACCAACTTCACCTTGTAGGCGCTGCATGTGTTTTGCTTCAAAAACATCTTTTACTAAACCGTTCGCCTTACGCAGACGGAAACGATTGCTTTCTATGGTACAAATACCAGCGGCATCTTGGCCACGATGCTGCAATACCGTTAAAGCGTCATAAATAGACTGGTTTACAGGTGTTGAACCCACGATTCCAACAATACCACACATGTCCTAATCCTCGATTTTTCGACATTAACTGGCGCTAGAGCGCGCCAGATAAGAAACTAGATGTTGCTTGTAAATGCTCGAAGAACGGCGCAATGATTCGACTAAATTCCGGAACCAATTGCGAATTCTTCCACCACTCAGAACTTGGGAATGCAGTAAACGCATCCATGAAAAACAACACTGCAGAAACAATCAAAACACCACGTAAGCCACCAAAGACGACACCGAGGATTCTGTCTGTACCTGACAGGCCTGTTTTCTGAACTAGCTGACCGATGACATAGTTAACTAAGGCACCAACAACTAACGTTGCAACAAACAATGCTGCTATCGCAGTTCCGTTTCGAAACATCTCATCTTCGATATTGGTGAAGTACATCGCTAATTTAGCGTAGTACTGGCTAGCAATGAAAAATGCTCCAAACCAAATAACGAGTGACAAGGCTTCTTTCGCGAAACCACGAACTAAACTGATCACGGCAGAGAAGCCGATCACGCCTAAAATGACAAAATCTAACCAATTCATGAATTCTTCATCTTAAGTTGGCGCGCATTTTAACAGAAAAAATGCTGACGCAAACGTTTTCTTATGGATTTAACGGTTTAAATTTGAGCAATTGGCCTTTTGAACCCGTAATTTTTTCTAATTCCTTAATTTGTCGCTCAAGTTTGGATTTAGACACATCCGGGCCGATAATTACTCGCGTAAAAGTTTTTTCTTGCTTGGTATGAGCTTGGTAACCACGCTTCTGCAAATCCTTAACAACGTTTTTTGCGTTGTCAGCATTCTTTAAAGCCATCAATTGAATGATCCAAGCGCTGTCTTGGTATTCATTTTTTTCTGGTACCTGCTTAACCACCACTGCCACTTTGTCTGCTTCTTTATCATTAGAAGAAGACGCAGTTTGCGTGTTTGAATTATCAGTACGACCACTTTCAACCACTTGCTCAACTGGCGAATCCGGTAGCGCTATCTGATCTTCAACGGGATCGAGTACTTCAAACACTTCAACATTACTATCAAGCTCAGGCTTAATCGGAATGCTTGCAAACTCTTCTTTATAGTGGAGCTTCTTACCATCTAGCACATCGGGTAATACAATCACGCCAATGGCCACTAAAATGATGGTGCCGACTAATCGGCTTTGGAATTTACTTGCCATTTAGTTTCCTTTTTTCTGCCAATGCTCCAACACTTCACCTACGGTATGGAAAGAACCGACAACCAACACAACATCGTCACCTTTAACAGAAGCTAAAGCCGCTTCAAACGCTGTGACAGGGTTTGAATGCTGTTCTACGCCTTCTGGTAGGCTTTGACAGAGTTCAGCGGCTGTCGCAGCGCGTGGCCCTTGCAATGAAGCTGGATACCAATGAGTTGCGATTGGCGCTAATACTTCCAATGTCGCTGGGATATCTTTGTCATGAAGCATGGCGACTACAACGTGTAAATTTTTATCTGCATACTTCTTCGTAACTTGCTGCGCAAAGTATTCAGCGGAATGCGGGTTGTGCGCCACATCAAGCACAATCACGGGTTGTTCGCTAATTTGCTGCATACGACCTGGAAGCTGCGCATTCTTCATGCCGTTAACCACGTTCACGTCGCTAATACTAAGCTCTGATGTGCCCAATGCCATCAACGCTGTTGCGGCGTTAGGTAACGGCAGGCTTGGAATAGGTAGCGATTCTAGTTGGAATGCACCACTGCGCCAGTTCCACGTATCACCGTCAACATCATAAGTGTATTGAATACCGACTTGGTAGAACTCAGCCTTAATGTCATCAGCGTGCGCTGCAACCGTAGCCGGTGGCTTGGGTTGACCACAGATAGCGGGTTTACCACTACGATAAATGCCCGCTTTCTCAAAGCCAATCACATTGATGTCATCACCTAGCCAGTCAACATGGTCGACAGCCAAACTAGTAATCACAGAAACATCATGCTCAACGATATTGGTCGCGTCTAAACGCCCGCCTAAACCCACTTCTAAAAGCACAACATCAACCGCTTCAGTTTGAAATGCGCGTAACGCCGCTAAAGTGCCATATTCGAAAAAACTCAGGCTGATTTCGCCACGCTCTTTCTCAATGAAATCGAAAGACTGAACCATCTTTTCATCAGATAGATCTTGGCCGTTGATACGAACACGTTCGTTATAGCGAATTAAGTGAGGGGAGCTGTAGACACCAACTGAGTAACCAGCGTCCAATAGAATCGCTTCCATCAGTGCACATGTTGAGCCTTTGCCATTGGTTCCGGCAACAGTAATAACATGTTGAGCAGGTTTGGTGAGGTTTGCCTTAGAGGCGACGGCCTGAACTCGGTCTAATCCAAGATCAATAGCGGTTGTGTGGATGTTTGATAAATACTCAAGCCACATCTCCAAAGAGGATGTGGCTTGAGGAATAGGTTGTTGACTCATCTAACTCATAACCATAATTAAGTTGGTTTGTTAGAAGGTACTTTACCCTTTTTCTGGCGCTTCTGGTACTTCATAAGTAGCTTCATTCGGTGAATCGTTCACAGAAACTACTAATGGTGAAGGCTGATTGGTCATTTTAGCAACAAGGCTTGCAACGCGCTGACGCATCTCACGACGGTCAACAATCATGTCGATAGCACCGTGGTCTAGTAGGAACTCACTGCGTTGGAAACCCTCAGGAAGGTCTTCACGTACAGTTTGTTCGATTACACGACGTCCAGCAAAACCGATCAGAGCTTTTGGCTCACCAATGTTGATATCACCAAGCATTGCCAAACTTGCAGAAACACCACCCATTGTTGGATCAGTCATGACTGAAACAAACGGTAGGCCTTTCGCAGATAAACGCTCAAGCGCTGCACTGGTTTTCGCCATTTGCATTAGAGACATCAATGCCTCTTGCATACGAGCACCACCACTTGCAGAGAAACACACTAAACCACAGTTGTTCTCGATAGCAGCATCAACCGCTTTCACAAAACGAGCACCTACAACAGAACCCATTGAGCCGCCCATGAATGAGAATTCAAAAGCACACGCTACGATAGGTAAACCAAGCAGTTCGCCTTTCATAGCTACTAGTGCGTCTGTCTCACCACTGTTTTTCTGTGCAGCAGAGATACGTTCTTTGTAACGCTTAGAATCTTTAAATTTCAGCTTATCTTGTGGCTCAAGATCAGTACCTAGTTCAACACGCTCACCTTTGTCTAGGAATGTATCCAGACGACGACGTGCTTTCATGCGCATGTGATGATCACATTTTGGACATACTTCTAGGTTACGCTCTAGCTCAGCATGGTAAAGAACCTGCTCACAAGAAGTACATTTAGTCCAAACACCCTCAGGGATAGACGCTTTACGAGATGTTACGATGTTGCTTTTTTCTAGAATCTTTTCAAGCCAACTCATGGAAGACCTTTTTGTTTCGATTCTTCCGCTTGATTGCGAAAGAAATAAATTTGGGAATTATGCGTGGGAATTAAAGCACATAAAACAGCGACTGTAGATAAAAAACTGGTTGTACCTATTTTCTGGGACTATCTTACGCACTAAACCGTAATAATTTTTGAACCTAAGTCTCACATTTAGTTCAAATTATCCGGTAAAAATAGAGGGCCAATTGGCTCTCGTGGTAGCTCAAAATGTTCAGGATAATCAACATCCACCAGATACAAACCTTCCGCTTTTGCCGTCGCGCCGGCTACTTTTCGATCTTTAGCTTCTAAAAGCCACTGGATCCACTCTGGTTTCTGCTCACCTTTACCTACGGCAATAAGGCTACCAGTAATATTCCTCACCATGTGGTGAACAAACGCATTCGCTTTAATATCGATCACAATGTAGTGTCCATGACGAGTCACGTTCAAGTGAATCATGTTTCTCCATGGGCTACGAGATTGACAATGTGTCGCTCTGAATGAAGTGAAGTCGTTCTCGCCTAACAAGTACTGACCCGCTTCATGCATTTTTTTCTCATCAAGGTGACCATGATAATGGCTCACGCCTGAATTCAAAATGCCTGGGCGTAGTGCATGGTTAAAGATAATGTAGCGATAACGGCGAGCTGTTGCCGAGAAACGAGCATGGAAATCCTCATTCACTTCTGTCGCCCAACGAACCGCAATATCTTTTGGCATGTTGGCATTCGCGCCCATTGTCCATGCCACCATTTTACGATCGACATTAGTTTCAAAGTGAACGACTTGTCCCGTACCGTGAACACCGGCATCTGTACGACCTGCGCACATAACTTCTACAGGGTGATTCGCGACAACTGAAAGAGCCTTTTCCAATTCTTCTTGGACACTTTTCACGTCTCGTTGGCGCTGCCAACCAAAGTAGTGGGTACCGTTATATTCAATACCTAAAGCAATTTTCATGTTCTTGTTCTCTTTGAAAATGGGCGAGAAGTATATACGGAAATCAGTGCTAGCCCAAATAGGATGGAGCTAAAACTTAAATAAACAATCAGCATCGACCGAGACGATGCTTCTTAAAAACCAAATCAAACAATAGTGCTCTGCATCGCCTTAAAATAAAGGGTAGCCAACGCTACCCTTCTGATTTGTCAATTTATCGACCGTTTAACGTATCGATAAGATTTTTTGCCTCTCGACGAATATCATCGCTGCCATCAACGATTGCCTCTTCTAGAAGCTTAATTGCCCCTTGCGAGTCACTCATCTCGATGTAGATTTTGGCCAAATCAAGCTTACCCGCAGCTTCTGCATTGCTGTCGACATCATAATTGCCAATATCACCGATAACATCAGGGAATTCGTTTAAACCAACATCCAGTTTAAGCTCTTCATCGTCTGGATTAATGACTTCTTCACCTTCTTGCTCGACTTGAGCCATCAGTTCATCAATCGTCATGTACTGCTTATCACGACTGTTGCCTGATTCGGTTAGGTTGTCTTGTTGAGCCCAATTCTCTTCTTTGATCTTCGGTTCAGCTTGCTGTTCAGCCGACGCCCAAATCTCTTGTTGGTCATCAGGCACATCATTATGCATGCTCGATTGTTGCTCTGGCGCTAGGTTAAAGCCTTTCCAGTCTTCGCCGCCAACGTCAAGCATTGCGTCAATATCTAGCCCTGCGCTATCAATCGAAGTTGCGTCCAATGGCTTATCGAACATGTTGTCGACAGAGTCTTGAACATCTTCAGAAAGCAACTCAGCCAATGCTGTCTCATCAAAGTCATCAAAGCCTTCTAGTGGCTCATCTTGAACCGATGCAGGCGTTGAGTTTGGCTCTGAAGCCGCGCTCAGCGATTGTTCTGGCTGTGCAAAGCCAGCCGGTTCAGAGTCTTCAGCATTCGAGAAATCATCAGCCTGACTGTAGCTCTGCGGATTTGAGAACAGATCATGCAACGCATCTTGCTCTTCGCCTTGTGGGCTGAAAGAAGTCAGTGGTGTTGGCTTCTCAGCAAACGCATCAGAGATCGCTTCGTCTTCACCGTACTCTGGTAAATCAAGCTCATCGAACTGTACGCCTTCATCTTCTGCTACTGGTTCAGCACTGCTTTGCTCAATATCGTCTAAGACAGAATCGGCTTTCGCACTCTCTTCATCGTATTCAGGCAGATCAAGGTCATCGAATTCGAAGTTCTCTGTGCCATCAGATAAGTCTTGCTCTAACTGTGCTTCATCCGGTTCACTCACCACTTCAGCTAGTGCATCTTCTTCACCGAACTCTGGCAGCTCAAAATCATCAAACGAGAACTCTTCTTCGCTTTCTGGTTGCGCAGTTTCAGCCTGTGGTGCAGCATCTAGCTGAGGCTCAGCGGTAGGTTGCGATTCAACACTTGATTGAGAGTCTATAGCAGGCGTTGCTGGCTCTGGTGTTGATTCAGCATCAGCTTCCGCTAGTGCGTCTTCTTCACTAAACTCTGGTAAGTCGAAATCATCAAACGAAAACTCTTCGTCGTCTCGCGCCTGAGCTATAACTTGGGCTTCAGTTTGAGGTTCAACACTTGGTTGAGCATCAATAGCTGGCGTTACTGGTTCTGCTGTTGATTCAGCATCAGCTTCCGCTAGTGTGTCTTCTTCACCAAACTCTGGTAGTTCAAAGTCATCAAACGAGAATTCTTCTTCGCCTTCTTGTCCTAGAACTTCAGCTTGTTCTGCTACTTCCGCTTGTGGTGTAGCTTCAACTTGCGGTTCAGCATCTAACTGAGGTTCAGCGACTGGTGTCACTAGCTCTGGTGTTACGTCAGTTTCCGCTAATACTTCTGGTTCAGACGCCTCGTCTTCAATCAGCCAATCGTCGTCTTGTGGTACACCGAATTCATTTGGAATGATCTCTGGCATATTTGCAGCTCGAACTGGCTCTGGCTCTGGCTCTGGCTCTGGCTCTGGCTCTGGCTCTGGCTCTGGCTCTGGCAAGGATTCAACGACATCTTCAAATTCGTCGCTACCTTGAATTTTAGGCTCAAAGTCAAAATCAGAGTCAATGTTCGCTGGCGACTCTACATCGTCGATGGCTTCAGCTAACCAGTCTTCAACCGTTTCTTCTTCATCTTCAGAGATATCGTTCAAAGACGATGGCGAAGCTTGCTCTTGTACGTCGGCTTCTTTTGGTTCTGGTTCTTGTTGTGCGGTTGCTTCTTGAACTCGCTCTTCAAAATCTGGTTTGTTAAAATCAGAATTCTCAGATAACAGCGAGTCGATATCCAGTTCATCATCTTCAACCGATGATGCAGTTTCTTGCGCTGATACTTCGTCGCTGTCTAAAAGAGACGCTTGCTCTGGTTCAACCGTATTGTCAATTGATGGTTCAACAGGCTCTTCTATTGCTGGCAACAAATCATTGTCATCAGAAGTCATTAACTCATCAATCAACGCTTCGTCTGTTGTTTCTAGCGAGTCATCAAGCAAAGCATCCGTTGCCGGTGCGACACCGAACAAATCATCGATAAAACCATCACGATTAAAGGCTTCATCATTTTCTGGCTTAATGTCAGAACTTTCTTGAGTCATTTCAGAATCTAACGATTCATCAGTAACGACTTCAGGTTGTGGTGTTTCACTAATGTCCGATGCTTGCTCAGGCTCAACTTCAGATGTTTCAGAGGTTAACGAAGTAAGCTCAACGTCAGAGTTATTTGCAGGATCATCGTTAGCGTTGTCAAAACCAAAGGCTGCGTCTAACTCTTTATCAAATGTCTTATCTTCAGATTCAAGCTCGTCTTCAATGCCACTTGTCAGTAAGTCATCAAACGGGTCTAGAGATTCTGATTTTGGTGCATCCGCTGAAAGCTCATCATCTGACAACTCACTATCAAGGAAATCATCCAGTAAGTCGGTACTTTCGGCGTCGAGTTCGAAATCATCATCGTCAGAATCACCTATCAATTCATCCAAGGTTTCCGTGCTGTCTTCTGCAATGTTTATGTCATCATCGGTCGATAAACCAGAGAGCTCTTCCAGTTCAGACAGAGAATCAAAGCCTAAAGGCTCACTTTCAGACTCATCACCCGATTCGTCTTCCAACATTTCATCAAGAAGGTCGGTCGAGTTACTTAGATCAACGTCATCTCCTGCCAATTGCTCATCAAGCAGATCAACGCTGTCTTGAGGTTCTTCATCTACGATTGGCTTATCGAACTGAGACAGAATGTTTTCGATATCATCATCAGACGCCAAACCACTGTTTAGGTTAGTGGCAATCTCATCGTCGCTATCGAGGTTGAAAGGGTCATTCGCTTGATCGTTCTGAGCGGCAACTTGGGCAAAGATGTCATCAATATCATCATTCGCTGTTGGTGACGCAGGCTCAGGCTCAGGGGACTGTTGTTCAGAGATTAGAGCATCAATATCAAAGTCGTCATTACTCAAATCAGCAGGCTTGGTCTCACTTTGTTGCTCAGAGATAAGCGCATCGATGTCAAAATCATCGCTTGCTGGTGTTTCAGAGCTAGAAGGCGAATCACTTTGCTCTTCCGAAATCAGAGCATCAATATCGAAGCTGTCATCATCTTCGTCATCAAGAGCAAACAGATCATCTAATAAAGATTGGTCTAGCTCGTTGGAACCGAGATCTTCAGTTTCAGACTCTTGAGATAGTAAAGCTTCAATGTCATCAGCAGACATTGCGTTATCATCAGAAAGGTCGAAGTCGACATCATCAGTATCGACGGCGCTTTCCGCAGTTTTGTCTAGCGCACGCTCCATCTCTTCAAGACCAAGCGCTTTCTCTTCGCCATTAACACTAATGCCGTTGCTGCTGTCTAAATCTAGATCGTCGAAGTTGGTGTCTAAATCGCCGTTTTCGCCAATGCTGGCAAATGGGTCATCGTCTTCACCATCTAAATTGAAATCGAGATCAGATTCATCTAAGCCGGCAAAGACATCGTCTTCTTCAGCTAGCGCTTGATCGTCAAACAGCTTGTTGGCGTCATCTTCCGTACCAAACAAGTCATCGTCTAAAGACAACTCGTTAAGGTCGTCCATCTCGTCGCCCAATGTAATAGGTGCAACGGTACTTGGTTCTGACTGGAGCGGTTGTTCTTGAGTCGTCTGCTGTTGCTCATCATTTTTAGAACGACGGCCTAACAGCATCACAACGATCAAACCAATGAGCAGACCTGGAATAATCGCCAGAGCCGCTACTAACCAACCATTCGATAACAGTTCGTCCATGGCGCTTGGTGCCATTTTTTCAATTTCAGCGTTCTTTCTGCGCTCTTCATCAAGCAGTTTTTCCACTTCGCTACGAATACGATCTTCATCGCTGAGCTCAGTTTTTAGCTCATCCACTTCCGATTGAACATTCGATAACATCAAACGAAGTTGGTGGTTTTTCTCTTCAAGTGACAGCAGTTCAGTTTCTGAAAGCTCTAGCTGCTTCTCTAACTTGTTCATCTCTTGGGTTGGAACAGATTGAGCTAGAGATGATTGAGTTGGAGACAATGGCTTTTTAGCGGTTTCAGTAGTGCTTACTTGCTTAGCAGGAGCAACATTTTTTGCATCAGAGCTCGACGCTTTTGGTTTTGAAGCGACAGGCTTACTTGTAGGAGCATCAAGCTTAGCAAGATGTGAGTTCATGATGTTGATAGCTTGCTGCGTCGAGCTTGCACGCGCTTGCTCTAAAGAAGGCACTCGTAAATTACTGGCAGGCAGCAGGCTATGGATATTCTGGTTTTCAAACGCTTGTGGGTTTAAGCGATAAATAGCCAACAGAGTTTGTTGGACTGAGACGGAGTTATCAGGGCGTAACTTTGAAGCAATAGACCACAATGTTTCTGAGCCACGAGTCGGACCATAGAAACGTGAAGGCTCAGCGCTATTCGATTGCGCTCTTTGAAGTGGTTCTGAAAACGTAGGCGCTGATTGTATCTGGCCATTAGGCCCTACAACTCGAATGGAATCTGCACGAACAACGGAAATCTGAGTCGCAATGATAAAGGCAAAAGGCATTAACCACGGCTTGAAAATTTGAAACATAAAAGGCTCAGCTAGGTGCTTAAATTCGGAAAAGTGATGATCTATTAAATATATCGGATAAATGACGTAAAACTATAGAGATGAAAACAAAAAATGTGTTGCAGCAACAATATTCGCAGCAATTTCACACAATTTGACTAACAATATTTTTAATCGATTAAAAAAGCCCCACTAAAGAGTGAGGCTTGTTTATCAAAGCAATAAAGCTTAGAAGTAATCGCGAATCAAAACTTCAGCGATTTGAACTGCGTTGGTTGCTGCGCCTTTACGAACGTTATCAGCGACAACCCACATGTTCACGCCGCTGTGATGGCTGATGTCGTTACGAATACGACCAACCATTACGTGGTCTTTACCACCTGCATCACGAACTTGAGTTGGGAAATCTAGCGCTTGGAATACTTCAACACCTTCTGTGTTCTCTAGAAGCTGAACCACTTGCTCTGCACCGATTGGTGCGCGAGTTTCAATGTGTAGAGATTCTGCGTGACCGTAGAATACTGGTACACGAACACAAGTCGGGTTCACTGTGATTGAAGAGTCAGCAAAGATTTTTTGAGTTTCCCAAACCATCTTCATCTCTTCACGCGTGTAGCCGTTCTCTGTAAATTCATCGATTTGAGGAATACAGTTGAAAGCGATTTGTTGTGAGAACGCTGAATTTTCAGCTGGCATACCGTTAAGAAGCTTAGCCGTTTGACCCGCTAGCTCATCGATACCTGGCTTACCTGCACCAGACACAGATTGGTAAGTTGAAACGTTAATACGCTCAAGGCCCACTTCATCGTGAATTGGTTTTAGCGCTACTACCATTTGGATAGTCGAGCAGTTAGGGTTCGCGATGATGTTACGGTTACGGAACTCAGCAATCGCTTCAGGGTTCACTTCAGGCACAACCAGAGGAACATCGTATTCGTAACGGAAGCGTGATGTGTTATCGATAACAACAACACCTTCATCAGCCGCAATTGGAGCCCAACGCTCTGAAAGCTCGCTACCTGCAGAGAAAAACGCAATATGTACTTGAGACCAATCGAAGTCTTCTACGTTTTGTACTTGTATTGTTTTGCCGTTAAAACGGGAAGTTTTGCCTTCACTACGTTCACTTGCTAGTAAGTGCATTTCACCGACAGGGAATTTACGCTCTTTAAGTACTTCAAGAATGGTTTCACCAACCGCACCAGTCGCACCTAAAATAGCAATATTAAATTCTTGGCTCATTGTTTCTCTCTTTTATAAAGTTGGCTTTACCATAAAACCGAGTTTAGATAACGGCGTTAAATTACAAGATTCGTCGCCCGTTAACTCGACTGCACTGTACTCTCTGCGGTCCCAATATTCTTTACGCATCTTGTCAAAAGAACCCGGCGTAGCGATATTGCGACGGAATAAGGCGTCGTCTTTGCGCACATCATAGATCAACTGAGTCAAATTGTGCAGTGTTGCTTCATCCCAAGCTCTATCTAATTTCATTTGAGGTACAGGCGCTGTCGGCAATAAGTCGCTTGCATACGCACGCTGTTCAGTACCTAAAAACTCACAATAACTGTTGAAGATCATCGTGGTACCACGTGCTTTACCCTCTAAACCGTAGCCCGCTACGTGAGGCGTTGCAAAAGCGAGTAACGGAAGAAGCTCAAAGTCGACTTCAGGTTCAAACTCAAACACATCAAGCACTGCAGTGAAACCATCGGCTTTTTGCAGGCGAGCTTTTAGCGCTTGGTTATCAACCACAGGACCGCGAGCTGCATTAATCAGAATTTGATCAGCACGTAAGTTGTTCAGCACTTGCTCACAGATCAAGTGATGCGTTGGATACTCACCCGTCTTAGTGATTGGCGTGTGTAATGTAATAACGTCTGATTGCTCGAGCAGAGTCTCTAACTCAGTAAATTCGCGAGTATCACCCTCTTGCTGTTTTAGAGGGTCGTTCAGCAGAACTTTGATACCAATACCTTCAAGGCACTTCGCTAAGTAGCTGCCCACTTGACCACAGCCGATAATACCAACCGTTTTATCAAAAACAGAGAAGCCTTGTTGCTGCGCAAGCACCATCATCGCACTGAACGCGTACTCAGCAACACCCACCTTGTTACAGCCAGGCGCCGCAGTAAAGAAAATGCCACGCTCTTTCATCAATTCTTGGTCAACATGGTCCATACCAGCCGTCGCAGTACCGACAAACTTCAGCTTATTGGCTTTGCTGATCAATGACTCGTTTACCTTGGTAACAGAGCGAATCATCAATGCGTCTACGTCAACTAGGTCGTCAGCTGTTAATGTTCGACCAGACTTCATTGTCACTTCCCCTAGCTGGCTAAAAAGCGCTTCCGCGTAAGGCATATTTTCGTCGATTAAGATTTTCATTTGGCGAGTACTTTTGTTGGGGTCTATCGACCTAAATGTGAATTGAAATGATTGTGCAAAATTCCACACACGGTGTCGAGTAGCAATTGGAATACATTATAAATAAAGGGCTGAATCACCTTACCTTGGAAGACAAAAACCAAACCCAAAGTGAATACCCAAGATCAAACGGCTAAAACGAAAAATGCCCGATTGAATAAACAATCGGGCAAACATCCAGAACAAAAGGATCCTATCTCGCTCTCCAGGAGACAGAGTCTTGCGTCTGTTCAACCAGTACTAACCAAGGTCAGTACTGGTCAAGCTCTGGAAACCTTTCAATTTCTAAACCCAGATTTAAAAACTATGTTTAAAAAACACGTTTACCAACCTACGTCTAAAAACTTTGTTCTGATGGTCATTATTACTGGGTGACCTGTGCGTGTTGAATCTGCACTAGCGCAACCCTTTAACGATTAACCTTGTCTCTGTAACTCAAGCCTCAGTTAAGCTTGGTACTTTTTGATTACTAGCGTTGCGTTCGTACCGCCGAAACCAAAGCTGTTAGACATAACCGTTGTTAGCTCTTGATCACGAGCTTCAGTTACGATGTCTAGGCCAGCAGCAGCTTCGTCTAGGTTAGAAACGTTAATGCTTGGAGCGATAAAGCCGTTGTCTAGCATTAGCGTTGAGTAAATTGCTTCGTGTACGCCAGCAGCGCCTAGAGCGTGACCTGTCATCGCTTTAGTTGCAGAAATTGCTGGGCTGTTGCCACCAAATACTTCTTGGATAGCGCCTAGCTCTTTCACGTCGCCAACTGGAGTTGAAGTACCGTGAGTGTTCACGTAGTCAACGCCATCAACGTTTTGCATTGCCATCTTCATACAACGAACCGCGCCTTCACCAGAAGGAGCAACCATGTCGTAACCATCTGAAGTTGCGCCGTAACCTACGATCTCGCCGTAAATTTTCGCGCCACGAGCAACAGCGTGCTCAAGCTCTTCGATAACTAGCATGCCGCCGCCACCAGAGATAACGAAACCATCACGGTCTGCATCGTAGGTACGAGAAGCCAGTTCTGGCGTGTCGTTATACTTAGTAGAAAGTGCGCCCATTGCGTCGAACATCATAGTCAGAGACCAATCCAGTTCTTCACCGCCACCAGCGAATACAACGTCTTGCTTACCAAGTTGGATAAGCTCCATTGCGTGACCAATACAGTGTGCAGATGTCGCACATGCAGAGCTCATTGAGTAGTTCACACCACGGATTTTGAAAGGAGTTGCTAGACAAGCAGAAACCGTAGAAGCCATTGTACGTGGAACCATGTATGGACCAACGCGCTTCACGCCTTTCTCACGGATGATGTCTACCGCGTTTACTTGGTTTAGAGATGAAGCACCACCTGAACCCGCAACGATACCCGTGCGGTCATTAGATACTTGATCTTCAGTTAAACCAGAATCAGCAATTGCTTGCTCCATTGAAAGATAAGCGAATGCCGCTGCATCACCCATAAAGCGCATTTTTTTGCGATCGATATGGTCAGCAGGGTTCATTTTTAGGTTACCCCATACTTGAGAGCGCAAGCCATTTTCCTTGAACTGCTCTGAAGCGGTAATACCAGATTTACCCTCTTTCAGTGATGCTAAAACTTCTTCGACGTTGTTACCGATACTTGAAACAATACCCATACCGGTGATTACGACTCGTTTCATGTGACATTCCTATAATTCTAAATTCAGCTAGATGATAACTAAGAAGCCTAACAAAAGTGGTCAGCTTTCCTAGAAATTCGTACAATCCCTACCAACATATCGCTTCAAATCACAAAATGATAGATTTTATGACTTCAATTACTAATGCAGAACTGGAATGGAATGAGTCTGGCACGCCAGTTTCAGACCAATTTGACGACGTTTACTTCTCCAATGTTAACGGTTTAGAAGAAACTCGCTACGTCTTTTTAAAGCAAAACCACCTTCCAGAGCGTTGGCTTGAACATGAACAACGCCGCTTTGTGATTGCTGAAACCGGCTTTGGCACAGGTTTGAACTTTCTTGCAGTTTGGCAATGGTTCGATGCTTTTCTTAAAGATAACCCACAAGCGATGACCAAAGAGTTACATTTCATCAGTTTTGAAAAATATCCTTTAAATAAAGAGGATCTCATCAAAGCACACCAATCGTGGCCAGAATTAGCCGAGTATGCGACGCAACTCCAAGAACACTACCCTATCGCTCTACCTGAATGTCACCGCATTGTGCTGGGCGACGGTGCAATCACGCTTGATTTGTGGTTTGGCGATATTAAAGATTGCATGCCTAACGTACCAACCCCACGTGAAGGTTTGGTTGATGCTTGGTTCTTAGATGGTTTTGCTCCGAGCAAGAACCCAGAGATGTGGAATCAAAACCTATTCAACGGCATGGCCAAGCTCGCTAAGCAAGATTGTAGCTGCGCCACTTTCACCGCTGCTGGCTTTGTTCGCCGTGGCTTAATTGAAGCTGGCTTTGAAATGAAAAAGGTCAAAGGCTTTGGTACTAAGCGAGAAATGATCGCCGGCCAACTTGGCGAAAAGCACGCTCACACCAACATCAAACCTTGGTATGGCCTTTCTCAACACAGTGAATCACAAGACATTGCGATCATTGGTGGTGGCGTAGCCAGTGCTGCATTAGCCAAAACGCTAAGCCGTCGTGGTAAAAACATCACCCTTTATTGTGAACACCCACAAGCTGCGGGCAATGCCTCAGGTAACAACCAAGGTGCGATTTACCCGTTGTTGAGTGAAGCGACCTCGAACGTGTCTCGCGTGTTTGGCCCAGGTTTACTGTTTGCTCGTCAATTTATTAATCAAGCGGCTCAGTCTGTCCAATTTGATCACAGCTGGTGTGGCGTGAACATTTTGATGTGGGATCAAGGCTCCACTAAAAAGCTCAACCGCATGTTGGAAGGCAACTTCCACACCGACCTAATTCAACGTTTATCACCAGAGCAAGCCAACGAAAAAATTGGCTTACCGGTCGATAAAGAGAGTGTTTACTTTCCGTTGGGCGGCTGGCTAAGCCCTCTTCAGCTTACTCAAGGCTTGATTGGCAAGTTAGAAGAGAGCAACCAAGTGAGCGCACACTATCAACATCAAGTAACGCAACTTGAATGGTTAGAAGCAGAGCAGCAATGGTTACTGACAATTGAGACACCTCAAGGTGAGGTTCAAACCAAGCACGACCAAGTGGTTGTCGCGAATGGACACAAGTTCACTCAGTTTGAACAAACTCAGCCAGTACCACTGACTCCGGTTAAAGGCCAAGTGAGCCATATTCCGACCACGGAAAATCTCAGTAAACTAAAAACCGTATTGTGCTTTGATGGCTACCTGACGCCACAGAACCCAAACAATGGTCACCACTGTATTGGTGCGAACTACGACAAAACTAATATCGACCAAGAGTTTGATATTGAGGTTCAGCAGCACAATGGCGAGCGCTTACATGGGTCGCTACCAGACCAAGCATGGACGAAAGATGTCGACACCAGTGACAACTTAGCGCGCCAAGGTATCCGAAGCGTAAGCCGTGACCACCTTCCGTTTGTCGGAAACGTTGGTGACTTTGAAGCCATTAAGGAACAGTATCAAGATCTCCACAACTTCAACCCACAGCGTGACTCGGTTGAAGATGTTGAAACGGTCACTAGCTTCCCTAACCTTTATTGCTTTATCGGGCTAGGTTCACGTGGCTTGAGCTCCGCACCATTATTGGCTGAAGTATTAGCATCACAAATCTGTGGCGATCCGCTGCCCTTGCCTGTTGATGTGCTTGAGGCGATTCACCCAAGTCGAATGTGGGTACGCAGACTGCGTAAAGGTAAGGCATTAACGGCTGGATGGGTTGCGGACAAGCATTCTAAGTCAAACCCGTAGTTTCTAGTTCAGCTATTCTGAACATCTGAAATTTCTGAATATCTGAAACTAATAAGTTAAAAGCTAAAAAGCCCGAGCGACATTATGTCCCTCGGGCTTTTTGTTGTTCGTGTTGCTCTAAACTGATGTTCTAAACGAAGCAGTATTTACAGCTTAGCAACCGCGTCTTTAATCTGTAGAGCGATCTCTTCATTGCTGATAGAACCAGATTCAAAATCAAAGTTATCGTAGAAGCTTGGTACTGAAACTGACGCTTGCACGTTACCACCAAAGTAAGGTGCAGAACCTGTCGCTGCGCCCAGTACCGTTTGTGCGCCGCCAGGGCCCGGTGAAGTCGCTAGGTAAACCGCCGGCTTCTCGCCAAATACTGAACGCTCAATGCGTGTCGCCCAATCAAATAGGTTTTTATATGCTGCTGGGTAGTGACCATTGTGTTCTGCGAACGAGATAACAAACGCATCAGCTTCTGCTAGGTCGCGTAAGAATGCTTGAGCACCTTCCGCTTGGCCAATCTCTTTTTCAGTGTCTTCACTGAACATAGGAACATTGTAATCGTTGATGTCTAGGACTTTAACTTCAGCACCTTCAATCAAGTTTGCTGCGTAAGTTGCTAGTGTTTTGTTGATTGAAGTAGAACTTGTGCTTGCGCCAAATGCGATAACTTTCATGATGTGACCTTTTCTGTAATTCCGTTAAGTGGGATTAGAATAACGTAGTAAGAAAATGGAACCATCACAAGAAATGAACGGACTCATTCAAAAATTTCGAACGAGTCTCAAATAAACCAGTTCGCTCAGCAAAATGAAAAGGAAGGAACTGAGCGGATAGTGTCAATATATCGAGATTAAGCTTGGTTTTGTAGCTCAACCCAAAGGTCATTAACGATGGTGCGGTCTGCTGGCGTTAGTTCAGAGCGAGCGTCGTCTAGGCTCTGTTCAATACGAGCTTTTACTTCTGCCACATCTTCAATGCCTTCTTCTTCACATGAAGCCACAGAAAGAGAAATATGACCACGTAAGTAACCACCAGCAAACAGTTCATCGTCTGATGCGTTTTCAATGCGAGCATCAATTACTTCAAGTAGTTTTTCTTCAAATTCGATAATCATAATATTCTCTTATTTCACAATAAATTGGCTAGTACATAAAGGTTCTACATCGTAAAAGCTGCGTAATGCTTCAGAGAGCATTTTCACGCGAGGCGGAAGACCAGCTTCAAAGATACCCATGACTTCACTGTGTACTTTATTCATAAAGGCCAAACGATCTGGCTCAAAATCGCCGTGTAGATTGTCACAGCTGACATTAAAAGGAAAGCCCGCACTCATCGCAATGATCCATTCATACGCTTGTGGGCGAATTTCTACTTTTTCAAACTCAGCTTGAACCTCCTCAGTTCGACCATCAGGTTCATACCAATAGCCAAAATCTTCCAACAAACGACGTTCAGGTCCAGCGACACACCAGTGTGCTATTTCGTGAAGGGCAGAGGCATAAAATCCGCGAGCAAATACGATACGGTGGTGAGAAATCTGTTCATCGGCTGGCAGGTAAATAGGCTCGTCTGCACCCAGTTCGAGCTTGGTATTGTAGCTATCGAAAAAGGTTTGATTGAAAATATCGATGATGTCTGGGTATTGGTGCGTCATAAGATTAAATTTAAGTAAAAGAACTGGGGCATTTTGCGTTTTTTTAAGCGCTCGGTAAAGCCCTATCACAAGCAATGGCATTGGGTTAACCCCAATACTTTACTGTGACAATCGATTGCAGATCCCAGATTACACTACTTTGAGGTGAATGATTAGTTTAGCTAATCTGAAATGCCTATTCACGGTACAAATATTCATTCGTCAATCAGCGTTTTTACTACTACACTCGCGCTTCATTTTTATATCCCTATGGCCTATAAAACTCCAATTTATAGACCTATATTATAGAGCTACAGCAATGCTACTAAGTGTTTTGTATATCATTGGCATCACGGCAGAAGCCATGACCGGCGCTCTCAGTGCTGGCAAACAAAAAATGGATTGGTTTGGTGTAATGTTGGTTGCGAGTGCAACGGCAATTGGCGGCGGTACAGTACGAGATATCTTACTTGGCCATTACCCTTTAGGTTGGGTTGAGAACCCGCAGTATCTGGCAATCACCTGTATCGCAGGTGTTATTACAACCGGACTGGCTAAATGGGTTATCAAGCTCAAAGGGCTATTCATTCGTTTGGATGCACTAGGGCTTATCGTGTTCAGTATCATTGGTACTAAGGTAGCGATGACCATGGGTCTTCACCCAATGATCTGCATGGTGTCTGCGCTCGTCACCGGTGTCTTTGGTGGTTTGCTTCGCGACCTTATATGTCGTCAAACACCATTGGTTCTGCATGAAGAGCTGTATGCATCTGTCGCCCTTGTCGCTTCAGGTTTATACCTAGGTTTGCTCGAGCTTGGCATTAACGACGTAACCGCAACGATTGTTACGCTTGTGGTTGGCTACTTGCTGCGTATGGCGGCCGTACGATTCAAATGGCGTTTACCTTCGTTCCAGCTTGATCCGGAAAGCTCGGTGCATTAGATAATATATTCTCAATGACGCACAATATAAAAAGGGTTGCTTCATTACGAAGCAACCCTTTTTTATTTCTATCAAATCAGTTTCAAATCTGTTCTGAATAAAACGAAGCAGAACTAGATTTTTGGCGTTTCTGTTGTCACACCAAAGTTTTGACCACGGTGACGTAGCAAGTGATCAAGCAGCACGATAGCCAGCATCGCTTCAGCAATAGGCACTGCACGGATACCCACGCACGGATCGTGACGACCTTTCGTGATTAACTGCGTTGCTTCACCGTCTTTAGTGATGGTGTCACCAGGAACAGTAATGCTTGATGTTGGTTTAAGCGCAATGCTTGCCACAATATCTTGGCCAGTAGAAATACCGCCTAAGATACCGCCAGCATGGTTGCTGCTGAAGCCTTCTGGAGTTAATGGATCACGATGTTCACTACCGCGTTGATTAACGACATCAAAGCCATCACCAATCTCAACACCTTTCACCGCATTGATGCTCATTAGAGCGTGCGCGATGTCTGCATCTAGACGATCAAAGATTGGCTCACCAAGGCCTACAGGCACTTTAGTCGCAACCACTTGAATCTTCGCACCGATCGAGTTGCCCTCTTTTAGCAAATCACGAATCAGTTGGTCAAACTCAGGCACTTTGTCGGCATCTGGGCAGAAAAACGCGTTGTTTTCGATCTCATTCCAATCCACTTTATCAATTGAGATATCACCCATTTGAGAAAGGTACGCTTGGATTTCAACACCAAATTCTTGTTTCAGGTATTTCTTCGCAATTGCACCTGCCGCAACACGCATTGCAGTTTCACGAGCCGAAGAGCGACCGCCGCCACGGTAATCACGTACACCGTACTTTTGATGGTAGGTATAGTCAGCATGACCAGGACGGAATTTGTCTTTAATTTCGGAATAGTCTTTAGAGCGTTGGTCTGTATTTTCAATCAATAGACCAATAGAAGTGCCCGTAGTTTGGCCTTCAAATACACCTGATAAGATTTTCACTTCATCCGCTTCACGGCGAGCCGTTGTATAGCGAGAAGTACCAGGGCGACGACGATCCAAATCTCTTTGAAGGTCTGCTTCGGTAATTTCTAATCCTGGTGGGCACCCATCTACGATACATCCTAGTGCGATACCGTGACTTTCTCCGAACGTGGTCACGCGGAAATGTTGTCCGATACTGTTTCCTGCCATTACTTCCTCTAAATCAGCCATCACTCAGAAGGTTTGATTCCTAAACCAACCAGCTAATAGCTTTACTTGTCTATTCTTCGTGAATTCATAGTGGCTTTATTACTAAATGATGTAAACCCCAAAAAACGAACAATTTTAACTTTCTATTACATAAGCCGAATGAAATGAATAACGAGGGGAAATGAGTGGCGCTTTAAAGTGGTGATTTTGAATAGTTTCATGGCCAGTTAACAAAGGTTAATGAACTCGGTTTGAATACTCTCTATGTTGTAGCCCAAAATAATAAGGAGAAAAGTGATGATCGAGTGGAGAGTTAAAAAGTTTGCGGATCTGTCTGTTCAAGAGCTCTATGATTTCTTACAGCAAAGAGTCGATATTTTTATCGTGGATATGAACACACCCTATAGTGACCTAGACGGCAAAGATAACCATCCAGAGACCTATCACATCATGGGTTATGAGAACGGACACCTAGTGGCTTACAGCCGAATTATGGCTCAGAAGCTTGGATACCCCGTAGATGTTCTCCCTTTGCTCGATTCTGATGCAGATGATGTATGTATCGGGCGAGTGATCGTAGCGAAAGAATACCGAGGTAAACAGATAGGTAACCAGCTCATGCAAGTGAGTTTTGATACCACTCGGAAGATTTACCCTGATTGCTCAATTTTTATTTCGGCACAAGCTCATCTTAAAGACTACTATGGTAAATTCGGTTTCGACGTGGTTACGGACAGTTACTTAGAAGATGGGTGTACGATGTTAGGCCTTCGATACACTCCCGAGGTTGTGATGGTTTAGCTGAAAGCGGCAGACGCAGTATAAGTACTCGCTTTTATAGATTGAGAAGCTTACTCTAGTTTAGTGGTATTTACCTCCCCAGTTAACATACCAATCAAGCCTCTCATTCGCATGAAAGACTTGAATTTAGAGAGTTACGCAGAATTTAGGGCCTTCTCGAAATCAGCAGAGCTCTTTCTGTGGTTTGCTAGGCTCTAACCCCCAATCAACGACACAGCTGTGCTCGACCGGGTCGTAGAGATTTTTCTGTGCGACGCTGTTGAGTATTTTGGCACCTCGCCACGCCGCTAAGCTTAATTGTGGTTCTGCGATACCATGACTTCCCATACCAGTATTAACCATATAGATACGATTATGCTCCCCACCGCCCCATTCTACAGAGAAGTCTTCTGCCAATTTAGGACGCCCATCATCATCCCATTTGATTTGTTCATGTAACGCGTTTAAACAGCTTGGTGTTACGCGCTTAAAACCAGTGCACATCACAACAACATCCGCTGTAATCTGTGATAGTTCGCCTGTTAAGCTATGTTCAAGTTTCAATTGGTAACCTGTGCTATCACGTTGCATCTCGATTAAGGAGCGGCTTGGTTGAATGCTCCACCATGGTCTATTTCTCAACACAAACTTATCATGGTACAAACGCTGATAGATCCCCTGAAGGCACTCGCTTGTGATTCCATCACTGGTTAGCTTTTGTCGCCCTACTTCGCTATCTTTCACTTTTTGATCAAGTTGATAGAATCCATTCACATAATCTGGCATGAAATACTGGTCAGTAAAGCAACCTTCATCAAGTACCTCGATATTCGCTCTTCTCGACACCCAATGAAGCTCAGATGACGCACCGAACTGTTGATCAAAACTATGTTGGAAAACATCTGCTCCCGTTTGCCCTCCGCCGATCACGGCAACTCGTTTACTTTCAAATTGAGGAGCACGCAAAGCTAGCTCACTGGCATGGAAGCACTCATCGCCCATGTGTAGCATTGCACATTCAGGAACGGTTGGTACAACACCGGTTCCCATAACAAGGTTTTTTGCATAAAAGATGTGGTTTTCCGTTACTACCTTGAATAAACCATCGTTGTTTTCAATATGAATGACTTCTTGGCTAAATTTTACATTGGGTAGTTGATTCGCCACCCACCCCATATAATCTGAAAACTCTAAACGTCCTATCGTGTTCTGTCCCGAAGCCATAAACGGGTAGAACTTTCTGTTCAAGACTAAATAGTTGAGAAAACTGTAAGGGCTAGTTGGGTCTACCGCAGTCACTAAATCTTTTAAGAATGATGTTTGCATTTTTGCATCGTCTAGTAGCAACCCTGGATGCCATGCAAAGTGAGAACGCTTATCTAGAAATAGCGTGTTTAGTTCAGGTTTTTGGGCAGCTAAAGCGGCAATACTTAAGTTAAATGGACCTAAGCCGACACCAATCACATCATAAATAGTGTCCATATCGAAACGTTTGTTATCGTTATTCATTATTTTCCCTTTTCAATGCCAAATATCTAAAATGCAAACTGTTCAAAGAAGCGTTTTCTACCGCACAAAATGAACGCTGAACGTTTATGCGGAAAATCAAATTCAAACAACTTTTGCATCCCTACTCGCGAGTTCAACTTGAGCACTCGATGGTTATCGGCTCTTGGTTCACCGACCACAGACTCCATTCTTGGTTCCTGCATGAAACAGTATTGAACAACTGCCCTTCCCCAAGTATCAAAGTAAGGAAGCCCTCTATACGCTAAGTTGCCTACCAGCATATGTACGCCTTTATCAAACAATCCGTATTCGTAAAATGGACCAATTCTGTCTTCGGCTGCCCAGTAGATTTCAAAATAACCGAAAGGCACACCATCAAACTCCCCGATCACGCCGTAGGCATGTTTGTCCTGTTTTTGCTGCTCAAGATAGTTTCGATGTGTCGACAACTCTCCCTCTAGCTCCCACATTTGGGCAACAGAAGGCTCATTGTGCCAACGGTGGAATGTGTTTAAGTCCCTAGCGATATCAACTACTCTCAAGGTAACAGTACGTTTCAAGTGGTAGTAATATCGCTGAAAAACGATACCTTCAGGATGAGTTGGTCGAATAGGATGTGTCGAACCATTCTCTGCTGTCGTGAATACTTGAGTCTTTGAATCCTGAGCTGTATGCAACCAAATGGGTGCTGACTCTAAAAACTCGCTGAACTCAATCGTCTTTTCTCCACCTAGCCAATTAGTCGCGTTAATACGATTTAGATCCATAGAAAAAAGTGTGTGTTCAACAGCACTCCACCAAAGCATGGAATCATTGACGTCAGTTGTGTTGCACGTTAAAGCGCCAGTCTTCCCTCCTTCGACTTCCGCATTAAATTGAGCAACTACTTCGCCATATTCAATGAGACTGAAAGTCAAAGTCCCATCCGAACTCTCTCGCTCAAGTATTGTGACAGTTCGACCTGAAGGAAGTGGTTTGTGGATACGTACGCCTTCATTTTCTGAATCTTTCCAAGCAAGTGGATTAGCGACATCGCAGTAAATGATTGATGGATCTTTCATCGTCGCTTCATTAAACGCCGATAAAAAGCACATAAAATTGCGCTTCCACCGTAAGGTTGGCGAGTGAAGAATATAGTGATAAAAAGAGTCATCTTTAGGATTTAGCTTGGATAAGGCGTCAAACTGATTGCGGCATAATGTCCATAAATCGGTTTCATCAATAAATCCTAGCGCTCCAATGGCCGCAATCGTATTTAGTAGAGAGTTCCCAATAACATAGTAAGCGTGATAAGGGTTGAGCTCTCCAGCTTCCATAAAGTATTCCGGTTGCTCACGTTCCAAAACATCAGAGAACACATCCATTGCTAGTGACGTTAAACCAAAACCTTGGCAGTCTCGAACCGCAACGCCAACAGGCAAACCTTGCTCTACTTCAACCATTAAGTTTTGCTGATGAGCAAGCATCACAATGCCATAGTCAGCACGCGCGACACAGATTGGCGCAATGACCTTTTCCATAAATGCGCTCATCCAGTGCCTCGCTGCGAGTTCAAGGCTGTGTCCTTGGATTTGGGCACACTGTCGAATCCACTGTTCAAGCTCACTAGTCTTATCACCGACTGCGTCTTGGTTTAGTGTTGCCAACATGTGGAAGCGACTCGCGGTAGAATCAGATACTTGTTCAGCTTCAACAAAGAAAGGGTTCACTCTAAAACATACCAGCGGTAGATCTAGGACCGCTTGATCCTGCCCGACAATAGAACACCACATAGGCTCTTCAATAAAATTGGCGAAGTCCAAACGTTGTTTTAATTCCTCCCCTGCTGCAGTCTTCATCAACTTACTAAATTGAGTGCCGCGCCTCGCTTCAGGCTCGGTCATAAGGCGCAGAGAATTAGTCAAACGAACCGGTAAGGATACCTTTAGCATCCATTTACAATTCGGATGATAAATAGCACGTGAGGAAGATGTTGCTGTCCACCCATCGCTCTTTAGAGCTAAATCAAGGGTATAAGCCTGCAGAGCCTGACAATTCGCTTGTGCTTTTCGCCACTCTCTTGCTTGCAGCGGATGCATGGGAATTGGCACCCAGTCTGCATCTGGTAATGAAGAAGCACCTTGAGTGTGACAGCTCAGAAACATTTCTTTTAGTTCATATTTCATACTCCCCGAAACGTATTCGCCAGCGAGCTTATCTTCTTTTACGGCAAACCATTCCAATGCGAATTCACCAGCGAATTCAGGTAAGTACGCTTCTTGCTCTTGTTGGGTCAGAGGTTCATTACACTTAGGGGCTGGATGCATACTGTGTCCACCACTAAGTGCCTGTTCTGATGTGATAAAACCTTTCAAATCATGTTGGTATTGACGCAAAGCCAATGCGGAAGATGCCCGCGTTACATAATCATTTGAATTTTCAACACGTTGTAAAAACAGCGTTTTTTTATCTTGATCAACTTCAGGGAAGTAACGTTCAACTAACAAAGAAGCAGCCTGAGAAAACGGTATTTGTGATAATTTATCTAGCTCTCGAAGCAGTACTTTTCCACTATATCGATGACGACCTGAGGCAGATACATAGGTAAGAGGAATCTCTAATTGCCCATGACTGTTCAAATCAACATAAATACTGTTGCCCTTAATTTGATATTCAGATGTTTCAAGCAGCAAGCTGTTTAAGAAGTGCTGCATCGTAAGTAAATGCGTCATTTAACTCTATCTCTTAGGATTCATTTCATTATTTAATAGGTCGTCTGTGGCGACCATTTTGATGTCAGCGGTTTTGCACACCGTCTACGCTTTTTACGTGTTTCCGCAGGTGTACCTAGTACCAAGAAACCCACAGGAACATGACTCTCATTAAGGTGCAGATGTTCTTTCACATTTGGCAGGTCCACAGCTTCCGTCGAATACCAAACGCCACCGTAACCACTCGCATCCGCTGCTAGGAGTATCATTTGGCATGCTGCAGCCGCCGAAAGGATCTGATCTTGTTGTGAGATCTCCTTGTGTGGTTTGATCTCTGCAGAGACCAGCACCAGCATCGGAGCTTGGCGTAAATAACTTGATAGTCGTTTGACTTGCCCTTTATCTACATTCACATCAGACGCAACCCATGCGGCACTCAATAGTTCGACCAGTGCTTCAACTTGTTCATGCTCTATCACTAGAAAATGCCAAGGGTTAAGATTCCCATGATCTGGAGTACTCATTGCGGTTTGCAGTATGGTCTCTAAATCACACCCAGCCGGAGCTGGTAGAGATAACTCATGAACATGATAAGAGACACGTTGTTGAAGAAATTTAATCAATTCCATGACGTTGTTTTCGATATCCGATTAGTAGTAAAAGTAAGAAGTAAAGGCTTCCTAAAATAGACACGACCAAGCCAGCTGCTATTTCAGAAGGGGGCATAAGACTGCGTCCTATTCCATCAGCCCAAATTAAAAGAGACGCACCAGTAAGACCCGCGGCGGGAATCAGATGAACATGACGATATAAACCCAATAGACGCGCGCAATGTGGCGCTAACAAGCCAACGAAGCTAATTGCACCAACAGTTGATATTGCAACCGCCGTTAATAGAGCAGCAACCCCGAGCAGCACTAGACGGTAAGGGGTAAGAGCAATCCCCACGACTTGAGGAATCACTTCTCCCAAAGGCATGATGTCTAGGCTTCGTAGAATAGGAACCATAACAATGAGTGACAAAGCGAGCGTAACAGCCAAAGGCATAATGCTTTCAGCAGACGCGCCATAAGTTGTACCAGACAGCCACATGAGAGTGACCGTTGATGTTGTGCTACCGAAAGTCAACAAGATGTGAGTGGCAGTGCCAGTAAATGCAGAAATAACAATCCCAAACAGCGCGAGTTGAGAGACGCTAAGTTGTGATTTGAGCCCCCAAAAAAGGAGCGCTATAACGGTGAGAGCACCGGTTAGACCGGCTAATACGATCATGTTGTGACTGGCTCCCGGGAAAACCACCAACAGACAAGCAATCATTAAAACTGAACTGGTACTGACCCCGGAAATATCAGGGCTTGCTAACGGATTTCTGAATAGTGTTTGTAGCAAAGTCCCGCCGCAAGCCAATGCAAAGCCTGCAAGTCCTGCTAAAACAATCCTGCTCATTACCCAATCAGAGCCAATATTATTACTTGGTTCAGACCAATAACCCACTGTCATGATAAGAATCACACCGAGAACCAGTAACACATGACTTGGTGAAAGCTTTAACAATGGACGTAGACCAATCACTTGATCTTCTGTAGCAGCAAGCGCTCGCCCACTCTTTCCAAATAAAAGGAGTAAGAAGAATGGTGCGCCCAAAAGCGCCGCGAAAGCACCAGTTGGTAATCGATAGCCTAAGAACAGCAGACTTCTTGAACACCATTCGGCCAGCAGCACTAACATCGCACCAATCACCAAGGATAGAAGCCAAAGGCTTGTAACACTTCGACCTTGGTATTTGTTCACCGTCAAATAACGAGCCAAATGGGGAGCCATAAGCCCGATAAAACCAATCATACCGACCATCGCAGTTGCCAGAGCCGCTTGAGAAATAGCAAGGAGCAAAATCACCCAACGCCAACGATTTACTGATAAACCCAATGCATGCGCATGTGTTTCACCAAGCTGAAACAGTGAAAGCTTAGGCAGCACGAGGACACTCAGCGCCAACGTAATAAAGGCTGGCAAAGAAAACTGTTTAAATGCTTCGGATGAGCTTTGTAGAACTTGTCCACTCCCCCATAGGAACAGCCCATCCGTTTCATGTTCGAAGTAAAGCAAAAATACAGAAGCAACCGCGCCGGCACCAAGACCAATAGCCATACCAACTAACACTATTGGCAGTTTTCCCCCACCAATAAGTCGACCCACCATAACGACAAGAAAGGCAATCGCAACACTGCCTAGAAATGCGCTACACCAGACAAAGATGAGTCCGCCCTCAGGATAAAATACTCTTGCTAGAACAGCGCCAAGTAGAGCGCCGGAGGCAACACCTAACGTCGAAGGAGAAGCAAAATCATTGTCGAGCGATACTTGAATTAATACGCCAGAACTGGCTAACAATGCCCCTGTTACAATCGCCATTCCAACCGTCGGGAGCCAAATGACGTCAAACATCACTTGGCTCAATTGCAGATCTGAGATAGGAGAAATCGTATATAAGTAACCTGCGACAACGAGAGACAATGCCAACAATGAACAGCTGAAAAATCTAACCATTGCTCTTCTCCTTCCAATCCAGCAGTGACTTTGTAAATACTCTAGCCATTCGCTCAATCGACTTAGGCCCACCAAAGCTCCAAAGTGGTTCTACTTCAGAGAGTGCGTTTTGTTTGACGAAGGGCAAGTATGGCCAAACCGGAGAACGAGTCATCCGTTCACTATCGGTTTGATTACCTGCTAGTAGAAGATGAGTATTAATAACACCCGGAAGCTGTTCCAATTGAAGATGAACAAAATCCTTACCAGGCAACGAACTCTGCCACTGATAGTTCAGACCCAACTGTTCAGCAACTGAGCCTGCCAAACTGTGGTTAGAAAAAATTCGTAGCCCATATCCCATGCCCACAAATTTGCCGTAGGTTACCGAAGTCCCAGCAAGACCAGACTCTTTAATCGCTTTGCGCAATTTGACGAGAGTTTTATCCATATCGTCCAACATCAGAGCCGCTTGTCTCTCGGTCCCTGTTACAACGGCTAGAGTGGCAAATATTTGTTGAGCCTGTTCGAAATACCGAAACTCCGGCTGATCTAACCTTGGGAATTGCTGATAAAGCAGAGTGGGTGCGATCTGGTTCAGTACTGGGTACAAGCGCTGATGTCGAAAGTCATATCCAACGATCAAATCAGGCTTTAGGTTCGCGATAACCGCTAAGTTTGGTTCTTGGCGGCGGCCTACTTCTACAACATCTTCTGGCAATTGTGGATTGTTGGTTTGCCATTTTCGATAACCTCTTCCTTCAGTAATACCAACGGGTTTTATACCAAGAGATAAAAGCATCTCTGCTGCAGACCAGTTTAACGCCACCACCCTTTTAGCAGGCTGATTAAGACTCACACAGGTTGATAGGCAAGCCGCCTCTTTATCGATGAAAGGCTGATTTGCATAAACAATAGATGGTATTAAGACCGTTAAGATTGAAATGAGGATGCAAGATAAACGCCTCATGCACGAACCTCCGTCCACAAAATTCGCTGCCCATCGATATCGTGATCACGAACTGGAGTTTGATAGATATGACTCACTCTTTCTGCGGTGATCACATCATCGACCAGACCAGAAGCAACTAAATCTCCATTTTGCAGCATCATGGCTCTATCACTGTATTGAAGGGCTTGGTTCAAATCATGGAGTACCCAAATAATGGTTTTACCAAACTCTTCATTGAGTCGTTTAACAATCTCCAATAACCCTTGTTGATGATGGATATCCAACCAAGACGTTGGCTCATCCAGCATCAAAAGTGGAGTATCTTGAGCAAGTACCATGGCTAGCCAGCAACGCTGCAATTCACCACCAGAAAGGCCGCTCAATAATCGGTCTCGATAATGTTCAATGCCAGACACAGAAATTGCCCAATCAATGGCTTCTTTGTCTTGCGCATCTAAGCGACGATACCAAGGGCGATGCGGATGTCGACCAAACGCGACTAAGTCTGCCACTGATAAAGTTGAAGGGACGGGGTTACGCTGTGGCATAAGAGCGATTTCGCGAGCGATCTTTGCTCGAGACAAGTTAGAGACTGGATCACCGCGAAGTAGAATTCCTCCACTATCAGGTTGTCGTAATTGACTCAACACCGACAAAAGTGTCGATTTCCCTGAGCCGTTAGGACCAATCAAGGCGGTGATAGATCCTTGAGGGAACCCACCGCTCATTGGTTTGAGAATAGATTTCCCTCCTAACTGGAGGGAAACATCGTTAAATTTCAGCACATTCAAACCCTAGAATGTCGCGCTGTAAACAACAGAGAAGGTAGTACCTTGACCGTTGTGAGTGAAAATTTCTTCAGGAACACTCGCACCGTAAAGCATTTGCGAACGCTGGCTCCAAAGCGTCTCGTACTCTCTGTTGAACAGGTTTGAAATGCCTAGGTTTAACTGACCAACCGGTAATGCCATGTAAGATGACACGTTAGCAAGAGTGTAACTCTCCAGCTTTTCGCCATCATCATCTTCGTAGCTTATGAAGCTATTGATTCTCAGCTCTGCGCCGTATTCAAGGTTATCGTAACCAAACCACACACTACCGGAACTAGGGCTCGCTGATGCAGCAGATAGATCTTTCCAGTCACCAGAAACTTTAGTTTCACTCTTCACATAGTGAGCATTCACACCTGAGTAGATACTGTCCGTAAAGCTATATACTGCTTGACCTTCAACACCATAGATACGTTTGTCATCGTCTTCTACAACAACCGCAAATGTGGAGCGATCGTAATCTACTGTTTTATCTGAAAGTGAAATGTATGACGCAACTTGAGCATCTAAGTCACCTTCGGACATACGCCAACCAAGCTCTAGAGCATTTGTTTTAACACCTTGAAGTTCGGTATTAGATACTGATGTCGAAGAGACTAGATTCGAGCCTTCACCATATGGCCCATCGTATTGACCTTGCCCAAAAAAGCGAGCTGGATCTGGCACATCAAAACCTTGAGATACATTTGCCCACACTTGTGATGTCTTGTTTAAATGGTAAACCGCGCCTAAGTTAAACAGCCACTCGTCATAATCGGTCTTACCACCAGCAATTGAATCTGGGTTTGAATACACCCCAAGCTGCGCTAGGTGTTGTTGTAGAACCCCAACATGGTCACCAATTTCGTGCTCAATACGCTCATAACGGAATCCACCACTAACGGTAAGGTCTGATGTCACTTCCATTTCTAACTGGTTAAATAACGCAATGAAACGGCTATCCACATCTGGGTAACGTTGTGCGGTTTGAGAAGGTACGAATACCATGCCACCCGAACCTACTGACGTTGCTTGATCATAGATAGTCTGACTAGCATCAAACGACTCTTGAGAAGCATCTAATCCAAATGTTGCAGAGACAGACTCAAACTGTTTAATTAATGCTAACTTCGCACCAAACACAGATGTGTTCTGCTCAGAAGCACCGTAGAGCGGGTATATGTTACCTGGCAAAGGCGATAGAGATACTCGTGTTATCGTTGGGAATGGGAAGAAACGAATAGACTCATCACGGTAGTAAGCTTGAGCTAACAATTGGCCACCTAACACATCGGCATGACTGTATTGAGCATTAACCATGTATCTTTCAGTGTTTGGCTGTTCATCCAGTTGCAAGCCTTTACGCGTCTCGATCAATGAAGCATTGAAAAGACCGCCCAAGTTTGCTCCAAGATAGGTAGAATACTCCGAGTCTTGCTCGCTATTGTAGTATTGAGCGCTAACAGACAGTGTTTGTTGCTCATCAAACGAGTATTCAGCGTTTGCCATCACATCTATTGTGTCATTGAACTGCAAATCTGTTTGAGTAATATCAGGGCGAACGATATCACCATTTGCGTCGTACACACCGCCAGTTCCACTATACGCAACTGAAAGTCTGCCTTTCAGATCGCCATGTCCACCAGAAACCGCAACCGCAATTTCTTTTGCCAAATCGTCACTGTTGTTGAAGCCAGAAGATGCACCAACTCTCGTTTCAAATGTTAGCTCATCACTCTCCGCTTTTTTCGTGATGATGTTGATGATACCGCCAGCAGCACCGGCACCGTATACTGAAGTGGCTCCTGAAAGCACCTCAATTCGAGCAATATTGAAAGGATCAATACTATCCAATTGGCGGCTAATGTTTCGTGTTGAGTTCAGCGATACACCATCGATCATAAATAGAGCCGTACGACCACGTAAATTCTGAGAGAAGTTAGTACGTGCGTCACTACCAAAATCAAAGCCAGGGATAAGTTGACCAAGAGCATTCTTGAGATCTGCACCAGTATTTATGACTTTTTCTAGCTCTTGCTGGTCAACAACCCACATGGTTGCAGCAACATCCGAAATAGCCGTTTCAGCTCGATTAGCGGTTACAACAATGGTCTCTGTATCAGAAGCGTGAGCAAGGTTAGCAAAAACCAATAACGCAATTGGGCTAAGCTTAGCCATGCATCGAGTGGTGGTGTTCATATCGTTAGTGTCCATTCTTATTAATTAGATTATTAGTAGGTGCGTGCTTGTTCCAATTCCGACGATGAATTAAGCCGCAACACACAATAGATTAGAGAGACAGAGATAAGCCCGATCAAAATAGAGAGCAGCCACTGTTGATTAAGAAACAATGCCGCAAATCCTGTCCCTAGGATGTGTCCACTTGTATAAGCTCGAGTTAAATACCCGCTAAGCTTTGATTGCATTAAAGTATCGTTTTCACTTTGAAGTAATCTCGCGGTATACCAAGCCGGTAAACCTGCGACGGCTAAGAGTAGCCACACAAGTGAGCCCCCGAGCCCCCACCAATTCATCCCAAACATGACTAAGGTAGCACTGCCAATAATTAGGCTAGATAACAAGATACCCATAAAGTGATTGGATTGGCGTTGACTGAGAGATGGTATAAAACGAAGTTGATACACCACGAGCAAAATGCTCGTTGCAAGCATCAACGACGCATAAATGTCGGTCCCTTTCTCCCCTTGATATCCATGTAGAGATAAGAACTGTAAAACAAAGAATTGGAATACCGCGACCAAGGCTGTGGTAAGCAGCGCGGCAGTAAATGCAAAATAATGCATTGGTTTTATCGAATATTTCTTAGACGTCGAATTGACATTTTTTTTCCACTGCCCTGCATCACAGCGAGTGAAAAATAACGGCAAGACCATGACGATAGGAAGCAGAAGTAAGTAGCCAAACTCCATAGGAAGAAAGACCAAACTTGGACCAACGAGTCTTCCGAGCGTGAGAGCACTACTTAAGCGAGAAAGTGCCGCAGGTGTCGCGTCGTTTTTAGTTGCTAACAAAGTTTGAGATAGAGGAAGAAACGCGCAGCTAAAGGCGCCAATCAAAAATCGACTTCCGCCTAAAAGCAACAAATTCGGTACGTCCCCTAAGATCAGGGCAACAAACGTCAAGCAAGAGAAAGCATAGCCAGATGCAGCTAGTTGAAATGATTTTGTAAAGCCAAACTTACTGACAACAGCTCCCCAACGGCTGGCACCAAGCCAGTAACTGACAAGGTTCATGTTTACGGCAAGCACCAGCCCCCCCATAGAGGCGTTAATATCAGATGCTTCAAGCCAACCTGACAAAGATGGAATAGCAGCAACAACCAGAGTCTGGTTGATACCAAGCGATATCAATACCAGATAAAAAGCCGACTTCATAATGATCAACAATGCAAATGAGAATGATTGTTAATATAATTGCCATTTATGTTACAGTGTGTCAATAATATTATGAACTTAAATTCATTTTATAAATAATGATCACCATTTGGTTTATTAAATAAATCAACTTACTAACGGATTGGACACAATGACACCGAACTCTTGGCTAAGTGTTAATCGCTCTCTGTGCGCGAAAATCATCTCTGAACTTCACTATGAAGAACTTCTAGAACCAACGAAACAGGACAGGGTTTGGTTTTTAGAAACCAAAAATGACAAATGGTACTTTGAAGCCAGTATCACAATTTGGGGGATGCTTGAAATCGCCAAAGACAGTATAGAATGCGAAAGTGGTAAAGCACCTTTAGCACCTCAATTACTTATTGATTTAAATGAATATTTAACAATATCTGACATCAACTTGGCTAACCTGCTTGAAGAGGTCCAGCAAACCCTTTATAGCGATATGGTCAGAATGAAAAAGCTAGAAGGAATGACAGCTGACGATTTAACTTCCATGAGTGAAATCGACCGTCAGCAATATATCGATGCACATCCAAAAGCAATTGCTAACAAGGGTCGTCTTGGCTGGGGTGTCGATAATTTAGAACAATACTCACCAGAGTCTGGTAATCCATTTCAATTGCGTTGGTTAGCCATTCGTAAATCTCAATGCGAAGCTGGAATTGCCCAGTCGACAAGCTACGATAGCATTCTAAAAAACGTTCTTGGTGAGGCGGAATTCGATCAATTAAACGCAAAGTTAGGGGCTCAATATCAAGATTTTTGGCTAGTTGCCATTCACCCTTGGCAGTTCCAACGATTTCTAACCAGTCAGTATGCTTGCTTGTTTATGAACGGTGATATCGTCGATCTCGGTCTAGCTGGGGCAGATTGGAAAGCTCAACAGTCCATTCGTACACTCAGCTCACCTTCTAAACATATTGCTTATGACGCTAAAACCGCTTTGAGTATTCTCAATACTTCTTGTTATCGTGGCATTCCAGGAAAATTTATTGTTCAAGGACCTGAGCTATCTTCTTGGCTAGATAAACTCACGAAAACGGATGAAACATTAAAAGCGGCTGGCTTACATGTTCAACAAGAAGTCGCAGGCTTTTATGCTCCCCACCCATTTCAATCACAACTTGAGCAAGGGCCTTATCGATATCAAGAGATGTTGGGGTGCATTTGGCGTGAGCGTGCTGAGCACATCATTGCAGAACATAAACGTCCAATCACTATGGCTGCTTTGATGCAAGGAGACCTCAACGGAAAGCCTTTAATTGGTTCTCTAATCGATGCATCAGATATCACTATTGAGCAGTGGCTAGAAAAACTGTTTAGCCATGTCGTAGTCCCACTCTACCATTTGATGTGTAAGTATGGCGTTGGTCTTGTTGCGCATGGACAAAACATCACTCTAGTTCTAGAAGACAATATACCTTGTGGTTGTATTATCAAAGACTTCCATGGCGACTTAAGAATCGTCAATCAAGAGTTTCCCGAGTTAAACTCGCTTGACGGATCTATCAAAGAAACCCTCACACGATTACCGCCACACTATTTGGTCCACGACTTATTAACCGGTCACTTTGTTACGGTGTTAAGGTTTATTTCTCCGAGAATCGCGGCGTTGGGCTTCGAAGAGGTAGACTTCTATCGCTTATTACGTCGTGTCATTCAGGCGTATAAAGAACAACATTCACACCTTGAAGAGAGGTTTAATCAATTTGATTTGATGACTCCACAAATCGACAAAATTTGCATAAATCGAGTCAGATTTAAGATTGGTTATGGGGATACGAACGAAAGACCACTGCCCGATATTGGAAAGCCAATTAATAACCCACTCATGCAATAGCTTATGTTTTAGTCGCCAGAGGAGCTATCGCAAACTTTGAAGCGACAAGTTAAGATTTATTCGCCCACTTAATTGACCTCTGAACGTGGGCTTTTTTTCACTTTGCCATACCTGTAGATTCATCGTTACTTGACCATATACTTAACTACATATGCCAGAAACGACAAAGGCCTGACAACTTAAAAAGTTATCAGGCCTTATAGAATAATGGCACGCCCTGAAGGATTCGAACCTTCGACCACCTCCTTAGAAGGGAGGTACGGTCGCTTTCGCTCCCCAGTGCGAGCTATACAGCTCGGCACAGTCAAATGACTAAACTAGCAATGTATTATGCTAGGCAATTAATCTATGTTCCAAGCCAAATTATGTCAAGTTAGGCTTCTTGATTCATGTTTGGAAGCTTTGGTAACTCTCGCTCTACAGGAACTTCAAGCTCACCTGTTCTGAACTTTGGAACATCAAGTTCTAGTCTCTTGAGTTCTTCCGACACATCTCTTTCAAGTAGCAACTCAAATGCAGAATCTAACAACTTCTGATGTGCTTCATCTGTAATAATACCTTGCATACCGATTACATCGTTTCCAAGTAGCACAGCAGAAGCGAACCATATACCCAACGCTATTGGGTATTTATCAACGACGAACTTAAACCAAGCATCACCAGGCGACTGGTACTGCGCTTTATTAGATACTGTCAACAACCCGGCATTTAAATAACCTTTGAAAACAGCATCAAATTGGTCACGATTGAAGTCCTTATCAATAAAATGGTTTTCGAACTCTTTAGCAAGCACCTCAATTTCGCTAAACAATGTGAACAAAGTACCTATTGAATAGCTATTAATTGGTTTATCAGTTCCAATCTTTACTGACAAGTACAGTTCATTTTTCTTCGTGAACACTGGATACAGCGAATGACACAGCGCTTGCCAATGGTCATCAAGACAAGTGACTGTCTGTCTTGCTCGTAATGCTTGTGCCAGACCATAAGGTACATGCTCTCTGCGGATTACAGGTCCCCAGTTAACTCTTCTACGTAGGTGCATATCAGCGTCACCTCTGTAGCCACGAACTTCACCCTCTAGCACTACAGGCTCTCGCTCAATGTATGCGTTACTGGTGATTACACCGTACCTGTAGCCAGCTTGACCAACAGTGATAATCCAATCACCAATAGCCATTTCATTAATAAACTTAGCTGCTTGCTTTAGCTGCCTGTTGTACTTATCAAAGCGCTTCTTCTCAAAGCCTTTCTGCCTTAGTGCATGTCTTAGTTCAGCTTCAGTGCTATTGAACTCTCCTGCTGCCTTTGACTCCAAATCCAATACATTTAGATGTCCAATACCAATACAATTATTAGAAGTGAAGTGGTTGTAATAGTGACCACCACTAGACCTAATCATCCAGTAACGTCGATTTGAAGGTACTTCATAAATCTCATTTGTTATCATTATCTAACCCCTTCTATTTTTACGGGATTATATAGTATCTCTATGCTACTTCACTCGTAATCCATAACATCTGAACCATTCTTTGAGCTACATCTATTTATCGATTGATTTGAGCACTGCCTCCACAGGACTGTGCTTCATATTCAAGGCAGTATTTAGTTAATAGCAACTTATAGCGAGATAGTATTAGACGAGAAGAGCCAGTCAGGTAGAATTGCCAATTCCTGCACCAATTCTCCGGTGCTTTTATCAACAGATGGATACTGTGGGTAATACAGGTAAAATTAGATGCATGCTGAAAAGGTTTAGAGCAATCCATAGTTTCCTTTAAATAGGAGACAACGTTTTGTCTAATCAATTTACGATAACTAAACAAATTATCGAAGCAAACTTAAAGCAACTCCACAACATTACACCCACTGAAAAATTAGTGTTGGTGTGCCTCTCAAGCTACTTAGGTAGCCCAAAGAAAGATGGTGTCTATAGTTGCTTTCCCAGTCAAGGACGCCTTTCAAGGGAAGCTGGTTGTGTACGTTCAACCGTAAACAGCGCTCTCCAAAAGTTCGAAGAGTTAGGTTTTATTCGCAGTCTCTATCAAGTAAATGATAGTGGTGCAAACACCTCCAAACTCTATACATGGCTTGGGATACCACAAACTGAAGAACAGGAAGAAAGCGAAGATTCAACCGAGTCAAGCCAGTCTGAAGTTGTGGAAATGAGAACAGAGGATGGTGAACCAGAAGTACTGGTAAATGTTGAATCTTCCCCTCTTACTCAACCTGAAGTAAGTCTGGAGCCTGTACCTACTTCAAGCTGGTGGGGTGATTTTGAAGCAGAGCTAGCAGAAGAATCACCGTTCTAAGGTTGCCCCTTCGGGGGCTTTCTTATCCTATCCGACAGGGTATGAAGTACAAGTCGATACCCCCTACCTCTTCACGCTACACCCCTTGTGCAGTAAGGCGTCATCCCATGTTCACTGAGTAGACACAAACATACTAAGGAACATACTATTTAATCTACTATTTATCCTACCAATTAAAAGAGACGCTGAAAAAAAAGGAAATCAAATAAATGACTTCCCCCTTTCACTGTCTATCTGACTGCCCGTGGTAGTCACACGTCAAACGGTTAAGTCTATTAGATATGTATCCATATACAAAAAGCTCGAATGACGTCACAGTACCACTACACATAGCCAAAAAACATTAGCTATCAATCGAATAGCAAGCCAGCCAAAGCTGTGGCGTCAAGTTTAATATAGCGGTTAAGCATACGATGGTCTTTGTGACCAGATACCTTTGATACTAAAACAGCATCGTGCCCAGCCGCTATTAAACTACTCAAGCGGTAATGTCTCAATGTATGCAAAACAAAATCACCTAACCCAGCTTCGTCTGCAGCTTTACGAAACTGTTTACTCAAGTACTCTGGCATGATGCTAAAGACCGGATAAGTTTCTGTCCTACCTTCAATCATAATCAGTCGTTTACGAAGAATCGAAACAGCTACTGAACTCAACGGAACTTTTCTATCTTCTCCATTCTTCGTATTACGAAGGTGAATAAATCTCTCTTTTAGAAATATATCGCACTGTTGAAGTTTTAGTATCTCATTCCGTCTACATGCCGTTTCAGCAAGCAACAAGGCAGCATCACGGAGTTCTTCAGTTTGAAGGTGACTGATAACGTCATAGACTTCTTGCTCAGTCGGGACAAACGACCGAACTCCATAGTCACTTGGGATTCGAATCTGCTTGAAGATATCAGGAATCTGTAAACCTATATCCTTTCGCAACCAGTTAATCATTGCTTGTAGCGTGGATGCATCTTTTCTCACAGTGCCAGACTTAACCTTCTTAAGGCGAAAATCAATAAACTGAGTAATTAAACTTCTAGATGACGGTGCTAGTGTTAGCTCACGAATAGAATACGCAGAGAACCAAGATGAAATACGAGCTAAGCGGTACTGTAAGGAGCCTAGATAAGACTTGTGGTATTGTGCCTTAGTATGGATATAAAACTCTATACAGACAGGAATAGGGGTTTCTAGGGTTGGTGTAGAAAGTGTGATATTTGTAGCAGTGTGCATGGCACAGTCCTCTCAGAATTAATAAGAAAGACTGTGCCCGCAGGAATAATGGCACGCCCTGAAGGATTCGAACCTTCGACCACCTCCTTAGAAGGGAGGTGCTCTATCCAGCTGAGCTAAGGGCGCGCTACAGGAACGAATTATACGAATTCGAATCAGTAAAGCAACGGCTTTATGTAACATTCTGATCTAAGTGGGTAAAAAAAGGCCAACAAACATATAAGTGTTGGAAAATAGACCAAAGCAAACGTTTGCTTGATGGTAATCAAAAAGATTTTCTGGAATAATGCGCCAAAAACACCAGCCACTAACTTGAATATCAATACTAAGGAAATTCATGACTGCTCAAAATATTGATGGAAAGCTAATTTCTCAAACGGTTCGCTCCGAAGTTGCTGCACGTGTAAAAGCTCGTACTGAAGCTGGATTACGCGCTCCGGGCCTAGCGGTTGTTTTAGTGGGTGAAGACCCTGCTTCTCAGGTTTACGTTGGAAGTAAGCGTAAAGCGTGTGAAGAAGTTGGCTTCGTATCTAAATCTTACGACTTGCCAGCCACTGCGACAGAGGACGAATTGTTAACACTGGTAGACCAACTGAACGACGATCCAGAAATCGACGGTATTCTTGTTCAACTGCCTCTACCAGCAGGCATTGATAGCACTCACGTTCTTGAGCGTATCACGCCAGAAAAAGACGTTGATGGCTTCCACCCCTACAATGTCGGCCGTTTGGCTCAGCGCATGCCTAAGCTTCGCTCTTGCACGCCAAAAGGCATCATCACGCTGCTTGACCGTTACAACATCGACTTACGTGGTAAGCACGCGGTTGTGGTTGGCGCATCAAACATCGTAGGTCGCCCAATGACGCTAGAGCTTCTTCTAGCAGGTTGTACGACGACAACATGTCACCGCTTCACCAAAGACCTTGAAGGTCACGTGCGTCAAGCAGACGTTGTTGTAGTTGCCGTTGGTAAACCTAACTTCATTCCTGGCGCTTGGATTAAGAAAGGCGCTGTTGTGGTCGATGTGGGTATCAACCGTTTGGAATCTGGCAAACTAGTGGGTGACGTTGAATACGACGTAGCGAAAGAAAGCGCAAGCTTCATCACACCTGTGCCGGGTGGTGTTGGCCCAATGACGGTGGCGAGCCTAATCGAGAACACCATGATCGCTTGTGAGCAATTTCACTCGAAATAGTCCGCAGCGCATATAAATAAATTAGAAAGCCGCAACGTGATGAACGTTGCGGCTTTTTTGATGCTTTGGTACTTAGCTATTCGTTTTTAAAACGGGGTGACTCGCTTTTGATGAAGCGCTCGTTGCTACTTATCTGGACTCTCAACTTTTTCCGTCTGTTCAGAAGGCGGTAATAAACTAATAAGCTCACACTCCGTTGATATGAGTTTTTCCAACTCAGATCCTTGTGTCATTAAACGGAAATCACCGCCAGTGATCACCCCAAGAGGAATGGCTTTAGGATACAAAGCATTAAACTCTTTTAAATCAAATGCCTCGGTCAAACCTGTACTTTTAATTTGGCTACCCTGAGCCATCAGTGAGTTAAGCTTAGAATAGGTAACCCCTTCCGAAAACAGACTTCTATTGCCATCGCGGCTCACCTGGTGCCTTTCATGTTTATTCTCTGAGGATTCAAGCTCAAACACCTTATTTCCACCAAACTCGTCTTGATAGTGCATGCTAACTAACGGGTTGGTTTGACGATAAGGCGACACGATCATCGCACGCCCTATTCCATCCAATTCCAGATTATTTTCAGCGTGGCTCGAAGCTGGGTTACCAAAATAAACATTCAAGTTTTCCATACGCGCTAAACGAATGCTCTCCCAGTTGGTATCGGCAAGCACACTGTTGATGTTGTGTGTGGCTAGCACTTTGGCAAACTGGCGTGAAAACTGAGTCGCACCAAAAAAGATAACGCCTTGCGCCTTCTCTTGAGTCACACCTAGCCTTCTCGCCCACCAACTCGCGGTAAGGCTCTGAATCACTACCGTACCAATGATGACCAAAAACACCATTGGCACCAGTAAATCTGCCCCGTCAATCAATTGCTTCTCTTGAAGTTTGATCGCAAACAGAGAAGAAACCGCGGCAGCCACGATCCCGCGCGGCGCCATCCAGCTCAAAAACCATTTTTCCGCAGAAGTAAGATCCGTACCGATCCCGCTGAACCACACGCTCAAAGGACGCGCCACCAGCATCACTATCGCTAACAGGCCAACCCCACCCCAACCTATCGAGAGGAAGGTTCCTGAATCGAGCCTGCTCGCTAACAGAATAAACAACGCAGAAATAAGCAACACGGTTAAGGTTTCTTTGAATTCGATGATGTCTTCGATATCCAAGCCCTTCACGTTAGCAAGCCAGATCCCCATGATGGTCACGGTTAATAAACCAGACTCTTCACTCAGATCATTGGAAAACGAGAACGCCGCCAACATTAGCGTCAGCACAGCCACATTACGTAAATAGTGCGGTACCCAATGCCCTTGCAGCATCTTGGCAATCAAATGGCCACCGATGATCCCTAAGCCTAAACCTATGACTAACGTCAGGCCCAGAGCTGACAGAACGTGTCCGGTAGGATCGGCCGAAGAGACGATGTATTCATAAACCAGAACAGCAAACAGAGCGCCAATGGGATCAATCACTATCCCTTCCCATCGCAAGATACTGCCTAAGGAGGATTTAGGCTGAATACTGCGCAGCATAGGCACAATCACTGTCGGGCCCGTCACCACTACCAAGGCTCCGAATAGCGCCGCTAATGGCCAACTAAAGTTAACAAAGTAGTAAGCACCCACAACGATACACGCCCATGTAATCAACATGCCGAAACTCACGAGATGAGTCACCATCCGACCATGGCCCCTGATTTCTTTGAAATTTAGGGTCAATGCACCTTCAAACAGGATGATGGCAACCCCTAAGGAAATCATAGGAAACAACACATCACCGAAAATGGCATCGGGATTTAGGATATTCAGGCCGGGGCCTAACAATAGACCGACGATGAGGAGAGGAAGAATAGCGGGAAGACGTAAACGCCAACCGAGCAGCTGACAAGCTAAAGACAAGAGTCCAATTAACGCCAAAGAAGAAGTAATCGACAAATCCATTTGTGCCCCTAAAAGGTTTGCACCACACCCTGTGGTACAAACTATTCAATGAAATAAGAAAGCCTACGTTCTTACACTATAGGCTCTCTTTTTCACGCTAACCGAATATTATTGTGATTAATCAGTCACTTTACTATAGGGAGAGTAAAGTCATGATCAGTTAGCTACAGAGAAAGTACAACACCAGCAATCGCTGCACTCATTAGGTTAGCAAACACACCCGCACAAATTGCTTTGAAGCCATATTGTGAGATGAAAGAGCGACGCTCTGGAACTAAGCTACCCAAACCACCAATCAGAATTGCCATAGTAGAGATGTTAGCAAAGCCACATAGAGCAAAAGTTACGATCGCTTGTGAGTGCTCACTCAGTGCCTCTTTAGAATCCATTAGCTGGATGAAAGCCACGAACTCGTTCACGACAATCTTGTTACCGATCAATGAACCTGCAACCACAGCCTCAGACCACGGTACACCGATTAGCCATGCAACGGGTGCAAACACATAACCTAGGATAAGTTCGAAGCTTAGGTTTACGCCAAACCAGCCACCAACAATACCTAGCAAGCCATTCAGCATTGCAATCACACTGATAAAGGCAAGAAGTGTTGCACCCACTGCAACGGCAATACGAAGTCCAGACATAGCCCCATCTGCCATTGCCTCAACTACGTTTGTTGCTCGTGGAATTTCTACATCAGACTCAATATTTTCTTGAGCGTCATCTGGGCTGCCAGGTACTAAGATTTTAGCCATCAATAGACCGGCTGGTGCAGACATGAATGCCGCAGCGATCAGGAAGTTTAAGTCAACGCCAAGCGATGCATAACCCACTAACGTACCACCAGCAACAGAAGCCAAACCACACACCATCACAGCAAACAGTTGTGAATCCGTCATGTGCTTTAGGTAAGGTTTAACCACCAATGGCGCTTCAATCATGCCGACAAAGATGTTGGCAGTCGCAGACAGTGATTCTGCACGACCTGTACCCAAGAACTTCTGTAGCGCACCACCAATAAGGTTGATCACCTTTGGCATAAAGCCAATGTGGTACAAACCTGAAATCAATGCAGAGAAAAAGATAATGATGCCAAGAACATTAATCGCGAAAACAAATCCGTTATTCGTTAGGCCACCAAATAGAAAGTTAATCCCCTCTTGACCGTAGTTGATCAAGCTAGATACCGCACCCGTGGCTGCATTCAACGCTTCTTTACCCATTGGTACATAAAGAACCAATAGCGCGAATGAGATTTGTAATAAGAAAGCCAAAGAGACTGTTCTTAGTGGAATATTTTTTCTGTCCGTAGATAGTAACCAAGCGGCAACTAAAATAGTGATAATTCCAAGTAGGGAAGCCATGTGCGTCAACCTAAAAGTTGTAGATAGGAAAGGCGACGCATTCTATAGAGGAAATCGTTTGCGGCAAGCTGAGGTTGTTAACGTGATGTTGGGGTAATCACGATTTAACTATGAGTATAATTAAGTTATTGAATTTTAATAATTAACTTTGATTAAAAAGCGTACTTTTTCCATATGGAAATTATATTTATAGATTAGGAAACAGTTAGCGATGCAGTTCAACGCACGTTTTGAGGTTTTTGTCCCAATACGTCGGCGACCCAATATGATCTTTGATGAACTCAATCACAGCTGAAAGCTTCTTTGGCATGTTCTTTCGACTCGGGTAAACGGCATAAAATGGCATCAGCTGACTGGCTCTCCACTCTGGTAATACTTGAATCAACTTACCCGTTCTAAACTCTTCTTTCACTAAGTAAGTCGCCAAATAAGCAACGCCCCACCCTGATACTGCCGCGTCTCGTACTGCCTCAGCCAAATCGACTGAGTAATCGCCCGCAACTTTGACGCTGAGGTTTTCTTGCCCGTTATCAAAAGCCCACGATGTGTAATCTCTTTCACGGCTGCGATAAATAAGACAGTTATGGTCAATCAAATCGGAAGGTACATGTGGCGTCCCGGCCTTAATCAGATAATCCGGTGACGCAGCCACCACAAACTGGCTGTCGGCTAAACGCTGCGCAATGTAACCTTCAGGCAGGTCTTCATTATTGGTGATCCAGAGATCCAAGCGCTCTTCAATCATGTCCACCTTATAGTCGAACAAGTGGACCTCGATTCTCAACTGAGGATAAAGCTGTCTGAGTTGATCAATCGCCGGAATGATATGCAGTGTACCAAATGACTGCGACAACCCGACGCGCAAGATTCCAGAGATATCATCGCGCTGGCTGTCCATATCCATCTGAGCCGCTTTTACCGTGTTAAACAACTGCTCACAATGTTGATAGAACACGTCTCCCGCTTCAGTCAGCGTGAGGCTTCGTGTTGTCCTTTGCACCAACTTGATGCCGATTGAGTCTTCAAGCAAAGCGACTTGCTTACTGATATGAGACACCGAAACGTTCAAGCTTTTTGCAGCACTGGTAAAGCCTTCGTGCTTGATCAGCGCATGGAATATCACCATCTGTGCAGCTCTATCTGTTAGCACAAGATCACCTTATTAAATCTCTGAAATATAAAATCAAAAAGGACTCCGAAGAGTCCTTTAGTTCGTTCTGCCTATGGTAGGCCAAATGCTATTCAAAGCGGCCTCAGGCTCTTAACCAAATTCAGTCTATTAATCAAATGGGTCGATTAATCAAACTTAATCCTGTCAGCTAGATGGCTAACTGCCAAAGCAAAGTAGTAAGAACGGTTCCACTTCATTAACACATTGTAGTTGTTGTAAATGAGGTACGAACGACCCGCTTCGTCATCTGGCATGATTAACCAAGCTTTAATGTCTTCATCAAGCATTGGCAGTGGGCGATCGTCATAGCGTTTAATACCGAGTTCAGACCACTCTTTTAAGTATTTCGCTTTGTCTTCGTCTCGACCTTGTAAATCGATCGACACAGTTGACGGAACATGAACCTGACGACCCCAAGTATATTTGTCATCCCACCCTGATTGGCTGAGATAATTGGCCGCCGAAGCAAATACGTCTTCTTCAGTGCCCCAAATGTCTTTCTTGCCATCACCACTGCCATCAGCGGCGTAAGCTAAGAATGAGCTTGGCATAAACTGAGGTTGACCCATCGCACCAGCCCAAGAGCCTTTCATCTCTTTTGGTGCAATATGGCCTTGATCAAGAATCTTCAATGCCGCCATCGCTTCGCTACGGAAGAAAGCTTCTCGGCGTCCTTCATAAGCCATGGTAGTTAGGGCGTCGATAACGCTGTAATTGCCCGTGAACTTACCAAAATTACTCTCAACGCCCCATAGCGCGACAATGAATCTTGGTTGAACACCATATTCATCACCAATACGCTTTAACGCGGTGTAATGCTCCTTGTAGAGTGACCTTGCTTGCTTCACTTTCCAATCTGGAACCGCTCGTGGAATGTATTCATCCAGAGTCAGTTTTTTCTCAGGTTGGTTTTTGTCGGCTTTTACCGCTCTTGGCTTAAACGTTACACCATCAAAGGCTTCATCAATGATCGCTTCAGAGATGCCTTCTTCACGGCCTTGTTGTTTTAGTTTTTCTACATATTGCTCGAAGCTCAATTCTTCAGCTTGTACTGAACTTATGGTCAGGCTATTACCCAATAGTAATGCCGACACAGCCAATATGGTTTTCGAAAATTTACTCAACGATCACTCCTCCTTGAATTGAGGTGGCTATCACTCTTCGTCTTGAGATTTCTGTTGGGCTTTACGCTCTTTATGAAGCTCAAGTTCGTTAACTGGTGGTGGTGGAACCTGCAAAAAGAAACCATCGGTATTCAGTGATTCTTTCACTTTTTCGATGTTTACTTGAGCCAGTTTACGGCCATCCATTTTAATTACCATTACAAAACTAGGTTTACCAAACATTTGCATCAATGCGTCAGGAACTTGTGAAAAATCATCCTTCTTAGGGATATAAAGGTATGTTCCTTCTTTCTTTGAGCTTTTATATATAGAACACAGCATGACAAACCTTTTAATTGATTATGACTACAAAACTCTCACTTGCGAGATCAATAGTTTATGTTAGGGAAATATTGGGAACAAAACGTCCATTTGACAACAAGATTACTTGCTGTGCTTGGTTTGGGAATATAACATGATAAACCTAGTTTCAGGCAATGCCCTTTATTTTATTGATAAAGAAATTGTACTAATCCGCTATTGAGGTCCTGTAGTTTTTCGATGTCTAGTAACCCAGATCTAAAAGGTAGCAGCTTTACGCTATCTGTTTTGCACTTATCCGATGATCAAGTCGAAAATGCAGTCTCTTTTCTTCAAGAGAAAGTAGACCAAGCACCTACGTTTTTCGCTGCCGCACCTGTTGTTATCAACATCAGCAAAGTCGCGGGCGATATCGATTTTGTGCAACTTAAAAATGGTATATCTCAAGCGGGCATGATCCCGGTTGGTGTGGCAGGCTGTTCTGATAAGCGAATGCAAAACCTCGCTAAAGAAGCCGGTTTTGCGGTGATGACGGCAAGCAAGTCGCCGTCTCAAGCTCCAGCGAAGATGGCACCAATCAAGGTGATTAGAACCCCTATTCGTTCTGGTCAGCAGGTTTATGCGAAAGATGGCGATCTATTGATACTCAGCCATGTGAGTGCAGGCGCGGAAGTGATTGCCGATGGCAGCATCCATATTCATGGCACTTTACGCGGCCGTGCGATTGCAGGTGCAAGTGGTCAAACTGAAGCAAAAATAATTTGTAATGACTTACAAGCCGAGCTGGTTTCCATTGCTGGAAATTACTGGCTCAGCGATCAAATTGAAAGCGAGTACTGGCAGAAGAAAACCATGTTCAGTATGGCAAACGATGTATTACACGTTGATGTCCTCGCAATATAAGAGAAATAAAAGGAAAACAGAATGGCACGCATTATCGTTGTAACGTCAGGTAAAGGCGGGGTAGGCAAAACGACCTCCAGTGCAGCTATTGCCTCGGGTCTGGCTTTAAAAGGAAAGAAAACCGCAGTTATCGACTTTGATATCGGTCTGCGTAACCTAGATTTAATCATGGGTTGTGAGCGTCGTGTTGTGTACGACTTCGTTAACGTTATCAATGGTGAGGCGACGCTGAACCAAGCGATGATCAAAGACAAGCGCACAGAGAACCTGTTCATTCTTCCTGCTTCTCAAACTCGTGATAAAGACGCACTAACAAAAGATGGTGTTCGTCGTGTCTTTGATGAACTGGATGAAATGGGCTTTGATTTCATCATCTGTGATTCTCCTGCGGGTATCGAACAAGGCGCTCTGATGGCGTTGTACTTCGCTGATGAAGCGATTGTAACCACGAACCCAGAAGTCTCTTCAGTACGCGATTCAGACCGTATTCTAGGTATTCTTGACTCTAAGTCTCGTCGTTCAGAAGACGGCTTAGAGCCAGTAAAAACACACCTTCTACTGACTCGCTACAACCCAGCACGTGTAACTCAAGGTGAGATGCTCAGTGTTGAAGACGTTGAAGAAATCCTGCACATCTCTCTACTGGGTGTAATTCCAGAAAGCCAAGCGGTACTCAATGCATCGAACAAGGGTGTTCCAGTTATCTTTGACGAAGCAACCGACGCAGGTATGGCTTACAATGATACTGTAGAGCGACTACTGGGTAGCCAAGTTGACTTCCGCTTCTTAACGGAACAGAAGAAAGGCATCTTCAAACGACTGTTCGGGGGCTAATGCACAATGTCATTATTAGAGTTTTTTAGACCACAGAAAAAGACAACCGCAAACCTAGCCAAAGAACGTTTGCAGATCATTGTTGCCGAACGACGCAGCCATGACGACCCAGCGCCGTCTTACCTGCCGCAACTAAAAGAAGACATCTTGAAGTGTATAGCCAAGTACGTTGAGGTTGATCCATCAATGGTTGATCTGACTTTTGAACACAAAGATGACGACATCTCAGTGCTAGAGCTGAATGTTAAGCTTCCAGAAGAAGAGCGATAATCTTTCTGTACAAGATCGGCAGGTAATACACTTGCTTGTATTGATTGAATAAAAAAGAGAGCCTAGGCTCTCTTTTTTATATGTGCAGTTTATAGCTGTAACTAAGTTAGGCTTTAAAGCAGCAAACGGTTATTTGATCGCTTTACTCAGCTTTTCGCCAACCACATCTAAACGCCAGCCTTGCATAACATCAGGCAGCTTCTCTGGGTTACGATCGTGCTTCCACACCCAGCTTAACACTTGGTTAAGTTGCTTCTTCGATGCCAAGAATTCCGTCGCCAAACCACTGTGCTGTGATGCCGTTTTCACTTCATCTTTCAACACTTTGAACAGTTGCTTGTAGCCAGGGAAGTCCATTAGACGTTCTACTGGTGCTGGGTACTCTTCTTCTGGTGTATGTTCAGCTAACTTAACAATTGAGCTGATCTTCGCACCATGGCGACGCACAGAGCGGTAATCGAAACCTTCTTGCTCCATGTGCTTAGGATCTTTCATCGCAAAACGCGCCACAACCCATAGGTCTTGTTCTTTGAAGACAAAGTTCAGCGCCAAATCGCGCTTGATTGCTTCTTTTAGACGCCAAGTTGCTAAAGGTCGTAAGATCGCTAATTGCTTAGGTTTAAGCTGCCACGCCCCTTTAATATCAAGGTAGGCTGTATCTGGGTTTACTTTACGAATACGCTTGGCAACTTGTAAATCAGACTCTTGTTGAGCCGCTTCCCACCAGCCTGCTTCCATCACTTTTTCAAGAAGCTTGTTGTACATTGGCATTAGGTAATGCACGTCTGCCGCAGCATAGTCTAACTGCTTTTGAGAAAGCGGACGCGCTAGCCAATCAGTGCGCGATTCACTCTTATCGAGATCAACACCAACAAACTCTGAAACCAGAGCAGCAAAGCCCGTTGATAAACCATGACCTAAGAAAGCTGCCATGATCTGGGTATCAACCATTGGGGTTGGTGTGCAGCCAAATGCGTTTTGGAACACTTCCAAATCTTCACCACAAGCGTGCAACACTTTCAGAACAGAAGCGTCTTTCAACAATCCAACAAATGGTGTCATTTCACCAAGAGCAATAGGGTCAATCAGTGACAGCGTTTCACCATCAAATAACTGAATTAAGCCTAATTGAGGGTAATAGGTTCTTGTACGAACAAACTCCGTATCAAGCATAACGACATCGGCTTCACGTGCTTGTTGGCAAACTCGCTCAAGGTCTTTCAATTGGGTAATGATTTGATAATCCACAAAAACTCTCACAGGTTTCTATTTGATCGCCGGATACAAAAATGCCGACATTAACTGTCGGCATTCTAACACCATTTTTCAGCGCTCGCTTAGATTAAGCGCCTCTATGGTTATGGTGCAGTACTTTCGCGTAAACGGGCTAATTATTCGCTAGCGCGTTTCGCAAGTTCTGCATCGTTTTCTTCACGCAGTACGCGGCGTAAGATCTTACCTACGTTAGTCTTTGGAAGATCATCTCTGAACTCGACTAATTTAGGGATCTTGTAACCCGTTAAGTGCTCACGACAGTGCGCGATAATGTCTTCTTTGGTCAGGCTAGGGTCACGCTTAACCACGTAGATCTTAACTAACTCACCAGACACTTCATGAGGCTGGCCGATAGCTGCTACTTCTAACACTTTACCGTGCAGAGCCACTACGTCTTCAATCTCGTTCGGGTAAACGTTGAATCCAGACACAAGAATCATGTCTTTCTTACGGTCTACGATGTACAACAAGCCTTCGTCATCAAACTTAACGATGTCACCTGTCGATAACCAACCGTCTTGATCGATCACTTCTTTAGTCGCTTCAGGGCGCTGCCAGTAACCTTGCATCACTTGAGGACCACGAACTTGTAGTTCGCCTACTTGGTCATTAGCAATAACCTTGCCTTCATCATCAACAATACGAACTTCTGTCGATGGTACAGGTAGGCCAATAGCACCTGTGTAGTCTTTAAGGTCGTATGGGTTACCTGTTACCAATGGAGAACACTCGGTTAAGCCATAGCCTTCCAATAGGTGAATGCCTGTCGCTTTCTTCCATTGCTCAGCAACAGCGCGTTGAACCGCCATGCCGCCGCCAACAGATAGGCGTAGGTTACTGAAATCCAACTCGTGGAAATCTTCGTTATTAACTAGCGCGTTAAACAAGGTGTTTACGCCGGTAATTGCGGTAAACGGAACCTTTTGCAGCTCTTTAATAAAGCCAGGAATGTCACGAGGGTTAGTAATTAGAAGGTTACGACCACCCATCTCTACAAACAGTAAGCAGTTCACCGTCAGTGCAAATACGTGGTAAAGCGGTAATGCCGTTACAACCAACTCGCGACCTTCTTGCAGAACAGGACCGTAAGCCCCTTTCGCTTGCAGTACGTTCGCGATCATATTACGGTGCGTTAGGATTGCGCCCTTCGCTACACCCGTAGTACCACCGGTGTACTGCAGGAACGCGATGTCATCGCCCGCCATGAACGGCTTCACATATTGAAGACGACGACCTTTGTGCAGCGCTTTTCTGAATGAGATAGCACCCGGCAGATCATACTTAGGCACCATGCCTTTTACGTATTTCACTACGAAGTCGACAATTGTCCCTTTCGCGCGTGGCAGCATTTGCCCTAGGCTGGTTAGAACAACGTGTTTAACCGGCGTGTTATCAACAACTTTCTCTAGCGTGCTCGCAAAGTTAGATACGATAACAATCGCCTTTGCACCAGAATCGTTCAGTTGATGTTCAAGCTCACGAGGTGTGTACAGTGGGTTGACGTTCACTGCAATCATACCTGCACGCAATACACCAAATAGTGCAACTGGGTATTGCAGTAGGTTTGGCATCATTAGCGCGACGCGATCGCCCTTCTTCAGTTTCAAGTCATTCTGCAGGTAAGCGGCAAAAGCACGGCTGCGCTCTTCAAGCTTACGGAATGTCATAATCGAGCCCATGTTCTCGAATGCAGGTTGGTCCGCGTACTTCTGTACCGACTGTTCAAACATTTCTACAAGAGATGGGTACTGATCTGGGTTGATCGTTTCTGGTACGTCACTTGGATAACGTGAAAGCCAAGGTTTATCCACGATGTTACTCCTCGTTTATCAGCTGACGACTGCTTCGCCGCTTTTTATCATTGCGGTATTACAGCACAGCTTTAGTGCATGAGCACTAAAAGGCTCAAACACTTGTTTAAATTTTGTTAACTACACCAAGAATTAGCTCTGAAACTAGCTCTGGGCTCTCTAAATGACAATGATGTCCGCCAGGAACAGTCTCTATATGCAGAGGACTATGCACTGATTTGTAGCGATTATGCTGCAAATGTCGGAATCCATCATTCCCTAGGATTATTAATTGAGGGCATTCAATAGCCGCCATAATCGCTTCAGCGTGCGCCTGTGACATTCGATATAACGAGTCACATTTTAGATTAGGGTCACATCGCCATTGCCAAGAGTTCTCGAACTCGACAATACCTCGCTCAACAATAGGAGCGATTAATTCAGCATTAATTTGGTTGGCGTGAGCTCTCAGCTTAATAGCATCCTCAAGGCTTGCCAGAGGACGTGAAGGCTTTCTTCGCTGTCGAAGACGACTGAGTACCCCATCTCTCAAGCGAGAGACTGTTTCGTGGGGAGCTTCAGAAAGAGGTCCGTGACCTTCAATTTGAATTAATCCTGACACCTTTTCAGGAAAGGCGGCACTATAGCAACTTGCTATCAATGCACCAAGTGAATGTCCTACTAGTACCAGTCTGTTTGGCGATAATTTAGTCACCAACTGATGCAAGTCATCAATATAATCATGAAATGGGTAGTAACTTCCCGATTTGTGCGACGAGAAGCCGTGTCCGAAAAGGTCGATAGCAATAAGGTGAGCATTGGGCGCAAACTTGGCGACTTGCTGCATAACCTGGTTAAAACTGGACGAATTGTCCAACCACCCATGAATAAAAACGACCGTCGTTGCGGTCGTTTGTGGGTTGCCAATCTGTTGTGTTGCAAGCGTCCCGCTCGCGAGGGAGTATGACTTTTCAATCATCAAACACTTAGTTCCATCTGTTTGCGCAATCAACGTCTAAAAAGTTAATTACTCTACGTCCTGTATCACTCGACCTTGTCTTGGCATCGTTTGAAAACTGCGACAATGTAAACTTCTGCACGAGTAGTAGGTTGGTGCAAAATCATTAACAACAACGCGCTCAGTAATGTTCCACAGTCGTTGGTTGTCCACTTTCATTACAGGGAAGGTGTAAGGGTATTCCCCTATTTTTCCATCTTCACTCCCACTTGACTGACCAACCAAAGTAATCAGACGACCTTCTGCAAAGCTTAGAGGCTCAACGTACCCTTCAATATAACCAACAAAACGTCCGCTTGGCTCTGCGTCTAGATCTGGCTTACCGCTACTCGAAATCGGCATATTAGCGACTTCGATTCGAGTCTTATCTTTCAAGTTGGTCACTTTAGAGATAACGCCACCTAATCGAACACTTTTCGCATCCGGTAGTTGGTCGACCCACTGTTGGTAATCGCTAATCACAGGCTCTGATTTTGCTTCAAGCTCGCTAGGAAGTGATGAACACCCGGCAAGTACCAAGACACCAAGAGAAAAGGCTATTAAGCGTAATTTAGAGAGATAATTTGACATGGTTCTGGTCCTTAAACAGGCATTAATAAGAAGCTCTAGATGTAGATATCGACACCGATAAGCTTTGCAAGTTCTTCTTTCTTCGCCTGATTCATTACATCCATATACTCTTCCATAGCCTTACGTCCTCGGCCTTCTGGAAGATCATACTGGATTTGAGCCTTGTGCAGTTCAGACTCTTTAACTTGACGAATAGAGTGAGAAACAGCATTAGCCACCTTAGTCGGTTGCCCAACCGCAGTGCTAGCATCAGATTTTTTTGCCTGCTCCTTCTTTTTTATTCGATTCGGCTTAGACGTGCTGCCTATCGAAGAAGGAGGTAAGTTGTTAATTGATACCATGACTAAATATCTGCCCTCTCAAATCTAAATAATACGTATTTAGACCTAATTTGCATCAGAACCTTGTAAAAATTATTCGCGACCTGGCAGTTTCTTCCAAGTCACTTTGTCACGAAGATAAACTGGCTCAGACTCTTCTGCTGCAACCGCTTTACCTTCTGCATAAGCGAATTGAGCAAGGAACGCCATATCTTGAGCTTCTGGGAATAGCACTTCACACGCTTTAGTGTTGATCGCTAATGTGTCCATATGCTCTGCGTAAGCTGCCCAACCGGTACCGACTTTCGCCCATGTTTCAGAATCTGCTTCTAACTGCGCAGCCAATTCACTTGGTGGCGTTACACATTCGGCATCAACCGCAGTCCAACGACCATCTTGTTCACGGCTGTAACGAGCCCAGTATACTTCACTCATGCGCGCATCAATCGCTGTCGCAACGTGAGTTTCACCAAATTTACGGTAGCTGCCTTGCGCCATCGCTGCCAGTGTTGAGACACCGATCATCGGTAAATCAGCACCAAAAGCTAAGCCTTGAGCAATACCAATACCAATACGCACACCCGTGAAACTGCCTGGGCCTTGGCCAAACGCGATAGCATCGATATCGGTTAAAGCGACATTCGCTTCTTTCAGTACTTCATCCACCATAGGTAGAATTTTTTTCGTATGGTCTCGAGGAGCCTCTTCGCTACGTGCGAACACCTGGTCACCCATTACTAATGCAACTGAACAGTTTTCAGTTGCGGTATCTACTGCAAGAATTTTCGCGCTCATTTGTGTCTCAAATATCTGTTATCTAATCTAAAAATAATGGCTAAACTCAACAATGCCAATTAATCAGCAACGGTTGAATGGTCTTTAGCTAAGAATTCTTTAATGACCCCTAAGTCACGGGTACGTGGGATAGGCGGTAAACTCGCCAAAAATATGCCACCGTAATCGCGAGTCACCAATCGGTTATCGCAAATAATCAAAGCGCCATTATCGCGCTTGTCACGTATCAATCGGCCGACACCTTGTTTCAAGGTAATCACAGCATCTGGCAACTGTACCTGTGCAAAAGGATCACCCCCTTTTAGCTTACAGTCCTCGATTCGAGCCTTAAGTAAAGGGTCATCAGGGGCCATAAAGGGCAATTTGTCGATGATAACACAGCTTAATGCGTCGCCCCTAACATCTATCCCCTCCCAGAAAGCGCCTGTCGCTACGAGCAATGCGTTACCCAATTCCATGAACTCGGCTAAGGTTTTTTGCTTACTTGTTTCACCTTGCAATAGAACGGGAACCGTGAGGGTTTCTCGGAATCGCTCGCCCAACTCTTTCATCATGCTGTGTGAAGTACACAAGAAGAAACAGCGGCCTTGGTTTTGCTCGATCACAGGAGTCAGCATTCGAACTAGCTTATCCGCCAACCCAGGGCTGTTCGGTTCTGGAAGATAGCGAGGCACACATAAACGTGCCTGATTCGGATAATCAAATGGGCTCGGCAGTGAAAACTGAGCCGACGGCTTTAAGCCCAGTCGAGAGGTAAAGTGGTCAAAATCATCTGACACCGCCAAGGTTGCCGAGGTAAACACCCAAGCGCCCGGCTTCAGTTCAATCTGTTCGTGGAATTTATCTGCGACTGACAATGGTGTGATGTGCAAAGCGAATTGCCTTGGTGTTGTGTCATACCAATAGGAGTATCCCGTAATCGACACATCGCACACACGTTCAATGCGTGACTTAATCATGTTTGCACGTTCGAAAGCCGTGTCTAACAGTTGGCTTCGACCCAATGCTAGCTTCAATACATCGACGGCCAGTTGCAGCGCATCTTGTAGACGAACAAGTTCTCGTGCAATCGACTCAGATTTTAAGGCCTCACGCCAATTACCACGAAAGCCAGTATCACCCAACACAATGCGTAAATCGGCGGCAGACTGAACGAGCCTATCACCCACCTTTTGTAACTGACGCATGTCTTTCGCTTCAGTTCGGTAGGCAATTTCGATGTCTTTAGCGAGCTCATTAATCTGTCGGCTCGACATAGACTGACCAAAATATTGGCTAGCAATATCGGGAAGTTGATGCGCTTCATCGAAAATAAACACATCGGCTTCAGGAATCAGCTCACCGAATCCGGTCTCTTTAATCGCTAAATCCGCTAAGAACAAGTGGTGGTTCACTACAACGACATCAGAGTCCATCGCTTTTTTACGCGCCTTAAGCACGAAGCAATCAGTGTAGCTTGGGCACTCTTTGCCTAAGCAATTGTCATTAGTCGAGGTAATAGTCGGGATAACTGGGCTGTCTTCGGCGATATCATCACAATCGCCCAAATCACCCGTTTGTGTGGATGACGACCAACTACGCACTTTGACTAACTGAGCCAGTAGCGTTGGGTCGGTATGAGCGCCATGACTCTCGATCATTTGACGGCTGAGCCTGTCCAAACACAAATAGTTTGAACGCCCTTTGAGTAACGCAACCTGACCATAAAAGCCAAGCGCATCGACCATCAAGGGTAAATCTCGGTGAAACAGCTGTTCTTGAAGGTTTTTAGACCCCGTACTAATGATGGTTTTCTTACCACTCAGCAGCGCTGGCACTAAGTAAGCAAAGGTCTTACCGGTACCCGTTCCTGCTTCAACAACTAATTGGCTCTGTTTCTCAATAGCTTGTGAAACCGCTTCAGCCATGTCTAGCTGAGCTTGTCGTGGTTGAAACCCGGGGATCGCTTTACCCAGAGCACCATCAGCAGAAAACGTTTTAGATATCATAGAGTACGAAGTTTAGAAAAATAGAAGGCGAATTATGGCAGGTTTAGTGAGCCGGCGCGAATCAAGAATGACTTCGCACCGGAGGTGTTTGGTTTAGTTTGACGTGACTTAAGTTACCCCGAAGGTAAGAACTGAAGAAGTAGGAATTAGAGAATCGTTTTTATTTTCGACTTAGATAACGTGACAGCCAAGGGGCACCTTCAAAATGGTTATCACCGTGCTGTATGGCTTTCGCTGCATCGGTTGGTGAGGTCTTACTTTCCCACATTTCATCTAGAACATGACCATCTAACTCGGTACCTCTCGCCAATGAATTCACTCGCTTGCAGTACAGTTTTTTGGCTAGTAACTCTTTATCCATAAGTATCACCTCTATTTTTGGCCAAGGCGTAAGTGCCTCGGTTGAAGTTCAAATGCGTACTACGGTCAAAACTTTTAAAAATGAAGCTTCTGCCTGTTTTTCTATCTAAAAACTGATATTTCTATATCAAACAATTTATCAAAGCGATAAATGAGCAGCAGAATTTGTTGAAACCAACTTGATAATAGATTAATTATAACGGTGATATTGCGGCTCAGTTCACCGTTCGACGGCCTGCATTTAATTTGAAGAATAAAAATATTTCATGGAAGTAAGATGCAAATGGAAAGAAAAACTTTACTAACACATTGTACTGATGCCCCGGGCCTCATCTCTAAGATCACCAACATTTGTTATAAGCACCAACTCAATATTATTCACAACAATGAGTTCGTAGATAACACAAGTGGCCACTTCTTTATGCGCACCGAGCTTGAAGGCTATTTCAATGATGAAACCTTGCTTGCCGATTTAGACCAAGCCCTGCCACCAAACACGAAACGTAAACTTGTTGATTCATCTCGCAAGCGTGTTGTGATACTCGTGACCAAGGAAGCACACTGCCTTGGCGACATTCTAATGAAGAATTTCGATGGCAGCTTAGACGTTGAAATTGCGGCGGTTGTCGGTAACTACGACATTCTACAAAGCCTAACCGAGCGTTTTGACATCCCTTACCACCATGTTTCTCACGAAGGGCTAAACCGTGAAGAACATGAGAAGAAGATGCTAGAAGTAATTGACCAATACGAGGCTGATTACCTTGTTTTGGCTAAGTACATGCGAGTGCTGACTCCGGGGTTTGTTGAAAAGTACAACCACAAGATCATCAATATCCACCACAGCTTTTTGCCAGCATTCATTGGCGCAAAGCCATACCAACAAGCGTATGAGCGCGGCGTGAAGATCATTGGCGCAACGGCACACTTTGTGACTAATGATTTGGATGAAGGCCCAATCATTAAGCAAGATGTTATCCCTGTGGATCACAGCTTCAGCGCGAAAGATATGGCGCAAGCAGGTCGTGACGTAGAGAAGAATGTATTAAGTAAGGCGCTAAACAAGGTGATCAATGATCATGTGTTTGTTTACGGCAACAAGACTGTGATTCTGTAAGTCGGATATCGATTTCCGGTAAGACTTCCAGTTAAAACCCAATAAAAAAACGCGCAATAGGGACAGCCCATCGCGCGTTTTTAGTATCTGATGATCAGACTCGCTTTACGAGATTCCCAATTACGCTCCTTCGTCGCTATCGGGAATGACGAAGTCGGTGATGAACCTTCTAGCTATAGGCTCTAACATACGCCCTCAAACGCTCAGTCTGTCACTATCCAAAGAGAGACTCTGGCAAACACTATCAAACACCCCGTCATTCCGATGAATCTAGGCGAGATCAGGAATCTCTTTCCAACAAACTACAAACCGAAACTATTGGTCATCAGTTCGCTTTATGATATTCCTGACTACGCTCCTTCGTCGCTATCGGGAATGACGAACTCGGTGACGAATCTTCGAGCAATAAGCTCTAACATACGCCCTCGAACGCTCAGTTTGTCAGTACCCAAAGATAGACTCTGGCAAATTTCATCGAACACCCCGTCATTCCGACGAGCCTAGGCGAGATCAGGAATCTTTTCCTAGCAACTCTCTATTCAAATTAAGCCTGTTCTGATTCGACAATACGCTTAAGTGAGTGTGGATGCAGCTTGATGCAAATCCCTTGATGTTTAAAAGCCACTGTTGGGTTATTCAAGCGTTCACCCTCGCCTTTCGGGCTAGAGAGTTTGATCTTAACGCCTTTCTCAGCCAGCGTTTCAAAGTTAGCAGCGAACTGCGGGTAAGTTTCTTTAAGATCCGCTAAATACTCATCAGCCGTTTGGGCGTGAGAGGGAATCACAAACTCTACATGTTCCCAATCTTGGCTTGGGTAAATCTTACCTTCAGCTGGATATGGCAGCTCTAAGCATTCAATGCTCCAGCCAAGACTTTGCAACGGTTCATCGAAAGCCAACACCACAATTGGACGACCATTAATCATCGCCTCTGAAATCGTAGAGCCGTACTCAGACCATGCTTGATGCGCAGATTTCGCTAGCTCAGTGTCATTGATTCGCAGCGCAATATGATCCGCTTGAACAAAGCTTAAATCCAAACCTAATGTATTTCCTAGGTTCTCGATTTTTGCCATAAATGTATCAAGGCGGGCGATCATTTGTTGTGGTTCTAGTTCAGCTTGCTTCAGGCTCATCATCATTGTCTGTGTTCTCCAAATAATGGCTGCATGTTATCAGTTTTGCCTTTTGCAACAAGCGTTGCTTTTACAAAAAATACTCAATAAGTATGTTCTTTCTGCTCCTTAAACATGCAAACGCGTCTTGCTAAAAGTCGATTGTCAAAAACCACTCAGGAAATGTTAATTTTCTATCAATTCGACCTATAAGAAACCCCACAAAATTGGTATGATTAACGCCATTTTTGTGAACTTAAACAGTGTCTGTTGTTCATTTCGGCATTAAATCGTTAACTAGACGCATAATTAACCAATTTAATGACCTCGAAATAACGGCCACTCTTATCATCCTTGAATTGAAGGAAACGCGTGTGAATATCCAAGCACTTATTAATGACAAAGTATCTCAGGCTCTAGAAGCCGCTGGCGCACCTGCAGGCTCTCCTGCGGCTGTTCGCCAATCTGCAAAACCACAATTTGGTGACTACCAAGCAAACGGCGTTATGGGCGTTGCTAAGCGACTAGGCACTAATCCTCGAGAATTTGCTCAAAAAGTATTGGACGTTCTAAACCTAGACGGTATCGCTTCTAAAGTAGAAATCGCAGGCCCAGGTTTCCTTAACATCTTCCTAGATGAAGCTTTCCTAGCACAACAAGCAGACGCAGCATTGGCTGATTCTCGCCTTGGTGTTGCTGTAGCAGAAACACAAACAATTGTTGCGGATTACTCTGCACCAAACGTTGCGAAAGAGATGCACGTTGGCCACCTACGTTCAACGATCATCGGTGATGCGGTAGTTCGTACTCTTGAGTTCCTAGGCCACAACGTTATCCGTGCTAACCACATCGGCGACTGGGGTACTCAATTTGGTATGCTTATCGCAAACCTTGAGCGCGTTCAGGCTGAGTCTGGCGAAGTTTCAATGGAACTTGCTGACCTTGAAGGCTTCTACCGTGAATCTAAAAAGCTTTACGATGAAGACGAAGAGTTTGCACTTAAAGCACGTGGCTACGTTGTTAAACTGCAAAGCGGCGACGAGTTCTGCGCAGAGATGTGGAAGAAACTTGTTGACGTAACAATGATTCAAAACCAACGTAACTACGATCGCCTAAACGTGTCTCTAACACGTGATGACGTAATGGGCGAAAGCATGTACAACCACATGCTTCCAACTATTGTTGCTGACCTAAAAGAGCAAGGTCTTGCTAAAGAAGATGACGGCGCACAGGTTGTATTCCTAGACGAATACAAAAACAAAGATGGCGACCCAATGGGCGTTATCATCCAGAAACGTGACGGCGGCTTCCTTTACACAACAACAGATATCGCTTGTGCAAAATACCGTTTTGAAGAACTAGGCGCAGACCGCGTACTTTACTTCATCGACTCACGTCAGCACCAACACCTAATGCAAGCTTGGACTATCGTTCGCAAAGCAGGTTACATCCCAGAATCTGTTTCTCTTGAGCACCACGCGTTCGGCATGATGCTAGGTAAAGATGGTAAGCCATTCAAGACTCGTGCAGGCGGTACGGTTCGTCTTGCTGATCTTCTTGATGAAGCCGAAGTTCGTGCAGCGCAGCTAATCGAATCTAAAAACCCAGAACTAGCAGAAGACGAGAAGAAAGCGATCGCGAACACAGTTGCTATGGCAGCGGTTAAGTACGCAGACCTTTCTAAGCACCGTACTACTGACTACGTGTTCGATTGGGACAACATGCTTGCATTCGAAGGCAACACAGCACCGTACATGCAGTACGCATACACTCGCGTTGCTTCTGTATTTGCTAAAGCTGGCATTTCTATGGACTCTCTTGAAGGTGAAATCAAAATCACTGAAGAGAAAGAGAAAGCACTTATCGCGAAACTTCTACAGTTTGAAGAAGCAGTTCAGTCCGTTGCTCGTGAAGGTCAACCACACATCATGTGTAGCTACCTGTTCGAACTAGCTGGTCAATTCTCTAGCTTCTACGAAGCGTGCCCTATCCTAGTTGCTGAAGACGAAGCTGTTAAGCAGAGCCGTCTGAAGCTTGCTGCACTAACAGCGAAGACGATCAAGCAAGGTCTATCGCTTCTAGGTATCGACACTCTAGAGCGCATGTAAGCGATTCGAGATTCGAGATTCGAGATTCGAGATTCGAGATTCGAGATAATTAGAAAGGTTGACGTGAAAGCGTCAACCTTTTGTTTTATCTGGAGGTTTGTTTACTCGATTATTTATACGATTAGCTAACCTATACGCAAGAGAGCTCCTATTTCGCTCTTTCGTCGCTCTAGGAGATGACGAGAATAGGTGTAGTGAATCCAAGACAGCATCAATGATACGCCATCAAGTCACACCAAATCGTTATTACTTTCCCCAAACGTCATTCCCTACAGTGAGGCACGAACGTGATAGGGAGTCCCCTAAAACACGTAACAACAGAAAACCAATTCGTTATCACTCTCTCCAATCGTCACTTCCTTTAGTGAAGAACCAACGTCATTGAGAATCCACCTCTAGGCGCGTAACACTAGCAAAGCAATACACCACCACTTCCCCAAACGTCATTCCCTACAGTGAGGCACGAACGTGATAGGGAATCTGCTTATTGAGAACGTAAGCCCTAGCCACATTCAAACTCCGACCTTATACTCATGTAAAACAATTAATTGGAAAGATCATGAGCTTTGAACTTCACCCGCAACTTGCAAAAGACACCACACTTATCGGCGAATTTCCACTGAGCTTAGCCCTGCTGCACAAAGATAACGCAGTGCCTTGGGTTATCTTGGTACCAAAACGTGCCAACCTAAAAGAGTTGCACCACTTACCAATGAAAGAGCAACAGCAGTTCCTACATGAATCTCAGGCGGTAAGCCAAGCACTAGAAGCCACGTTCCAACCAGACAAATTGAACCTTGGCGCGCTGGGTAACATGGTGCCACAACTGCACATTCACCATATTGCACGCTTTAAAGACGACATTGCTTGGCCTGGCCCAGTATGGGGAAATACCAAAGGTGAACAGCGCAATGAAGAAGATCAAGCTGCTATCCTGACTCGTATTCAAAACGTTCTGTCACTGAGCTCTATCTTCAAGAAAGCATAATTCGAGTTCATCTCATTGAGCTTTAAAGCAAAACACTTCAGAAAAGACACATAACAAAAAGCCGCTCATCTTAGATAAGCGGCTATGTCATTTTCTAATCTCGCCTTTTTCAACGAGAGTCTGAAGACCTGAACTACATCATCACGTTAAGCGACAAACCATCTTGTTTGCTGATGGTGTAGCGAATACGCGTTGTATGACCATGCTTATTCGTATCGACCAAGCGAGAAATTTTCCCTTTCTTGACCCACACACTCAGCATCGCATCGACGCCATCTTCACTCATGCCAAACTTTGCAGCGAGCTCTTTACGAGCCGCAACGCCTTGGCTATCAATGTATTGATGAAGTTCAGTTAAAATCATACTACTTGCACCTCTAGTGCTTTCTGCTTACTGCCCACTTTCTTGAAGACGCGATACGTCACCACAAAACCACCAGCAATCGCCACCATCCATACTGCACTTGTCACTGGGTGTGCAGCAAAGTTTGCCGCTTGGTAGTAGAAAGTCGCACCAAAGTAACCAAGAGCCATCGTCCAAACCGCGATGAAGCGTGCAAACGTCTGACCAAATTCACGAACATAAGCACCCATCGCTGCCACACAAGGCGTGTAAAGCAGGATAAGAATCAAGTAAGCGAATGCCGCATGACCAGATACAAACTTGTCTTTCAAGTTACCAAAGATAGATGTATCGACTTCTTGGTCAGCTGCTACAGAATTAGAGTCAGACAAGTCGCCAACTTCAATACCTAATGGATCTGAGTAGCTCAAACCGGCTAGGTTTTCAGGGATTGTCATTACCGCTTCTTGCAAGCTTGCTGCTAAGTCAAACTCAGCCGCGTCTTCATCAGAAGGCGTTGTGTATAGGCTATTTAATGTACCTACAACAGCTTCTTTAGCGAAAATACCCGTGATGATACCAACCGTTGCAGGCCAGTTCTCTTCAGTGATACCAATCGGTTGGAATACAGGCGTTACAACTTGAGCCGCTTTAGACAGTACTGAGTTTTCGCTGTCTTCGTTACCAAAGCTACCGTCCATACCTAGAGAGTTTAGGAAGCTAAGAATAGCCACAACCATCACGATTGTTTTACCTGCACCAAGTACGAAACGCTTCAGCTTCTGCCAAGTTTTCAGCATTACGTTTTGCACTGTCGGCAATTCGTAATCTGGCATTTCCATTACTAAACTATCGCTGCTACCTGGGTAGATCGTGTTTTTCAGGAAAAGGCCCGTGAACACAGAAGCAACGATACCCATGATGTACAGAGCGAATACTACGTTTTGTCCTGCACCAGGGAAGAACGCCGCTGCGAACAGTGCGTATACCGGTAAACGAGCACCACATGACATAAACGGCGCCATTGATGCTGCCAGTTTACGTTCGCGCTCTTGGTCAAGAGTACGAGTTGCCATGATTGAAGGCACGTTACAACCAAAGCCCAGTACAAGTGGGACAAATGCTTTACCCGGTAAACCAATCTTCTGCATCACTTTATCAAGTACGAATGCAGCACGAGCCATGTAGCCTGAGCTTTCTAGTACCGCTAAGAATAGATAAAGCGCAGCGATAACAGGAATAAAGGTCGCAACCGTTTGGATACCACCGCCAATACCATCAGCAAGTACAGTGACTAACCAAACCGGTAAATGGCCATCCAATAAGTGGTGTCCACCATCAACTAATATTGCCCCAACACCAATATCGAAGAAGTCGATAAACGCACTACCGATATTGATAGAGAACATGAACATTAGGTACATGATGACGAAGAAGAAAGGAATACCGACCCATTTGTTCAAAATGAATTGATCGGCTTTCTCTGTAAAGTTACGGCTTAGTTTGCCTTCGCTGCGACGAACACGTTTACAAAGGTCATGTAAGAAAGTGTATTTAGCGTCAGCAACAGCAAGGTCAATATCGAAATCGGCACCAAGACGCACGCTATCAATTTGAGTGCGAGTTTGTGGAGCCAGTCCATTCAATACCAAGTAATCATTTTCTAAAGCACGAATCGCTAGTGCTCGGTGAGATACGTCAGCATCATCAAATTGTGACTCAACAGAAGGGATAAGAGCTTCTAACGCGACATCGTAATCAATAGAGATAGGGTCAAGGCTCACACCTTGAACAAGCAGTTTATGCAGGCGTTCTTTAAAACGAACCACTTGACCTTTGTCGTTTGCAGACAAGCTTAGAACTGGGCAACCTAGCTCTTTCTCTAGCGCTTTAAGGTTAATCACCTGACGTTCGCGCTTCAATACATCCATTTTGTTCAACACAACGATCATTGGGCGACCCAACTCACGTAGTTGTAATGTCATGTATAAGCTTCGTTCTAGACAGCTAGCGTCGACAACATTGATGATCACATCTGCTGGGTGAGTTAAAACAGCGCGAGACGCGATAGACTCATCGATGCTGTTCGCATCATTACCACTGTCTAGCGCGTAGATACCCGGTAAATCCGTTAGTTGAAACTGATCACCAGCGTGAGAGTATAAACCGGTCTTCTTTTCAACAGTTACACCAACCCAGTTACCAACGTGCTGCTTAGCACCAGTCAGTGCGTTGAACAGTGTTGTTTTACCGCTATTCGGGTTACCAACGGTAAGAACTTGATAATCCATTTAGATAACCTCGATTTGTTCTGCAATGCTTTCACGAATGGCGATAGAAACACCTCTCACTTCAACTTGAAGCGGATCACCCATAGGTGCACGGCGGATAAGCGTCACCTCGGTTTTTGGCAACATACCCATGACCATAAGTTTCTTCCTTACGTCTGGTGTTAAACCTGTTAGTGCAACAATAGAAGCCGCCTTTCCTTGCTCTAGTTGTGAGAGTTTCATAAGTACCCAATTCGTGACTGATAATGAGAAAGATTGTTATTAACGCTATAATACACATACATGCCCACAATTCTATTGTGTGAAATCAATGTTTTCGAAAATACATACTCGTAAATTTCGTTAAAAACGTTTACGTCAAAAACGTTACTTTCAACAACTAGCGAGAACCACCTCACTAGTACAAATCCTCCCCACCAAAAACAAGTTATTATTTATCAACCACTTAAGATAATGTCGGTTTTCTCATAGGCATCTGTCGTTAATTTTATAAGTAAAATAAGTGGCTGGACGTATAGTTACTCCATCGAAGAGAAACTACTTCTCTTTAATTTTATTCCAGAGGTGATATGGCTTTGCTATATCACTCCGGCAGCAAGCGAAGGTGTCATTGGCACCCGTGGTATAGTCCCCCCGGCTATGCCACGATATTTTTTTTCTTCCCTTTGTTTTATCCCAACAACCTTTTTAAACTCCCCATTTATCTCGTATCTGATGTGACCCCATAAAAGTAGACACTTAATACAGAGCATTGAGTGTCATGAAAGTAAAATCACAAAGACAATA
>NZ_JALNTR010000007.1:0-196385 GCF_023161755.1 Vibrio sp. 1CM23M
TATTGTCTTTGTGATTTTACTTTCATGACACTCAATGCTCTGTATTAAGTGTCTACTTTTATGGGGTCACATCAGATTCGAGATTCGAGATTCGAGATTCGAGATTCGACGAAAAATGATTTGAGGGTTGACTGATTGGGTCAACCCTTTTTCATTGCTGTGGTTTTACGTTGATATGCTATGGTTCAGAAGCTTACGGTTTAAGGGCTTTACGACTAAACCCTTTAGAACCACATTTAATGCATGGAATGATATTGGTTGGGTGGTTATATTCGGTTTGGTGACCACACTCGTCACATACTAAGGTTCCCAAGCCAATGACTTCACCCGCTTGATACAAGCCTTGGTGTTCTAAGTCTTGGAACAGTTCAACCCATTCCACCTTAGTACGATCAGTAATATCCAACAGCCCTTGCCAAATAGAGTCCGCAATCATCAAATAGAATGGACCGCTTTTACTCTCTTCATAGCTTTCGGAAAACTCTTTTAAGTCCGACTTCACGTAGGCAGAGATCAATGAAAGCTCATCTTTAGTCATATCATTAGCTGCTTTCGCAAACTTGCCCGACGTTTCGATTTTGTTGTTGAGCTCTTCAGGGCTATGCTTCAGCGTTTCAATCACCTCTTCGACGACTTCTTCATAGAGCGCTTTTTTCTTCGGCATAACAACCTCCTTAAGATAACCAACCTTTTAGTGAGCAAACGGATGCGCTGCAATGCACTCCCGCTTACAAACAAATGCAATTCATACTCTTAAGTATAGTTGCCCTGCGAAATTCAGTGAAAATTACACAATCTACTAGGCGGCAACTGCAAGTATGAAGGGTATAACTATTGTTGTACTCAGCTCCTTTAGGTATTCTATGACGATCTGTAAGATTCTGTTCTAACCGAACTCACAAATTCCAAGATAACCGGATACCATCGATGCAAGAACAATATAACCCGCAAGAGATTGAACAAAAGGTTCAACAACACTGGGATAACAGCGAGACTTTCGTTGTAAGTGAAGACCCAAACAAAGAAAAATTCTACTGTCTTTCTATGTTCCCTTACCCAAGTGGCCGACTGCACATGGGTCACGTGCGTAACTACACCATCGGTGATGTGGTATCTCGTTTCCAACGTCTACAAGGCAAAAACGTAATGCAGCCCATTGGTTGGGATGCATTCGGCCTACCAGCAGAAAACGCAGCTGTTAAAAACAACACAGCGCCTGCACCATGGACTTACGAAAACATTGAGTACATGAAGAATCAGCTTAAACTTCTAGGCTTTGGTTACGACTGGAACCGTGAATTCGCAACATGTACTCCAGAGTACTACCGTTGGGAACAAGAGTTCTTCACTAAGCTTTACGAAAAAGGCCTGGTTTACAAGAAGACGTCTTCAGTGAACTGGTGTCCAAACGACCAAACAGTACTGGCAAACGAGCAAGTAGAAGACGGTTGTTGCTGGCGTTGTGACACTCCAGTAGAGCAAAAGAAAATTCCACAGTGGTTTATTAAAATCACTGAGTACGCTCAAGAGCTACTCGACGATCTAGACAACCTTGAAGGTTGGCCTGAAATGGTTAAGACCATGCAGCGCAACTGGATCGGCCGCTCTGAAGGTGTTGAGCTATCTTTCGCTGTTAACGGCGAAGAAGCACCACTAGAAGTGTACACAACACGTCCAGATACTCTAATGGGTGTTTCTTACGTTGGTATCGCTGCAGGTCACCCTCTTGCAGAGAAAGCATCGAAGAACAACCCAGAGCTTGCTGCATTCGTTGAAGAGTGTCGTAACACTAAAGTTGCTGAAGCTGAACTCGCAACGATGGAAAAGAAAGGTATGGATACTGGCCTAACGGCTATCCACCCTCTTAACGGTCGTGTTGTTCCTGTATACGTAGCAAACTTCGTACTTATGGATTATGGCACAGGTGCGGTAATGGCGGTTCCTGCTCACGATCAACGAGACTACGAGTTCGCAACTAAGTACAGCATCGATATCATCCCAGTAATCAAACCTGAAGATGGTTCTGAACTAGACGTGTCTGAAGCGGCTTACACTGAAAAAGGTGTACTGTTTGACTCTGGTGAATTCGATGGTCTTGCGTTCCAAGAAGCATTCGATGCAATTGCTGCGAAGCTTGAAGCTGAAGGCAAAGGTAAGAAGACAGTAAACTTCCGTCTACGTGACTGGGGTGTATCTCGTCAGCGTTACTGGGGTGCTCCAATCCCAATGGTAACCACTGAAGACGGTCAAGTTCACCCAGTACCAGCAGACCAACTGCCAGTCATTCTTCCTGAAGATGTAGTAATGGATGGCGTAACTAGCCCAATCAAGGCAGACAAGTCTTGGGCTGAAACAACATTTAACGGCGAACCAGCTCTACGTGAGACTGACACGTTCGATACGTTTATGGAGTCTTCTTGGTACTACGCACGTTACTGCTCTCCACAAGCAGACGACATTCTAGATCCAGAGAAAGCAAACTACTGGTTACCAGTTGACCAATACGTTGGTGGTATCGAGCACGCTTGTATGCACCTGCTTTACTCTCGTTTCTTCCATAAGCTTCTACGTGATGCTGGTTACGTGACGTCTGACGAACCGTTCAAGCAACTACTGTGTCAAGGCATGGTTCTGGCTGACGCGTTCTATCACGAAAACGAAAAAGGCACCAAAGAGTGGATTGCACCGACTGACGTAACGGTTGAACGTGACGGTAAAGGTCGCATCGAAAAAGCAGTCGATGATCAAGGCCGTGAAGTTGAACACTCAGGCATGATCAAAATGTCTAAGTCTAAGAACAACGGTATCGACCCACAAGAGATGGTAGACAAATACGGCGCTGATACAGTACGTCTATTCATGATGTTTGCATCACCTGCAGACATGACGCTTGAGTGGCAAGAGTCTGGCGTTGAAGGTGCTAACCGCTTCCTTAAACGTGTTTGGAAATTGGTTCACGCTCACTCTTCTAAAGGTGCAGCTGAATCTGTTGATGCTTCTGCGCTATCTGGCGACCAAAAAGCACTTCGCCGTGATATCCACAAGACTATCGCGAAAGTAACGGACGATATCGGCCGTCGCCAAACGTTCAACACAGCAATCGCTGCGATCATGGAATTGATGAACAAGCTAGCGAAAGCCCCTCAAGAGTCTGTACAAGATCGTGCAATCCTTGATGAAGCACTAAAAGCTGTCGTTCGCATGCTTTACCCAATGACGCCACACATCTCTTACGAAATGTGGATTGCACTGGGTGAATCAAACGTAGACTCAGCAACATGGCCAACTTTCGATGAGAAAGCGCTAGTTGAAGACGAGAAGACTATCGTTGTAATGATCAACGGTAAGCTACGTGCGAAACTGACTGTTGCTGCTGATGCGACTGAAGAGCAAGTTCGTGAACTTGGTCTAAACGATGAGAACGCTAAGAAGTTCCTAGATGGCTTAACTATTCGTAAAGTTATCTTTGTACCAGGTAAGCTTCTAAACATCGTTGCTAACTAATTTCGTTAGCACAATGTAATTGCTAAAGAATTAACGAACTTAATTCATCAAAAGCAGTCTGTAGACAGGGTAGCTAATTGCCCTGTCTACTTATTTAAGTGCTTTAGACTTGAGCCTAACCACTCAAACGAACTAAAGCCTTTAAATAAGTATTCTACCTTCATGAGAGCCATCAAATAATGCGCCTGATTTCACTATCTTCATTGAAAGTTACTGTTGTTGTTTTAACTGTCAGCCTATTAAGTGCCTGTGGTTTCCACCTGCGTGGTGATTACTCCGTACCAGAAGAACTCAACAAGATCTCCGTAACCAGTTACGACCAATACAGTACGTTTACACGTATGATGAAAGGTCAACTGCGTATGAATGATGTAGAAATTGTACCACCGGCTGAGAATACACCTAATCTGCACATTATTAGTGAGAGCGTAGGTGAGCGAACTCTGTCTCTATACCAAAACACTCGTGCAGCAGAGAAAGAACTGACATTCCGAGCAAGATATCGAGTTACTGTCCCAGATCTAGGCTCAAAGACATTCTCAACCAGCGTAACCCGTAGTTACCTAGATAACCCGTTAACTGCACTTGCGAAGTCGGTTGAACGAGACATGATCGAAGATGAGATGCGTAAGTTGGCAACAAGCCAAATCCTTCGTCAGATGGCTCGACTAAAAGCGGACATTGCAGCTGATAGCATGGATTTAGAAGCGTTAGAACACGTTCAAGTGAAAGAACTCGAAAAGCAATACAACATCAAGAATGTTGAAATTGACGACGTTGAGATCGTACCAACTTCAGAAGAACAACCAACACTTAGCGATTCGGCTGAGTAATAGGTTTATTTGATGCGTATTTTTGCTGACCGCTTATCAGAGCAACTGGCTAAACAGTTGAGTAATGTTTACCTAATTTTTGGTAACGAACCTCTACTGCTGCAAGAGAGCCGAGAAGCGATTCAAAAGGCTGCAAAACAACAAGGCTTTGAAGAACGTCACCGCTTTGCGATTGATAGCAGTCTCGACTGGAATCAAGTCTACGACTGCACTCAAGCACTGAGCCTATTCTCTAGCCGTCAGGTCATCGAGCTTGAACTGCCAGAGTCAGGTGTCAATGCCGCAATAGCGAAAGAGCTACTCGCAATCTCCGAGCATATCCACAGTGATATCCTGCTGATCTTGGTAGGCACTAAGCTAACCAAAGCTCAAGAAAGCGCTAAGTGGTTTAAGGCACTTTCGAATCAGGGTCACTGGGTCAGCTGCCTAACGCCAGATGTCAGCCGATTACCTCAGTTTGTCCAAGCACGCTGCCGTCAAATCGGTTTAACACCAGATCCTGAAGCGATTCAAATGCTGGCGCAATGGCATGAGGGTAATCTATTTGCTCTGACCCAAAGCCTAGAAAAACTGGCTCTCCAATACCCAGATGGAAAACTCACGTTAGTACGCTTAGAAGAATCACTGAGTCGACACAACCATTTTACTCCATTCCATTGGAGTGATGCGTTATTGGCAGGCAAAGGAAACCGAGCACAACGAATCCTACGTCAGCTAGAAGCCGAAGGTGTCGAACCCGTCATTTTATTGCGTAGCATACAACGAGAGCTTGCTCTGCTATTACAAATGCAGCAACAAATGAAACAGATGCCGATTGGTCAGGTCTTCGAAAAACACCGTATCTGGCAATCTAAAAAGCCTCTTTATAACGCCGCGCTAACAAGAGTTTCGATTTCTCAATTACACTCTTTGTTCGCGTTGCTCACTCAAGCTGAATTGATGACAAAAACTCAATATGAGCAGTCGCCTTGGCCACTAATTCATCAGTTAAGCGTAGAGTTTTGTATCCCTTCAGCTTCAATACCATTTCACGCATAAAAGCGTGGTATATTCTAGGGTCAACAGCCCCTAAAAAGCTAAATTCAGATTAAAGGAACACCCCGTGTTACGTGAAGAACTAAAAGATTTTCTTGCAGACAAAGCCGACGACATGAAAGCAGAATCGATTGTGACTATCGATGTAGAAGGCAAATCAAGCGTTACTGATTACATGATTGTTTGTACTGGTACCTCTAAGCGCCATGTTGCTTCTATTGCACAGCATGTTGCTGATGAAGTACGTAAAGCAGGTATGCAGCCACTAGGCATGGACGGCCAGCAAGAAGGTGAATGGGTTGTTCTAGATATGGGCACAAGCATGCTTCACGTTATGCAAGAAGAACACCGTGAACTGTACCAACTAGAAAAACTTTGGGGCTAAGCTTTGAAGATCCAGTTAATCGCAGTTGGCACAAAAATGCCGAAGTGGGTTGAAGAAGGCTTTAAAGAATACAAACGCCGCTTCCCTCATGATATGCCATTAGAGCTCATTGAAATCACTGCGGGAAAGCGCGGTAAAAATGCGGATATTGCACGCATTCTTCAAAAAGAAGGCGAAGCAATGTTGGCAGCGGTTCCAAAAGGCAACCGCATTGTCACGCTTGATATCCCAGGTAAAAAGTGGGACACCCCGCAACTGGCAGAGCAATTGGAAAGTTGGAAATTGGATGGACGCGACGTTTCTATCCTTATCGGCGGGCCTGAAGGATTAGCACCTGCATGTAAAGCGGCTGCAGACCAAAGTTGGTCTCTGTCTGCGCTTACTCTCCCTCACCCATTAGTACGCGTTGTCATGGCTGAAAGCTTGTATCGAGCTTGGAGCATCACTGCTAACCACCCTTATCATCGAGAATAAGCGTTAATGTTACGTAAACGTAGCCAAATCCGTGATTACAAAGCAGAAGCACGACTATTTACTAATCGTGCTTTTGTTGCGTTTGCGGGGATCATAGTCATGATATCGATATTGGTTGTTAACCTGTACAACATTCAGGTCAATCAATATCAAGACTATAAAACCCGCTCTAACGATAACCGCATCAAGGTCGTTCCAATCGCCCCTAACCGTGGTTTGATTTACGATCGTAATGGTGTACTTCTTGCCGAAAATCGCCCGGTTTTCAACCTAGAAATCACGCCAGAAAAAATCAAAGATATGGATGACACGCTCGTCCGTCTACAAGAATTAATCGAGATCCCACCAGAGCGTATTGAACGATTTGATCGTGATCGCCGCAATTCACGACGCTTCAAGTCAGTACCGATTCTGAATCAGCTTACCGAAGAACAAGTTGCGATCTTCTCTGTAAATCAGCATAAATTCCCAGGCGTTGAAGTTACAGGTACGCTAAAACGTTTCTACCCTTATGGTGATGTGTTAACTCACGTGATTGGCTACGTATCGCGCATCAATGACCGTGATATGCAGCGCTTGGTTCGCGAAGAGAAAGACGCCAATTACCAAGCCACTCGCGACATCGGTAAACTTGGTATTGAGCGCTACTACGAAGACATGCTTCACGGTACCGCTGGCTATCAAGAAGTCGAAGTTAACAGCCGTGGACGAGTGATCCGTACCCTTAAGTTTGTACCGTCGGTTCCGGGGAAAGATATCGTGCTCAACTTAGATATCAAGCTGCAACTATACGTACATAAGTTGCTTGATGGCCGCCGCGGTTCAGCTATCGTTCTCGACCCGAAAGACAATGGCGTGCTAGCTATGGTATCAAGCCCAAGCTACGACCCAAATGCATTCGTACATGGTATTTCGTCTAAAGGTTATAACGCCCTGCTTCAAGACAAAGACCGCCCTTTGGTTAACCGTGCAACGCTAGGTATTTATCCACCAGCATCGACGATCAAGCCATTCATTGCTGTTGCTGCTCTGCAAGAAGGTGTGATTACACCTAATACAACGCGTAATGACCCAGGTTATTGGAAGATTCCTAATTCAAAAACAAGACCATTCCGTGACTGGTTACGTTGGGGACACGGCGTCGTTGATATAGAGAAAGCGATTGAAGAGTCAGTGGATACTTTCTTTTACCAAATTGCTTATGATCTCGGCATTGATCGCATATCCAAATGGATGATGATGTTCGGCTTTGGTGATTATACTGGCATCGATATTTATGAAGAAAGCAAAGCCAATATGCCAACTCGTGATTGGAAGATGGCCAGACACCGTGTGCCTTGGTACCAAGGTGACACCATCCCAGTTGGTATTGGCCAAGGCTACTGGACTGCAACACCAATGCAGATTGCAAAAGCCACATCAGTTTTGGTCAATGAAGGTGAAGTAACCGCACCTCACCTACTTCGTTCAACCATTGATAACGGTCGTCCATTCGATGAGCAAATCATGTCGGACATTGAAACTTACCCACCGCTAACCGGGGTTAAGAAGAAGTATTGGGATATCGCTCAGGAAGGTATGAGGCTGGCTAACCACGGTAAGAAAGGTACGGCAAGACGTTCATTCCAGAAGATGTCTTACCAAACCGCGGGTAAATCGGGTACCGCGCAGGTATTCGGCTTAAAAGAAGATGAAGAGTACAACGCGGATGAAATCGCAGAGCACTTACGCGATCACGCCCTCTTTACGGGTTACGCGCCTTTTGAAGATCCTGAAGCCGTCGTGACTATCGTTCTAGAGAACGCAGGTGGCGGTTCTTCTAACGGCGGCCCAGTAGTAAGAAGGATTTTAGACCATATTATCCTTGCAGAAGATTATCAAAGTGAGCCAATTAAATAATGAAACTTGATCCTTCAACTGGACGAAATAGAGCCCTATTCGAAAGGCTGCATATCGACCTGCCGCTTTTGCTTGGCATTCTGGTTTTAATGGGCTTTGCCCTGCTGATCATGTACAGCGCAAGCGGACAAAGCCTTGCGATGATGGATCGCCAGGCGATGCGCATGGCTCTGTCTTTAGGTGTGATGATCTTCCTAGCGCAGATCTCACCTCGTACTTATGAAACCTTGGCACCACTGCTATTTGTAGGTGGTGTCATCTTGCTATTGGGCGTGTTGTTCTTTGGTGAAGCCTCTAAAGGTGCACAGCGTTGGTTAAACTTCGGCTTTGTTCGATTCCAACCCTCAGAGCTATTAAAGCTCGCGGTGCCTTTGATGTTAGCAAGATTTATCGGTAAGCGCTCACTTCCGCCCACCTTCCAAACATTAGCGATCTCGCTAGTGATGGTGTTTGTACCGACGATTCTAATCGCAAAACAACCTGACCTAGGTACATCTATCCTTATCGCCGCATCTGGTATCTTCGTGATATTCCTGGCAGGTATCAGCTGGAAAATCATTGCTAGCGCTGCAATCGCGTTAGGGGCATTTATCCCAATCTTATGGTTCTTCTTAATGCGTGAATATCAAAAAGTACGCGTAAGAACCCTTTTTGATCCTGAATCAGATCCATTAGGTGCGGGTTACCACATCATTCAAAGTAAGATAGCGATAGGCTCGGGTGGTATATCAGGAAAAGGTTGGTTGCAAGGCACTCAATCTCAACTAGAGTTCATCCCTGAGCGTCACACCGATTTCATTTTTGCGGTCATCGCCGAAGAGTGGGGCATGATTGGTATATTGTTCTTGCTTGCTATCTACTTGTTTATTATTGGACGTGGCTTAGTGCTTGCGAGCCAAGCTCAAACCGCATTCGGTCGAATGATGGGCGGCAGTATTGTCCTGAGCTTCTTCGTTTATATTTTTGTAAACATTGGCATGGTAAGTGGCATTCTACCTGTGGTTGGTGTTCCTCTTCCTCTAGTCAGTTATGGCGGTACTTCAATGGTTACCCTTATGGCTGGTTTTGGTATTTTAATGTCGATCCATACACACAGAAAAGCATTCTCAAAGGCGACCTAATCGATGTCTATTACAACGTTTCCAAAAAAAGCATCCTTGGTTGAAGAGCTGCCAATCAAAAAAATAGTCTCTATCTTGGGGCTAGCGATTTTAATCAATGGTTGTTCTTCAAAACAGCCAACAGGCCGCTACGATATTGATTCAGATATTGCACCAGATGCACCTATCTCAGTAGAGCATCTCGAGGATGCTCACCCTCAGTATGAACCTTATAGTTTAGGTGGTAACACGGATTACACTTTACGTGGCGAAGACTACAAGATCGTAAAGAAGACCGAAGGGTTTACTGAGAAAGGCAAAGCCTCTTGGTACGGTAAGAAATTTCATGGTCACTTAACGTCTAACGGCGAGATCTACGATATGTATTCGATGTCTGCGGCGCACAAAACATTGCCAATTCCAAGCTATGTAAAAGTGACGAATACCGACAATAACAAAACGACAATTGTTCGTATCAATGACCGCGGCCCATTCCATGAAGGCCGAATCATTGACCTTAGTTATGCGGCAGCTTACAAGCTCGATGTGTTGAGAACCGGCACAGCAAATGTTGAGATTGAAGTCATTACTGTGGCTATGCCAACCGACGCAAATAAAAAGGCTGCTTTACCGCAATTTATTATTCAAGTCGCGACATCTCCGCATGAAGATAGAACAGAGAAGTTAGCGAAAGATCTAGCCGAAAAGCTAGAAGTAGCAACGTTCTTGCAGCCAAATGATGACAACTACCGTCTGATGATTGGGCCATTTCATGACTATGCTCTGACTCAAGAGAAATTAGAACAAGTTAAGCTAATGGGTTACCCGTCAGCTTATATAAAAAAACACACCCTAACTCGCTAATTAATCTAACAGTTACTTCTGGTAATCAGCGCTCTGGTGTGACAGAGTGATTCTGTTAATATATGAATAGTTCACCAAATAATTGCATTCAAAATGATTAAATCTAATAAACTTGTTAAATCGATTTTTGCTACTTCTGTTGCTCTTTCTGCAACGATAGCTACATCGTCATTCGCCGCTCCTATTGTTGTTCCTGATGCACCTCAAATCGCCGCTAAAGGTTTTGTTCTGATGGATTACCATTCAGGCAAAGTACTAGCAGAGAAAGAGATGAATACTCAGCTTTCTCCAGCAAGTTTAACCAAGATGATGACGAGCTACGTGATCGGCCAAGAGCTCGATCGTGGCAACATCAACCTAAACGACGATGTTGTAATCAGTGAAAATGCTTGGGCTAAAAACTTCCCAGATTCATCTAAGATGTTTGTTGAAGTTGGCACTACGGTTAAAGTTGAAGAACTGAACCGCGGTATCATCATTCAATCAGGTAACGATGCATGTGTTGCTATGGCTGAACACATCGCTGGCTCTGAAGATGCATTCGTTGATCTAATGAACGCTTGGGCAAGCTCTATCGGCATGAAAGACACGCACTTTGCTAACGTGCACGGTCTAGACAACCCGAACCTATACTCAACGCCTTACGATATGGCGCTACTTGGTCAGGCACTGATTCGCGACGTACCAGACGAGTACCGTATCTACTCACAGAAGAAATTCACATACAACGGCATCACCCAATACAACCGTAACGGTCTGTTATGGGATAAGAGCATGAACGTTGATGGCATCAAAACGGGCCACACAAGCAATGCAGGTTACAGCCTAGTAAGCTCAGCGACAGAAGGCAAAATGCGCCTAGTTGCCGTAGTAATGGGCACCAAGAATGCGAATGCTCGTAAAACAGAAAGCAAAAAACTGCTTAGCTACGGCTTCCGCTTCTTTGAAACAGTGGCACCACACACAGCCGGTGAAACTTTCGTAGAAGAGAAGATCTGGATGGGTAGCAAGGACACTGTTGCATTAGGTGTCGACGAAGATACGTTCGTGACGCTACCTCGTGGTCAAGCTAAGAACCTGAAGGCAAGCTTCGTTCTTGAGAAAGAGCTAGAAGCGCCAATCAGCAAAGGCGATGTAGTTGGTAAACTATTCTACCAAGTAGACGGTGAAGACGTTGCTGAATACCCACTACTAGCACTTGAAGATGTAGACCAAGGCAGCCTATTTAGCCGTCTATGGGACTACCTAGTTCTTCTGTTCAAGGGTTTATTCTAAACAAGCCAAAGGTTTGTTCTAGGTAAAACCTAAGCTTGTTGTATAGCTAAACTAATGAGTAAGTTCATGATTTACTCATTAGCGAACCAAAAGCCGCCATGTGCGGCTTTTGTTGATCTTGAGTTCGGTGATATTTACACGTAATATTCCGCCTTATTACTCGTGTCTGTTGACCGAACACGCTTTTTATCGACATTTCGCCAATTTGCGAGAGTCTAGCCTTTTGGAGCTAATCATGAACATCAATTCTGATGCAAAACTAAAAGACCTCTTAGAGTTCCCTTGTTCATTCACTTACAAAGTAATGGGCCACGCTAAGCCAGAACTGACTGAGCTAGTACTAGAAGTGATCCAGCGTCATGCTCCTGGTGACTACAGCCCAACGCTAAAACCGAGTGCGAAAGGTAACTACCACTCTGTTTCTATCAATATTACTGCGACTTCAATTGAGCAAGTAGAAACTCTTTATAAAGAACTGGGCGAGATCGAAATCGTTCGTATGGTTCTGTAATCTCCGATTACACATGAAAAACAGCGGCTTATTGCCGCTGTTTTTGTTTAAAGCACCCTATCTAGCTCAAATTCATTCAACTTAATTTTCAATAAATACAAAGAAAGTTGAAAAACCTTGCAGTCCGTCTGTAGTTAGAATCATGTTTCGCGTTTATAATGCGTTCACTTTATTAATCCTTGAGGGAGTGCAGCTTTGCAAAATAAGCTAATCGTAAAAAAATTAGGCCGTCAGGATTACGAACCTGTATGGAAAGCCATGCATAAGTTCACAGACGAACGCACGGAAGAAGACGTAGACCAAGTTTGGTTGGTTGAACACAACCCAGTCTTCACTCAAGGACAAGCAGGCAAAGCCGAGCATGTATTAAATGCCGGTGATATCCCTGTAATACAAAGCGATCGCGGTGGCCAAGTGACTTACCACGGCCCAGGCCAATTAGTCGCTTACTTTTTGATTAACATCCGCCGCAAGAAATTCGGAGTGCGTGATTTGGTTACTCATATCGAGAACCTCGTAATCAATACTCTGAAAGCTTACAATATAGATTCAGCTGCCCGACCTGACGCTCCTGGTGTTTATGTCGATGGCAAGAAAATCTGTTCACTCGGATTACGTATTCGACGTGGCTGCTCGTTCCACGGGCTAGCACTCAACGTCGATATGGACCTGTCTCCATTCCTACGTATTAACCCATGCGGTTACCAAGGTATGGAAATGGCGCAGGTAAGCCAACTCGGCGGACCAAGTGAACTAGAAAACGTTGAGCAACAGTTAATACAAGAGCTCGTAGAGCTACTCGGCTATGACCAAGTAGACATTCAAGCCACCAGTAACATTACAGCAGAAGCATAAAATCATGAGCAAACCAATCCAAATGGAAAAAGGCGTTAAATATCGTGACGCTGACAAAATGGCATTAATTCCCGTAAAGAATATGCCTGCTGAACAGAAAGAAGTTCTACGTAAGCCTGAATGGATGAAAATTAAACTTCCTTCAGACAGCCATCGTATTCAAGAAATCAAATCAGCAATGCGCAAAAACAACCTGCACTCAGTTTGTGAAGAAGCGTCTTGCCCTAACCTAGCCGAGTGTTTCAACCACGGTACGGCAACGTTTATGATTCTTGGCGCTATCTGTACTCGTCGCTGCCCGTTCTGTGATGTTGCCCATGGTCGTCCAGTTGCTCCTGAAGCAGAAGAGCCGAAGAAACTGGCTAAGACGATTAAAGACATGAAACTGAAGTACGTAGTAATCACTTCAGTTGACCGTGATGACTTGCGTGACGGCGGTGCTCAGCACTTTGCTGACTGTAACCGTGAGATTCGCGAACTAAACCCAAATATTCGTATAGAAACACTGGTTCCAGACTTCCGCGGTCGTATGGACGTTGCACTTGATCTAATGAAAGACAACCCGCCAGATGTTTTCAACCACAACCTAGAGACAGCGCCACGTCTATACCGTAAAGCGCGTCCAGGTGCGAACTACAAGTGGTCTCTTGATCTACTGAAGAAATTCAAAGAGCAGCACCCTGATATCCCAACAAAATCAGGTGTGATGATGGGTCTTGGTGAGACAAAAGAAGAGATCGTTCAAGTACTGAAAGACCTTCGCGAACATGGTGTGACTATGCTGACACTAGGTCAATACCTAGCACCAAGCCGCCACCACTTACCAGTAGAACGCTACGTGCCGCCTTCTGAGTTCGATGAGCTGAAAGAGATTGCTCTAGAGCTTGGCTTCACTCACGCAGCTTGTGGTCCATTTGTACGTTCTTCTTACCATGCAGACTTGCAAGCTCAAGGTATGGAAATTAAGTAAGCCATTACTTAACTCCCCTCTATTTGAAAGGCGCATCCCCTCAGGTATGCGCCTTTTTAGTATCGACAAACTGTCACGTTACATCGCCATCATTCAGATACAACAAAGCCGCTCTATGAGAGCGGCTTTGTTAAATTAAGACGAGTGAACAATAGGCAAATGGACAATAATGGCTAATTAGCCGAAAGAAGCCCAGATAACCGTTGCTACCAAGATTGGACACACGAACTTCACATACATAGGCCAAACCTTACCAAACCAACCAAGTTGAAAGTCAGGGCAACCTTGCTCAAGCTCTTTCACTTTCGAAGCTCGGCTCCATACCCAACCACCAAACACACAGAACATCAATGCAGCGACCGGTTGAAGGTACTGAGTCGCAATCATCGCAACCATGCCAAACATCGCAGCAAAGTTGTAAACAATCACCACACTAAACAGCGCGATAGCACCACCAATTACCCAGCTTGTTGGCGTACGTCTAGTATTGAAACGCTCACTCACTAGCGCAACCGGGCCTTCAAGCATCGAAATAGAAGAAGTCAGTGCAGCAATCGTTAGTAATAAGAAGAACACAATTGCGAAGATCTGGCCAAGCACACCTAAACTATCAAACATCAACGGCAGAACCGTGAACACTAGCGTGTCAGAACTTAATAGTGAGCCGTCTTCAGCGTAGATTTGAACGCCTTTTTGCATCGCAACAAACATCGCAGGCATAACTACTAAGCCCGCAATAAAGGCAACAGCAGTATCAACCAAGGTTACGTTCATCGCCATTTTTGGCAGGTTCTCTTTCTTACTTAAGTAAGAGCCATAAACCAGCATTGAACAGCCACCAATCGTTAGCGAGAAGAAACCCTGCCCCATTGCCGCTAGGATCAGCTTTCTATCCCACACTTTCTCAAAGTCTGGCACTAGGTAATGCTTTAGGCCTTCCATCGCGCCTGATTGCGTCATGATGTACACGAACAATAGGCCAAATAAAACAAACAGCGCAGGCATCAAACGAGTCGACCACTTCTCAATGCCTTGCTTAACACCGCCCTGCACAATTAAGATAGTCAGTACATAGAACGCGACGGTACCAAATACGTTTCGCTCAACACTGAAGCCTTTAAACCAATCAGCAATCGCTTCTAGACCGATAAGATCCGCGACCGCACCAATTAGGAAGCAGATCAACCAACCGCCAACAATGCTATAAAAGGCTAACACTGCACTTGGTACACTCAGTCCAACCCAACCGACAAACTCACCGACTTTCTTACCCAAAGGGTTTGTCGTCAAAGATCGCATGCTATCAACTGGGTTTGCTTGGCCGTGACGGCCGATAGCCATCTCTACCACCAGCATAGGGAAAGCAACCACGAAGATCATGATTAGGTAAACAAGCAGAAAAGCACCACCACCGTTGCTGGCAACTTGAGTTGGGAAACCCCAAATATTACCCAAGCCAACGGCTGCACCGGCCGCTGCTAAAATAAAACCCAAACGAGAGCTAAAGTGCTCTCTTGAAGAGGAAGATTGTTGGTCCATATCGCCCGCATTAAAAATCAGTGAACTAGTTGGGAAGTACAGTAATAAAAAGCAATGATAGGCACAACAAATAAATGAACAATTCTCTGATTTTTACAATCAATGCGCTATTTAGAACCACAAAATTAACAAATGACCAGTCTTATCGTTCAATTAAAAGCAATAAAGCGAGGTGGCAGGCTTGAGAAGGAAATGGATTAAATTGAGATAAATACTCGCCGTGTGGTTCCATTTATACAAACAAAAAGAGCACCAGTCGGTGCTCTTGCTGTTCACAAGTTGATCCAGATTAGATCGTGAAGACTTGATAGTCTTTTAGGTTCGGAATGATTTCATGCAACTCTTGCTCTTGTTCCGCCATCTCATCAAGAGAATCACAGAACTCGTTTGCTTCTTCTTGTACTTGTTGAGAGTGTTCTTTCATTCGCTCTTCAACTTTAAGCTTTAATTCAGCCATGCTATCTGCCAGTTCAGTCAGGTTTAGTCCACCCTCTTGCTTCATCTTTTCAGACATCGCATTGAAAGCACTCGAGATAAACTCTTGGTTAAAGATCTCTTTAGCCTTCTCGAAATCTTCAGACCAACCATTGGCCATCGAATCAAAGCTTTCTGCTGGTAGCACTAACTCGCCATCTTTGTAGTAACGCGCTTCCAGTTCTGCAAAGTAGGTTTTCATTGATTCTTTTACATTATCAAATGACTCAGGTGAATCTAGGCTAGCCGCGATATCATCAATCACGTCATTGGCTAACGCTAAGCTATCGTTCGCCATTTGTTTCGCTCGAGGTAAGTACTCACTCATGTTTTCGCGGTATTTCTCAATCGCCGCTTGTTGGTCGGCATCAAGCTCAACCTTCTCACCATGGATATAGAGATCGTTGTTATCATCAAAAACGGCCGTATCACCATTCACTTGATGGATTTCGACTTTTTGATCATCGATTCGTAGTTCATTTTTCAAATCAACTCGACACTGCGCTGCAAACGTTGGCAGGCTCACAACAGCGATAACCGCTGTTAGTGATGCAATTAATACATTGTTTTTCATAACATCCTCTCATCAATCTGACAGATTACTATACCCTTGGTATATGCTTCTTTGTCAGAGAAACGTTTAATATCGACCAACCAGTTAGTCGATAGAGATAACTTCATAGCAAAACTGTTTATCAGCGACCTTAAATTCAATCTCATCGCCAACTTCTTTACCCATTAGAGCCTGACCGAAAGGTGCATTTGCCGTCACGATGGCAATCTCATTCTCATTCCACGTGACAGAAAGTCCGCCGACTCTCGGCCCCATAAAGAAATGTTTATATTGATCATGCTCGTCAATGACCACAACGTAGCTGCTCACCGTAATTCGCTCACTGTCGCGCAACACTAAGTTACGATAACACTGAATATCGTCTTCACACTCTTGCACTCTTACGGCTTGGCCATGGGCAAGATACGAAGCTTCTAGCGCCAATGTATCGTACTTATGTTCAGGCACAGTCTCTTCATCTGTCGCAGCATCAATCGCACGCTGAGTCGCAGATTGTGCGATACGTAATCGGGATTCGAGTTGCTCTATGATTATTTGGCGAAGCTCAGACTTATTCATACTATTGGAGTGCTTTTCTATAGGAGCTACAGAATAGAATTAGGTACAATCAGGTGCAAGACATTTGATTCATCAAGCGACGCTATCATGAATAGGCGCCCGCTTTAGCATCAATACGACACTTAATAACTCAGGTAGAACATAAATGATTGAGCAGAAGCTAAAACAAGTATTCGGATTCGACTCACTGCGTAATGGGCAAAAGCAAGTCATTGATAACGTTCTATCTGGTCACTCGACTGCCGCGATATTCCCGACAGGCTCAGGTAAATCGCTGTGCTATCAATTACCAGCATTAGAGTTACCGCACTTAACCTTGGTGATATCGCCGCTGTTAGCCTTGATGAAAGACCAACTCGCTTTCCTGCACAGTAAAGGTATTAGTGCAGCTGCAATCGAGTCAAGCCAAGACAGACAAACCACACAACAGGTTATGCAGTCGGTACGTAACGGTGACACCAAGATCCTCATGATCTCCGTTGAGCGCTTGAAGAACGAACGCTTTCGTCAGTTTATCTCTCAAGTGCCGATCTCGTTACTGGTGGTAGATGAAGCGCACTGTATTTCAGAATGGGGACACAACTTCAGACCCGATTACCTGAAGCTTCCTCAATACCAAAAGCAGCTCAATATTCCTCAGGTTCTGCTACTGACAGCCACCGCAACCACCTCGGTTATCCAAGACATGAAGTCAAAGTTTGAAATTGATGAGGAGCGCGTGGTGGTTACGGGTTTCTATCGTCAAAACCTCGACCTGTCGATTCAACCTTGCGAGCAAACTAGCAAGCTAGAAACCTTGTGCAATGTGGTTAACCAAGCTTCTCTCGCTCCTACTATTGTTTATGTCACCCTTCAACAAACAGCCGAGATGGTGGCTCAGCAACTTCGTAACGCTGGCGTTAATGCCGTGGCTTACCATGCGGGTCTTAAACCTGAAAACCGAGATGCAATTCAGCACCAATTCATGAATGATGACGTGAGCTGTATCGTGGCAACCATTGCGTTTGGTATGGGCGTGGATAAGTCCAATATTCGCCGAGTTATTCACTTTGACTTACCAAAATCGATAGAGAACTACTCACAAGAGATCGGCAGAGCTGGCCGAGATGGGCAAGCGTCTGAATGTATTTTACTGGCTAACAAACATGGTTTAAGCACACTCGAGAACTTCGTTTTTGGTGATACGCCAGACAACATATCGATCCAAGCGGTATTAAAAGAGATCTACGGAAATCAAAGCACTGGTGCTTCAGGCTCGAATCAATGGGAGATCATGCTTAACCAATTATCACGTGAATCCAACATTCGTCAATTACCGCTAAAAACACTGCTGGTGTATCTCGAAATTGAAGGCGTGATTGAACCCAAGTACAGCTACTTCGCAGACTACAAATTTAAGTTCATTCGCCCGAAACAACAAATCACCGAACAGTTCCAAAATGAACGCCGTCAGTTTGTAGAAGCGATCTTCCAATGTTCACCTCAGGCAAGAGTGTGGTGCCAAGTCGACTTCGATGCGCTTTGGACACACTTCCAAGCCGATCGTCAGCGTGTGATTGCGGCTATCGACTACTTCAACGAACAAGGTTGGATTGAACTGGAAAGCAAGCAGATCACCGATGTCTACGCGATCCACAATACTTCTGAAGATATGATGCAACTGTCAGAGCGTCTAACTGAGTTGTTTAAAGCAAAAGAAAACAGCGAGATAAACCGTCTTAACCAGATGCTGAACTTCTTTGAGGCGGATACTTGCCTAAGCTCACGCCTTGCGAGTTATTTTGCCGATGATAAAGCACCTACAAACTGCGGTCATTGCTCTGTATGTCGAGGAGAAGTGGCAATCTTACCAACCGTTGATGTTGAACCTGTCGATGATGAGACGGTGATGACATGGATACATGAGTTTATTTCTGCTAGCCAACAACTGATTACCGACGAGGCGATTACTCGCTTCTTATGTGGAATCGCAACCCCGCTTTCAACCAAACTCAAAGCCAGTAAAATGGTCGGTTACGGCAAGCTAGAGCAGCAACCATTCAGTGATACCTTAGCGCGAGTTAAACAGCTTCCTAGGTAACCCAACTTCCTTGTTTAGAAAAAACCGACTAGGTTATCAAATCTAGTCGGTTACATATGGCTTAGATTCCTTAGCCCCGAGATTCAAGCTTTCTTCTCTTCTATAAACTGCGACCAATTTAATCATTCCTGCCATTAAAAACCTCAAAAACAATCAATAACCTTCAAAAACTAGACACCATTTCAAATTGATTAACAATCGGCCAACTTTCAAATTTTGATTAATACCCTCTATTTTGTATTAAAGGAACCATAGAATGGTCAAGAAGATATCTCTATCTTTTCTTATAGTTATGCTCGGTTTATTTTTGGTCGCATTAACATCTGCAAATCACTATCTCAACAACTGGAAATGGGAAAACATTCAAGTTAATAACGACGAAGTGGTCAGTGTTGTTTCTCAAACGTTTGAGTCGAACCTAGAAGATACAAAGTCTATGATTCAACAATTCGCGTTTCTACTTCCATATTACGGAACCGACGCCCCTTTTGACGAATCTCGAACGCTCCGAGTGTTAGATAGAGTTCATTCCGCAAACCCTGCTTTTATCGATGTTTATTTTGCAGACATTAATGGCACCCCATTTAGCGCACTATCCAAAGGCTGGGTGAAGGATTTTAATGTTATCGAAATGCAAAGAGAGTGGTTTCTCGCCATATCCGCAAAAGACAATACTAGCTATATATCAGCTCCCTATGTTAGTAACACAGGTGAACGAGTTATTTCAGTATCTGCACCAATTAAGAGAAGTGGACAGTTAGTTGGAGTATTTGGTGTTGATATAACACTGTCTGAGTTAATGCCAGAGTTTGGTGTCGAATTTGCTATTACAACAAAAGATGGCGAGATTGTGATGGCAGACGCCTCAACCAGAGAAACAGGCTGGGTGAATAAAAATATCTATGATTTACGTCCAAACTTTACAACACTGACCAACACCCCCTATCTATATAAAGCTGAGGGATCTGACGAACCGTACACAGTATCCAAGCAGCCACTGACAGATAGCTACGACTTGTTTGCATGGACTAACCAAAGTCATGAAGACACTATGAATAAAAGCCTAATGACAGGGATCATAGGGTTGTTCGCATGTATTGGTATTTTACTGATGATAACTGTTTATGTCGCTATTCAAAGACAGCTTAGAAACCTACCAATTATGGTATCAACGCTTGAAAAAATGTCCGTCGGCGAATTCACTCCTATTGAGTCCAACTCTAGTAATAACGAACTCGATCAGGTACAAACTTCATTACAACGGTTACAGGAAAGTATCTCTAATATTGTCGAACAGTCGAATATTAAGATGTCAGATTTAGCCGTACAACAAACTAAGATAGAACAGCTAATCGATGATACAAACACCAATGCAAGCTCTGGGTTTAATAATGTAGAACAAGTAGCAACTGCTGCAACTGAGTTATCAGCAGCTGCGTCTAGCGTATCAGACAACGCTGCGCACGCAGACAGAATGGCGAAAGCCACTATGCAGGTTATTGAAACCAGTGCCAACGTAATCAGCGAAGCCGATAATATAAATCATGATGTGAGTTCAGCGATGGCAGAATCAGCCATTATCGTAAATGAACTAAGGGAGCATTCTGAACACATAAACTCGGTGGTTGAAGTTATCAACTCAATATCAGAGCAAACAAACTTACTTGCTTTAAATGCCGCAATAGAGGCAGCGCGTGCTGGAGAACATGGACGTGGATTTTCAGTAGTCGCTGATGAAGTAAGATCTCTTGCAAAGAGAACTCAAGTATCTACGGTGGATATCAAAAACATCATCACACAACTTCAATCTCAGTCCAGAAAAGCTGACGAATACATGTCTTCAAATACGGTATTGGTTCAACGCTCGCAAGAAATGATGCTTGAACTTTCACAAGCCTTCTCCGATATCAGACAACAAGTTATAGAAATATCTGAAATGAACACCATGGTATCTTCTGCCTCAGAAGAGCAAAGTATCGTGACGCAAGATATTACCGAACGTATTGAAGGTATTAACACAACAGTAAAAAACAGTGTAACCAGTGCTCAACATACTCAAGACGCCAATATCGTTATTTCAGAAAAAACGGCAGAACTCAAAGAGGTGTTAGCCTTTTTCAATATTAGTCAGATAGGTAACAGAGGCCGAGACTCATAATAACTTCGCTAATAATCCAAACAAAACACGCTCAATAAGGCGTTCGAGTAACGAACGCCGAAACACATTGGGAAATATGTCGCACCACGAAATTCATATGACGGGTGCCCACTCTAAAAAAAACTCAACTGACGCATTTGGTCTTTGGGTTGCAGCATTACGCTTAAACCAAGCAGGCGTATTTCTCGCCCCTTTTGTCTTTTCAGTATTTCACTTAGAAGTTCTTTGAAGTGTTCACGATCGAGAGAGGCGTGGATGTGTTCAATCGTGGTTTGTTGAAAGTCGGCGAACTTGAGCTTAATGCCCTGCTTGATAATCGCTTTACTTGGGCTGGCTTTTTCTAAGCGAGTTTCGAGTTCAGGAAATAGCTTGTCTTCGATTACCTGCCAACATTCAGCGTAAGTTGAAATATTTTGAGTGAAGGTGCGCTCTACGCCTACCGATTTTCGCTCGCGCTCGATGATAACTTCTCGATCATCAATGCCATGACTGCGCTTCCAGAGTGATGCACCTTGGCGGCCAAACTTGAGTAGCAGGTCTCGATAATCAGACTCTTTAATATCCTTACAAGTAAAGAAACCCGCTTGATGCAGCTTTTCAATGCTCACCTTGCCAACACCGGGAATCTTTTCAAGTGGCAGCTCATCAATCACAGCTTGAACGTCCTGTGGAGGGATAACAAACTGACCATTGGGCTTATTCAGATCCGAGGCTACTTTGGCCAAGAATTTAATCGGCGCAATTCCTGCAGAAGCGGTCAGGTTAAGCTCATTCCAGATATCACGGCGAATCGACTCGGCAATAAGTGTTGCTGAACCGTGGCACTGCTTAGAATCGGTGACATCAAGGAAAGCTTCATCCAAGGAAAGAGGCTCAATGATTGATGTGTATCGAGAGAAGATTTCGCGGATTTTTTTAGATATCTCAACATAGACCGACATTCTTCCCGGCACAACCAACAGATTAGGACAAAGCTGTAGGGCTTTTCCTGTCGGCATTGCAGAGCGAACACCAAACTTGCGGGCTTCATAATTACAGGTACTCAAAACACCGCGTTGCTTTTCATGCCCACCAACAGCTAACGGGCGATTTCGGTAAGCAGGGTTATCACGCATTTCTACAGCCGCGTAAAAACAATCCATATCAACATGAATTATTTTTCTTACTTTCTCTTCACCCGCGCTACACATCTAGGAATTACTCGACCTTACAACTGTATCTATAAACAGTATAATCCAATTATTATCAGATTTAAAACGATCTCGAGTCCAGCTAAAGAGGTTTCGCTTCAATAGCCATGAGCTCTTCTGATACTATTGTTAACGAGTATTTAGTCTATAAGTAGGGATCGCTTGTGAGTGAAAAAATACTAGTAGTGGAAGATAGCCGAGCATTCCGCAACTACCTGTACCAACAGCTTAAAAATAGCGGTTATGAGGTAGCAGTTGCTGAATCGATTGCAGAAGCAAAAAACATCTTGGAACAAGAGACGGATTTCTTGTGTGCCGTATTGGATTACTGCTTACCTGACGGGCAAGACGGTGAGATCATTGACCTCGTCTTAGGCTACCAACAGAAAATCATTGTCCTGACCGGGATGTTTGACAATCAACTGCGAGAGCAAGTCCTAGCCAAAGGCGTTATCGATTACATACTTAAAGACAGTATGTCATCAGTAAGCTACCTACTCCCTCTAGTTCAAAGAATTTCGAATAATCGCTACCACAAAGCATTGGTTGTCGATGATTCAGCGGTCGTTCGCCGTTACATAGTTCAACTTCTAGAACACCAATATATCCAAACAATCCAAGCCGAAGATGGCGAACAAGCATTAAAGCTTCTTCATAACGACCCTGATATTACATTCGTTGTTACAGACCATGATATGCCGAAGAAAGACGGTATAGCGATGATCCGTGAGATTCGACGCGATCACGACAGGAACCAGTTGGCTATTCTAGGGTTATCGGGCAGCGATGACCGCACCATGACAGCTCGATTCCTTAAAGCGGGGGCTAACGACTTTCTTTACAAGCCTTTTAACCAAGAAGAGTTTTTCTGCCGAATCCATCAACTGCTTGATATGAAAGAAGCGGCCAATGAGCTGTTTCGACATGCCAACGAGGATGCTCTTACTGGCTTATGGAATCGTCGCTACCTGTTCAATCATCCTTGTAAAGGCTGTGATCAACGAAACATCGCGATGATGGACATCGACTTCTTTAAGAAAGTGAATGACACCTTTGGCCACGATGGTGGTGATGCTGTGCTGATCGATGTGGGGAAAATCATCAAAAATCATTTCAAAGACGATGTCGCTGTGCGCTTCGGTGGTGAAGAGTTTTGTATTCAGTCATGCGGTGCATTTGAGAGCTTTGTTGACAACTTAGAGTCCATGAGAGAAGCGATTGAAAGCCATGTTGTTGAGCATGACTCTCAAAGAATCAAGGTCAGTATCAGTATCGGCGTAACCGATTTAGACGCGAAGTTAGATGAACAGATCAAAGCCGCTGATGAGCTTCTTTATACGGCAAAAGAGCAAGGTAGAAACCAACTAGTGTTTGCGCGTAACAGCATGCAAATCGAACAATAGTCATTCGCTTTTGTTTCCATTTTGGTATGCCAAGATTAATTTCTAGACCTCAAAACTAAAAAAGCTCAAGACGATAATCTTGAGCTTTTCAATTTGAGGGCATAGATAACTCTATCCCTTATGACTGTCACCAATTAAGCGATACGGTCTTTACTCCAAGCCGCTTCTTTTTGTTGACGCTCAGCCAGCTTCTCTTCACGGTAAGCTTCACGTGCTTCACGCTTCTTACGCGCGTCACAAGGTTCAGGGCAGTTACATACTTTATCAATACCAACAGCACCCAAACCGCCACAGCTACCTTTCACAACTTTCTTTTGGATAATGTAGCCAATTGACATCGCTGCGATTACTGCAAGAAAAACACCAAATGTAATCAGAAATGTATTCATAATTATCTCGCTTACCTTATTTACCTAAGTATGGCTTAAATGCTTCAGAAGCAATTTCTTTAAAGCCATCTGCTGTTTTTACCACCATGAACACTGGGATGTTATGTTGGTTTGCGACTTCCATTCCTTTTTCCTCACCTAAGACCATAAGGCCCGTAGATAAGCCGTCTGCAGTCATTGAAGACGGGTTTAAAACAGTCACAGAAACCACTTTATGATGAAGAGGCTTTCCTGTTTCTGGGTTGATGATGTGTGAGTAACGAACACCATCACGCTCAAAATAGTTGCGGTAATCACCAGACGTTGCGATCGCCATATCACCAGGTTCGATGATCTCTTGGATGTTGCGCTCGTCAATACTTGGCTTTTCGATGGCAATACGCCAGCCTACACTTTCGCGGTTAAGGCCTTTTAAACGGATTTCACCGCCGACTTCTACCATGTAGTTGTGAATACCAATTGAATCAAGGTAATCAGCAACAACATCAACGCCCCAACCTTTTGCAATGGTTGACAGGTCGACGTACAAATTAGGCAAATCTTTAGTTAGCTTGTTGCCTTCAACGCTCAAGTGGTGAATACCGACTTTAGCTTTACGAGCAGCAAGCTCTTCATCTGATGGAACTACTTCCGGACGCGCTTCAGGACCAAAACCCCAAAGATTAACTAATGGACCAACCGTAACGTCCAACGCTCCTTCAGTAAGACCGTTCAAACGAATGGCTTCTTTCACAACAATAGCGGTTTGTTCAGATACTTCGAATGCGTCCGCACCTTTGTGTTGGTTGAAACGGCTCAGCTCTGAGTCTTCACGGTAAGTCGACATTTGATCATTCACTTCTTCAAGTAGACGATCGATCTCTGTATGAACTTCATTAGACTCGGGAAATTCATCACCATTGATGTATTTAATATTGTAACTGGTGCCCATAGTCGGGCCACTTAAATGCACTTGCTCTCTTGCCTGCTCACAGCCCGCAAGAAAAATCAAAGAAGTTAATGCAACAAGCCAAATTCTCACTTGCTTACTCCTGTCTAATGTTAAGGATTTATATAAGGAAAAATAAGAGTAAAAAATAGGTATTTTGAATGCCTTACTCTTTCTTATATAAGCCAGTATGTTGTCAAAAATAGTCTTAGAAAAACAAATGGCTGACTCGTGAGAGTCAGCCATAATATCAATCACTTAAATGGATTAACCACCGAAGTCATCTAGTAGGATGTTTTCATCTTCTACACCAAGATCTTTCAGCATGCCGATAACAGCCGCGTTCATCATTGGTGGACCACACATGTAGTACTCACAGTCTTCAGGAGCTTCGTGATCCTTCAGGTAGTTTTCGTACAATACGTTGTGGATGAAACCTGTGTAACCGTCCCAGTTGTCCTCTGGTTGAGGATCAGACAGAGCACAGTGCCACACGAAGTTCTCGTTTGCAGCCGCTAGGCCATCGAAATCTTCAATGTAGAACATCTCACGCTTAGAACGTGCACCGTACCAGTAAGACATCTTACGAGTAGAGTTAAGACGCTTAAGTTGGTCGAAGATATGTGAACGCATTGGCGCCATACCTGCACCACCACCGATGAATACCATTTCATTGTCTGTGTCTTTAGCAAAGAACTCACCAAATGGACCAGAAATAGTACATTTGTCGCCTTCTTTAAGAGACCAGATGTATGAAGACATCACACCAGGAGCTACGTCAGGGTTGTTTGGCGGCGGAGTTGCGATACGCACGTTAAGCTTGATGATGCCTTTCTCTTCTGGGTATGAAGCCATAGAGTAAGCACGGATCGAATGCTCTTTAACGATAGACTCGTAACGGAACAAGTTGAACTTATCCCAGTCACCACGGTATTCCTCAGGAATATCGTAATCTGCGTATTTCACGTGATGTGGTTCAGCTTCAATCTGAATGTAACCACCCGCGCGGAACGGAACTTCTTCACCTTCAGGGATCGCTAGAGCAAGTTCTTTGATGAAAGTAGCTTCGTTGTTATTCGAGATAACAGTACATTCCCACTTTTTAACACCAAAGATATCTTCGTCTAGTTCAATCTCCATGTCAGTTTTCATAGCAACTTGACATGCAAGACGTTCGCCTTCGCGAGCTTCACCTTTTGTGATGTGATCAAGTTCAGTCGGAAGGATGTCGCCACCGCCAGACTTAACTTTCACACGACACTGACCACAAGAGCCACCGCCGCCACAAGCAGAAGATACGAAGATACCAGCGCCAGCTAGGGCACCAAGTAGCTTGCTACCAGGTTGAGTAACGATCGCCTTTTCAGGGTCGCCGTTTACAGCAATAGTGATGTCACCTGATGGTACTAGCTTAGACTTAGCGAAAAGAATCACTAGTACTAGAGCCAATACAATAATGGTAAACATCGCTACGCCAAGAATAATGCTTTGCATTTGTTATTCCTTATTACTGGGTGCTTACCCTACAGTTGAACACCAGAGAAAGACATAAAGCCTAACGCCATCAGACCAACAGTAATGAACGTGATACCAAGGCCACGAAGACCTGGAGGAACGTCAGAGTACTTCATCTTCTCACGGATACCCGCAAGAGCAACGATAGCTAACATCCAACCCACACCAGAACCGAAGCCGTAAACAACAGATTCAGCAAAGTTGTAGTCACGAGTTACCATGAAAGATACACCACCAAAGATTGCACAGTTAACTGTGATCAGTGGAAGGAAGATACCTAGTGCGTTGTACAAAGGTGGGAAGAAACGGTCTAGAACCATCTCTAGGATTTGTACAAGTGCCGCGATAACACCGATGAATGCGATGAAGTTAAGGAAACTTAAATCGACACCTTCAACAAGCGCGTTTTCTTTCAGGATGTGTGTGTAAACAAGGTTGTTTACAGGAACAGCGATTGTAAGTACTACAACTACCGCAACACCAAGACCAAAAGAAGTTTTAACTTTCTTAGATACCGCTAGGAATGTACACATACCTAGGAAGAAAGAAAGCGCCATGTTTTCGATGAAAATCGATTTAACTAGCAGACTAATATAATGTTCCATGACTACCTTACCCCTTCGCTTCTACTTGTTCTGGTTTGAACACACGAATTGCCCAAATCAAGAAACCAATTAGGAAGAATGCAGAAGGTGCTAGAAGCATCAAGCCGTTTGGCTGATACCAACCACCGTTGCTCACTAGAGGTAGTACTTCCATACCAAATAGTTTGCCAGAGCCTAGAAGCTCACGGAAGAAACCAACAGTGATAAGAACGAAACCGTAACCAAGACCGTTACCAAGACCATCGATTAGAGATGGGATTGGCGCAGACTTCATTGCGAATGCTTCAGCACGACCCATTACAATACAGTTAGTAATGATTAGGCCTACGAATACAGATAGCTGCTTAGAGATATCGTATAGGTATGCTTTAAGCACTTGGTCTACCACGATTACTAATGATGCGATAATTGCCATCTGAACGATGATACGCACACTGTTAGGAATGTGGTTACGGATCAAAGAAACGAAGAAGTTAGACAGAGCAGTAACAAACATTACCGCGATAGTCATAACAAATGCTGTTTCTAGCTTAGTGGTTACCGCAAGAGCAGAACACACACCAAGAACCTGTAGCGCGATTGGGTTGTTGTCCAACACCGGCGCTAAGATGCTCTTTTTAATTTCTTTTGCACTAGACATTAGTTCAGACCTCCGTCACGAACTTTTGCTAGGAACGGACCAAAGCCCATATCACCTAACCAGAAGTCAAATGTATGTTGAACACCAACGCTAGTCAGTGTTGCACCAGAAAGGCCATCTACACCGTGCTCAGAACCTTGAGGAGCGCCACCTTTAACAACCTGAATAGCAGGTTTGTGGTTTTCGTCGAATAATTTCTTACCAACGAATTGAGCGCGCCAAGATGGGTTCTCAACTTCACCACCAAGTCCAGGAGTTTCACCTTGCTCGTAGTAAGTGATACCAGAAACTGTGTTGCCATCAGTTTCTACCGCAACGAATGCGTACATCATTGACCATAGACCGTTACCGTGAACAGGGATGATAACTTTAGAAGTTTCAGCGCCATCTTTCACAAGGTATACAGTACCCGTGTTAGCACGACGAAGGATCTTAGCGATGTCATCTTCAGCTGAAAGCTTGATTGACTGAGCTGGATCTTTTGCCGCTTTACGTTGGTCGTATGCAGCAGCATCGCCGTCAACGAAATCGCCAGTAGCGAAATCAACTAGACGAGGTTCAATGTTCTCTGCGTACAGTTCAGGGATATTACCCGCAAGTTCAATGCCCGCAACTTCAAGGATCTTAGTTTGCTGATCCAGAACCGCGTTAGCTTGTTGCTTAGGTTTAAGAACAACTGCAGCTGTTGAAACGATGATTGAGCACACTAGGCTCAATGCGATAACAACAAACAGCGTCTTTTTAATGCTATCGTTATTACTTGCCATAGCGCGCTAGTCTCCGCTTAATGTTCTTCTCGATTACAACGTGGTCAAACAGAGGAGCAAATAGGTTTGCGAATAGAATCGCAAGCATCATGCCTTCTGGGTATGCAGGGTTAACTACACGAATCATTACACACATTGCGCCGATTAGGATGCCGTACCACCACTTACCTTTGTTGGTAAATGAAGCTGATACTGGGTCAGTCGCCATGAAGAACATACCGAATGCGAAGCCACCTAGAACTAGGTGCCAGTGCCAAGGCATGCTGAACATTGCGTTAGTATCAGAACCGATCACGTTAAACAGCGTAGACACAGCAATCATACCGATCATTACACCAGCAATGATGCGCCATGAAGCGATACGCATGTAGACGATCATCGCTGCACCAATCATAAGTGCTAGAGTCGATACTTCACCGATAGAACCTGGGATGTTACCAATGAATGCGTCCATCCAAGTGATTGCTTCACCAGATGTTACGTTCATTAGTGCGCTACCGCCGCCTTGAGCCCATTGGCTAAGAGCAGTTGCACCAGAGAAACCGTCTGCAGCAGTCCAAACTACGTCACCTGAAATCTGTGCAGGGTATGCAAAGAATAGGAACGCACGGCCAGCAAGTGCAGGGTTCAGGAAGTTACGACCCGTACCACCGAAGATCTCTTTCGCTACAACAACACCGAAGGTAATACCTAGTGCTGCTTGCCATAGAGGAAGTGTTGGCGGAACGATAAGCGCGAATAAGATAGAAGTAACAAAGAAACCTTCGTTTACTTCGTGCTTACGCACCATACAGAACAAAACTTCCCAGAAACCACCAACGATGAATACCGTTGCGTAGATAGGTAGGAAGTAAGTCGCACCAAGTAGCATCTTGCTGCCAACACCTGCATCGGCTCCTAAGGAGGCTCCAAGCATTTCGGTTAGCCAGTAGTGCCAGTTACCGCTGATAACAGATGCTAGTTCAGCGCCTGCGTACATATGGTTAAGTGCTGCGATAGCTTGGCCACCCGCGTTGTACATACCCCAGAACATTGCTGGGAATACCGCGAACCAAACCATGATCATGATACGTTTTAAATCAACGCTATCACGAACGTGCGAGCTTTTCTTTGTAATAAGACCTGGCGTGTAGAACACTGTCGCTGCTGCTTCGTAAAGCGCAAACCACTTCTCGTGTTTACCACCTGGCTCAAAATGATGCTCGATGTCTTCAAGAAACTTTTTAAGGCCCATGAAAATTACCCTTCCTTCTCAATCGTATCTAGGCATTCACGAAGTAGTTGACCGTACTCGTACTTACCTGGACATACAAAGGTACACAATGCTACATCTTCTTCGTCTAGCTCTAGCGCACCAAGTGCTTGAGCACTATCAATGTCGCCTGCACATAGATCACGAAGCAGCAATGTAGGTTCCATATCTAGAGGCATTACGCGCTCGTAGTTACCAATTGGAACCATTGAGCGGTCACTACCGTTTGTTGTCGTTGTCATGTTGAACAACTGACCTTTAAACAGGTGACCAAGGAATGAACGAGTAACAGAGAACTTGTTCTTACCAGGCATAGCCCAGCCGAATAGCTCTTTATCACGACCTTCACGTAGAACAGAAACTTGTTGATGGTAACGACCAAGGAAAGCATGTGGACCTGTTGCTTCAGTACCCGTAAGTACAGAACCAGAAATCACACGAACTTCGCCTGGCATTAACTCGCTGTCTGTCAACTCTTCAAGGCTAGCACCAATTTGAGTACGAACTAGACGTGGGTTGTTCACCACTGGACCAGCCAGAGAAACAACACGCTCAGAGTAAATCTCACCAGTAAGGAAAAGCTTACCGAATGCGATAACATCTTGGTAGTTAATGCTCCACGCTACATTTTGTACATTTACCGGATATAGGTAATGCATATGCGTGCCTGCAAGACCTGCAGGGTGTGGGCCATCAAAAACATGTTCTTCAACGTTAGACTGAGCTGAACGAGGTAAGCTAGTACCTTTTTTACAAACGTACACTTTACCGTTAGTCAGAGTTGAAAGAAGATCTAAACCAGCAACGAAAGCATCAGACTGCTCGTTAATGATTAATTCTGGCTCAGCTGCTAGCGGATTAGTATCCATAGCAGTAACGAAAATAGCCTGAGTTTCAGAATCAACTGCTGGAACCTTGCTGAACGGACGAGTTCGCAAAGCGGTCCATGCGCCAGACTCAACTAACTGAGCTTTAACCGTTTCACGGTCAAGGCCTACTAGTTGGTTAGCTTCATAGCTATTGAACGTGATTTGCTCATTGCCTGCTACTTCAATCACTACTGATTGAAGAACACGCTTAGCACCACGGTTCACTTCAATAACTTTACCGCTTGCTGGAGAAGTAAATACAACACCTGAGTTCTTTTTATCTGCAAAAAGAACTTGGCCTTTCTTCACTTCATCACCAACGCGAGCATGCATCGTAGGACGCATACCAACGTACTCTTCGCCAAGCAAGGCGACTTTAGTGATGGACTTACCATCATTAATCACCTGGGATGGAGTTCCTGCGATAGGAAGATCCAAACCCTTCTTTATTGTAATCATACGCACTTGCACTACTTTATCGGGAAAAAGATTCTTTTAATTGCGTAAATTCGGGACGTTTTAAAATCGCCCTTAGACACGACATTACAGTGTCCGGTTTTGGTAAATTTGAGATACCAAAATCGCAACATTACATTAATAAACTCATCACAAATATTATGTGAGATTTATCAGGTGCCGTATTCTAGCATTTTTTGACAACTTGATGCCATGACCAATAACTTGAATACGGCCTTTATTTGGTGAGATTTGAAGCATATGGACTCTCAAATATGTATAAATTTGACGAGCCGCACAGATAGATTGGCTTTTGAATCGTGTTTTAAACAAGAGATTAATACTCTGTCACAAACTAATATTTTACGAGTTATGTTGAAACACTGTTAATAAAAACATTACTCATTGTAGGTATTTTCAGCCGTTCGATTTACCATCAGTTTGAGTGATATAACAACGAAAAACAGATGAATTTGACGACAAAAAGGCGGCATAGCCACCTCTTCTATATTCGTAAGCTTTCTTACTTACCGCCGCCCATGCACATCGGGCTGTCTGGCACGTTATCTAGCTGCTTCATCCATTCATCTTTTGTATAAGTGTGAATGGACAATGCATGAATATTGTTCGCTAGCTCTTCTGAAAGGGCTTTATTTACCGCTCGATGACGAGCAATAAGACGCAAACCTTCAAACACATCGCTGACAACAATCACTTTGAAATGACTCTCAGAACCAGCCGGAACATTGTGCATATAGCTCTCATTGACCACGTTTAAATGACTTGGTGAAAACTCATTGTGCAATTTTGTTTCGATAACTTCTTGGATCATTGTGATTCCTTAATAACGTATTGGCATTATCCGTGGGCTGAGTATAAACCCTAACAGGTCGAGTGTCTGAGTATTTCATAGCGAATGGCATAGGTTTGGTTGAGTTTTTTCTATCTTGTTCAGCCTGCATTTGAGACAATATCTTTGTTATTTCTTACATAAGTATCTCAAGCAATGAAAACCGAACTTACCCTTCACGACAGAACTTTGACCTTACATCGTTTCCCGAAACGTTCAAATGAAACCCTTCAAGCTTGGGATGCGGGCGACGAATACATTATTAGCCATGTTGAAGAGATGAACCTTGAACCTGGTAAACACATCCTGATCATGAACGACAACTTCGGTGCCCTATCGACTTGGTTCTCGAAAGATCATGATGTCACTATGATGAGCGACTCATTTATCTCTCACCGTGGTGCCCTGAAAAACTTGCAGCGCAATCAAAGTAACCGAGTGAACTTCTTGAACACGATGGACGATATCCCACACGGTATCGATCTTGTGATCATGCAGCTGCCAAAAACTAATCGTCACCTAATCTGGCAATTGAGCCAGCTACGCCAAGCATTGCCTGAAGGCTGCCAAGTGATCGGCGTCAACAAGGTAAAAGAGATTCACACCTCTACGCTTAACCTGTTCGAAAAATACCTAGGCGAAACCAAAACATCACTAGCGAAGAAAAAACACCGCTTAGTCTTCTCATCTCCAAACTGCCAGCCAATTCAAACGGTAGAGCCTTTTGTTGAATGGGATGTAGACGGTGAAGATATCCGATTGAAAAATTTACCAAATGTTTACTCAGGGGAAGCACTCGATCAGGGCGCTCGCTATATGCTAGAGCACATCCCACAAGATCCTGAGCTGCGTCATATCATCGATCTTGGCTGTGGCAACGGTGTATTGAGTGTAAAAGCAGGGCAATTGAACCCACAAGCTCGTATCACCTGTGTGGATGAAAGCTTTATGGCGGTGGAATCGGCGCGCCAAAACGTCAAGGATAACCTTGGTGAAGAAGGCAACTTCCAGTTCATCGCCAACAACTGTTTAGATGGCTTCAAGAAAAACAGCACCTACTTAGTGATGTGTAATCCTCCATTCCATCAGCAACAAGCGATTACGGATCACATTGCGTGGCAAATGTTCTGTGATGCAAAGCATGTTCTAAGCAATGGAGGCAAATTAATTGTTATTGGCAACCGACACCTCGGATACGATGTCAAACTAGCAAGACTATTTGGTGAAGCTAACGTTGAAACGCTTGAACTAAACCAAAAATTTGAGATATTACAAGCAACAAGAGAACCTGCGAATTTTAATAAATAAGCAGAAACGACTTCACAAGAATTTAAGATACCGAGCTTCTGGTGTGAATTTAGAAAGGATAAAGGAATGAAAAAACTGATTTTGGCTGCTTCTATTATGGCTTTGACAGCATGTTCAGCCCCTCAGCAAGAACAGATCAATGTAATGCCAGAAGCTTCACTAAGCTCAAGCAACCTTGTACAAGGCAAAACATACACACTAACCAGTAAAGATGTTCGTGCCGCTCAATATGTTGCATTGGTTGATAGTGGCCGTTCAAACATTCAGCCAATTCACGCTAAGCAAAACATGCGTATTTCTCTAGAAAATGCTGTTGCACAGCAGTTAGAGTCTCAAGGTTTTCGTGCGAGCGTAAACAGTGAAAACTCGATTGTTTTAGAGATTCAAGAAGCACTCGTTACCGTAGAGCACACCATTATGGAAAACAAAATGGACGGTAAAGTAACGCTTGAAGTTACCGCTGAAACACCTGAAGGCAAACTAGTTAAAACATTCAACGGAACTGCAACACGCACTGGTGCATTGAGTGCATCTAACGACGACATCTCTATGGTTCTTAATGATGTGATCAACTTGGTTCTTACTGAGATCGCTAACGACCAAGAGCTACAAACTTACATGAAGGAACGTTTCTAATGGGTCGTATTTTATCTTCTATCGCATTAATGCTAGTGAGCGTGAGCGTTTGGGCTGGTCCTAAAGTAAACGTGGAAACAACATTAGGCGACTTCACTATTGAGCTTAACCAAGAACAAGCACCGGTTAGTGCGGAGAACTTCCTAAAATACGTTGCTGACGGCAGCTACGAAGGCACTATCTTCCACCGTGTTATTCCTGGCTTTATGGCTCAAGGTGGCGGCTTCGATCAAGAGATGAATCAACAAGCAACTTACGCTCCTATCAAGAATGAAGGCAGCAATGGCTTGAAGAACGATACAGCAACAATCGCGATGGCTCGTACTAATGCGCCAGATTCTGCAACTCGTCAGTTCTTCATTAACTTCTCTGATAATGATTTCTTGAACGCCAAAGGTGGCAACCCAGGCTACGCTGTATTCGGCAAAGTAACTGAAGGTTTTGATGTTGTTCAAAAGATGGCAACCATTCCAACTAAACGAATGGGCCGCATGTCAGACATCCCAGTCGACCCAATCGTCATCACTAAAGTGACCCTTCTTAAGTAATCCAATCTAACGCCCTTATTTCTTAAGGGCGTTTTTCTACACAAGGACGCCCTATGTCATCAGGCACTCCCTCTCTTTCTTGGATGCAGACTTTCCGCAGCTACCTAGATAAACGCCTACTTTGGGTGTTTATGCTCGGCTGTTCGAGCGGCTTCCCATGGGTTCTTATTGGATCCAATATGTCTGGTTGGCTAAAAGATGCAGGTTTAACACGTGCTGCCATCGGCTACTTTGGTAGTGTGTTTGCCGTGTATGCGATTAACTTTCTATGGGCACCATTGGTAGACCGAGTAAAACTGCCGGTGCTTCACGCAATACTCGGCCAGCGCCGCAGTTGGATCTTTTTCTGCCAAACCATTGTTTTAATCGGTACCTTATTCATCGCAGGCGTCAATCCCGCAGAGAATTTGGCGTTTACTTCAATGTTGGCGCTCGCTATTGCCATTGCCTCGGCCACGCAAGACATCGCGATTGATGCATTTCGTATTGATACCTTCCCAAAATCCGAAGCATCAAAGCTGCCGCAAGCTTCTGCAATGGCAGTGATGGGTTGGTGGACGGGGTATTCTCTACCAGGCTACCTTGCCTTTATTAACGCAGACTCAATCGGTTGGAATGGTGTGTATTACGGAATGGCAGGCGTCGTTGTCGTACTAATGCTGTTTACGCTTTTTGTCGGAGAGCCAAACACACAACGCGAAGCCCTGCAAGAACAAGCTCAGCAACGCCACAATAAGGTTATCGGTTCGAAAGTCGTGGCTTGGTTCAGTGTTACCGTGTTAGAACCGTTTTATGACTTCTTCAAACGAAACGGAGTTCAAGTTGCCATCACCCTACTGCTGTTCGTATTCCTATTTAAGATAGGTGAAGCCTTCTTAGGTCGTATGTCGATCACCTTCTATAAAGAGATAGGTTTTAGTAACGAACAGATCGGCCACTATTCGAAGTTAATTGGTTGGGGCGCAACCATATTCTTCACTTTGGTAGGCAGTGTCTTCAATGTGAAATTCGGCATTGTACGCGGACTGATGATTGGCGGTGTTGCCATGGCAGCCAGTAATCTAATGTTTGCGTGGATCGCTCAGGCAGGCCCAAGTGAAACCTTGTTCTTGGCAACGATTATTGTCGATAACTTCACGACCGCCTTTTCAACAGTAGCTTTTGTCTCTTTCTTAACGCTATTAACCGGGCAGGCCTTCTCTGCAACCCAATATGCATTACTCGCATCCTTGGGTAACTTCGGTCGTACCACACTGGCTTCATTCAGTGGTGAGTTGGTTGATTACCTCAATGACTGGTCAACCTTCTTTATACTGACTGCACTCATGGTGATACCAAGTTTGATCATGCTCTACTCATTACGCCACTTTTTCACGGATTTATTAGAAAAAGCCAAAAACAATCAAGAATAGAATCAAAGAAAAAAATGAGAAGAGGGTAGCATTGAGCTACCCTCTTTTACGTTCTATCTTCAGATCTAGTCTGTTGTTTCACTGACAATTAGGTTAAAACCCGTTCCCATCGAATCATCAATCGCCACGACTTGATACACCACACCATTAGCCAAAGTAGCAAGCGCTGAATCAATCGCCACAACCGACGGCTGACCCGCTACCGTTATCGTCACAAAGTAAGACCCCGCCGCAACATAAATGCCATTCGCATAATCTTTGAATTTCACGTCACTTAACGCCGGGGTGCTACCAGAGATACCTACGTTTTCTGTTAAGTAGATGTCCACCGATGCGGCAATTGGGTTAGCAGCAGCGTGGGTAATATTTAATACCGCACTGGTCGCTACCGAACGACGGTTCTCGGGAACAACCAAAGCTTCCAAATTCAGTGGGCTCACCGTCCCAACCGCATAGATGCTGTAATCCATGCCGGCAAATACAGCGACACCATCCGCATCAATCAATGCATTGGTTGTAGTGCCGTCAGCAAAGATGTCAATATCATAACTTCCTGCAGCTAAATCGATAAATCCACGGATCTCTTTAAACATCAAATCAGCAAGAGGTGCAAATGCAGCTCCGTTCACAAATGGATCCACATCCGGCGCCCCATCAACTAAATGCCCTACTCTTACTTCTGCCGTTTCTGCCATATCGTAAAGTAGAGAAGAACCACTACCATCCATCACCATCAACTTCACTGGAGATGCACTGTTTGAATCCGCTCTTGGCACCGCCGCAATAGTTAGCTCGCTACCGCCAGACAGAGTGATTTCTCCAGAGTCAAAAGCAATAGCATTGCCGCTCACGGTTTCTAATCTCACACGATATTGTCCAGCTGGAATATTGAGTACATCGGTAAAATCTTTATAAGCCAACGTCCCCAACGGTGCGCCCAATGGATCACTCGGCCCTGTCACATATAGGTTTACATCGCCGACCCCTGTTGCCGCGTGTACTACTTGCACATCCAGACTTGAACTTGTCGCCGTTCCCGCAGCAGGTCGTGTAACAACCAAAGCCTCAACCGGGTTATTGGAACCGTCAGCATCGCCGACCACCATCACGGTGTAATCCAATTCACCGCTTAAATCGAATTGGCTTGGCGAAATAACAGTAGCAACAGCGTCACCTGGGAGTTGAACATCGACTTGAAGAGTTGTCTGTCCTTGACCTACGGAGGCGTATCCGGATGCTTGAGCATAATCGACATCGCTCCAACGAGCCTGACTATTGACTAGAACGTTAGCTAAAGGAGCATCTGGCGATGCATGTACAGCTTGTAGTTGAGTTGTTGATTCATCGTCGTCATCACACCCAACAAGAAATAGGGCTGAAATTGCTACAGCGAGTATAGGTGAATATTTCATTGGTCTTCTCTCCAAAAAAGTTAGACCAGTTCGTCACACAAATGATTAGTCCAATAACTAATCTTTAAAAAGTATTTCAAAATCTAGTGCAGTGAACTGTCTTTAATTCTCCGTGATTCAAAAAGTAGCTAGGTTCAAATCCCTAGGCAGTCATCACATGAGTTGTCCATCAATTGATTCCAACTCCATTACGCTGTTGGTCAAAAATAGATCAAAGACAAGATTAAGAGGTGGTTTGAATGAGTCATTTTTTAAGAGAAAACGCTTAGAAAGGAATACTGTTGATTTTGATATGCATGTCACTCTAATTAGTAGAATCGTTTGCTTAGCGCAGTATTTCACCTATTTATCCACAAAATAATCGAATTTCACAAAATCAATAGAATTAGAGGTGCATCAAGATGCATTACCACCTTAAAGTTCCATCATTTAGATCATTAGTGTGATCAACCTCACCTTAATAATTGTAGTTTTCACTCTGTCTCACTTTTATTTGAGAACAAAATCGCTATTATGCTCGGCATTCGGACATCATAAACACGCACGGATTAGCGGGTTACTTATTTCAAACATAGAGAGTTCCATTATGCGTAAATCACTTTTAACTCTTGGCCTACTTGCAGCAACTTCTGCTCCAGTAATGGCAGCGGATTATTCTGACGGCGATACTCACAAGAACGACTTTAGCTGGATGCAGTTCAACTACATGTACGCAGTTGATGAGCGTGGTCCAGGTGAAGCATCTAGTCACGATTACATTGAGATGGAGTTTGGTGGCCGCTCTGGTATTTTCGACTTATACGGTTACGTTGATTTCTTTAACCCTACTGGTGATACAAGTAGTGACAAAGCAGGTCAAGACAAGCTATTCGCAAAAGTAGCTCCTCGTATGTCTATTGACGGACTTACAGGCAAAGACCTTTCTTTTGGCCCTGTTCAAGAAGTGTATGTTGCATCTGAAATGATCTTCTACGGTGGTTCAGGTGAAGGCCAACAAAAATGGGGTCTAGGCTCTGACGTGATGGTTCCATGGTTTGGTAAAATGGGCCTAAACCTTTACGGTGTTTATGAGATGAGTGACAAAGATTGGAACGGTTTCCAACTTTCAACTAACTGGTTTAAACCTTTCTACTTCTTTGACAATGGTTCATTCATCTCTTACCAAGGTTACTTAGATTACCAATTTGGTATGGACGATGGTGTTGCAGGTCGCTCTTCAACTGGTGGAGCAATGTACAACGGTATTTACTGGCACTCAGATCGCTTTGCAGTAGGTTACGGCCTGAAATTATTCAATGATGTATATGGTTTCGCTGATGGTGAAGTTCCAAGCACTTTATACCCAGGAAACACAACAAAAGCTGATTCTTCTGGTGTAGGTCACTACTTCGCAGTAACTTACAAGTTCTAATCGAACTTCTAAGAAAGTTTCCAAAATGGCACCCCCGGGTGCCATTTTTTATTGCTTTCATTTAATGCCTCGCTATCCTTGCAGCATCACTTTCTTATCTCGGTATTGCTGTGAACATCACTATTGTTGGACCTGGGGCCATCGGCTCTTTATGGGCGATTAAACTGCTTCAAGCTGGTCATAATGTCTCGTTGTGGAGTCGATCCCCTGAAACCTCAATTGACCTAACACTTGATGAGCAAACTTCACTTTCCTTCAGCAATAACAATATCGACAAGCTATCAACGAGTGATTTGGTTATCTTCACAGTCAAGGCTTGGCAAGTAGAAGAAGCCACCACTCCGTTACTTCAATATGTCGACTCTGACACCATTCTCATGTTCATGCATAACGGAATGGGCGCGGTCGACAACATTGCCACTCAAATTAATGCTCACCCGATAGTATTGGCGACCACCACCCAAGCAGCCTTTAAACCCGATCGTAACAATGTATCTCACACAGGAATAGGACAAACCCAGCTAGGTGCTTTTAACCAAACGGGTCAACAGTGCACGTTTTTGGTTGATGTATTGGATGATGCTCTCCCCGCTGTGAGTTGGAACCCACAAATAGAAACCGCGCTTTGGGCTAAACTCGCCATCAATTGTGCTATCAATCCACTTACTGGGTTGGAACAAATCAAGAATGGTGAACTTGCAGACCAAAGGTTTGAGGGTATTTTAAGTTCTATCGTTGAAGAGCTAACACAAGTTATGCAGGCCGAAGAGATCGCTTGTTCATTCGACGGATTAGAAGCAAGTGTCAAGCAGGTCACCCAAGCCACGGCGCAGAACAACTCATCCATGAAGCAGGATATGTTTTACCAACGCAAGACAGAGATCGACTTCATCACTGGACACCTAATAAAAACAGCGCTTAAGCATCAGATAGAAGTTCCCGTTAACCAAAAGCTGTTCGATCAAGTCAAAGAGCAAGAAAATAGCTGGAATCATCAAGATTAGTCAGCAACGGTCAACAAGTCGCGATAAAATAACAATACCGCTAAGCATAACGCTGGCACCAATTTCCAAGATTTTAGGTAAGAATAGATGCTTGATATCAATCACATCCGAGAGCAGTTTCCTGCGCTATCACAAACCATCAATCAACAACCATTGATTTACTTAGACAGCGCGGCAACGACACAAAAACCTCAGGTAGTTATTGATGCCATTAGCCAATATTACTCCAAACAAAATGCCAATGTTCACCGTGGTAGCCATAGCTTAACAGCGAACGCGACCAGTCAGTTTGAAGCTGCCAGAGATAAGGTCGCTCAGTTTATTGGAGCAAGCTCTTCAAAAGAGATCATCTGGACTCGCGGTGCAACCGAAGCGCTCAACCTAATTGCTCAAACCTACGCAAGAAGCACCCTTCAGCCATGCGATGAGATCTTAGTGAGTGAAATGGAACATCACGCCAACATCGTGCCTTGGCAAATTGTGGCTGAACAAACCGGGGCTAAAGTCGTTAAAGTACCGATGACATCGGATTGCGAATTTGACCTAGTCGCGTTTGATACGCTTTTAAATGAACGAACCAAGATTGTTGCATTAGCTCAGATAACCAACGTAACGGGTTCTCGTCAGCCGATTGAAGCCGTCATCGAGAAAGCACATAAGATGAATGCAATTGTGGTAGTCGATGGCGCACAAGGTATCGTTCATGAATCGGTTGATGTTGCTGCTTTAGGCGCTGATTTCTACGTATTCTCTGGACACAAGCTCTATGCCCCTGCGGGCATCGGTGTGCTTTACGGCAAGCTTGAATTGTTAGAAGCGATGCCACCTTGGCATGGTGGTGGCAAAATGGTCGAGCGCGTCTCTTTCTCTGGCACTACTTTTTCAGAACTGCCTGGCAAATTCGAAGCGGGCACGCCAAATGTGGCAGGAGCCATAGCACTAAGCACCGCAATAGAATGGTTAAGTGGTTTTGTACAACAAGATGTCGAAAATCATATCCATCAACTACAACACGAGACTTATCTTGCGCTCAGTAAACTGGATGACATTCAGATTTTAGGGTATCAACCTAACGCAAGTGTGATTACTTTTGTGATGGATGGTGTTCACCATCAAGATATAGCGACTCTACTGGATCAGCAAGGTATCGCAGTACGTGCAGGACATCATTGTGCTCACCCATTAATGGATGCACTTAATGTGAAAGGAACGGTTCGAATTTCATTTGGTATTTACAACAACATGGATGATGTTGAAAAGCTCGTAGCGGCGATAGAAAAAGCCGTTGATATGCTTTAGGGGATGGCGAGACTCAATTAGCAGTCATCATTCCAGAGCTAAGGAACGAAGTATCTGGAACCTCAAATAGCAAACCATCCAAACGAGATTCCCTATTACGCTCCTTCGTCGCTTTAGGGAATGACGAAACACAGTTAGAAATCGTCATTCCAAAACTGAGGAACGAAGTATCTGGAATCTCTAATAGCAATATAATCCAAATGAGATTCCCTATTACACTCCTTCGTCGCTTTAGGGAATGACGAAACACAGTTAGAATTCGTCATTCCAGAACTGAGGAACGAAGTATCTGGAATCTCTTTAAAGCGCTACGATGAAAAGGTGTGAGACAATTACGAGCTAGCGAGGTTCTTAATTTGCTCAACAATCGCTTTTAATCCATTACCGCGAGACGGGCTTAGATGGGTAATCAAACCGATTTGTTCAAAGTAACCATCAATATCGAACGCTTGAACCTGCTCTGATGTTTTTCCATCATACGCAGCCATTACTAATGCAATCAGACCGCGAACGATACGCGCATCAGAATCAGAACAAAAGTGCCAAACACCGTCGATATTCTGAGAAACCAACCACACTTGGCTTTCACATCCAGAGACCATCACGTGCTCACTTTTCAGTTCATCAGGCATCGTTGGCAGTTTCTTACCCCATTGAATCACTTGGCGATAACGGTCTTCCCAGCCGCTGAATGTCTGCATTTTCGCGACAATATCATCACTGGTAATTTCAGTGCCGAATGGAGAGCTTGGGAATGTGGTCATTTTAATATCCAGTCGATTGTTAATTTAGTAGAAGACGTTACTTAGTGTGCTTTTGAATCAGCTTTTCAACGATACGCGAAACAGCCACAAAACCAAACGTCGCCGTTACAACCGTTGCCGCACCAAAACCCGTCGCACAATCCATGCGCTTTGGACCTTCTGCTGTCGCTTTCGCAGCACAGACACTGCCGTCAGCTTGAGGGTATTTCAGCTGTTCAGTTGAGAACACACAATCGATACCAAACTTACGCGCTGGATTCTTAGGGAAGTTATGATGACGACGAAGGGTATCTTTTAGCTTCTTCGCTAGCGGATCTTGAATCGTCTTGGTCAGATCAGCCACTTTGATTTGAGTCGGATCAATTTGACCACCCGCACCACCGGTGGTGATCACCTTAATTTTGTTGCTACGACAATATGCCAACAGTGAAGCCTTAGCTTTCATGCTGTCAATCGCATCTAATACAAAGTCGAACTCTTTAGATAGGTATTCAGCCTGATTATCAGGGCCGATGAAGTCGTCAATCAGGTTAACTTTACACTCAGGGTTAATCAGCTTGACGCGCTCTGCCATCACTTCGATTTTGCTTTTACCAACGGTACCCGACATTGCGTGGATCTGACGGTTGATGTTAGTTACACACACGTCATCCATATCGATCAAAGTCAGCTCACCTAAACCAGTACGAGCAAGCGCTTCAACCGCCCATGAACCTACACCACCAATACCGATCACACACACGTGTGCTGCTCTAAGTATATCGACTTCACTATTGCCATATAGGCGACGAGTGCCACCAAATCGTTGGTCATAGTTTTCTGAAGCTGGAGTGGTCAATTCACGCATTGTTGCCGCCAATTTATTTCTGAGAAAAAGAAAAGAGTGCGTTTTATACGCACTCTTGAATAAAAAGTCTAGGGGATTAGCGATTCGCTTTCAATGCCCTATTTTATTGTCGCTTACTCAACCTTTTCAGGAGGCAAAGCCCAAGGCGCTTCAGTCGCGCTGCCATCTAAGCCGAGCTTCCAAACACGGCCAAAATGCTTGTAATGGCCCGCTTCTGTACCCGCTCGTGGTCCCATACCATGGTAGAGGTCCAAATGGTTTTGCTTAACCGCGCCGCCCGTATCTAAAACCAGTAACAGTCTTAGTTGGTGAGCACCGCTCCAAGTACCATCTGCATTCAATAATGGAACCTCGGCAAGAATCGGCGTACCCATAGGCAAGATAGAGCGATCGCCCGCTACCGCCGCCATTGGTAATAGAGGAATGCCCGCGCTACCCATTACCGATAGGTCGTCTCTCGCTTCAAAAAACACGAAAGAAGGGTTTTGCTCAAGCAGCTCTTTGACTACTTCAGGATCGTTTGCCAACACCCACTCTTTGATTGCTTTTAGCGACATTTTTTCGCGTGGAACTAAGCCTCGTTCAATCAGAACACGGCCAATGCTCACATAAGCTTTATTGTTCTTACCCGCGTATGCGAAATACTGCAGCGTGTCATCATCACCGAAATGTACAAATCCACTGCCCTGCACTTCCATCATAAATGGGTCGATACGGTTTGCTGAGTAACCTAACTCAAGGCCCTGACCTTCTAGTGCGCCGTTGTAAATCTCTTCGCGTGTTGGACACTCTTTACCACACTCAGGAAGCCCGTAAACAGGGTAACGGTATTCTTCATTCGCTTCGTGGCGCAGCTCCATCACAGGAGAAAAGTAACCCGTGAACAAAACATTGCCTTGTTTATCACCACCGCCTAGTTGAGCAGTTTGAACGCCAAAATTAGCGAGTTCGCTTGGATCCCCACTCAGCATCGCCCACTCATTAAGTTGTTGATAAAGCGGCTCATAGATTTTAGCCATCGAAGGGGATTTAGAAACCACCATCTCAGCTTGCTCTGCAAATGCGGTGTAGTCTCTTGGTTTATTGGATTCAACCTGATCGACCTTATTTAAGGTCCGGGGAAATTCGTCATCAAGGTGTTGTTGAGCAAGATCAGTGGGTTGAGCACAGCCAAATAGCAAAGAGGCAGCGACTAGGGGAAGCCATTTTTTAATCACAAGAGTCATCCTAAAAATTCTATGCATCGAGGATGACAAAAACAGTCAGATAACACAATCGTAGATTGTAAGAGTTTACAATAAGATAACCTATCGGACGGAGTTATCGATATGGCCTTTAAGGCGGAAGATGGGATTGTAGTGACTGTCAGAATCGAGCACCATTTCTGTATTGTCAGAATTGGTCATGCGGAAGCGATAGATTTTATCACCCGCCTTGTATTCAAAGTAGTTACCGTCAAAATCAAAGCTCGTCGATACAACAGACCCACGAACTGACACACCATTAGCATTCAGAACAAACTCATCCGTCGCATAATGTGCAACATCTTGCTCTATCCAAGTGCCGTATATCAGATTGTCGGGCGTCGCCGCATCTTGCACTCGGGAAAGCACATCGCCGAACAAAGAAACCACCGCAAACGAACCCACCAAGGCTAGAACCATTAAACAGCGTTCAATGATCTTACGCTTCAACTTAGATTGATTGCGCTGATCAGCTTCGCTGTAGAGGCCTTTGGTTATCTCATCGATTTTGTTCTTTGTCGCTGGGGCTTGTTGCATTCGGTGACTACTCATAAGGATGCTATGCGCATTCTACACTGAGACAGTTTATATATTGAAGCCTAGATAAGAATAGTTTGCGCTTTATTCCAAAAAGGTGTTGTTTACATTTGAATTTAAATGCTAAATTATCGAATAAATAAACAAAATGGACTTGTTCTGTGAAATTAAGAAGTACAGCGCTAGTAAAAGGTTTCAGACAATCAACCCCTTACGTAAATGCTCACCGTGGCAAAACCATGGTCATTATGTTGGGAGGCGAAGCCGTCGCCGATAGAAACTTTGGTAACATTATTAGTGATATAGCCTTGCTCCACAGCCTTGGAGTAAAAATTGTTCTCGTTCACGGGGCAAGACCGCAGATCAACCAATTGCTTGCCAAGCAAGATTGCCATACGCCTTATCACAAGAATATTAGGGTCACTGATGAATATTCTTTGGGCGTCGCTATGCAGGCTGCAGGCCAACTACAACTTGCCATCACAGCTCGGCTTTCGATGAGTTTGAACAACACCCCGATGGCTGGCACTCAACTTAATGTGATGAGTGGCAACTTCATTACCGCTCAACCGCTAGGCGTCGATGACGGTACGGATTATTGCCACAGCGGGCGTATTCGTCGAATCGATATTGAAGGGATCAATCGCACGCTTGACCAAGGTTCTATCGTACTGCTTGGCCCTATTGCCAGTTCCGTGACAGGAGAAAGCTTTAATCTACTTTCTGAAGAGGTCGCCACCCAAGTAGCTATTCGTCTAAAGGCCGACAAACTGATTGGCTTTTGCTCCGAACAAGGGGTAACAGATGAACGCGGTAATGTGCTCGCCGAACTCTTCCCTAAAGACGCTAAGCAAATTCTAGAACGACTAACGGAATCTCAAAATCCTGCCGAAGACATGAGCACAGGAACACTGCGCTTCTTGAAAGGAGCGATCTCCGCTTGTCGTGCTGGTGTGCCTCGTTGTCACCTAATCAGCTACAAAGTGGATGGTGCATTAATCCAAGAGTTGTTCTCTTTTGATGGTATTGGAACCCAAGTGGTCATGGCGAGTGCCGAGCAAGTAAGACAAGCTCAGATTGACGATATTGGTGGCATCTTTGACCTTATTCGTCCTTTGGAAGAACAAGGCATTCTCGTTCGTCGCTCAAGAGAACAATTGGAACAAGAGATTCACCGTTTTACGATCATCGAAAAAGACGGTCTAATTATTGGTTGCGCAGCGCTATATGCTTATCCGGAAGATCACATGGCAGAGATGGCGTGTGTGGCCATTCACCCTGACTATCGCGATGGAAACCGTGGACAATTACTACTGGATTACATGCGCCACCAATCAAAATCTCGTGATATCGACCAGATCTTTGTCCTTACTACGCACAGCCTTCACTGGTTCCGTGAACAGGGTTTTTACGAGATAGCGGTTGATGAATTGCCGATGGAAAAACAAGGGTTATACAACTATCAGAGAAACTCAAAAATCTTGGCGCTCAACGTATAAATAAAGTTTTGGAGCACAATCTCACTTCGACAGAAAAATAATTGCAAATGTAATCGTTTTCCATATGAGATTTATTAACTATGCACTTTCACTCACACGTATAATTGTATAGAATTTAGACGCTTTAATAATCTTAACAAATGTTTTTATTGGAATTGCCATCTCGATAGTCATATCGAACTCATTTAGGTGGTCACTGCACGGATTGCTATACCCGTTGACGGTCAGCACGCTAACATTAGCTCTGCTCGTTAATATAAACAGCAAAAAGAGCAACATTGATATGAGAACCATTGTTTGTAACTCGCTGCAAAGTTTTTGGGATATGGCTGATAACCAATTCTTAGAAGGGCTAGACGTACACTGCGTGTTCCCTGTTAGCGAGAATCTAAAAGAGTTTATTTTGAATTGCCAAGCAAAGTACAAGATAAACCACATATCGTTTACTCGAGCGTTTTTAAGCAAAGAGTCTTAATAACGTTCAAAGCAACCAGGGATGGTTGCTTTGTGTTTATCTAGCTCAAAGTGCAAGCCCTTCTCTAGCGTCCATTAACGACTAATTCGTTAAGCGACTGCCTAAACCACTCACTCGCTCTGTTTTCACCTTAATCCCACGCTTCAACACATTTGTATCGCTGAACATCATCAGTCGTTTCTTCGCACGTGTAATACCGGTATAGATAAGCTCCCGCGTTAAAATAGGGCTGAAATCTGGCGGCAAGATCATTAAGGTCAGATCAAACTCACTACCTTGAGATTTATGTATCGTCATTGCATAAGCCGTTTCATGATCGGGCACTCGACTTGGCAGCACAGCTTTCACACTGCCATCTGGCAACTCAAAATAGACCTTCAAACGAGGGGTTAAGTCAGGTTGACTAGAATCCGCCTCAAGCATACAGATACCAATATCACCATTATACAAACCCAAGCCATGATCATTTCGAGTCACCATGACAGGACGCCCGTGATACCACAGCTCATCATTATGAGGGCTCACCAAACGCCTTGCGGCCAGTGCTCTTTCAATTCTGTGGTTGAGGCCTTTAACACCAAAATCCCCTTCACGAATGGAACACAACAGTCGGCATTGGCTGAACAAATCGAGTACCGATTTCGCTCTCGCTTCTTGAGTTTCTAACTCTTCCAACGGTACATTCATTCTATTGAGATATGCACCATACTCATTAACCAAGGTACGCAACATCAAGTTATAGCTGTCACTCGACAGAGGGTGGTTTTCGATATCGCCAAACCCTTTGGAAAACACTTGATCTACTTGATTCGCAGAGCCATTATTGATCGCTTTTGCCAACTGCCCGATACCGGAACGCGCATCGAAACGATAACTCTTCTGCAGCATACACAAGCTATCTGCAATCGCAGGCGGATTCACCGATCCAGCTTTGTCTTGTCTTGGTTTAGTTATCGCATCAAAACCTGTCATCTCTGCAATCAAATTGCCTTGCGCTGTGCTGTACCCTGCAGAGTTGAATGAACAGATATCACCGAGCACAGCACCTGCCTCTACTGAAGCGAGTTGGTCTTTATCACCCAATAAGATGAGCCTTGCGTGCTCAGGAAGTGCATCCACCAGCTTATACATCATCGACAGATCAACCATAGAAGCTTCATCCACTACCAAGATATCAAGGTGGAGTGGATTGCGTCGGTTATGTCTAAACTCAGCACGGTTAGGAATCGCGCCGAGTAATCGATGTAACGTGCTCGATTCAGTTGGTATGTTGGCCTTCACTTCAGGCGCTAATGGCAGCTGCTCAATCGCTTTACCAATCGACTCGGTTAAACGCGCCGCCGCTTTACCCGTCGGTGCCACCAGTTTAATCGTTGGCGTTTTACCTTGGCTGAGCGATAGCTCGACCATCGCCGACAGTAATTTGGTTACTGTGGTCGTTTTACCGGTACCCGGCCCACCGGAAATCACCGCAAAGCGACGGCTCAGCGCCACCGCTGCCGCGACTTTTTGCCAGTTCAAACATGCTGATAACGGCACCAAACTGTCTAGAACATCTAAGTCCGTCACTTGCTTAGCTTGCACAACCGCTTGGTCGATTGCGCCCCAATCTAGAGCCTGCTCATTCACAATATCAAGATGGTCACACACCAATTGTTGACGCAATACCTGAGACGTTTGTTGGCTTGCTTCAGCCTTGGCTAAGGCGTTAAACAGGAAGTGATAGCTACGTGCGAACAACTGATTCAACGTTTCTGTCAGCGATTTTTTCTGCTCAGTGTTGAACTCTACAGGCTTACTTAAACGGTTTAAGGTCTCAGCCAACACAACCTCATAGTTCCAGTAACGCTGTAAGTAGATACGTTGCCCATCGAACATTAGCGGCTTAACACAATCATTAGTCGTACCCACTAAGTTAGATGATTGCAGAACAGTAGCCCAATCAATACCTAGCAATTTTTGGTTCAGTTGTAGTGCCGTCTCACCATACAAACCAAGTAACTGAGCAAGATCTGCCGTTAGTTCAGGGACTGCCGTATGCAGTTGTATAAGCTGAGTACAAATGTGCCCCTTGCCTAATTCATGGCTCACCACCCCAGCGAGAAAACCGATCTCCTGAGAATGACTCGTCGCTTGCTGAGCAATAAAACGAGCAAACTGATAATCCAGCTGACGAATTGAACCCTTATCCGCAAGGAACTTGAGTACATCCATGAGCTGTTCAGGGATAAGTGAAACTGGCTTTACAGAGTTCGCAGTTTCCATGCCGGTATTAGTGGTCGTTGTTGTCATTATAGAAGCCCCATCTGTCCAGTTTCATTGTCATTCAATTGTGCTGAACGCCTGTCTATCACTTTACCGTCAATCAATTGATCCATTTCATCGAGTAAAGCCAATGTAGGTTTAGCCGAGAAAATACCTTGCTGTGATTGGCCATCCATTCCTCTTAGGAACAAGTAATAAACGCCACCGAAATGTTGTTCATAACTGTAATCCGCAACACGGCTGCGTAAGAAGCGATGCAGTGCCAGCGCATAGATTTGATATTGCAGATCGTAACGGTGGTCGGCCATCGCTGATTTCAATGCTTCACCATGGTAGACGGCAACGTCATCACCTAAATGATTCGATTTCCAGTCGAGGACATAGTATTTACCTTGGTGCTCGAACACCAAATCGATGAAGCCTTTCAGCATGCCTTGCACGGTTTGGAAACCTAGGTCGCCCGCTTTTGCTGATAGTGGATCATGATACTGAATGGTTTGATTCAATTCCGATGCGGCTAATACTTCGATTGGCAACAAGAATTCCATCTCGACTAATCGTTGCGTTGAGTCTTTCTCGCTTAGCTTTAAGTTCTTACCATCCAACGCAGTGTTCAGCACCGTATCGACAAGCTGTTGAAGCACGGGTAGCCACTCGAGTTCGTATTGTTCTGACTCTAACAAGTGAGTGATTACTTGCGTGTTATGTTCGCTGGTTGCAGGCTCGGTAAATTCAACATCCTCAAACAAGGTATGTAAGAAAGTACCCGGGCGAGCACCACGAGGGAACGTAAAGATAGAGCGTTCAGGTTCAATCAACTCAGACTCATCCTGCTCATCAGCCGAATCAATATCGAAGCCAGACACCTCAATGGTCGCGTCATGACTAGCACCATGGCTGCCTTGCTTTACAAGCCCCGAGTAGCTGGTGATACGCCAAGCTCGGTCAATTGAAGCCTTGAGTTCGTTAGCATGTAAGTCTTCACTCACTTGTTCTGTTTGTACAAAAACATGATCATGAGTGATAGGCGTTTCAGACAGTAATACGCTTGAATTCTTGCCCTCAATCGCTGACAGAGCTTGATGTAACTCAGCAATACCTTGCTCTTGTCCATTTTGAACTAAGTAACCCATAGCACTCAAATGCACGCCAGTCGGCTCTTTGGTTGAACGCCCTTTACGCAGCGGTGCCATGCCAATGAAACAGCCATAAACCGCACGAGTCAGCGCTACATAAATCAAACGCAAGTCTTCCGCTAATCGTTCTTTATCGGCTTGGGCTAAGGCACTATCACTACCTGTAATATCCAGTACCGTGGTATCTGAATCATGATCGTAGAATTTGCCTTCGCTCGCTTCTCGGTAACTCGCGACAAATGGGAGGAATACTAAGTCATATTCCAAACCTTTCGATTTGTGAATAGTAACGATTTGAACCAAGTTTCTCTCTGACTCAAGACGCTGAATGTCATCCTCACTGCCGCCTAAACCATTTTGAGCATCGGAAATCGCTTCTGCTAACCAACGCAACAAACCATAATCACTGTCGAGCTCTTGTCTTGCTTGTTGCAGCAATTCGCCAATGTGCATTAAATCGGTAAGTGAGCGCTCACCATTTTCTTCTTCCAGTAAACGTTCCGCGAGATGTCGCTTGCTGATCACGCTACGAAGCATTGGTAGCACGCCACGTTGCAGCCACAACTTACGATATTCTCGAAATTCGTTAACCACGTTTTCCCACACCACTTCATCGTTATTAAGCTCATCCAATGAAGCCGCATCTAGGGCAAATAACTCGGAGGCCAAACTCGCGCGCAATGCTCGGTCGTTTTCTGGTGTCAGCACCGCTTGCAGCAGGCGTTGAATATCTTGCGCAATCAAGCTGGTGAATACACTATCTCTGTTAGACAAATACACACTTGCAATGCCTTGCTCAGACAGCGCGTTCTTGATCAGACGACCTTCACTGCCGGTTCGAACCAAGACAGCAATATCACCCGCATTCACGGCATGCTGTTTTTTGCCGTTATCAAAATAGGCTTGTTGATTTTGAGAAGCGGTCAGAATAGTTTGAATTTGACTCGCTGTCGCTTCTGCCATTGCCTTGTGATATTCGCCTTTCGGTAATGGCTTGTCTTCGGCCTCTTGCAGCCAAAAGGTCAGTGCGTGCTGAGTTTCTCCGTTCATTACCCATTGGCGTTTGTCGGCAGATGGGCTGGCTGCAACGGGTAAGAATGGAATGTCTTGGTCGTAGATAAACGGACTATCCGAATTCATAAACACTTGGTTTACCGCGCTGACTATATCAGCACTCGAACGCCAGTTAGTGCCTAACGTATAGTGAGCACTAACTTGGTTTCTTGCCTTAATGTAGGTAAAAATATCTGCGCCACGGAAGCCGTAAATAGCCTGCTTCGGATCACCAATCATAAACAAACCACACTGCGGGTTATCGAGATAGATTCGGCTAAAAATACTGTATTGCAGTGGGTCGGTATCTTGGAATTCATCAATCATCGCCACTGGGTATAAGGTGCGGATTCTCTCCACCAGCAGTGATTGCTCATCCACATCAATCGACGCCGATAACTGAGTCAGCAAGTCATCAAATGATAGCCACTGCTTCTGTTGCTTAGCCTTGGCTAACATAGTTCGACAATGGGTAATAGCATGCGCCAATAACGGAGCTTTCAGGTCTGCAGGAGAGTTTAAGAAATCTTCAATCGCCTTAAACACCGCGTGCTGAGGTGCGGTACCTTTCGGTGTTTTTTCAATTAACGTAGCTTGAGAGAACTTCTCTAGTTTGTCTGGGAACTGGTAATCATGAGTGTCGCTTTGCGCCCATGCTGTCACCGCTTCTAACCAAGTTGGCAGAGACTTCTTAGTGTAGCTACGCTTGTTCACATCCGAGCCAGAGATCAAAGCCAAAAAGTCCGCTTCGGATTCACACCATAGCGCTTTAAGTTGCTTCACTTTATCTAGGTTTTGATTGTGCAGAGTTTGCAGATCGCCCGACATCGCATCGACCGTCAATTTCAGCGGAGATCCTGTCAGATAACGATTTACGTCTGCTAATAGCGAAGCGGGAGAACCCCAGATATTACGAACCTCACCAGCCAGTTGAATGGGCAGCGGGTAGAACTGTTTACGCCAATAGTCGGCAACCACTTGCGCTTTTAGGTGGCTTTCATCGGTCACAAATTCATTATCAAAACGGCTTCCTGATTCAAAGGCATTTTGAGTCAACATTCGCTGACAGAAACCATGAATGGTGTAGACCGCGGCCTCATCCATTTGTCTTTCGGCATTGAGCAGGGTTTTCGCCGCGCCAGCATGATCATCGATGGCTTGTAACAAAGGAGCAATCACTGGGTCGTCACTTTGCCCACGTGCAAACGCAATTCGAGCATCATGGATTCGAGCACGAATACGATCACGTAGCTCTGCCGTTGCCGCTTCAGTAAAGGTCACCACCAAGATTTGGTCCACGGTTAGCGGCTCATGGTGTCGTGTGGCTTCCGTCAGATCACCTTGCGGCGCAGCTGTACCGTGCCCCAGCAGTAAGCGTAAGTACAAGCCAGCAATGGTAAATGTCTTACCCGTACCCGCCGATGCTTCAATTAAACGCGCGCCATGAAGTGGAAACGTCATGGTATCGAGTGTTTTTGGAGCGATTACCTGAACACTGCTTGTGGTCGTCATGCCTTACTGCCTTCTGATAAATGTGTTGTTACAAATGTGACCTAGCGTGGAAAACGTCATTCAATTTACGTCCTACGCTAATTTGTTAATAGTTAGTGCGATCTCTCTCACGGATCAATTCGGATCGCCTCGCTACTATGCGCCCACGAGTTCAGGAGCGCGTACGAGTTTTGTACTTTACGGCGTTACTTTGAACCACAGAATAATGGTCCCTCTGACCTGTGGCCGTACAGCGAACGCCCTACACTAATAATGATTTACTGGCGGCCACTTTATTTCCTGTACCTTGATTCCCTTCACCTTGCTTACCTTCACCTTGAAAGCAGGCGTCCCAAACGCTTACCAGCGACTCTCTTTTATCTTTCATTAATTCAGCGCACTCGCTATTGATCTTGTCGATCACAGCCACCTACTCCTGATCTTCCAGATCGGCTGCTGCCAACCTTGCCGCCTGCAACACAAGTGTCGAGTACATACGTGATTGAGCAGCCAGTTCATCATCCCACTTAGGCCAAATGCGTGAGATGTAAGTATCTCTGCCCTCGCCCGTAAAAGCGAAGCTGTCGTTAAAGGTATCAGCCATTTTCTTGAGCGACTTTTGTTCGTCATCGACCCACTTACCACGGCTAAAGCCCGCTTCAACACCAGCTAATGCCGTTTTCGGGAAATAAGGTAATGGCGCCGTCATGCCTTGGTAAAACAGTCGCACTAACTCCGCCAACAAGCTCTTCGCCTGTTGTACATCACCAATAGGCTGTAGTGTTTGGTGAACCACGCCCTCTTTTCTGTCATAGCCAATAATATGGGTCGTTTTTCCGTGCCCCATAACAGCGCAGGATAGATGATCAATCCACGCAGCCAAGTAATCTTGAGAGCGTATTTTGCCGCTACGGAAACGCACTAGACCTGATTGATAGTTTTGAGTTAACCACCCCATCAATCGAACAGGCTTACCTTCGCCTAACACATCAAATTCGATATTCACTTCGAGATCTTGCTGCGGCGAACCGCTCACAAATCGAATCTCTTTGGCTAAGTCTTCCGCTTGAACACGGTTGGTTTCAAATTCGATATCACCAAAAGCTCCGACCGGTAATCGACCCTGTGCTTTTTGCTCAGAGACAAACAGTCTCACCGCTTCATCTGCACCTTCTGGGTGATCCAGCAACACTTGCAGCAGCGCATCTTTAAGTTGGAAGCTCTCTAGTCCATTGAGTACGAATGGTTCATCGTCTTCCATTACTGGAAGTGGCGGTTCAAACACCACTTTGAGACGACGATTAAAGAAGTACTGCACCGGTAAGCGCCAGAAACGCTGCAACTCAACCAAGTCGAGTTCTAACGGATACGTTGCACCCAACAAATAGTCGTCCAATGCGCGATTGAACTCACCACTGCGTTCACCGGAACGGTTAGCCGCAGGTAACCACTCTTTGGCATAACTCAATACATGGCTCGCATCACCTTGAGTAAACGCAGCGGGGCTGAACGGTGTCATGGTGTGCTCAAAGCTGATCGCTTGAGTTAGGTTGATACCAGAATCGTCACTTGGTAGTGCTTGGTCTTCACTTAGGCAGTAGTTCTGTTGGCAGTACTCAATCAATTCAGATACCAACACCGACGGCACTCGCTCGGTATTATCTTGAATCGAACGGCCGACATAGCTGATGTATAAACACTCTTGTGCTGACAGCATTGCTTCTAGGAATAGATAACGGTCATCATCACGACGAGAACGATCACCCGGTCGTGTGCGTCCGTTCATCAAGTCAAAACCTTCTGGCGGCATTGAACGAGGGTAAACCCCATCATTCATACCCAATAAACAGACAGTCTTAAACGGAATAGAACGCATCGGCATCAGGGTACAAAAGTTCACTTGTCCCGCTAAGAAACGCTGGCTAATACGCGCACCAGATAACTTATTATTGAGGTACTGGTAGATAATGCTTGGTGACAACTCTTGCTCATACAAGGCATCATCAAGCTGTTCATTCAGTTGTGAAAGTGCATCACGAATCGACTTAAGCACCACCTCACCTTCCAGCTCAACCGCAAAGAAATCATCAATCATTTGCAGCAATGTTTCACGCCACATATCGATAGATTGTGTTTTAGTTAAGCGTTGACGATAATGGGCAATACGATCGATAAAGTGCGCTAACTTACCAGCAAGTTCGGCGTTAATACCCTGAACTTCATTGTAAGCGGCAATTGGAGAGTGTTCTGTTTCAAACAAGCCCGCAGAGTCCGACATCGCATAGCCCAATAACATGCGCTGAATACCAAATAGCCAGGTATTTTGCTCGGTTGCAGGTAGATCAAATTCCGTTGCGGTAGAAGAGTCGACACCCCAACGGATGCCCGCTTCTTCAACCCATTGCTTGGCTTGCTCGAATTGAAACTCATCAATACCAAAGCGCGCCATCATTGCAGGGATTTCTAACAACTCTAGCAACTCAGACGCTAAACAACGCGTATTCGGTAGCGCGACCAGCTGCATGAACGCTGTCAGTATCGGACTTTCTTGGTCGGCGGTTCTATCTGAGATTGAATATGGGATATAGCGTTCACCCGGGGCATTACCAAATACCGCCTGAATCGCTGGGCTATAAGCATTAATGTCAGACACCATCACGATGATATCGCGTGGTTTCAGGGTCGGGTCAGCATCAAACATGGCCAACAGCTGATCATGAAGGACTTCAACCTCACGCATTGGGCTGTGACACGCATGTACTGTCAGAGAACGATCGCCAAGCTCAACCACCTGTTTATGGTGGCTGGAATCTAAGATGTGGTCGTCTTGATGTTCTTCTAACTGGAGAATATCGGCTTGTAGTTGATGAAGTAGATTATCTCTCTCAACATCAATAAAGAACTCGTGCTCTTCGCTGTCTGATTGAGATAGCAAGAACAGGTTATCCCTGCCTAATTTACCCATAGACGCCAGTAAGCTATTACCAACAGCTTGGCTGGTATGCAGTTCGTCTTCAACATTGGCTTCAATACCATCTTTCAATGGTGAGGCTTCGCCTTCAAGAAGAGGTAAACCATCAACCAGAGCAAACTGCTTGCGGCGCTGTGCTTCGACTCTCGCCAAGTATTTACGGTCACGAATATCACCCCAGTAATGCTGACAAGGGTTGGTAAACATCAAGTGCACATCAATCTGCTCACCCAGTGCTTTCAACGCGTCCATGTAACGAGGAGGCAGTGACGAAATGCCAAACACAAACAGGCGTTTAGGCAGATGCTGCAATTGACCTTGTTGATTGGCTAACGCTTCAATGAAGTCGTGATACAAGTTGCCACGGTGATATTTTGATTGGCCTTGATAGAGTGTTTGCTCGTAAAGTGCCCGCCACAAAATTGGCTGCCAAGGGTGCTCTTGTTGCCCTTCACCATCAATCAATTCTACAACAGGCTCTCCAGCTTCCCACATCGCCATCCACTCAGGACGATACACTAAGTAGCCATCGAAGATATCGGCAATTTTCTCGGCTAATTGATACAACTTAGAGCCGTCTTCGTCGTTTTCAAGATAGCGCTGTAGGGGTAAGAAATCAGGGTGGTCAAGTTTCGCAGGTAGCAAGCTCATTAGCTTCCACGTCATCGCTTCTTTGTTAAAAGCACTGCGTTTCGGTACATCAGGAAGCACTTGGGTAAACATATCCCAAATGAAGGTTGCTGGAAGAGGAAAATCGATATTTGCTGCTACACCAAACTCTTTGGCGAGTTCCATCTTAAGCCATTGAGACATACCCGGGCTCTGAACCAAGATCTGCTCTTTCTCGAAAGGGTTGGCTAAAGGGTCACTTTTGATTAAGTGAACGAGAAGAATTTTTAAAGTATCAACTTTATTGGAATGGTAAACAGTAAACAAAGTGCACTCACGCTAATCTTGCCACAATATACTGCCAGATTAGCATAAGTGCTGAGTTTGGATTAGGAATATAAGCTTATGAAATACCGAAAGCTTAAGGTCCGTTTATCTTTTGAACTATTGCCTCTTACAATCTGCCCGCTACCGCACCCAACACACGGTGAGGTTTGTAGTTCATGTAGTAACGAATAGCGACATAACCCACTACCAATGTAGCCACAATCAATTCAAGATACGCTAGGCCAAACACTTGATTGATGTAACGCGCTTCAATACCTTGAGTTTGCATCCACGCAGCCAATTTAAACAGTGCCGTTGCACCAATCACAATTGGGAAGGTAAATGCGGCATAGCCTGGGCTAAACGGTAAACGAAGTAGTTTGAAGAACGCTGCGTAAATGATGAACGTCATTAGCACTGCAATACCAAACAATAGACCGATGATAACTGGCGATGGATCTGCTGAAACCGTTAGGTATCCCGCTAGAGATAGGCTTGCAGGTGCCGCCATAATCGCAATCGTTGGTTTCGCTGCATCTGGCACTTCATGAGAGAAGATCAAGCGGTAGATCATCACAGGTAACATTACCGCATAAATCAACAAACCAAAGACCAAAACAGCGTTTGCCACAGGCTCTAGAGTCGGGTTACCAGAGAAGGAAACATCCGCAACGATAATACCGATTGGTGGTACAAACCAGCTTGGCACCATGTGGTGGATCTCAAACTGTTTTGCTCTGTGGTATAGAAAGCTCACCAAGAACACCACGTGCAATGCAACAGACGCCAACCAAACACTTTCGCTGAGGAAGGTCGAAATTGGTGCCAAAGAAGCAGAAACAACCATACAACCCATCGCAAATGTTGGCACAACACTTCCCACGACTGGGTGAGCAAGATCTGCACGCAATAAATGTCCGTGAATCAAAAATTTCACAGCTAAAACAAGAAGCAAACATCCAGCAATCGCTGCGCTTACCCATTGAACCAAACCCGGTGTATGTAAGATATCTTGTGATACTAAAACACCATCCCAGCACCAGCCTAAGCTTGCGATTGCTAGTGCTAACCCTGCCATGGGTGTTGGAGCTCCTGTTAATCTATATTTAATACGTTGAATCATGTCAGCCTCTCTTAAACTTAATTCACAAAACTTGTGAACTCATCAGCTTGTTGAAGCCATAATACGCTTGCACTTCGTTAAACAATATCCAATTATATATAACAAGTGTTCAAAAATAATGAACAAAACCCATTTTCACCAGCAGAGTTAAACTAGGAATCTGATGGCTAATATTTCAATAAAACAGCTCAAAGTGTTCGTCACTATCACTCAGCACTCGACATTGACTGCTGCCTCTGAGGCTCTGTTTCTGTCTAAGGCCGCTGTCAGCATGGCACTAGGCGAAATGGAGAAACAACTCGGCCACTCTCTATTTGACCGGGTCAACAACCGATTAATTCTCAACCAGGAGGGACATAAGTTACTTCCATTGGCGGATGAGATATTACACCGTGCTGCTGGTATTGATGTCTTGTTCCGTGATGATCAACCTTTAAGTGGCAATCTAAAGGTCGGCGCGAGTGACACGATTGGTAATCAGGTCGCACCGTTTATTTTGTCAGGCTTTCGCGAACGAACTCAACATCAGGATCAAAGCTTGTTCATTTCAAACAGTGCACTGATCTGTCAAAAGTTGGTGGATTATGAACTTGATATCGCGCTAATTGAAGGAAAAACATTACACCCTGAACTCATTTCGAGTCAGTTTAGCAGCGATGAAATGTGTATTATTGTTAGTAATCAACATCCTCTCGTTTCAAAAGAAAAAGTAACTTTAAGCGATTTAGAAGACAGCCATTGGATTTTACGTGAATCAGGTTCAGGGACTCGTGAGTTTTTCCTACGAGCCGTCGCACCGCGTATCGAACATTGGTATGAATCCTTTGAACTCAACACCACAGAGGCGATCATCAATTCAGTTTCCGCCAATCTTGGATTCGCGTGTTTATCACGATTGGCAGCACAACGAGCGATTGATTCAGGCCGAGTAAAAGCGCTTGATGTGCCACTCGACATGAAACGACGTTTCTGGATGCTAGTACACAAAGACAAATACCAGAGCCCGCTGCTGAAATCTTTCATGAGTTATTGTGAAGACTGGGCTACACATCAAGATTGAGGCCGCATAGTTAGGGCTCCAACTGGACTTTTAGCATCAGAAACTGTATAAAAAGCCAGTAAAATTTATCAAACTTAGAGGATTAACCATGGCTGTTATCGTCAAGTACGTGGTGGAACGCAACGGAGAAGAGAAAATGACTTTTACCTCTAAAGCCGAAGCCGACGCATACGACAAAATGCTGGATATGGCTGATGAGCTTTTTGAACTTTTAGGCAAAAGCGATTTAGTTGAAGATGAAGGCAAGCAAGAAGAACTTGCAATGTACCTAGCGAAGAACAAAGAAGAAGTTCTTTACGCATTAGGTGCTAAGCGTAAACCAGCTCCGAAAAAAGCTAAGAAGCTTGAAGCTGTTGAAGACGCAGAAGAAGATGCAGCGTAACTAGCTGATCGCTTTCTAAAAAACGTCAATGACGCCTCTAATCAGAGTTCGTTATTGGCGTTTTTTTATACTTATCGAAATATAATGAAGCTTGTTTATAGTCGAAATTGCTCTAAACATTCGCTTGCATGAAAGTGTGATAAAGATCTAATCTATAGCCATCAGGTGATGGGGTTCCACCTAAGCTTTTGCTTCAACCGCCCGTTCTTTCCGAACAGTGCTAATGACTCCTACAGAATCGAAAACAGGTAATACTGTTGGATGTATCGCTATTCCTCCATTTTGAAATGGACTTAGTCTATTAAGACCAAGCTCCATGACGCCTTTGGATTATCGATACTCAAGATCTGTAGTGAATTAGCCGCACCTCTTCCAACACGTCCTGTTTTCTCAACGCCCTAGGTCTTCAATGACTCTAATAGTGAGAAAACATTATGCACTACTCTTCAGAAATTCAATCAATGTGCCCTATTCAAAGGGGTGATCTACACACTTCAGCACCAATTCCAGTTGAAGGCGCTATGGTTAGTCCAAAAGATGTCATCGCTATTTCTGGCTTAAGCCATGGCGTAGGCACTTGTGCACCACAACAAGGTGCAGCAAAACTAACGCTGAACGTAAAAAACGGCATCATCGAAGAAGCACTAATCGAAACGATTGGTTGTTCAGGCATGACTCAATCAGCCGCGATGGCAGCAGAAATCCTCACCGGAAGAACCATTCTTGAAGCCCTAAATACTGACTTAGTGTGTGACGCTATTAACGTAGCTATGCGTGAAATCTTCCTGCAGTTTGTTTACGGTCGAACTCAATCAGCTTTCTCTGAAGGCGGTCTAGAAATTGGCGCTGCATTAGAAGACTTAGGTCAAACGCAGCGCAGCCAAGTGGGTACCAGCTACTCAACCGCTGCAAAAGGCGTACGTTACCTGGAGCTTGCAGAAGGTTACGTGACCAAGCTTGCACTTGATGACCACAGTGAAGTGATTGGCTACGAGTATCTCAACCTCGGCAAAATGATGAAGGCGATTAACCAAGGCGTGCCAACGAATGAAGCGGCCGACCTTGCGACAGGGACCTATGGCCGCTTCGATGAAGCCGTGACCACTATTAACCCACGCCAACAGTAATTTTGCCAATTTAGAGGAAAGATATGATGAACACTCAATTTAATGAATCAGTAACTCGCGTATTGGCAGAAATGAACTTCGACTCTTTGGAGCAAGCTGAACAATACTGTAAAGCCCACAACGTTGATCCAAAAGCGTTAGTAATGGACACCCAACCTATCGCTTTTGAAAGCGCTGCCGACGCTTATATCCTTGGCTCAGCACTGGCGCTATTTCGTAAAGCTACCAGCGCAGAAAAAGCGGCAAACATTATTGGTGAAGGTCTTCAAGCATTCACCAAACCTGGCAGTGTTGCTGAACAACGCCAAGTTGGTATTGGACATGGCGCGCTAGCCGCTCGTCTTCTCAATGAAGAGAGCCACTGCTTCGCCTTTCTTGCTGGTCACGAGTCTTTTGCTGCAGCTGAAGGTGCGATTAAAATTGCGCTAAACGTCAACAAATCGCGTCAAAACCCATTGAAAGTGATCTTAAATGGTCTAGGTAAAGATGCGGCTTATCTCATATCTCGCATCAACGGCTTCACTTACGTACGCACTCAATACGATTACCAAACAGGTGAGCTTGTTGAAACAGAACGTCGCCGTTTCTCACAAGGTCCTCGTGGCGACATCTTTTGTTACGGCGCTGATGATGTACGTGAAGGCGTAGCGATTATGCACAGAGAAGAAGTGGATGTAAGTATTACGGGTAACTCAACCAACCCAACGCGCTTCCAACACCCTGTTGCGGGTATCTACAAAGCAGAACGTACTCGCCAAGGTTTACCTTACTTCTCAGTTGCTTCAGGCGGCGGTACAGGTCGAACATTGCACCCAGATAACGTGGCAGCAGGCCCAGCGTCTTACGGCATGACAGATACCATGGGCAGAATGCACGCTGATGCTCAGTTCGCAGGTAGCTCTTCTGTTCCGGCTCACGTGGCAATGATGGGCTTCATCGGTATGGGTAATAACCCAATGGTCGGCGCGACGGTTGCATTGGCTGTAGCAGTAAGCGAATCTCAAAACGCATAACGACAACGTTGGGCGCCACGATCTATCCATAGAATAGAGTCCGTTAACTGAGAAACAGCAATAACAGACGACCAAAACTCTACACCTATCACTAAAACCAAACAGCCAGCCTTATGCTGGCTGTTTTTTATTCACACTTGCTCTACTATCTATTTCTAATAATTATTTGTATCTAAGATTAAATACACAAACCATTTGTATTTAACTGCATCTTTTCAAAGGAATAATATGAAAGAGCTCATCATTCATACCATTACCGTGTTCATGGGCTTTTTTGCCATCATGAACCCTATCGCCAACACACCGATCTTTCTTGGATTAACGGGCGACAATGATAGGGAAACGGTCAAATCTATCGCTTTCCGCTCGGTGTTCATCGCCTTCATAATCGTCAGTACCTTTGCTGTGTCGGGTAAGCTCATCTTCGATCTATTTGGTATCACGCTTTACGCGCTTCGCATCACTGGCGGGATCCTCGTGTTCTTGATTGGATTTCATATGCTGCAAGGTGACTCAACGCACTCTAAAGCGAAAGAGAAGGTCAACTCAGACGCCCAACAAGATGCGGCGCTCAGTATCGCCGTCTCGCCACTGGCAATGCCAATATTAGCCGGCCCGGGAACCATTGCCACCGCGATGAACTTTGCCAGTACCGAAGGCATCTACGAAACCATCATCACCATCGTCGCCTTTGGTCTACTGTGCGCCTTAACCTACGTATTGTTTGTATTCGGCGAGCGCTTCGTTAAAGCCGTTGGACCAAGTGCATTGAATGTAATTACCCGAATGATGGGTTTGATACTCGCCGTTATCGGTATGCAGATGTTGATTGAAGGTATTGAACAAGCTCATAAGGCGCTGTTTGTTTAAGCCCAAACCACGAAATTCTGATACAAAAATAGCCAGCGTTTCGCTGGCTATTTTCTCTGGCGCTTTTGTTTACGAATTATAAATTAGTTCGCAGGGCAGCCTTTTACTTCTAAACCTTTACTCATGTAGATTAGATCACCATCCGCTGGTGCGTAATTCGCTGCAGTGACATCAGGGTTCTTAACAAAGAATTCACGCAGCACCGAGGCATCCGTTAACTGTGTAGATTCAACGTCAATTACTGGGTAGTCATCACCACCAGCAGCACTGAAACTTATCACGGAGAAAGTGTAGGTGTCTGCCAAGTCAAAGCCTTTGCCGTTGATGTCTCGAATGGTCACATCATTCAAATCGCAGTCAACCGTTAAGCTAATATTGTCGAGTTGGGCATAAGCACCTGATCCTGCAGTCTTCGTCGCAACAACGTCCAAATACGCTTTTACTTCAGCACCTGTCATCGTTGCTTTAGTCACGAAGTTCCCGAAAGGTTGAACCGTCAGTACATCACGATAAGCAATGTCTCCTGCCGCAATTGAGTCACGGACACCACCAGAGTTCATTACACCAAAGTCAGCATTCACCAATTCATAAGTGCGGTATGCTTCTCCTAACAAGTGACCAAGATTAGTTTGTTCTGAACGAACAACATCACGATCACCTTCCAGTTTTGCATCCGTCTTTGAGATGATGACATCGAGGAGGTCTTGTCCTTGTTGTTGATATGGGTAGAGAGTAGCTTTTACAGCTGCATCAGGCTTTATTTCAGATTGAATAAACTGATAATCACCGTTTTCATCCTTCTCTTTTAGGTTCACAGGAACCAGATCGTACTTCGCTAAGTGCAGTTTGCCGTCATAAAACTCAAAGTCAGCTCTACCGACATACTTACCCCACTCGTGAGCTTGCATGATGTAGGTACCATTTTGCTGATCAGGTTTACAGTCATCCCCTGGGTTGAAGTCAGCGTATTCATTGCCTTCCATACAAACAGGGTTTTGAGAGTGCCCACCAATAATTGCATCTAGCTGGCCTTCTTCTAGAGAGCGAGCAAGCAATACATCGCCAGGCGCTTCACTACCATGCTGACCATCTGCGTAATGCCCCATATGCGTGGTAGCAAAAATAAGATCAACAGTTTCATTGGCCTCAATTTCTTTTATGGCCTTTTTGATTTCAACTTGTGGGTCGGCAAAGTGAATTGTCGCGACGTTGTCAGGATTAACTAATTTAGCCGTGTCTTTGGTTGTTAGGCCAATAACAGCTACTTTTAACCCATTAATGGTGAATACTTTATATGGAGAGAAAAGGCGTTCATCAGTAACTGTGTCTCCATCTTTGATATAAATATTCGCCGCTAGCATTGGGAAGTCAGCTAATTCAGCCTGCATATCTAGCACATCCAAACTGTTATCGAATTCGTGATTGCCTAATGCCATCGCATCGTAACCAAGTAGGTTCATACCAACAAAATCGGGAACCGCATCCTGCATATCAGACTCTGGTACACCAGTGTTAATGTCACCACCTGACAGTAAGATCGTCCCACCACCGTTTTGAGTGACCTCTGCTCGAATGTTATCGATCAAAGTCTTGCGTGCAGCCATTCCATACTCACCGTTGCTGTTCTCCCAGAAGCGACCATGGTTATCGTTGGTATGCAAAACAGTAAACTTGGTACAAGAAGCAGCAGTGTCACATGTCACCGCGATATCGTCACTGTCCGAGCCACAGCCAACCATCGCTACGCCGATAGAGAGCACCAGTAAAGACTTAGTAAAATTCATAGAAGATCCTTTATTAATCGTTTTAATGTCGTTATGGCAGGCAATATACTGACATCTTGCAGGGTTTTAGTGATCGTTATCTTAATTACACGTCTGAAAAATTGAGTATTTACCCTAACTGTAGGCACAAACGATTAATCAACAGAAGTCGAACAATTCTGATAATAAACATGGATTTATAAAGAAAGTGTGACTCGCTCTATTGATACTGCTAACAAGAGGGTGGGCTAGAGATAAGTGTCAGGTGTGGAAATGAAATGGCACCGCGTTACTTAAGTAAGCACGCCCATATTTAAAAGCGAGGTATAATATCCGGATAATGAAAACTATCTCTCAAAAGACAAGCAATATCATTTTACAGACTTTATCCCAATGCGCCCTTTCATAACGAGGACGCTCTCTTTATGATGAACGCAATTAAATTAACTTTGCTAACGGCAGCGCTTGTTATTCGAGCCGTTGTTTTGGAATAGCAAAATCAAGACCCAACACATGGAGATTCAACATGGCTTACTTTTCACTAGCCTTCGGTACGGCAACCAAAAACCGCGACAATAAAATCATTGAAGCGTTCTTCCCTAACCCACTTCTAAACCCAAGCGATGCTCTTGTAGCGGCTGTTGCAGAAGTATCAGGTTACACTGAAGGCAACCAAGCTATCGAAATCTCTGCTGCACAAAGCGCAGAACTGGCGAAAGCATTCGCAGCAAACGATGATGCAGCTAACACATCTTTCGCAGAAAAAGCGGCAGCGTCTGAACAGTCACTTGTTCTTGTTGTTCTTGCAACTGACGAGAAGCCAGCATCGGTTGCTGAAGGCTTCCTTAAGCTACAACTTATCTCTAACCGCCTAGTACAACCACACGGTACGGTACTGGACGGCATCTTCGGTCTACTGCACAACATCGCATGGACAAACGAAGGCCCTATCGACCTTCCTGAGCTGGCTGAGCGTCAAATCGAAGCTCGCCTTGCAGGTCGCGCTTTGTCTGTAGATTGCGTAGACAAGTTCCCTAAAATGGTGGATTACGTGGTACCAACAGGTATTCGTATTGCTGATACTTCTCGTGTTCGTCTTGGCGCACATGTGGGTGAAGGCACTACAGTAATGCACGAAGGTTTCATCAACTTCAATGCTGGTACAACTGGCGTGAGCATGGTTGAAGGTCGTATCTCTGCAGGTGTTGTTGTAGGTAACGGTTCAGACATCGGCGGCGGCGCTTCTATCATGGGTACTCTGTCTGGTGGCGGTACTATGGTTATCTCTATCGGCGAAAACTGCCTACTAGGCGCAAACGCTGGTCTTGGCTTCCCTATGGGCGACCGTTGCACGGTTGAATCTGGTCTTTACGTGACTGCGGGTACTAAGGTTCGCATGCTAGATAAAGAAGGCAACGAAGTAGAAATCATTAAAGCTCGCGATCTAGCTGGCGTTTCTGATCTTCTGTTCCGTCGTAACTCAATCACTGGCCAAATTGAATGTCTTGCGAACAAGTCTGCTGTTGAACTAAACAGCGAGCTACACAGCAACAACTAATCTAAGCGCTAGATGCTAGAAATTACGAAGCCGTTGGGGTTAAATCCAACGGCTTTTCTTTTATATAGGCAGAACAGAGTGGGTTATGCTTTCTCTGCGGCTAGCTGCTCAAGAGCTTGAATAGAAGTCTCTGAAACTAGTGTCCCATCCATGTAGTAGCTGACCTTGTCACCATCACGAACGCCTGTCAGTACTGCTTTTTGACCATCGTTGTAAGTAATGTCCATACGAATGGTATTCTCGTCGATTTGCTGCATCTCACCCCATTCAATCTGACGATTGTTGAAGCCAAGTGGCGCATCTTTCAGTGAATCATCAAGGCTGTCGTTCACATCAATCATGGTATCGACTTTACTATCGAAGATGTGAGGCGCGCCAGTCAATGGGTTTTTACCCGCCCAGAATTCGATCGAGTTAAATACGATGTAATCGGCTGCGGTTGTTAGTGCATAAACCGGAGCAAGCAAGAAGTTGACCCCTGCACGAGCGTAACGGTTATCTACAACCTCAACGTTGAACTTCATTAATTTACCAGTAACGGCGTTACTACCGACACACCCAGCTAACGACATGACAATCGCTGCCACTGCAACTGCTTTTGTGATTGTTGTTTTCATAGTTCCCTCTTATGCCACGATGATTGATTCAGTTTTTGCATAGCCAAACCTGCACACATACAGAAATTCATGGCCTAACAAATTGATTCCATAACATTTAGCGTAGTGGAGATTTTTAGAACAGCAAACTGCAAACGTTAATTTTTTCGCTCTGGTTCCTAAATTTTGAAAATAAAAAAGCGCAGACCTTTCGATCTGCGCTTTTTTATTTTTGCATAACCTAGCCTAGATTAATGCGGCTAGTAAGAAAGTGATTAACCCACATTATTACGTGCGTTTTGGAACATACGCATCCAAGCGCCATTCTCGCCCCAACCTTCCGGAGACCAAGAGTTTGCAACCGTACGGAATACACGCTCTGGGTGCGGCATCATGATAGTCACACGGCCATCTGTCGTCGTTAAACCAGTGATAGCGTTTGGCGAACCGTTCGGGTTGTTCGGGTATTGCTGCGTTTGGTTACCGTTGTTATCAACGTAACGTAGTGCAACCGTACCTGAGTTTTCAATCGCGTTTAGATGGTCGTTGTCACGTACTTCTACGCGGCCTTCACCGTGAGAAACTGCGATTGGCATACGAGAGCCTTCCATGCCGTTGAAGAATACAGAATCTGACTTCTGAACCTCAACTAGGCTGAAACGCGCTTCAAAACGCTCTGATTCGTTGCGAACGAAACGTGGCCAGTACTCTGCACCAGGGATAAGTTCACGTAGGTTAGACAACATCTGACAACCGTTACACACACCTAGAGAGAAGGTATCTTCACGCTTGAAGAAGTTTTCAAACTGGTCACGAGTAGAGTCGTTAAACAGAACTGACTTAGCCCAACCTTCACCAGCGCCTAGTACGTCACCGTAAGAGAAGCCACCACAAGCCACAAGGCCGTTGTACTCTTCTAGAACCGCTTGACCCGTTAGGATGTCGCTCATGTGAATGTCAGTTGCTTCGAAGCCTGCACGGTCAAATGCTGCTGCCATTTCAACGTGAGAGTTAACACCCTGCTCACGCAGAATCGCCATCTTAGGCTTAGCACCTGTATTGATGAATGGCGCTGCAATATCTTCGTTTACATCAAAGCTTAGTTTTACGCTTAGACCTGGGTCTGAGTTGTCTTTCTTCGCTTCGTGTTCTTGGTCAGCACACACTGGGTTATCACGCAGACCTTGCATTTTATGCGTCGTCTCAGCCCAGATAGTACGTAGTTCAGTACGGTTACGTTCAATCACTACAGACTCGCCAGACTTAATCACTAGCTCATCAGAGGCTTCAACAGAACCGATTACGTGTGAACACGCTTCTAGACCGTTTGCTGCAAGAGTAGCAAGTACTGCGTCTAGGTCATCGTTGCGAACTTGGATTACAGCACCTAGCTCTTCGTTGAATAGTGCCGCAAGCGTATCTTCGCCTAACGCCGCAATATCAGCGTTAACACCACAGTGACCTGCGAACGCCATTTCAGCTAGCGTTACGAATAGACCACCATCGCCTTTATCGTGGTAAGCGACAACTTGGTCGTTAGCAACCAGAGCTTGAACGCCTTCGTAGAAACCTTTTAGCTGTGCTGCGTTGTCTACGTCTGCTGGTTTATCACCAAGCTGCTTGTATACCTGTGCAAGTGCTGTCGCACCCATACGGTTTTTGCCGTTACCTAGGTCGATAAGAACTAGGCTTGTATTACCTTTGTCAGTGCGCAGTTGAGGAGTGATTGTCTTACGAACATCTTCAACACGTGCGAACGCAGTGATAACAAGAGATAGCGGAGATGTGACTTCTTTCTGCTCGCCGTTCTCTTCCCACTTAGTCTTCATCGACATTGAGTCTTTACCCACTGGGATAGTTAGACCCAGAGCTGGACATAGTTCTTCACCCACCGCTTTCACCGCTTCGTAAAGACCTGCATCTTCACCTGGGTGACCCGCTGGAGACATCCAGTTAGCTGACAATTTAATGTGTTTGATATCGCCGATGTTAGTCGCTGCGATGTTAGTGATTGCTTCACCCACCGCTAGACGAGCTGACGCGCCGAAATCTAGTAGTGCTACTGGCGTACGCTCACCAAGAGACATAGCCTCACCGTGGTAAGAGTCGTAGCTTGCCGCTGTTACTGCGCAGTTAGCAACAGGAACCTGCCATGGACCAACCATTTGGTCACGAGCTACAAGGCCTGTTACCGAGCGGTCACCGATGGTGATAAGGAATGTTTTCTCAGCGACTGTTGGCAAGCGAAGAACACGGTCAACCGCTTCGTTCATCTCGATGCCAGAACGGTCAATCGCAGGGTTGTTAGCTTTTAGCGTTTTCGCGTCACGGTGCATCTTAGGTGTTTTACCTAATAGGATGTCCATTGGCATGTCGATTGGCGTGTTGTCGAAGTGTGAATCTTCTAATTTCAGATCACGTTCTTCAGTTGCTTTACCAACCACTGCGTACGGTGCACGCTCACGCTTACAAATCGCGTCGAATGTTGCCATGTCTTTATCAGCAACCGCCATTACGTAACGCTCTTGAGATTCGTTACACCAGATCTCAAGTGGGCTCATGCCCGGCTCATCGTTTGGTACGTCACGTAGGTTGAAGATACCGCCACGCTCACCGTCGTCTACTAGCTCAGGAAGCGCGTTCGAGATACCGCCCGCACCCACATCGTGGATGAATGCGATTGGGTTCGCATCACCTAGCTGCCAACAACGGTCAATAACTTCCTGACAACGACGCTCCATTTCTGGGTTTTCACGTTGTACAGAAGCGAAATCAAGATCTTCAGAAGAAGAACCAGAATCCATTGAAGATGCCGCACCGCCGCCAAGGCCGATGTTCATCGCAGGACCACCAAGAACGATTAGGCTTGCACCTACTGGGATCTCTTTCTTCTGAACGTGCTCGTCACGGATGTTACCAAGACCACCAGCTAGCATGATTGGTTTGTGGTAACCACGCACTTCTTCACCTGCGTGAGAGTTTACTTTCTCTTCGTAAGTACGGAAGTAGCCAAGTAAGTTTGGACGACCAAATTCGTTGTTGAATGCCGCGCCACCAAGAGGACCTTCAAGCATGATATCCAGAGCAGTCACGATACGGCTTGGCTTACCAAAGTCAGTTTCCCAAGGTTGAACGAAGTTCGGGATCTTAAGGTTAGATACAGAGAAAGCAACAAGACCCGCTTTTGGCTTACCACCAATACCGGTTGCGCCTTCATCACGGATTTCACCGCCTGAACCTGTCGATGCGCCCGGCCACGGAGAGATTGCCGTTGGGTGGTTGTGCGTTTCAACTTTCATCAAGATGTGTGTTTTCTCTTGGTGGTAGCTGTACTGGCGAGTTTCTGGATCTGGGAAGAAACGACCGACTTCAGAACCTGTCATTACCGCTGCGTTATCTTTATAAGCAGACAGAACGTGCTCTGGTGTCGTTTCAAAGGTGTTCTTAATCATCTTGAACAATGATTTTTCTTGTTTAACGCCATCGATAGTCCAATCAGCGTTAAAGATCTTGTGACGACAGTGCTCTGAGTTCGCTTGTGCAAACATCATTAGCTCGATGTCAGTCGGGTTACGACCTAGCTTCTCAGTGAAGCTTTCAAGAAGGTAATCAATCTCATCTTCTGCAAGTGCAAGACCTAGGGTAACGTTTGCTTTTTCAAGCGCTTTACGTCCGCCAGTTAGTAGGTCAACTTCCGCATAAGGAGCAGGCTCAGCAACGGTAAATAGTGCCGCCGCTGATTCAAAGTCAGTGAAAACCACTTCCATCATACGGTCGTGCAGGATTGCTTTCAGTTCAACAAGTTGAAGCTCAGAAAGTTCAGCAGAGGTTTCAATGTAGAAAGCAGTACCGCGCTCTAGACGTGACACTTTAGACAGTCCGCAGTTGTGTGCGATATCTGTTGATTTTGAAGACCAAGGCGAGATAGTGCCCGGGCGTGGCGTTGCAAGCAGCAGTAAACCTTCAGGTTCATGCTCTTCAATCGTTGGACCGTAAGTCAGTAGCTTTTCTAGCTTCTCAACTTCAGACTCATCTAGGTCTGCCGTTAGATCAGCAAAGTGGGCAAACTCAGCGTAAATACCTGTTACAGGTAAGCTTAATTCACGACAAAGCTCTAAAAGCTTGTTAACACGAAACTCAGATAGAGCTGGGGAGCCACGCAAAATTCTCATGTGCTTACGTCTCTTATGCAGTTGATTAAGGTAGTATTGGAATAAATTCAGTGGGTTATAGGAACAACCTAACTGTTTTCTTCGAAGCTATTCCCGAAGGTTGCCAAACCTATGCCGATTCCACCTCTTCAATGCGAGCGCATTATAAAGCATTTCTTTTTGTGACGTAACACCAAAAGCAACCGTTTGCGTGATTTTTTTTATCTTTCTGCGTAAATGGTACTTTTGCTGCATTTATCACCACTTTTACAACTGTTTAATTAAACCTGCTTTGCCAGCCTTGCGGGGTTTGGTATAAAGGGGCTTCCACTTTTCGAGATTTCATTTTGATGCCTAAATTTACGCTCATCTTTTCGTCTAAGTTCCTTCTGCTCGCCATCGCCCTATTTGGGTTGGCTGGATGTCAGATTGAATCTGAACCTAAAAGTGTCCTTGAGCAGATACGAGATCGTGGCGTTCTTCGTGTCGGCACCCTAAATAACCAACTCTCTTATTACATCGGTCCTGATGGTCCTGCTGGCTTGGATTACGAACTAGCTCGTGAATTTGCGCAGGAGCTTGGTGTAAAGCTTGAGGTTAAACCCGCTTACCGTTTGTCTGGCTTGTTCCCTGCACTGCAGAAAGGCGAAATCGATCTTATCGCGACTGGCTTAACGCAAAACAACAAACTGACACGCGCTTATCGCGCCGCGCCTGCTTATTACTATGTAAGCCAACAGGTCGTATACAAAAAGGGACAGTGGCGACCAAGAAACCTTGAACAACTGATCAATTTCGAGAATGAGCGTCAGGCTGACTTTGTTAAAGCACAAACTGAATCAGAAGAGGCGGCGTCTACTGACACATTAACGCCATCTTTGGTTGTGGTGAAAGACTCACATTTTGAGCCAACACTCAAACAACTGCAGAAAACACACGATGACTTTATCTATGATGCGGTCGGCAATGCTGATATCAACGACCTGTTAAAAGAAGTTTCGACTGGCGAGCGCTTATTCACTGTGGCTGACTCGATTGAGCTGTCACTAGCACAACGTTTATACCCAGACGTAGCTTTGGCTTTTGAATTGACAGAAGACCAACCTATCTCTTGGTATTTGCAGAAGTCTGAAGATGAAAGCCTGTATGCTCTGTTGATTGAGTTCTTCGGTAACCTAAAACAGTCTGGTGAACTGGCTTCACTGGAAGAGAAATACATCGGCCACATCGGCACTTTTGACTACGTTGATACTCGCGCCTTTATCCGCGCACTGGACAGCAAGTTGCCAAAATGGTCGCCGCTATTTCAAAAGTACTCTCAGGAATTTGATTGGCGTTTGATTGCCGCTTTGGCCTACCAAGAATCACACTGGAACCCTGTTGCGCGCTCACCAACGGGTGTTCGTGGCATGATGATGTTGACACTACCCACCGCGAAGAGTGTCGGGGTAACCAACCGTCTCGACCCGAAGCAGTCGGTACAAGGCGGGGTTGAGTACCTGCGTCGTATCGTTAATCGAGTACCTGATTCGATCACTCAGCACGAGAAGATTTGGTTTGCCTTAGCCTCATACAATGTAGGTTACGGACACATGATGGATGCTCGCCGCTTAACCAAAGCACAAGGTGGTGATCCTGACGCTTGGGGTGATGTGAAAGACCGATTGCCTCTATTGAGACAGAAGAAATACTACAGCCAAACTCGATATGGGTATGCGCGTGGTGATGAAGCGAGAAACTACGTTGAAAACATTCGCCGTTATTACCAAAGCATTATTGGCCATGTAAATAAGCGCAATAAAGAACAAGAAGCGACCCTTGAAGGTTTGGTGGTGATCCCACCTTTAGAAACCTCAGGTGCTGAATCGAGTATCAGCGCAGCTCAGTCGACAGTAAGCAGTTCTGAGCCTTCACAGTAAAACCCAAAAGAGCAATGCCATCTAGCATTGCTCTTTTTTATTGTCTTTTTTCGACTCTTCTTTCGTCGCTAAGGGATAAGGAAAGCAGGCAAGAAAATAATGATGAGATCTCGAGTGTCATATTGCAGTAACAATCGAACCTTATAACGGCACACCACAATCAAGATTATGCTCTGTTGCACTACGAGCCTGGCTTTAGACTAGAACTGCTCTTCTATTTAAGCCAAGCGTACGACAGGCCAAACAAACGAATAACACTATAATTAAATCGTTAGTCCAAACTAAAAAGTCAGACGACAAATAGGAAATCATTGAAATGATGAAGAAACTGAAATCGAAACGCCTTGATAAGACCGTTGCTGCAAACCGTCGTAAGCGTATGCTTTCAAATAATAAAAAGAAGATCATTTGGCGCAATCGCGCTTTCATGCAGATGATTGCTGAGTAAATGTAGTTACTCAGTCAGTTTGCTTGGCACTCTTGCGATTGAGAGTGCCGAAAGCACGCTGCTATTTCTTGTTGCTAGCCTTCATCTCTGCTTCTAAACGCTGCTCTTCCAACAGACGTTCTTGCTTTCGCTTCTCTTTTATCTCTTTTCTACGACGCTTGAAAAACGCCTGCAATTGTTCACGGCACTCTTCCTCTAACAAACCATGCTCGACGTCGGCATAGTGGTATGAGGCTTGGCTTTCAAACAAATTCAACACTGTACCTGCAGCGCCCGCTTTTAAGTCTGGAGCACCAAACACAATTCGCTTTACTCGGCTGTGTAGCAAGGCACCTGCGCACATTGGGCAAGGTTCTAGCGTGACGTATAAAGTGGTATCGAGTAGCCGATAGTTTTCTAAGGTTTGACCGGCTTTACGCAAGGTTTCAATTTCTGCGTGTGCCGTTGCATCATGGCTGCCAATCGAACGGTTCCATCCTTCAGAGATAATCTCCTCATCTTTCACTAATACAGCACCCACAGGAACCTCTCCCTCACTCTCTGCTTGCTTAGCTACCTCAATGGCGCGTCGCATGAAGATTTCATCTTGAGGGGTGAATTGATGGTCTGACAAAGGGAACTCCAGAAACAAAGGATAAAAACGAAAATAGGTATGCGGTGAAGCATACCTAATCTTCGTGATAATGAACAATAAAGAGATAATAGACAACAAGAGACAATGAACCATTGCCGCTTGCTGGTTGGTCGAACTGTTAGCTATTAGCGTCTTCTGTGTCATCGACTATTGGCGTCGCTTTGATACTCACAATGCGATTGTTCTCAACAGAGATGATTTCAAACTGCCACTGCTGGTATTGAACAACTTCGCCTGCATCAGGTAAACGCCCTATTAACCAAGTCACAAGGCCATTCAACGTTTGGAAGCTCTCGCTTTCGCCCTCAAAATCCGACAGCTCTAAACGGTTCTTCAGTTCACTGATAGGAATCAATCCATCCACCAGTAAACCGTCTTCCACTTGCTCGGTCCAAAGATCGTTCGGGTTATTCGATAGCTCGCCAGCAATCGCCTCAAGAATATCGTAATGAGTCACAAGTCCTTGAACATCGCCATACTCGTCGACAATGAATGCCATCTCGGTACCCGACTCTTTAAAGTAGCCAAGTAAACGCAGAGCTTTCATCGATTCTGGAACATAGATCGGCGAGCGAGACAGCCCCATGATCACTTGAATGCTCAAATTGCCCGCCTGATTCAGCAAAGCTTTGGCTGACACTGTACCCACCACTTTATTGAGGTGATCTTGGCACAATGGAAACACACTGTGTTTTGATGAACGTAGTTTCTTTAATATCTGCTCAACGGGTTGGTCGACATCCAGAAAATCGATGTCTCGACGCGGAGTCATCAATGAGCTCACAAGGCGATCATCAAGCTGCAAGATATTACGAATCATCTCTTGTTCGCCGCGTTCAATCACCCCCGATTCAGAGCCCTCTTTCACAAGTGCATGGATATCATCTTCAGTAACGCTATCTTCTTCACCGCCTCGGCCCATCAACTTAAGAATACCTTCCGTTGAAGCCGACAACGCAAACACAAACGGCGTAGCGATTTTAGATAACCAGAAGATTGGCAGCGCGACTAACACAGCAATGTTTTCAGCTTGAGACTGAGCAAAACGCTTTGGTACCAACTCACCGACAACGATGGCGAAATAAGTAATACCCACCACCACAACCGCAGTAGACAATATGTTCGCTTGTGTTGGGTCTAATCCCCACAATTCAAGTTGAACGGCCAGTGGAGCCGATAGCGTCGCCTCGCCAACAATACCGCTGAGTAGGCCGATTACCGTGATACCGATTTGGATTGTAGAAAGGAAGCGGGTTGGGTTTTCTTTGAGCTCTAGAGCAACCTGAGCGGAGCGGTGTTTTTCGGCTAAGCGTTTCAGCCGACTATTTTTTGCTGCTACCAATGCAATCTCTGACATGGCAAACAGACCATTTAAAACAATTAACCCTACTAAAAGCAGAATCTTCATGTGGCTTGGATTTCCTAAATTTACCGGCCAACAATTAGCCGTAATCCGGAGTATAAGCTGAGTGCCATTATTTTGAATATAAAAATTTTTGGATATAGAAAGTTTTGGATATAAAAACCTTGGATATAAAAAAACAGAAAAAATAGCGAAAAAAAAGCCCGCACATTTCGGTGCGGGCTTCGATGATTTTTATGTTACTTACTTTTGCTTTTCTTACTTCGCTTACATTGTGTAAGTGTAAGGTGCTTGGATACCTAGTGGGATACCAAGAGCCCAGTAAGCTAGCAAGAAGATAGACCAACCGATTAGCATAGCAATCGAGAATGGCATCATTAGAGAAGCTAGAGTACCGATACCTGTCGACTTAACGTAGCGCTGACAGTAAACAACAACCAGTGGGAAGAACACCATTAGTGGAGAGATGATGTTAGACACTGAGTCACCTACACGGTAAGCCGCTTGAGATAGCTCAGGAGAGATACCCACAACCATTAGCATTGGAACTAGGATAGGACCAATCAGTGCCCACTTAGCTGAAGCAGAACCAACAAGAAGGTTAACTGCAGCCGTTAGTAGAATCATACCAACAACCGTTGCTTCACCTGGAAGGTCCATCGCTTTCAAGCCTTCAGCACCGTAAAGTGCCAGCATAGTACCGATGTTTGATTGAGCGAATGCAGATAGGAACTGAGCACAGAAGAACGACATTACAATGTATGCGCCCATCGTTGCCATCGTCTCAGACATTGCTTTGATAACATCATTACTATTCTTGAATGTACCCGCTACACGGCCGTAGACGATACCCGGAATAATAAACAGGATGAAGATCAGAGGAACAATAGACTTCATCACTGGTGCTGAGAACGCCGTTAGTTCGCCTTCAGGTGAACGAAGTGCTGAGTTTTCAGGCATTAGAGCCGCGATAAGCAGACCAATACCGGCAACCATTGCCCAACCAGCGAATTTGAATGCTTTAGATTCAATGGCTGTGAACGTACCTAGATCAGGTGCTTGTTCTGCATCTTCATCTACAGGCGTATTAGCAAGACGAGGCTCGATAATTTTCTCTGTAACGTACCAACCAATTGCCACAATTAGAATTGAAGACAAACCAGTAAAGAAGATGTTCGCTAGAGGGTTGATCACATATGCAGGGTCAAGAACGTTTGCCGCTGTTTGAGTGAAACCAGCTAGTAGCGGGTCAATACCTGAAGGGATGAAGTTTGCAGAGAAACCACCTGATACACCAGCAAACGCTGCTGCAATACCCGCAAGAGGGTGACGACCCGCAGCGTGGAAGATGATACCGCCAAGAGGGATTACTAGAACGTAACCTGCATCTGCTGCTGTGTGAGACACGATAGCAACGAGGATTAGCATTGGCGTTAGTAGCTTAGCTGGCGTGAAGTTAAGCATCTTCTTAAGGCCAGTCGTAATGAAGCCTGAAGAGTCAGCAACGCCTACACCTAGCATAGCAACAAGTACGATGCCTAGAGGTGCGAAGCCTGTGAACGTGGTAACCATATTCGCTAGGAAGCTAGCAAGCGCTTCACCAGTTAGTAGGTTGTTTACTTCAAGAGCAGCACCCGTTTGAGGGTTGATTAAGTCGAATGAAAGATTCGATAAAAGTGCAGATGCTACCCATACAATAACTAGAGCCCAGAAGAACAGGATTGCTGGATCTGGAATTTTGTTGCCGGCGCGTTCAATGAAGTTTAGAAAGCGGTCCATACCACTGATCTTGTCAGTCGATGGTGCTTTTTTTACGGCTTGGTTACTCATGGTAACTCCATATGTGATGTTGTTTTGTTTAGGCCTAATATAAGTTTTGACCACGGCCTATTGGTACAGCACATATTCTATTAAAGTCGTTGTTAAAAAGCACAAGATTCCACCTGATTTTCCATAAATGGAGACATATTTTGCAAAAATACCATACAACCACAACAATATAAAAACACAAAAAACACCATTCCATATACAGAGTTTTAACTAGCACGTAAACAATGTCCGAGGAGTGAAAATTATCAGTAAAAGGAGTGGCATGAGCCTTGGCATGTAGTAAACGTTTGCTTGAGGGTCAATCAAACTCACTGTATTTGGAGAGCATAGTTTCGAGGTAAATACGTTGTGCGTGGTTCATACGATCTTGCCATGCAATTGTGACAGTAATGCTTTTTAACGCACTAGACAAAGCACCGTTTGCATCAGTCACTTCACAAGTCATGGCATAGGCAGAACCCGACAAACCAGATAAAGGATCTGAACTTGCTGTGTTGAGACAATGACTCGCCTGATTTAGTTCCGAAAAAGGAATTAAACCTACTGCCCCACTCGCATTAGACGCCCGAGTTCGATAATACTCCATCTGCCTTTCTGCAAAATGCAGCGCTTCGATACTCTGAATCGCATAGTCGGCTTTCTGCTCAGTGTAGGTCTGCAGCTTGACCATGCCTAACGCGGCCACGCCCACCAGTAGAAAAGAGATAAGTACTTCAAGTAAACTAAAACCACGCTGGTTAGAAATCACTCCATGAGCCCTTTTTCCACTGTATTTCGACAGGTTCATCATGCGGATTGTATTCTCCTCGATAATCTAGATTCATCGAGCCTTTAATCGTAGAAAGCCCCCCGATTGAATCCAAAAATATGCCTCCTTTAGGGAAGAAGGAAGCGTTAGCTATATAGGTACTATTTTCTTTAACCAATGAAGAGTAATCCATCGTTGCTGGTAACTTATCCCAACTATCAGCAAGAAAGTCCGTGTTGTTTTCAGCACCTGAAGCATCCTTGAAGACACTCATGTCATTCAAGTGATAAAAAGCACCATCAAGTACACTGGCGTTTCCATTTGCGAAAATCCCATTTTCGACCACTAAAGATCGTGGTGTGATCGTTCCTGCACTATCCACAATATTAATGGCTGGGTGCCAAACTACACAGTCCCCAATGACCCACACCTTAGTTTTACCAGCTGAAAAGGCATCATTGATTCGAGTACTGCACTCCTTGCCCACGTATTTATTTGTGTTTGAATCGAAATCTACATGCACGGTATTCCCGTGAGAATCCGTCTCTAATAGGTTTATCACCTCATATTCATTACTTTTAAGGGCGTTGATATTGTCCGTTGTTTTCTTTACCCCGAAGTAGTTTTCGAAACCATTTAGATTGGTGTCATGAACGTAATCACTCATAAAAGCACCGCTAGGATCACTACCCGATGCGGTAATCGTTGCGCTCTCACTCAAGTCAGTTACCGCATCTTTACAAGCGCTAAAATCTGCAGGTGCATTCTCAGGATGAGAAACGGTGGTTAAGCTCCCCCCTGTACCTTTAGTGTGTATAACAGAGTCGAAAAACCGAACTGCCACACACTCATATACACCGTTGTTACTGGTTTCACTGAGTTCAGGGTCGATATCCATGATGTCCTCGGAAATAATTTCGAGAGCCGATATTGCTTGTATGGCCCCCAAACCCGAATCATTAGAAAATCGAATTTCTTTATTAATCGATGTTCTGTTGGCGGTTGAGACAAGGATATTGGCGTTATAGGATGATTTATCTAATGAAGAAAGCTTGTTGCTACAGGAATCCAGGAGATCACCTGGGATCGCGGTACTGCTGTTTTCAATAATAACGCTTAGACCACACTCCAATCCCCCCTCGGCGGTCCAGTGTTCTTTGCGAGCTTGAACCTCGTTTTGAGCACGCTTTATTTGGTAAAAAGTGGTTTTAAAGCTACCAAGAGAAACGATCAGCACACCAATCAATAGAATACTGACTAGAAGTAGTGTTACCGCTCCATTTTGCTTTAATCGCATCATTGCCAATTCCTTTGTACCACTGAAGTCACTACTCTCTGACTTTCATCTGCATTCACAAGAGAAGCTTCTAGAGCGATATCGACTCTTTGCGAGGTTGCCAGACTGTTAGATAACTCAGTTACAGAAACCAAAAAATCGTCTACTTCTATTTGCTTTTCGAAAAACAAACTTTCACATGTCATTGCTCCCAAACCAGATGACGTAATCTGAGTGATATCTAATAAATAAGAAGATTCTTCTTGGCAGTAGTTCAGCTTATTACCCTTAAATTGATAGACAATGTTTCGATAGGCCGAAGATGCGCTGTTTTGTCGATAAACAAAACCAACGTAAGATTCACTGGCACTGGATTGAAAGGTATAAATCGTATTGGCAGCGCCCGATAGCTTCACTGATTGTCCAGAGTCTGCATCATAACCGGCTCGCCAGAGCTCCTCTTTCATCATTTGAGTAGTAGCGAATAGGTTCTGAGATAAGAGCAGCTCCAAGCTCTTTTCTGAACTCAAACGTTGGTTGGTAACAAATACCGAGCCGATAGTACCGATAACAATCACACCGATCACAGAGGCCACTAACATTTCGACCAAGGTACTACCTTGAACACTCCTAGCCACAGATCTCATAACCATAATGACCTATGCTATTGCGCCCATCACTGTTTGGGTCACTGCTGCAAATTCGGATCCGCCCTGTCGTTTTCGATGCGATGATTGAAAGTACATCCGACAGCGCATTCGTGGAGGCGAGTGAAACATTACCGTCTCGAAAACGTCCCCTGACGTTATCGATCGCAATTGAAGTACTATTGGAGAAATTAAAGTCTACTTGTATACCTCTATATGCCGAACCATCAAGATGCATAAGTACATTATCAGAAACGTAAGATGTTGAACTGCTCAACACCATATCCCAATCACCATCAGAACTTTCGGTTCCACCTAAGGCACCTGAAACCAAGAACAAAACATAAAGCTCTTGGTTACGAGTGACCGCTTCTGATCGGGCAGTAATAAGAAAACTATGAACCTCAGGGGCTAAGCGCTGCAGTTTAGAAGAAGCCAACAAAGAACTAAAACTAGGGGCAGCCGCAGCCAGTAGCACTGAAAGCACCACGACAGTAATCAGCAGCTCTAATAGCGTAAACCCGCGAGTCATTTCCCAAATTCCTATGTAATAACTTGAGCAACCGTACTCAATCTTGCGCATATGCTAACACTAAGGAAAAATAGCCAGATAAGTGAAAAGGAAGTCCTCGTGATGATTCGAAAAAATATATGCAACAGTAACAACACGCGCGTAAAAGGGATGACATTGATCGAGTTATTGATTGTGGTTGCCATCATTGGGATTTTGGGGGCTATCGCCTATCCGAGCTATACCAACCACGTAGTGACTGGACATCGAACTAGCGCACTCGCTGACATCGCTCGAATTCAATTAGAACTAGAAGCAGCCTATGACAGCGGTTATGACTGGAGTGGTATTGTTTCGGGAAGCGATTGTTTGATCTGCGATACCGAAGCGAGCCGTTTTGTTTTCAGTGTCACCAGTTCGGCTTCTACTGCCTATACGATTACAGCAACACCTCAGTCGGGAGTAGGTCAAGATAAAGACAACTGCTTCGATGGACAAAACCAGAAAGTGCTCACTCTCGACAGCGCTAATGTCGAATACCCAGAAGCCTGCTGGATGTAGTGTGATGAGGGTTTCAGGTGAAGAGAAAGAGAAAGAACCAGATTTGAGATACAAAAAAACCTGCTACATGAGCAGGTTTTTTTAATTTCATCAACAACTTAAAGTATCAACAACCTAATTACTTAGTTAGGTCATCGAAGAAGTTTTTAACGCCACTGAAGAAACCTTCAGACTTTGGCTTGTGCTTGCTTGCCGCTTCGCCACAACATGTTTCTTCGAATTCACGCAGTAGTTCTTTCTGGCGAGAGCTTAGCTTCACTGGAGTCTCAACCACTAGTTTAACGATTAGGTCACCCACACCGCCGCCACGAACACCTTTCACGCCTTTGCCACGCATACGGAACATACGGCCCGTTTGTGTTTCTTCTGGCACTTTAAGGTTTACACGACCATCCAGTGTTGGAACTTCAACTTCACCGCCTAAAGCAGCCATAGAGAAGCTTACTGGAACTTCACAGTAAAGGTTATTGCCGTCACGCTCAAAGATGTTGTGCTCTTTTACGTGTACTTGTACGTACAGGTCGCCAGCTGGAGCACCTTGCTCTCCCGCTTCGCCTTCGCCTGATAGACGAATACGATCGCCAGTATCAACACCTGCAGGGATCTTAACGTTAAGTGTTTTCGTCTTCTGTTTGCGACCTTGACCATGACATGAGTTACATGGGTCTTTGATGATCTTGCCTTTACCATTACAAGTAGGACAAGTCTGTTGAACCGCAAAGAAACCTTGGCGCATTTGTACTTGGCCGTGGCCATGACAAGTGCCACACGTTTGTGCAGAAGAACCCGCTTTCGCGCCGCTGCCGTCACAAGTATCACACTCTACAAGTGTTGGTACTTCAATTTCTTTAGAAACACCACGAACCGCTTCTTCTAGAGAAAGTTCCATGTTGTAACGTAGATCTGAACCGCGTTGTGCACGCTGTTGACCGCCACCACGACGACCGCCGCCGAAGATGTCACCAAATACGTCACCGAAGATATCGCCGAAGTCACCTTGGCCACCGCCGCCGAAACCACCGCCGCCGCCCATGCCACCTTGTTCAAAGGCTGCGTGACCGTATTGGTCGTAAGCTGCTTTCTTTTGAGAATCGGTTAGGATCTCGTACGCTACTTTTACTTCTTTAAACTTATCTGCTGCGGTCTCATCACCCTGGTTACGGTCCGGGTGGAATTTCATCGCTAAGCGTTTGTACGCTTTTTTAATATCGCGCTCTGATGCATCGCGGCTTACGCCTAATACTTCGTAAAAATCACGTTTTGACATGTTCTAGGTCACCAAAATAATTGCTACTACCGAATGATCACTTCAGTAGTCTGTGTATCAATCTAGATAAAAGTTCTGCCGGCTGAAATGCCGAATAAAGCTATTATCTAGATCGACAAGTCTAAATACAAATTTACGGGCGTGAGAGTTACCTCTGACGCCCGTATATTTAGAAATCGAAAAACGACTTTTCTAAGCTAAAACACGTTAGTTCAAGGAGAAGGCACGGAGCTTACGGATGTAAGTGAGTACCTTCGACGTAGAAATCACGTGTTATAGCGACGAAAAATTACTTTTTGTCGTCTTTAACTTCTTCAAACTCAGCATCAACAACATCGTCGTCTTGCTTAGGCTGTTCACCAGCGTCAGCACCAGCTTGTTCAGCTTGAGCTTTCTGTTGAGCGATTTCCATTAGCTTTTGAGCTGCTTGCATAAGTTCTTGAACTTTAGCGTCGATAGCTTCTTTGTCGTCACCAGACTTAACTGATTCTAGCGCTTCGATAGCTGCTTCGATTTTAGCTTTCTCGTCTGCAGGTAGAGCTTCACCAGCTTCTTCTACTTGCTTCTTAGTGCCGTGAATCATTTGGTCAGCTTGGTTACGTGCAGTTACTAGCTCTTCGAACTTTTTGTCCGCTTCTTTGTTAGCTTCTGCTTCTTGTACCATTGCTTCGATCTCTTCCTCAGACAGACCGCCTGATGCTTGGATAGTGATCTTCTGCTCTTTACCTGTTGCTTTATCTTTAGCAGATACGTTCAGGATACCATCAGCATCTAGGTCGAATGTTACTTCGATTTGTGGCATGCCACGTGGTGCTGGTTGGATACCTTCTAGGTTGAACTGACCAAGAGACTTGTTGTAAGTCGCTTGCTTACGCTCACCTTGAAGAACGTGGATAGTTACTGCGTTTTGGTTGTCTTCAGCTGTAGAGAACACTTGATCCGCTTTAGTAGGGATAGTGGTGTTTTTCTCGATAAGCTTAGTCATCACGCCGCCCATCGTTTCGATACCGAAAGATAGAGGAGTAACGTCTAGTAGTAGAACGTCTTTCACGTCACCAGCTAGTACACCACCTTGAACAGCAGCACCCATTGCAACAGCTTCGTCAGGGTTCACGTCTTTACGTGGCTCTTTACCGAAGAATTCAGTTACTTTAGCTTGAACCATAGGCATACGAGTTTGACCACCAACTAGGATAACGTCAGTGATTTCGCCTACAGATAGGTCAGCATCTGCTAGAGCAACTTTTAGTGGCTCAAGAGAACGTTGAACTAGGTCTTCAACTAGAGACTCAAGCTTCGCACGAGTCACTTTGATGTTCATGTGCTTAGGACCAGTCGCATCAGCAGTAACGTAAGGTAGGTTTACGTCAGTTTGAGTAGTAGAAGAAAGCTCGATTTTCGCTTTTTCTGCTGCTTCTTTAACACGCTGCATTGCTAGTGGATCAGCTTTAAGGTCGATACCTTGCTCTTTCTTGAACTCATCTACTAGGTAGTTGATCATGCGGTTATCGAAATCTTCACCACCAAGGTGAGTGTCACCGTTAGTTGAAAGAACTTCGAAAGTCTTCTCGCCTTCTACTTCATCGATTTCGATGATAGAGATATCGAATGTACCACCACCAAGGTCGTATACAGCGATAGTGCGATCACCACCTTGCTTGTCTAGGCCGTAAGCTAGAGCAGCAGCAGTTGGTTCGTTGATGATACGTTTAACATCTAGACCAGCGATACGGCCAGCATCTTTCGTTGCTTGACGTTGAGCATCGTTGAAGTAAGCAGGAACAGTAACAACTGCGCCAGTTACTTCTTCGCCTAGGAAGTCTTCAGCTGTTTTCTTCATTTTCTTAAGAACTTCAGCAGATACTTGAGGAGCAGCCATTTTTTGGCCTTGCGCTTCAACCCATGCATCACCGTTATCAGCTTTAACAATGTTAAAAGGCATGATTTCGATATCGCGTTGAACTTCTTCATCTTCAAAACGACGACCGATTAGACGCTTAATTGCGTATAGCGTGTTTTGAGGGTTAGTAACTGCTTGACGTTTCGCAGGTTGACCAACTAGCGTCTCGCCGTCAGTGTATGCGATTACCGATGCTGTTGTGCGTTCGCCTTCAGCATTTTCTAGTACGCGTGGTTTGTCGCCGTCTAAAACAGCAACACAAGAGTTAGTAGTACCTAAATCAATACCAATGATTCGACCCATCAGGCTATCTCCGAAATATAATCTATATTAGTTTTTGCTATACCCACATATGTGGGGGGCGGTAATCAGGGATTCAACCCTAATACACAAAATTTAAGTGCAAATGTAATTTGCTTTCGTATGCACCATAGATAAGGGCTGCAAACTGGTTTTCAAGGGAATAAGTAAAAAAAATCTATTTTTTCCCGTATCTTTTTACATAAAGGTAAAAAGTGACCGATCCCTTGCCAATTAAGGGTCCGATGTTGAGAAACTCTCGCATTTGTCGCCACATTGAAACTTCAACCCTATTCCAGATGCCATAAAAAAAGACCTTCATGTGGAAGGTCTTTTTCAAATAGATATTAATCAGTTAAATATCGTTCAAATGGTGACTGATTCAGCCATATTATTGGTTGAGCACTAACTGGTAGAAGCTCGCTTGAGTGTAATCACCCGCTTCCATACCACGCCATTCACAGGCTGAGCTCGACTTCTTGGTGTTGCATTGATTGTATGCGCCCGCCTTGAAGTACATCCAGTCCTGTCCATAACCAAGGTCGATATCATGCCCCTGATACTTACCCTTAGCCAAATCAACATCATACGTCTTCACAATAGGATCGGCTGAGTTTGGATTCTTAGTAAAGGTTAAGTGCATGATGTTATCTTTGATATTCACATCGTATGAGAACACTTCACCTAGCTTGATGCCATCAGCAGGGTCCGAGCTGCCTTTTTTCAGATTGTATTGACCAAATACATCATGGCGAATGTCTTTACGAAGTTTCTTTCCGTTTTCATCCTTCGCGTTTTTCATCTCTGTCGGCGGGTTTAACTCATAGTTCCACGTTAACGAACCATGCTCATGTTCTGGCAACTTGCGGTAAACAATTTTCAGTGGCTCATTGTCTGAACCATGAATTTGGCCAATAACTACCGAGAATGCGCCTGTTTTTTTGTAGCTACCGCTGGTACTTACTTGATCAACAGAAAGTGTTGCGGTCATTTGACCACCGATAGAACCAAACTCTTCTGCACTTTCATGGCTTGAAATCGCGAAGTTGTTGCTCGGCGCAGAGTAACTGTCTGCCAGCATCGCTCTTAGCTCACTACGCGTATTCTTACTGTTTGGTGTCGTTGGTGCTGTATTCGGAGCCACAAATACCATCGCGCCAGATTCTGCATCAGTGTAGAACCATTTAGGATGAACGTAAGGCGTGTCTACATTCGACAATTCTTGCTTACCGATCTCCAATGTTTTGCCTTTTCTAGAGCCTTCTGTTGTTAGCTCCGGTAGGTTAATTTTCCATTTAGATAAATCGAAGTTTTGTGCTGGCGCTTTTGCTGGATCAAGATTGAACTGCTGACCAATATCGTGATTAGAAGCAAGAGCGGGAGCTGCTAATAGGCTAGCAGTCAGTAGGCTAAGGTAAGACAACTTCATTATTTGGTTTCCTTTATGTCGTCATAATGTAGGTTGTCAGAACAATAAAATAATATTGTATTATTATATGTGATCTATATTAAATATTGAAAACTGATGACCCATTCAGCGCGAGTAAAAAGAAAAAATGAGACTTCGCACCAACACAGCCCCTCTTTTAACTCAGCAGCAGACAGCCCAAAGTACCCAACAGCAGAAATAAAAAAGCCCCGCTCTGGTTGAGCGGGGCTTCTAATTATCGAATCTTAATTAAGAATTAAGCTTCTGCTTTTTGTAGCTCAGCTTCTTCGTTAGCTTCAACGCCAATTTCGTTTTCAGATTTAGCAACGATAGTGTTCACCGCTGTATCACCGACTACGTTTGAAGAAGTACAGAACATGTCACAGATACGGTCAACAGCAGCGACAATCGCTAGACCTTCTGGTGGTAAACCTAGTTGGTGTAGTAGAACACCTACCATCACAACACCGCCACCAGGAACACCACCAGCACCGATAGACAGTAGCAGGATAGTTAGACCAAGAGTGAAGATATCAGCAGTGTTGATTGGCTGACCAAACGCGTTTGCTACGAACATAGTTGCTAGTGCGATGTAGATAGATACACCAGACATGTTCATTGTTGCACCTAGTGGTACACCGAAACCTGCTACTGACTTAGATACGTTTAGTTTGTCAGTAAGAGTACGCATTGTTACTGGGATTGTTGCATTCGAACTTGCTGTAGATAGTGAGAATAGAACTTGCTCACGCGTTGCACGTAGGAACTGCTTTGGAGAAATACCAGTGAATGAACCAACCATCATTGGGTAGAAGAAGAAAATCCAGAACACAAGCATTGCAACCACAAGCGCCACATAGCCAGCAACTGACATTAGCGTGTCTGCATCCAGTGTTGCGCCCAGTTGAATCATCAGAGCAAATACACCGTAAGGCGCCAAGCTCATTACTAGGCCGATAAGCTTCATCATGATTTCGTTAGCCATCTTGAATGTCTTGATAGCTGGGCCACCACGAGAATCAAGCGCTTGAATAGCAAGACCTGTCAAAATTGCCATGAAGATAATTTGTAGCATGTCGCCGCTTGCAAACGCTTCTACAGGGTTGCTAGGAACGATGTTAACAACAAGAGAGAAGATGTCTGGTGTTTCAGTTGTTGTAAGCGCAATTGTCTCAGAAACCGTACCCGCAAGGTTCGCACCTGCACCTGGTTGGAAAATAAGACCAATCGTTAGCGCTGCTGAAATCGCGATGATGGTGTTAATAATGTAAAGACCAAAGGTTTTACCACCAAGACGACCAAATGAACGAATATCTTTTAGCTCAACAATACCGCAAACAATAGATACGTACACAAGAGGAACTACAAGCAATTTGATAAGTGATACGAACATACCACCAGCACCTTCGGCAGCGCCAAGTAGATACGTATCAAAAATAGCAATACCGCTGAATAGGTACTGAATAGCAGTACCAATAAGTAGACCGGCGAACAAGCCTACAAAAATTTTACTTGAGAGCGATTTATCCATCGTTCTTCTCCAGTTTGTTGTGTTTAAAATTTGTACTTTTATAGTTATATATGCGACCAAAATCGCTATATGGCAGTGGATTTTACATACAAAGATAACAATTAAAAGTATTTATTTACAAAAACATCACAAATGTGACATCAAAACATTTACTCAATCACAACAAGTTTCATAACACAAAACTCTAAATTGCTGATCTGAATGAAATAAAAAGAACGACATTCTTAATGCGGTTTTGATGCTTATTTACGTGGACTCTCAAGTTATAGGCACAAAAAAAGAGAGGCCTATGCCTCTCTTTTTATTTTACGTAAACCAGTGATTTATTTTGTCGCTGTGACCAACTCAGTCAATGCGCCAGTCAATCACTTGGCAACGTAATTCGTCATTACTTAGCAACCATAACCATCGCTGGGCGAACCACACGACCGTTTAGTTCATAGCCTTTTTGCATCACAAACATAACCGTGTTTGATTCGTGATCTGGGCTTTCTTGAATAGACATCGCTTGGTGGAATTCAGGGTTGAACGCTTCACCTTCAGGGTTGATCTCTTTAAGACCAAACTTAGCAACTGTGTCTACGAACGTTTTGTGCGTTAGCTCAACACCTTCATACAGTGGCTTAACCACTTCGTTTTCAGAGTCTGCTGCTTGCATTGCACGCTCTAGGTTGTCGATTACAGGAAGCAGACCTTCAGCAAACTTGTTCAAAGCGAATTTACGCGCTTTATCAATTTCTTGTTCGCTACGGCGACGCATGTTTTCAACTTCAGCTTTCGCGCGAAGAACAGAATCTTGCTGCTCTTTCACTTTAGATTCGCTAGAAAGCAGTGCAGCTTCCAGTTGAGCGATTTTTGCTTCCTGCTCATCAGCAGCGTCTTCATTCAGTTCAGCTTCTTCAACTTTCTCAGCTTCAGCGATGATCTGATCTAGCTCTGCTTCGGTTACTTTGTTTTCTTCGTTGCTCATGATATCTCCAGAATTCGTTTTCAATGCAAGTGACAGGCGTGTTTGCGCCCCAAATTGATATAAAACACTCGCATAGACGTTCAACTTGCCTTTATTATGGGGATGAAGAATTTTGATTCAAGCCTAATTCGTTTGGAAACGTTATGAAAAAGCCATTTGAAGTCATCGCCATTATCGGTAAACCTCGAGATCAGCAAGCAATTCAGACTCATAGAGAGCTCTATCAGTGGTTAAGTGCTGAGGGTTATCAAGTGTTTGTTGATGACAGACTCGCCACTATTTTAGACGACATCCCAAAAGAACATTTTTCTAGCCTGATTGAGTTAGGTAAACGCGCCGATCTCGCCATTGTGGTCGGTGGTGACGGAAACATGCTCGGTGCCGCTAGAATCTTGTCACGTTTCGACATTTCAGTGATTGGTGTTAACCGAGGTAATCTTGGTTTCCTAACCGATCTCAACCCTGAAAACTTCCAGAGCGCGCTGACTGATGTTCTCAAAGGCGAGTTCATGGAAGAAGAGCGCTTCTTACTTGAAACGGAAATTCATCGTCACGGCCAGATAAAAAGCCACAATGCGGCACTTAATGAGGCAGTACTGCACCCCGGACAAGTTGCTCACATGATCGAGTTCGAAGTGTATATCGATGACAGTTTCGCCTTCTCACAGCGTTCTGATGGCTTAATCGTCTCAACACCGACAGGCTCTACCGCCTACTCGCTTTCTGGCGGCGGCCCTATCCTGTCATCAAGCCTAAATGCTATCTCACTCGTGCCAATGTTCCCGCACACCCTTTCAAGCCGCCCACTTGTGGTGGATGGAAAACGTCGTATCAAGCTGATTGTATCGCCTGATAACCGCGGAACTCAGGAAGTGAGCTGCGATGGTCAAATCTCACTGCCTGTTTCTCCTGGCGATGAGATCCACATTTACCAAAGCCCAAATGTGCTCAAACTGATCCACCCTAAAGACTACAATTACTACCATGTTCTACGTAACAAACTAGGCTGGTCGAGTAAGCTGTTCTAAGAGAATAAACGCTCCAGTGGTAACCGAAAATTTGAAAGGCTGACGACATTCGTCAGCCTTTTTTATTGCCGATTAAAAGCCCACCACCTCTATCTTTACGCCAATCCACTACATCGTCATTCCCAAGAAGGAGGGACGACTGAGTTGGGAATCTATAGCGGTTTCAGTGATCTACGGACGCACTCAATTCTGAGATCGGTCACAAAAAATTTTCACCTGTCGACTTTACTGTATAAAGAAACAGTATATACTGAGCTTATATACAGTATTGTTCAGTTATACAGGTAAATAAAAATGCTGGCTCATCTAAGTGTTAATAATTTCGCTATTGTTAAGTCTTTACAGCTAGAACTCTCTAAAGGCATGACAACAATCACCGGAGAAACGGGTGCGGGTAAATCTATCGCTATCGATGCTTTAGGCTTATGCCTTGGAGGAAGATCCGATGCAGGAATGGTTCGACAAGGTGAAGAAAAAACCGAAGTCAGTGCCGCTTTTTTACTTGAGAACAATCTGCATGCTACCCGCTGGTTAGAAGACAACGAACTACTTGATGGCAGTGAGTGCATCCTGCGCAGAACCATCTCAAAAGAAGGTCGTTCTCGTGCATTCATCAACGGTAGCCCTGTCCCTCTTTCGCAATTGAAATCGCTAGGACAACTGCTGATCAACATCCATGGTCAACACGCGCATCACCAGTTGATGAAAAGCGATTACCAAATGGCCATGCTTGATCAATACGCAGGCCACTTGAACCTATTGAAATCGACACGTAATGCTTATCAAGCGTGGCGACAAGCGGATAACCACTTAAAAGAGTTACGTGAAAATAGCCAGCAAAACCAAGCTCAAAAACAACTTCTTGAATACCAAATCAAAGAGTTAAATGAGCTGTCTATTGGGGAGGAAGAATATGAAGACCTCGAACAAGAGCATAAGCGCCTCTCCAATAGCGGAGAACTGGCCACAACCTGTCAGCAAGCTATCGAGCTTATTTATGAAGGCGAAGAAGTTAATGCGCTTGGTATTCTGCAATCGGCCAATAACTCCTTAATTCAGTTAGCTGAGCTAGATGAAAGGCTGGCTGAGTTACCGAACTTGCTTTCTGAAGCCATTATTCAGATCGAAGAGACCAACAACGAGTTAAGAACATACCTAGACAGCATTGATGTTGATCCCGGTCGTATGGCTTACGTTGAGGAGCGCTTCTCTAAAGTGATGTCGATGTCTCGTAAACACCACGTGTTACCTGAAGAACTGTATAAGCACCATCAAGACTTGCTACAACAAGTTGAAGCGCTTGATTGCTCTGATGAAAAATTGGAAGAACTGGCAAACGAGGTAGAAAACCAATACCAGTCGTTCGTTGCGAAATCCGAGAAGCTTCATAAATCTCGAACTCGTTACGCAAAAGAGCTCAACAAGCTGATCACGCAAAGCATGCACGAACTGAGCATGGAAAAAGCGCAGTTTGCCATTGAAGTGAACAACACCAACACACACCCTTCTCCATTGGGTATGGATAACGTGACCTTCATTGTTTCGACCAACCCAGGCCAACCAATGCAGCCGATTGCGAAAGTGGCCTCTGGTGGTGAGTTATCACGAATTTCATTAGCGATTCAGGTGATCACAGCGCAAAAAGTGGACACACCAAGCCTGATTTTCGATGAAGTCGATGTAGGTATCAGTGGACCAACCGCTGCGGTTGTCGGAAAAATGCTACGTAAGCTAGGCGAGTCTACGCAAGTGATGTGTGTGACGCACTTACCTCAAGTTGCCGGTTGCGGTCACCAACAGCTGTTTGTAGCGAAGAACACGAAATCAGGTAAAACCGAGACTCAAATGCACACGCTTGATGAACAACAACGCGTTTCAGAGCTTGCTCGATTGCTTGGTGGCAGCCAGATTACCGAATCAACGCTTGCCAACGCAAAAGAGTTATTAATCGCAGCTTAGGTTACATATTCAGCAACTTTCTGATAATTTACCGAAAAATCTTGGCAATTTTGCAACTTAATTCAAAATTGCCAGTCATAACAAGCTCAAAGCGCAAGGAGCTTTTTACTTCTTGCTGGAGCTTGTTTATTATCAGGCAGTATTTTAGCGAAGAAAGATCTCAAACTATGCGAATTAAAAAGTGGTTAGTTGCAGTTCCACTTGCACTAACAATGTTGACCGGTTGCTCTCTATTAGAGAAGTTGGTTTATCGAATTGACATCAATCAGGGTAACTATGTTGAACAAGAAGCTGTCGACCAGCTCAAGTTTGGCATGACAAAAACACAAGTTCGTTACGTTATGGGCTCACCTATGCTTATCGAAAATGGCTACCCAGATACGTGGTACTACATTTACCACCACCAAAAAGGCCATGAAGACCCGATTCAGAAAAACCTAGTCGTTAACTTTGATGCCACTGGCACTCTAGTAACGATCAATGGTGATTTTGAAGCCAGTGATGAGTTCTTCGAAAGCCTTCGCTAGCTTTCCAGTCAACAAAGCTCTCGGCCGATAAAGCTATCAGTCGACGGAACCAGAATTGCAAAAGCCTGCTCAATGAGCAGGCTTTTTAATATCTGCTAACAAATTAGGTCAGTTGTCTAACCCGCAGGCACAAAAAAGCTCGCCAATATAGCGAGCTCTCTTCTTAGTCAAACTTGTTTAGCACTACGATTTAGCTGCGGCCGCTTTTGCTTGTTCAGCACGCTTACGGCGAATTTCTTTGGGATCAGCCAACAATGCGCGGTAGATTTCGATACGGTCTTTATCGCGAACCGTCGCATCAAGCTTAACGTTACGACTGAACACGCCAACCTTATTTTTCGCTAAGTCAATTTCTGGATACAGCTCCAAAACGCCAGACTGCGCAATAATCTCTTCAACGGTTGCGTTCTTGTTCACTATCAAGGTAAACACACGCTGCTCGTGCGGAAGTGCAAACACAACCTCTACGTGGATCATATCTGATTCAATAGTCATGGCTTAGTAAACCTGTTTCGCGCGTTGAGTAAAAGCACTGACCATATTGCTCGTCAGCTCATTGAAAACCTTACCAAATGCCATTTCAATCATTCGGCTAGAGAATTCAAACTCCAACTTAAGTTCAACCTTACACGCTTGATCGTCGAGCGGAGTGAAATACCAACCACCCTGCAGTTTCTTAAATGGGCCATCCACCAGCTCCATCAAGATCTCAGCGCCATCCGCTAAGCGGTTAGACGTAGTAAATGTTTTGCTGATACCGGCTTTAGATACATCAACCGAAGCCACCATAGCTGAATCTGAAGATTCGATCACACGTGAACCAGAACACCCTGGCAAAAACTCGTGATAACGAGCAACATCATTGACCAAGCTGAACATCTGGTCGGCACTAAACGACACTAATGCTGAACGAGTAACCTTTGGCATATAGACTCCTGTTAAAGACAGCGTTACATTAACACAAACTGCAATTTTAATTGTATTGGGCCAGAGCGCAAATAAAAAGGATTCCCCAACTAGGGCGCAATCCGTATAATGAGGCCATTATGGCAAAGAATAAATCAAAATCAAAAGCCGGTAGTAATACCATTGCGCTTAATAAGAAAGCTCGCCACGAATATTTCATCGATGATGAGATAGAAGCGGGGCTTGAGCTACAAGGCTGGGAAGTAAAATCCCTACGTGAAGGCAAAACCAATATCGCAGAAAGCTACGTCTACATCCGAGATGGCGAAGCATTCATCAGTGGTATGACGATCACTCCGCTGACTCAAGCGAGTACTCATATCGTGGCGAACCCAACACGTATCCGTAAACTCCTGATGTCGAGAAAAGAACTCGATAACCTTATCGGTCGTATTAACCGTGAAGGCATGACACTTGTCGCAACCGCACTTTACTGGTCTCGCTCTTGGGCGAAGATTAAAGTTGGCGTAGCGAAAGGTAAAAAGCTGCACGATAAACGTACTGATATGAAAGAAAAAGATTGGGCGAGAGATAAAGCACGAATTATGAAGAGTAATTTGCGTTAATTTTAAGCACTTAAACGCACAGTGCTAGACAGGGTAAGCTTTTCTGGTACTATGCAAATAACACTTGGGGCTGATTTAGGATTCGACAGGAATTTTGAAGTCTGAGGTGCATGCCGTGGGGCGGTTGGCCACGTTAAAAGCCGCAAAAAAATAGTCGCAAACGACGAAAACTACGCACTAGCAGCTTAATAACCTGCTCAGAGCTCTCTTACCCTAGCTTCCGCTCGTAAGACGGGGACCAATAAGAGATCAAACCCAAACTAGCTAGCGTGGCTTCTCCCACCTGAGAGGAAAAGCGCGAATTATAATTCAGGTTAGCCTTTAACTAGCGTGTCGGTTCGCAGGTTGCTGGTGAAATTAAAGATCGACTAAGCATGTAGTACCAATGATGAATGATTTTTGGACGCGGGTTCAACTCCCGCCAGCTCCACCAATTCAACATTTAAAGACGTCCTAGGGCGTCTTTTTTTGTGCCTTTAACTTATTAAAATCAACAACTTACAATCCACCACTATCCACTGAGGTTTACTTTTGTTCGGTAACAGCTCAAGATAATAAACACCCAGATAGACACCCAAAGCAAAAAGGTGCCATTCTTGGGTGTCTATTTTTGTATGGGGATGTTGATTATGGCAAGAAGAGTTACACAACTAACTGCAACAGAAGTAAAACAAGCCAAACCGAAAGATAAAGATTACGACCTTTACGATGGTAACGGCTTACAGCTACGAGTGAGGAAGAACGCCAATAAAGTCTGGTGCCTGATCTATAAACACCCCGTCTCACTAAAACGAGTTCGTATGACTCTTGGCAACTATCCGGATCTATCACTTGCGATAGTAAGAAAAATTGCAGCAGAACATCGTGAATTGATTAGCCAAGGGATCGACCCCAAAGAACATAGGCAAAAGAAACAAGAAGAAAATATTGCCATCACTGTTCATACATTACGCAATGTATCTGAGAGCTGGTTTGACAAGAAAAAGAAGAAAGTCACTCCGGATCACGCTGATGATATTTGGCGCTCATTCGAGCTGCACCTTTTCCCGTCTTTGGGAAAAACTCCGATATCCCAAATATCTGCACCAATGGTGATAAAAGTACTACGCCCGCTAGAAATAAAAGGCAACTTAGAAACACTAAAAAGAGTCGCTCAACGACTCAATGAAGTGATGGTTTTTTCTGTGAACACTGGCCTTGTGCACGCTAACCCTCTTGCTGGAATTCGCGCAGCTTTCGATACACCATCCAAAAAGAACATGGCTACCATCGAACCTGCTGAGCTTCCAGACTTAATGAGCGCATTAAATCAAGCGAGTATTAAAATCCAAACACGCTGCCTTATTGAATGGCAACTACATACTTTAGCGCGACCAAGTGAAGCCAGTGGTACACGTTGGGACGAAATTGATTTTGAAAACAATCTCTGGATTATCCCTGCTGAAAGAATGAAAAAGCGCAAAGAACATAGAATACCACTAACAGACCAAACGTTGGCAATCCTAACAATCATGCAGGCATTATCTGGTCACTCCGTCTACGTGTTCTCTAGTGCTAGTGACCCCAAGAAAGCGATGAATAGCCAAACTGCAAACATGGCACTTAAACGTATGGGTTATGCAGGAAAACTTCACGCTCATGGACTAAGAGCCCTCGCTTCTACAACTCTTAATGAACAAAGCTTTGAGTCCGACTTAATTGAAGCCGCTTTGGCTCATATCGATAAAAATGAAGTACGCGCTACGTACAATCGAACTGATTACCTAGAACGTCGCCGTCCTATGATGGACTGGTGGAGTGAACATATCGAAACAGCAGCTCAAGGAACTGGCTCACTAACGGGTAGGAAAGCCATTAAAGTTGTTGGTGGAAACTTTTAGCTTTAAAGCTTCAATCACAGTTTAATAAACTGATTAAAACTGACCGACAGCCTTTCTATGTTTGCTTACATAGATAGCTTTCGGCTCTTCAGCATCTAACGATTGATTCCCATTCTTCATTTTTTCTATTGCTAACTGTAGCTCGTTAATCTCAGAATTTTTAACAATAATTTCTTCTGCATGTTTTGTTTCTAACTTTTCAACAAGTTTATCCAATCGCTCAATTTCTTGATTCATATTGTCAAACTTATCTTTAATCGATTCCGCTTGTTGAATCATGTGCACGTCATTTACCGACCTATTTAATAGATTCTCAACCACGTTTTTTATTGATGAATTACGACTTCTTGACATTACCTCTACTAATGAGTAGGTCTCATTTGATATAGATACAGACTTTGGTTTTATCTTCTTCCTTGCTACTTTCGTGCGCCACGCACTTCGAGCACTTCTCAATAGCTCTCGATGAGATATATCACTAACACTCAAACCTTTAAGGAACTCCTGCGCACTCGTTCCTTCTAACCACGATCTAGCAACATCAACCCCATATACGCCAGAGAGCCCTTTGGCCTTTTTTAGCAAGTATCCCTTAGCCCACTGCTCTTGAGTCTTAGATTTGGTTAACCAAGATTGTAAGTCATCTTTACCATTCATACTCATTCCTCAATTATTCATATCACATCATCTTAACTTACTTAAGAAATTTTAACGTGACATTATCATCAGATTTGTTGAATACTACTTTAAATACCATGTGAAGTACGTAGTATTCGATCTCTATTTAATACCTATCATAGTCCCTTTATATTAATAGGTTTACCTAATGAACAACCTAAAACTGATACTGAACTTCTTATTAAGTCTTGATAATATTCCTAACGTCACAGCCTTATCACCTGAAGCTAAAATGGTTTGGATTAAGCTGCTTCTATACTCAAACACCTCCTCCTTTGAGCTAAAGAGCACAACTAAAGAAATAAGACTTTCATTGGGGCTAAGCCAGAGCACGTTAAGTAAAGCCATCGAGGAACTTGAGCATGGAGAACTTCTGGTAAGGAGAGATAGGAAGACACCAAAGGGTAGTCACAGTTATCATTATAAAGTAACGCCGCCTATCGATAGAGTTAACAACATCGATAAAAGCTCACCATTCTGCAAACTAGCACCTCAGATCATATCGGGCACAAATTTACCAAGCAAAATTAACCTCGCTAATAGATTAGTTTTACTATTGCTAATTCATCACTCTAATGACTTTGGCTACGTTGATACACTCAGTAGAAAAAAGATTGGAAGACTCGCAGGAATGAGCCCGGTTCGAGTAAGGAGCCATCAAAAAAAATTATATAATTTTGGCTTTCTAGATTTAGTCATAAATGGCTCAGTAATGAATGGAATGGCTAAAAAGATTTGTAGCCAATACTATTTGAACCTTTGGCATCCAGCCTTTACTCAACGAGTTCAATGCACTCACCTATGGGCAATCGACAGCATAAAAGATCTCTATCATTTTGAAATCGATGTCATCAATGGGCTTAAGAATAGTAAAAAAAGGAGTGCCTATAATCTAGCTATGAGCGTGAGCTTTGATCATGCAGGCATTAAAAGCACCCAAATAGAATCAAGCGATACAAAGTTAGCTCAGTTTCTTTCTAACTACTCACCTGTGCACTTAGCTACGAAAACAGATCACTTAGCCAACCATCTATTGAATAATCACAGACAGGAATTAAGCGCCATAGGTAATGAATTGGATTCTTTGCCAATACCACTTGATAGCAATCTGATTTTTCGGGCACTTATTGAAAGCGAACACTTTTTTCCTGAAGTATTTAAGTATTCTGAAATCGCTGAGCGAGCTTCAAATAAGCAGCGCCAGCTAGAGTCACATTGGGCGAGTGAAGCACTAGGGTATGAAGTCAGCCTTGATGAAGAGGTAAACAATAAGGGTAAGAAAAATAACCCATTACTTTTAGCTATCGCCTATATTTCTTGGGCTAAAGCTGCGGAAGCGTATAAGTTCATAGAGCAACATTTTGGTGCTCCTATTGAGCAGCCTTGGAGATACAGTATCCGTCCTAGAACAATGACTGATGGGATACTGGGATACTATGTCATTGGTATTCCCTTCAGTGATTCTGTTCTAACAGAAGAACCGATAAAAGAGAGCCTCATTATATGTGGTGAAGAAACAATACAATTCGATCAGCCAAGACCAGTTAATTACTTTTCGATAATGGCATTGCAGTAACATAACTTCAGAGTGACTACGATTAAGAACACACTAGCTAGGCCCAATCTTTGATTATCCATAGGCATGACTCCGGTACTACAGCCTAGAAAGAAACAATGCCCTCGGTGGATTAGTAATATAGCTACTTAACAAACACTCTTTATAAGAGCATGATTATCAGTACAACACTCAGTAGCCACACTACTGATGAATACAGTACATGTTGTTGTGTCGGTTAAGATCTCTAGCCATAGGCAATAGAGATTCACTCATTGCTGCGGCAGAACGGTTTTATGTAAATTGTTATGCATCATTCCCTTTCTATGTGAAATCAAATAACACATAGGAGAGATTTTCATGAACATGTTTCAATTAGCTCAAATCCCAGCTCAGTATGGTTCTTTAAACCAACGTCACCTTGGCCGTATGAACGACACTGTTATGGGAGCCCTAGCACTCCATCCTAGGGTTCTAATTGCTCGAATTGATCTACGCATACCTAACAATGGCTTGAACTCTGACAACCCTTTAGAGCGTGATGTGCCGACCTGCTATGTGAATACCGATGTTGATTTGATGAAACGGTTTATAGCCTCTTTGAAAACTCAGATGAATTTCGACCAGAGAAATAAAGCCAGACAAGGGAAGCGTATCTACCCGTGTTCGTTAAATTACGTTTGGGTAAGGGAACGTAACACCAGTCACAATGAACATTACCATGTGGCATTAGCGGTCAATCAGGATGCTTACTATCCATTTGGTAGGCTTCATTATGAGGGGACTCTTGCTTGTATGGTAAACAGAGCATGGGCTAGTGCATTAGGGCTTACCGTAGATGAGATTGAAGGGCTAGTTCATATCCCCGAGCGTCCAATGTATACCTTGAACCGTAATCACCCACCAGCACGATTTCAGAAAGATTTAGGGGAAGTAGCGGTTAGGCTGGCTTACTTGGCAAAGAATGAGACGAAGATACTTGGTGATGGTCGCCGTAATTTTGGATGCAATACCATCGTACGACTGGAGCATTTGACGGGACTCGGAGTCGGTTAGTGTTGATAGTTACTCAGGCATGACCTTGAGTTTTGAACCTCGATGACTTTGACTAAAGTTGGTTGGTACATTTTTGAGCATTCACTAAACGGACTGTGCGTCAACAATCTCAACAATCACTTAGCATACGCTGGTTGTTTCTATCGGCTGAGTTCTGTAGCGAAGCCAGAGTTGAAGAAAGGGCTTATAGCCCTTTACTTTAAACTAGAATTACTATTAGTAACGAAATGAGAATATTTGAAGCCACCATCATTTTTAATATGGTGAAATCTTTTATTATGGAATCAATCATATCTTCTAGTTTCTAGAATTTCGACAGGTAAGCGATGCGCCAGATGTTGTATAACTTCGAGCGAGGAGTGTAGCCGTCTGTACTTTGCTGTATCACCTGCTTTCGGACCATACGAAGCTTTCTTGCCAAGAAGGATATGATAAAATTTATCTGGCTTGCTAGTATTCTCAGCGAGTATACGTTTTGGATCACCAGTATCCCTTAGGACGAAGACAGTGCATGAGGGTACTTTATCGAGTTCCTTGTTGAAACTCTCCTCTGTGCCTGTAGTGAGAGTGATTAATCTTAAATACTCTAGAGTGACGGTTGTAACGTTAGATTTCATTTCCATGTAGCTATCCTTATGATAACAATTTAGCCTCACCAACGATTTTGAGTCTGTGGTTTCCACCCCAAAGATGGGCTTAGATGCTAGCAATATATTTTCGAGACATATTGCTTCATGGGTGCTGCTTTCATGAACTGAAACTCAAGGTAAACCTAACCTATTTGTTCAAAAAAATAAAGAGGGAGCTTCCCCCTCTTGAAACTAAGATTGATGCAACTGAATTCTATTTGCGCTCCAATTTACACCTCCTAAATTCAATCGACAGTTTGTTGTTTGCTCATAACACTAACCCCCTAAAGTCATTATCAATATCATCTTGTGTCACACCAATGTAGCGCAGTGTTACACCTTCTGAGCTATGGCGAAGCATTCGCATCACTCGTGCAATATCTTTGGTGCTTTTGTAGAGGTGGTAGCCTCTGGTCTTTCGCATCGAGTGCGTCCCCAACGGAAAACTAATCTCTTCACCAATCGATGAAAACGCTTGGCTAACAGCCCGACGGCTCAATGGATTGGCAGCTTTGTTGATCGCTTGTTGGTTTCGGTAAGATTGAAATAGATAGATGTGGTGTGGATTCTCCTTTTTAATGCGGAGGATGATTTCTAAACTTCTTGGGTTTAGTGCTATCTGGGCCACTTTGCCCGTCTTTGACTCACGGATAGTTAAACGGTCTTCTTCAATGTCGCTAAACTTAATCGCCAGTAAATCAGAAATCCTCAAAGCGAGATTGATACCGACATTCCAGATGTCGGACATTTGCTTACTATGCCGTATTTCTAATAAGTGGCCGATGAGCTGGATTGTGTCACGGTTTTTCACCGCTTGAACTTCTGCCATAACGCAGCTTCCTTTTTTCGATGAAAATGATGATTAGAGGAACTTCAAAGCAAGCCAGAAACGAAAAGCCTTGTTCCATAAGGGTTGGCAAGTTCCCAAATTGCTAAAATGGGAACTTGGGTGCTTTTCAGCTCTTGGTGACTTTAATTTGGTCAAACACACCATCAGATAAATACTCCAAAAAGTTACCTTCCCATGTCCGATAGAAAGATTTCACTTCTCGATGTGCTAAAGCGCAAGGTGCTAAAAACATCTGTCTGAATATGTTGCTCTCAATATTGAAATCAAGCTCGATGGCTAACTCTGGATAAACCCCTCCAGAATAGGCAAAGTCGGTGATGTAACAGAGTCGCCACTTATCAGCCTCATTGCGGATCATGATTTCTACTGGATGATATCCACCAGCTTCAGCGTTATAGCTCGTGTCACGAAAGTTAATGGTTAAGGTATCTGAATAGTAATCAAGACTCGCTTCCTGAATCTGCTTAGTGATTGCGTTATGAAAGCGAGTAGAGATAGGCAGCACACAAGGGTGAAACTGCATCGTTTGAATTTTGGTTGCGGCTGGCATGGTATGCCTCCTAGGTTAGTGGTGATGCGATAGATGATTTAGTGGGCATCTCGATATTGACAAGTGTTGCTTGGATATCGTCAAAGGAGCCTTGTTGAATTTGTTTGAGGAAAGACCGTTCATAGCTTTCATACAGACTGGTTACTTGTAGCTGGTGGAGTTCGCAACGTTCAATATCTGGCTGGTAGAACCATCCACGCAGAAAATTGAAGTAAAGCTCGACCTCCATCTTTTCGGTTTGCGCGTCTGGGTAAGCAAAGCTAGTCACAAAGACGATGCTCCAATGAGTGTTGTCTGATTGGTTTGTCGATCTATTGAGTTGGATCTCTACAGGATGAAAACCACTACGATCTTGGTAGTAGCTCGACACTCGAAAGTTCAGGGCGATACGTGTAGCAAAGGCAGGGATATCTAATCGCTCAGTAAGAGCATTGAGGTATTCCACCAGCAGTCGATGGGGTGTGGTTTGGCTCATAACAAACCTCGTTCAGCAAAAGACACGCATTGCTCACCTACGACGACATGATCCAATACTCGGATATCAACTAGCGCTAATGCATCAGACAGACGTTGAGTGATCCTACGATCTGCTTGTGATGGCTCAGGTAATCCAGATGGATGATTATGACCAAAGATCACCGCAGCCGAGTTGAGTAGTAATCCTTCTTTGACGACTTCTCTTGGATAGACGCTAGCGGCATCGATGGTGCCAAAGAACATCTCTTTGTATTCAATCAATTGGTTTTGATTATCAAGAAACATTACGGCAAACACTTCTCTGTCGTAATGCGCCAATTTCATCTGTAGATATTGCTTAGTGTTTTCTGGACTGGTGAATGACCCTGCCCGAGCATACTTCGCTGCGAGCATAGTCGCTGCGGTCTCTAGGATTTGACGAAGCTCTGTAGGCTCGTTTGGCGTGTAATGATTTGAATGCATGTACTTTCCTTCTGTGCGCTAAAGGTATGTGCATCCATGTAATATGTGGCTAAAAAATAATGGAATCCTTCCCCATAGAAGCAGCCCAACAACGCTGGGCCGCTTTAGGTTATGGGCGCTGTTTATCTTGTCGTTTAGCCCAGTTGTAACCACTCACAACGCCATAGATGAACAATTCGATTAGCGTCTTAGTTGGTTGGTGGGGATTCACCATTCGCCTCCTTGTTGATGTGGTACAAGCCAGCGCCAACGATAAAGCCAGCAATGAAAACAAATGGCATAAGTGCCTCCTGATTAGTTTGATTTAAGAAAAGTGCATAAATGGAAGCCTGCGATTCACTGGCTCCAGAAAGGTAATGTGTGGCTAAAAAAAGTTGGAGTGTGGTGATTTACGCAGTGGAGTAATTAAATGCACATTCTCGTTATCTCATGAGTTGAACTAACCGGAATTCATCATGAGATTAATCAAACTAAAAGAAGTAATGACCTTAACTAGCCTCGCGCGTTCTACCATCTACAAGTACATGAGCGAAGGCCAATTTCCCAAAGCAGTGTCATTAGGTTGTCGTTCAGTAGCATGGGTAGAAGAAGAGGTGACAGATTGGGTGTTGGAAAGGATTGGTGAGCGCGATAACGCTGATTGACAGATAATGGATGGAAGCTATTACAGCTTCCTTCTATGCCATGTTGTTTCTAACAAACTTTTGCCCCATTATGAGTTTCAGGTACAGCAAGGCCCATAACTAAATCTAATGCTAAGTAACAAAAATTATCTGAATGTTAATAAATCCACTGGCTCTGCTACGTTCGCTAGGGCTGTCGATTTTCCTTTTCCATTATTTGTTGGGCAATCTCAATCATGCTGTTACTTACGATATCAGGCATCAAATAATATGAGTTATAGGGTGCACCAGAACGATTAATATAAGCCGCTTTTAAACCGGCACTAAGTGCACCGTGGGTATCCCAATCATGGGTTGCAACAAGTCGTGCTTGAGAGGGGGCAATTTGTAGTTGTTGCAGTGCAAATAGATAAGCAGATTTGGATGGTTTAAACGTGTTGGCCTGCTCAACCGAAATGGTGTCGTCAAAATAATCCTTTAATCCTGCGAAAGACAACTGCGAGTTGAGAAGTTTAGTCGAAGAGTTTGATAGCGCCACTAACCTAAAGCCAGACAGTTTTAGCATATCCATCGCCGGTTTAACATCTTCATGAGCAGGTAATGCCGCAAGCGTGCTCAAAATATCTTGGTAGCCTTCATCTGAAATGGATTTATCTAGGCGACCAGCAAGAGCCTTTAATGCCGTCAATGCAAGGCTTTTGAAATCACTATGGACCGTGGTAACTAGGCATACTGTTGATGAATGTAATAGCATAGAAAACCAAGTGGTCATATAGTCTTCGCTGCCAAAGTAATGATTAAACTTTGGCTTAAGCCGATTTAAGTCGAGTACGGTCTCATTGATATCGAATAAAATAGTTTGTACTGGCATAACATTTTCCTAGCAATTATGGATTAGCTCTTAGTTACCTGACCTCAGTCGCTCAATGAATTTAGGTAAATGGGTAATGGGTGAAAATATCGTCTATCTTGGCGTTGAGTAGCGCTTTATCATTGTTCAATTTAGCGAAGGTACGCAAGCCTGTTATTTGAATTTGCACGTGACTCGCTAAGTCTTCAGCGTCTTTTGTTTGATCAATTAGGCCTAGTGCTTGAGCTTCTTTAATCAACACCACGAATTCACGAGAAATTTCAGCAAGATGATCTTTAGTCACCTCAATTAAATCTTGATTCTCCGAGGTTAATTCCCCCATCGTTTTTGCTAGCATGCACACCCCGTTTGGAGCATCGGTTTGAGTATCGATAACCTGTGCTTTAACAAATGCCTTTATGGCGTTAACTGGCGTGTCGCATTCTTCTTTTAAAGCTTCTAATTGCGCAAGCCCCATATCGGTATAGTTGCGAAGTGTCTCTTTAAACAAGCCCTCTTTACTGCCAAAGGCTGAATAAATACTCCCCGGCCGCATATCGATCTCGTCTTGTAGATTGCGCATTGAGGTGGCATGAAAGCCTTTCTTCCAATAAAGGTTAGTGGCTTTGTTCACCACTTCTCGCCGATCAAATTTTGCTGTCTTTGCCATAGCTTTACTTAGTAATCAATTATATGAACAGTCGTTCAATTATAACTATGGAGGTTACGTAGGTAAAGAGAGTATGTTCAGTTCTATGACAGTACGGTTAAAGAAGAAAAAATTAAACTTAATAAAATCATAAGCATAATCGCCAATTAGCAATCTTTTGAACGATCGCTCAAATAAATACTTGAGCGATCGTTCAAGTTTAAGTATAGTTCTCCTCATCGACAGGGAATACAGCTTCCCACAATGGGGATAACAATAGATGTCCCTTTATCTTAAAAAGATTGGAGTATACAAAATGAGCAAATTTACCTTTCACACAGTAGAAACAGCACCAGAAAAAAGTAAACCAATGTTAGAAGGCGCGGTTAAGCAAATGGGCGCTGCACCGGGTTTATATGCTGTCATGGCTGAGTCTCCTGAAACCTTGAAAGCGTACCAACAGCTTCACCAGTTATTCATGAGCACTTCATTTGATGCCGAAGAGTTAACGGTAGTGTGGCAAACCATCAATGTTGAGCACGAATGCACTTTCTGCGTACCTGCACATACGGCAATTGCACACTCTATGAAAGTCGATCCTGCATTAACCGAAGCACTGCGTAACGAAGAAGCCATGCCAACAGCAAAACTTCAGGCATTGCATGACTTTACCTTAGCAATGGTGCGTGAGCGCGGTAACGTGTCTGACCAACAAATGGACACCTTTTTTGCCGCAGGTTACGGCCAGCAGCAAGTGCTTGAGATTATCCTAGGTCTATCGCAAAAGGTGATCAGCAACTACACCAACCACGTAGCCAAAACACCTGCTGGCCCAATGTTTGAAAAATTTGCTTGGTCTAAAAAAGCATAATCAATTCGGTATCTCAGCTTAATTTAAATCTGGCTTAGCCAGTGGAGTATTTATATGTCTTTTAACTTTAAACAAAAATATGGCGGTTGGGCATTGGTCACAGGTGCTACCTCTGGGATCGGCGAACAAATGGCGCAACAGTTAGCCGAAGACGGCATGAATATTGTTTTGGTGGCTCGTCGCGAACAAGAGTTAAAGGAATATGCTCAAACACTAGCAAGTCAGTATTCGGTTGAGACAGACGTGATTGTGGCGGATCTGTCGACGCAAGATGGTGTTGATAAGATCAAAGCTACTGAACATGACATTGGATTAATTGCTTTGTCTGCTGGTCTTGAAACCAATGGTGCTTTTGAAAAGTTGGATTTAGATGCCGAGCGTCGCTTGTTGCATGTGAATGTGAATTCGGTGATGGAGTTAAGCCACCACTTTAGTAACACCATGATCGCTCGAGGAAAAGGCGGTATTTTGTTGGTTGCGAGTATGTTTGGCCAAATGGCATCCCCTTATTTTTCAACCTATGCTGGCTCTAAATCGTTTGTGATTAATTTTGGTCAATCGCTTTATGCAGAACTTAAATCTAAGGGGGTTGATGTGAGTGTCTTGTCACCGGGGTTAACCAAAACACCGATGGCGGTGAGCACTGGCGTAAACTGGAAAAAAGTCCCTATGGCAGCAAGAGCGCCAGAGAAAGTGGCAAAAGTTGGTTTGCAAGGTGTTGGTAAACGTGTACTGACCGTACCGGGCCTGCGTAACAACATCATGGCATTTATGGCGGATTTAACGCCCCGTAAGATAATGGCACTTTCAATGCAAAAAATCTTGAACGGTGCACTGGATGCTAAGCGCCTATAAACCTGTTAAATCTTAAGTTTTAAAGGCTTGCGTGTTGCAAGCTTTTTTTATTGGAATTGAATGATGAACAATAGAATAAAACTCGACATTATTTCTGATGTAGTTTGCCCTTGGTGTATTGTAGGTTATAAGCACCTTGAAACTGCCATCGAAGAATTAGGCATCAAAGATCGAATAGATATTGAATGGCAGCCCTTTGAATTGAATCCTGATATGACTGAAAAAGGTGAAAACCTTCGTGATCACGTAGCCCGCAAGTATGGGTCATCACGTGAAGATAGCGACAGAGCACGTGAAAACATAACGAAACAGGGGGCGCAATACGGTTTTAAGTTTGATTACTTTGAAGATATGAAAATGGTCAACACGCTTAATGCCCACGTGTTATTAGAGCATGCCAAACCATTGGGTTTGCAACATCAGCTAAAAATGCGCCTATTTTCAGCATTTTTTACTGAGCACAAAGATGTATCTAACCGTGAAGTCTTGCTTAATGAGGCAGAAGCGGTAGGTATTGAGAGAAAGCCCGCTGAGCTTGCTTTGGATAATCCACAGCTCAAACGTGAGATCCAAGAAATTGAATCTCAGTGGCACCAAATGGGCATCAGTGGTGTACCAACAGTAGTATTTAACCGAGAGAGTGCACTTACCGGTGCTCACCCTCAAGAGTCTTTCAAACAAGCTTTGCAACAGCTAGTGGCTGAGAATGGTAGAGCAGATGATTGATATCTATATTTCGTTAGTGGCGGCATTGAGCACTATAGCAGGAGCGTTCAGTTACTTCTCCAAAGTGAAAAATCGTCAAACACCGAAGATGCCCCTGCTTTTTATTATGAGCCTTATTGTTGGGTCAGTATTCGGTGTAGCAGCTTTATATGTAACGGCTCAATCCCCGTCTTGGAGCACGATTGTGGTCATATTGCTCGCAACTATGCCTGTCATGATGAGTGCGGTGTTCTATAAAACCTTTAAAGAGTCAAAATCACCCCTTGGAGATATTCAAGTTCAGGTCGGAGATAAGGTGTTACCTTTTGCTGCAACAAGGGAAAATGGTAGTGAATTTACCCATGAGGAACTAAAAGGCCAGCGTATATTGTTGAAGTTTTTTAGAGGCTCTTGGTGCCCATATTGCAGTATGGAGCTTAAAATGTTTGAGGAAATGAAGCCTATCTTTGACCGTTTTAATGTCAAAATTGTGGCTTTATCTAATGATGAAGTCGCAGCGGCTCAGAAACATCAACAACGTGACCACTTAACCCACGAATTGCTGTCTGATCCCGACTTGAAGGTGATAAAAAAGTATGGTGTAGAACATCATAAAGCACTCGGTGGTGATGGCGTATCAAGTATGACTTTATTTGGGTTACCCTTTCCGACCAAAATGAAGTACAAACCCATGGCGATACCCACATCTATCTTAATCGATGAGTATGGTGTCATACAGTGGATTGACCAAGCGGAAGATGTTCGGTTGCGGGCGAGTGAAGAGAAGTTACTGGCTGCCCTTAACGCCTCTTTTGCTAATTAACTGAACATATCTTGCCACAATGACTCCGCATTGTGGCTCATGCTATCAAAGATGAGATCTCTAAATGCGACCACGCGTGAGGCGATCATCTTTCTATCTGTCCATACCAAATACGCTGTGCCTTTTGGGCACTCAACGCCGGGTAATACCGGCTCCAGTTTATCCTGTGAAGCTAGGTGCTCTAGTGCCACTTTTGGCATCAAACAAATCCCCGCACCGCCTATCGCTGCTTGAATATTCAACCTTAAGCTATTAATCGAGTATTTGGGTTTTATTGGTATTTTGATTGTCTCAAGGTTCTCTTTTAGTAACCAGTAAGGGAAATTGTTACCGGCCAATACATTGTGTTCGAGTAAATCTCTCGCCCTTTCTGGCTTACCTCTTTGGGCTAAATAGCTTTTTGAAGCAGCTAATGCCAATTCAGTTTCAAATAGTTTACGTTGTACCAAGTGAGAGTCTGTCGCTGACATAGTGACAATTGCTAAATCGATTTGTTCAGAAATGAACGCTTCAGCATCGGATGCAAAATGGACATGAATATTCACTTTAGGGTGCAGGGTCATAAACTCCAAAGCAAGCTTTTGTAAGAAAAAATCAGCAAAGGGTTCTGGGCACGATATATGAATATCTCCAGTGAGTACTCCTTGAGCATTTGAAAGGCTTAGCCATTGTTGGTCAAGTCCATGAAACAAGCTTGAGAACTTGTTATATATCTCTTCACCAGCATTGGTCAGCTGGAATTTTTTGGAATCACGGTGAAGCAGTTTCTCATTGAGCTGCCCTTCCAAATTTGACACCGAACGCGACACGGTAGGGGCTGAGGTGTTGGCTTTTACACTCGCTGCTGCAAAGCCTCCACATTCAACAGAGAGGCAGAACCAATAGAGGTTTGTCATGTTTTTTGTACTGATCATCGCGATTACTCTCTTAATCAAGAGTACATAAATGTACTTTTAAAAAACACTATTGTCTATTTTTGAATTCATTGTATCTGCGTATACTTCCCTTATCGAACGGCCTAACGGCCTAACGGCCTAAAAAATACTGGATGAAAATGACAATGAAAAAATTCGACCGCAAATATCAATACCCACTCATGATGTCTATGGTACTGCCAACAATGCTTCTTGGTATGTCAGGCATTATGGCGTTCCGCAATCTTCCTGTAGGCGCTGACTTTTTCTCTGCATGGGGAGGAGCAATTGCTCAAGTTGTGCCTTCAGCGTTATTGCTGCTTGCAGTTGTTGCACCGATTGTGCGCTTGTTTGTCACCAAGGTACTTCTTAAGCCAGAACAAGCTTAACCCAATTGCTTTCTTTAAATTAACGTTACTTTGGAGTACATGATGAACCAACAAATATTATTAGAAGCGACAATGATTGGTACAATGTTTCTCATTACCGCTGGCTATTTTATCCGATCTAAAGAAAGTGCGAGTAAAAAAGCAATAAACTTCGTTACAGCACTACTTGGTGGCTTTATGGTGATGGCAGGAACTGCCAAATTTTTCTTACCCTTCGCTGATATCTTTGCTGCGCAAATTGAGCTAAGTGGTTTGCCGTTCCCTGTTTTGTCAAAGTTTGCAGGGCAAATGGGTGAGATTTTTGCTGGAGCCCTGTTCTTACTTGTTCTGACGGAAGGTAAACTCATCTCATCTAAAGTTGCAGATGTAATCATTAACCTAGCAACGCTACTTACGGTGGTTATTATGAGCGTAGCAGTTTATGTACACCTGTCGCCAAATGTGCCAGCTGAAGTATTACCGTTGCAATCTAAACCACCGGTGCTGACTTTAATTGTGATGCTTGTCGCTTTGGGGTTGTGGTGGAGAAAAAAGAAAGCGTAAATTTGATTGATAGTAATTGTAGGGCTCTTTTCATTGTCTGATACAGAGAACACTAGTCAGTATAAGAGCCGCTACTTAGTTTGGGACGGGTATGTCATAAATTGGTAAATTTGCCTGTGATTAAGGTATTGAACAATACCTCAGTTAATCCGCCAACTGCTAAATTAGCAAAACCTATAACTCACTCCTGTCCAGAACCTTATTGGCGGGGGTGACGTAATGACAGGGGTGACGTAACTCATCAATGAAAGAGGGGAGCAATTGCTCCCTTCTATGCCGCCAGCTTAAACGTTACTACTTCGTACAGTCGTACCATCCATCACCACGGTCACACTCATACTTGAATGTCCCATTAGGGTAAGATATGAATCGGTGATGTAACACCATATCCCCATTAGGCATTTCAGTCGCCACGTTAGTTCTGTGCTCAGATATCTTGTTATCGCCTTCTTTATAGCGTTTAGTGTACTCCCACCAATCAGCTCCAACAGAATCTTGATCACCATAGGTCTGCGGTAGTGCCGTGATATCAGCATTGAGTGCACCAATATCTATACCCTCCACATCAGCACTGAAACCTAACCAGTGAGCATATTCACTTGGCACTGTGTTCCACTTATAACGGCTCCCTTCTTCATCGTACACACCACTCACTCTCGCAGTCGAAAGCGTCATGTTTTGGCTATCAGCAGCATCACTCAAACTAACCTCATTACACTCTAATTCACTCAGATCGTAGAACGATGACTTGTTCTCCATACCGTATTGGTTGTCAGTGTCAGCCACCTTTGAAAGTAAGGTTTCTGACTTACTGCAAATGTAATCGTCAAAGCTTGGATCTGAGCTCATGTTACGGTATTCATTCACATAACCCACCGTACCAAAATCAGTAACACTGTCTTCTTGCAGGTAGTTTCTAATCAAACGCTCAGGTAGCCAGTTATCATCTACCGCATAGACAGATTCAGACCAGAAGCTACCTTGACGTATGGAAATTGATTTGTACCACAACTGTTCATCATCTTGGCGTTGCCAGTCCGTTGGATCGTTAAGGTAATGAGCCACGTTGATATGTGCATATGGGTACTGAAGCGACAATTCATAAGTCTCTTCAAATGAAAGTTGAATGGATGCCATAAGCTGCTCAGCAATATCGTAGACCGCACTGTTACCATCCGCTATGTAATCACTCCACAGATCTTCCTCTGAGATATTGAAATGCCAAACTAAATCACCCGCTACGTTACGCATGGCATCTTTTATGGCATTACGGACTGGTTCATTGTCTTTCACTAATTCACAGCTATATGTAGCTCCTTGCTCTCTTTCAACCGTCTGTTTCGCTGACTCCCACAACATTGTGGTGAGTGGCGTAATGTTAACGGAGCCATTCGCTACCTCTTCAGGCAACGTGAACGCTGGTGGCAGGTTAAGTACATAAGCTTGAGTCACTTCCCCTAAGTCTTCATCAATAGCTCCGACAGGCACATCTACGATCACTGGGACGTATTCAAGACAGGCTTGCTGCTCTTCGGTTATGTCACCTTCAATAGTGAACACGCCACCAGCCTCGGTGATAGCTGATGGCTCATCAGGATCGACAACACCATTTGAATTAAAATCATAATGAACAGTGGCACCAACGATATAGCCGTCAATAGCACGACCGGATAACAATGTAGTGTTCGATGGTGATGAAGGCTCAGATGAGCCACCACCGCCGCAACCAGCAAGGGTTGCACTAGCAATAAGCGCAGAAACTAACGTCTTTTTCATAGGATATTCCTTTTTATTAATAGATTGGTTTGCAGGGATAAATGCATAGAAAACAAAAGCGGCTTACTTTCGTAAACCGCTAGTGGTGGGTATTAAACGTGTGGCATTAGCAAGAACATCGGCATGGAGGCATATCGCAAATGTCACAGGTTGAACTGTGGCTACCCCCGCAATATTCACAGCTGAATGAAGCTAGGCAACGGTGCTTGTTAAGTAATGGTCGAATCGCTTTAATTGTCATGAACTTCTCTCCCCGTCTATGTCGTAGTGGATCACATAGAAAGACGGCAACCCTATGTGACATCCCTGTTTGTTGTCAGGTTATCAATAGGTTGGGCATCTGGTGTCGCATAGGGCTGTACTAAGTGGGACCGCTATCGCTATTTAGAGAAGTGGTTTGAAGTTGGGGGCTTTTGACTGACGGTGGTATAGGTTGTTGTTCTACAAAAGTAATGTGGGTTTTATGTGCTTCTAGCCACGCCACTAATGGAGGTGTATTAGAAACCGTAACAGTGATGTGTAAATACGTATCGAACTCAGAGATACGTTGGTCGTTGGAAAGTGGTGTTTGGTAGAGATGTTCACCAGCTTGTTTAGTAATGGTGAATTCGAGTGTATAACGTTCATGCGGTGTATTGGAGTATTCCGATGCTGAATGTTGCAAGTCAAAGTCTTGTGGGTAAGCAAACGTGAAGGTTGATAATGTGACTTTATGAATATGACTGACATCAACAAAAGTAGCACCTTTATCTCCCTTCTGGCGGTACACCAATATCAATGTATTGCTTTGATGTGAAAGGCCTAATGGCATGACATCTTTTCTGTGTTGCCCCCCTTCAGAGTAATAGTGCAAGCTTAACCAACGATTATGGTAGAGCCCTTGGCTGATCTTAGCGTAAATATCAGAGCTGACATTTTCACTTAGTTGGTAAGCACTCTGAAATACAACTTTTCTCAGCCATTGAGATTCTTTCGTGTTCTGACTGAGAGATTTTAGGTGGTAACTAGCATCTTCAAATAACGACTGAAGAGTATTAGAGATATGGGTAGGGATTAAATAGTGGAAGTGAGACTCAGCCAGACACAACAGTAGTGCTTCTTGAGTACCAGAGCCAACAAGAGATTTGGCTTGCTTTCGTTGGTATCCATAAGGTTTATCACGAGTATCTCGGTCAATATCAAAATATTCAAGTAACACATCTAGGTTACGTTGAATCGTTCGAATATCTCTATCAATACCTATCTCTTGAAGCTGTACTTTGAGCTCAGAAGCTGTGACTTTATGCCAATACGGTATGCGCTTGTATAGCTCAAGCGCCAATACCATATGCTGGCGAGTGCTCACATGAGTATTTTTACTCATCGTGTACACCTTTAACTAAGCGGATCAAAATAGAGGTGACGGTATAACGATCTTGGAACAAGTCACTCTCACTCTCTTTGATAGCAAGAGACGAAACTCTACACGCTAGGCTTTAAGGTGAGTCGATTGTATGAGTTGCTTGGGCATCTGGTGTCGGATGAAAGCGGATAAGTAAAATTAATTGAATAGGTGAGATGGGCATAACGAGTTCCTATGCTGGTGGATACATAGGAGTGATATGTATGTGAAATATATTAGATTGATTGACCCAAGCAATTAATACTAATGATAATCATTTAATAAGTAATGGACGGGAGTTCAACTCCTCAAAAAGATAGTAGCAGCTATCAATCGATAACAAATAAAAATAAACACCCAATTAGCACCTTTTGCAAAGATGAACCTAGATTTAAATATAAAAATCAAATATTTAAGATTCAAATTACGATGACGCCAGCCCACCAAACGTTTGGAAAGGGCCAACTCGAAAGAGTTGGCCCTTTTTGTTTGTCTGAACCTTACGAACCAGTAGATAAAGCCTTTGATAACATACACTTAACTATAAATGCATCAATATCAAAAACAGCCACTCAACAAAAAGCCACACATCCCAATACTGAAATGTGTGGCTGTTTAGAGCTGTTCTGATACGAACTTAGATAAGTTTAGGCGTTACTCCATATCACCGAGTAAGTAATCTTCATCGCTACTCACTACTGCGCCGTGCTTCAAGAAGTTCTTACCTAGGATCATGCTGTATTCGAAGCGAGATCGGTCTTGAAGGTTTACCCTCACCTCTTTCTCTAGGTCTCCGAGCTTAACCTTCATTTCTACTACAGGGCGAATGTTCACCTTCTCGCCTTTCTTAGCTTTAATGCGCATTACATCAATCACTGGCTTGGTGAAATCTTGCTTATCACCTTGGTTGTTTTGATAGGTAAAGCTCACCATGTCTTGGCCATCTTTCTTAAATCGTTTGATGTTGACTGCGTTCATTGAGCTTACATCGGCACCGGTGTCGAGCTTGGCCGGGAACTTCATGCCGTTCACTTCAACGACTTCGATGTGCCCAACTTTAAACAGTGGTTCAGCCTTCAGAAGATAATCAGAACGTGTATTAACGTAAACGCCTTCTTTTGCCATCTTCTTACCTAAAATAAAGTACGCTTCTTTCTCATTCGTATTGAGCACGTCGATGGCAAACTCTTGCGTACGCACTTTTCCAGACACCGCAAACTCACCACTTACAACCGGGCGAGTATCATCCCCGACTTTAAGCTTCTTAATAATTGGCTTGGTCACCTTCTGCTTCTCACCATTTACATCCGTAAGATAAAATTCGACGGAAGCATCTTTGCCTTTACCTGTCATTTCAAAACTGTCGACCTTCAGCAAAGGCGTATTGACAGTGAAAGAAGCCACCGCCTTAAGAGGGAAGTCATCTAGTGTGATGTCCTCTTCCGGCGAGATAATCATAGGCTCACCAGACTCAGCCACATCACTAAAGTTCTCTGAACCTTCTGATAAAATATTCTCAGCACTGGTGTCAATCATGAAGAGTTCGCTGGCGGTGTTGGTTCCAAATCTCAACTGCGACTCACTACTCGAGCGCTCACGTAGGTACACCAGAACGTCTTTTGTGGTGTTTTCATCGAGTTGAACAGGCACATACACCAAAGGTCTCTTCTTACCGCTCACGCTTAACATACGAACCAACGGCAACGTCATCTCTTTTGGCTTGCCGTCGTTGTCGAACATATCAAACGTCACTTCTTTGTTCTTTTTGTCTATGTCGATGTCTTTTGCATGCAAAATGCTGTAGCGGTTCTTTAAAGAGAAGGTCGCATTCATCGCCATTCCCGAGATAGAAACCACTTCTTTACGGCCAACCACCGTTGCGTTCTCTTGCTCTTGTAAGTAGTCGTAGCCCGCAAACACCAGCGCGTTGTCCGCAAGGAAGGTTTTTCCGATCAATACTGGCGCAGAGAAGTGACTTCTATCGGTCAGGTTAACGTCTGTTTTTAGCTCTTGGTCTGCAATGGTAAGCGACATTTTTACGGTAGGACGAAGTAAAGGCGTGCTGCTAGTGCGGCTGCGTATCATGCTGACACGCTCTAAAGGCGCTTCGATTAATACCATGTCTCCCGTGCGTGGATTTTGAACCTTAAAAGAGACCACAGCTTCATATTTCGCAAAGGTGCTGCCATCCCAATCATCGTAATCAACATCGGAATTGTTCAACAGGTCTTCGGTTAACGCCGCCATCAACTCTTTGTCTTTGAGGTTTTGGTAGTCGGGATTAGAGCTCTTCACATGAATGTCTTCAGCATGCATAGAAGTGGTTTCCGCACCGGTATCAATTTTACCAATGAAAGGAACGTCTTTTAGCCCTTTAACGCTTGATAGGTACACGTTCTCAGTGCGACCTAATACCGACTTACCATCGAGTTCGTAAGTGGGATTTTGAGTGGTAGGTGAAGTGTCAGTAGCCAAAGTGTATTGTGAAAAAAGTAGAGTGCTTAAAAGAGTTAGAGCCAAAGGTATCTTTTTCATTAGTTGGTCCGTTGTGATCAGTTCACTAATAATACTGGCGTTTCAGCGAAGAGTTCCCCCACCAGCAATGGTTCTCACATAACGTTAACGCTATGAGTTTTTAAATGACAAACCGATGACTTTGCGCTGCATTCGCTTATCGATTATTGACTAATGGATACCCAATAACCTTTTCAATGCTCGGTGTTCTATTGAAGAAATGAATACAAAAAAGGCCAACGACGAGCGCTGACCTTAGCGATTCAAAACACACCTGAAGCGAGTTTAACTTGCTAAAACACAAACGGTTCTAGATAAACATAGCACTAAAAAGTCCCGACTGTTTTCTTTGCGCAGATAGCTCGAGCTTTTTCTGCGTCCTCACCTTTATTTTTGAGATAGCACTGTCGATAAGATTCGACGTAGCGCTCAAATAACACCTTGGCTTCAGGTTGTGGTTTAGAGAGCAGTTGGTTAACAAATTTTCTTGAGCCGACCTCAAAATGCTGAGTATCGATTGGGCTATTCCAATCCCCTCCCCAGATCATAAATCCGTGATGGGCAAACAGCTCCACCACATCTTCAGCCATGCCGCGGCGTTCTATTTCATCACGCGCACGAAAGCGAGTACGGTTCACATAGCTTGTCGCAGATTGTGAAGGCTTTACCGTTATTCTTCCGTTGCTATCGAACTCTAAGAAAGGGTTTTGAACTGGGTTGATGTCTATCGCCACACCATAGGCATGCTTCGACCAACCTCCTCCTCCGGTAATAGGCCGAGCGTTAAACGCGCTGCTGTTGTTCGCATCCATTGAGGCGTTGTCGTCCCCTCTGAATTCACGCATAAGGCGAGCAGAATGAAGAGGAAAATTGCGCTGTTTAAGCTCTGAAAAGATTTGTTCAACAGCAGGCGCAACCACATCAAGCACGATCATATTGCCCTGTCGCGTTTCCCCTTTGAAATTAATGAAATCGAAGTCCACTTTGGATAGTCGCTCACAACCAACAGGCGCACCACTACTCAAGACATTGTTCTTTTTCATCATGTCGCATTGCCATTGAGATATAGGGGCAACTTGGGCATAACTCGCAGCACTAAGCACAGTGGCCAGCCAGCCGACAATAAAACGTTTCATATCAAAGACTCAAAAATAGTAAGAGTGAAAAGTAACAGAGTTGGAAAATAACATATTAAGCCAAGTCGAGCGCACGCTTTGTCAGCGCGTTTTGTCCCAATAGACAATCTCTCGAACTCGTCCATTCTGATCGACATCCACTTCTCCACCAACATCAGAAAGCTCAGGTAAGGTCGATAATTGCGGAGCGTAATAGGCAACCAACATAAGTACGAATGCATCGTAAATATCGTCTATCGCGACGTCTTTGCGTTTAGTGTTTGAAATGGCCAACGACAAGCCGTCACACCATTTGGGAGCAAGTTGCTGAATAATAGAAAGCCGTTCCACTTTACCCTCTTGCGTTCGTTTTGAAAGCGCCAGCGGTTCGCCTTTCAAAGCTGCAAAAACCACCTCAGGATGTGATTCCCTGATGGAAAGATTGGGATGAGATTCAATGAGCTCATCAAGCTCGCGGATCTTGGGCACAATTCCCCAAGTCTGTTTAGAAAACTTCTTATCAAGCTGCCCCACATTGGCACTGCACGCCGCAACGTAATCGGTTTGGTAAACCGCCTCTCGACACGGAACAGGAAACACGGAAGAGCCACGCTTGCTGGTTAGAAAACGTCTTGCCGCTTTATCGCATAATCTATCTGGAGTAAGCGAATCGCTAAAGCCAATTGGCATATCGATTAACGTTGTTGCTCCCGTAAGATCATCGACCAACTCATCAAGCGTATTTACCACCTTAAACTCAGGAACCTCACTGTCAGAGACAATCCAAGCGATCCAACCCGCCTTGCAGCCATCAATTCCGATGTATTTCATTATGTTCTCGATGATTAGTTTGTTGAGGGTTATTTGGGATAACTAGCCTACTTAATGATCAGTGCCACTCATTAATCAGCAGTCTGCTTTTTACACCACGTACCTGCAAGCCCATTGCATCGAACACCTCTTCAAAGTCTCGACACTGTGCAGGGATGTTAGGTAACGAAAGCGCGGCTTCTGAAAAGAATTGTTGTTCAAAATGAGCCGAATCGTTCCAAGCGAGTTGCCACCACTCTAGAATACGAGACTTAGACGAACGAAGCTTTTCAGCCGTAGGAACTTTATCACTTTTACTTAAGTTCTCTTTGCTTGTAGTAGGAAAGAGGTTCCACTTATCGTTGTTTGGCCAGTAAGCGAAAGGCAAACAATGATCAACGTGAAACTCATTTTTTAATGCTTTTCCACTCCACACGCTGACAATGTCGGCACGATCAGATCTAAGTTGCTCGACACGTTTACGCACATCGCGAGTTTCGTGGTTTTGATCGATCCATACCAAGCAGTCGTGATACGTCTGCAATGAGATACTTCGCTGTCGGTTCAACTCGAAACGCTGCATCTCCATGACCCATTGATTCACCACCAGCGGTTCAATCCAAGAGTGGTAGATTCTAAAGCATTCCCATAAGCTTTCATCGAGAGTGAAATAACCAAAGCTTTCTAAGAACTCACTATCAATGACCAGTGATTCTCGGCTCTTCCGTCGTTTCTGAGGTGGGTATATATCGAATAGTCGGTTGTCTTTCGAGCCTTGATAAATAAAAGTCACAGGTCCTGATTTAATGGTGCTGATCGTTTGTGAAAATAGCTTTTGTAGAGCCTTGGCTTCATCGCCGAGAAACATAGCGCCTATCGCTAGGTCATCAGCACTTAGGTGTTTGAGTTTATTCCACCCATCCTCTTTTACAAACCCAAGTCCCTTCGTTGTGTTGCTATTTTGCTGAATCCCGACGCCTTCTATGTCGATATCAATCAGTCGCTTAAACTGCCTAACCCAATACAGCGCGACCAAGCCCACTGGTAGAGAAATTTTCCCATCAGTTCGATCAATCACAGCGCCTGAATGAGCATCAGCAATTCTCAGTAGAGTTCTCAACAAAGCCAACTTGTATGTGGCCGACTTGTTGTCATTCACAATAATATGGCGCACCTTGTTCAAGTCACCGGAGCCATCATCTGGCAGTGTCATCACCACGGTTTGCCACCACACTTCACTGCGGTTCAATGTGTCTTGGCTATCATCGACATGACGAACCAACAAGGCGCTGTTTTTTGATAAACGCTCGAGCTCTTCAACCGAGACTTCATAGCCTTGTCGACTGTCTTTAACCCCCCCATGACGCAGAGTGATCACCAGCTTGCCATTTGGAGCTAGCAAGTTAGACAACTTTCTAAATGCTCGTTCTCGATGAGACGGAGCTAAGTGCATCCAAACAGCACTCACCAATATCAAGTCAAAACGCATTCCGAGGTTTTCGGTGCGGCTAAGGGAGGGAAGTGAATCATCAATCCAGGTAACACTTGGGCCTGTATATTTAGAGCCTTGTTCACGTAATGAAGCACTTGGTTCTATCGCAATAACATCAGCTCCGGCTTTGTGCATCCATAGCGCATCACGACCGCTCCCTGCACCGACATCTAATACTTTATCGCCCTCTAAAGGCCAATAAGCTTGCCAGCTTTTATGCACCGTCTCGAACGTCACTGAGTTGTACTGCTGGCAAAGTGTGTGAGCATTTTTATCGTAAAAAGGAATCGATGAGGACATATGCGCTATTGGAGTAAGGAGTCTATCTCAATAGTAATGGGGAGCTTAGGCGATTACTAGCAGCTCATTTAAGTTCAGCCACACCAATCAACATTTATCGTTAGTGACTGTTTTATATCAATATCCTCCTAATGAGTTCATCAGGCGAGTCACACCCCGAATTAATGTCGTCAGAAAAAAAAACAAACAAGGTGCAAGCTGACGTGCGAACAGAGATAATTGTTTGAAGATGATTAACTCGCCTCAAGCACCTAGCCGATAAAGACTAATGAACACATACTCACACATAGACACCCCATTCAACCTACGCCACACCTGTTGGTTTTGTGGTGAGCCTTCCAGTAACGTTGTTGAATTTCCTAAGACTGCGCAGGCAGTTGCCAAGATTGGCCACTCACCGATAGCACTGCCCGCTTGTGATGAGTGTGCGAGAATTAACTATTCAAAGAATCTGACCTCAATTTGGTCTGTGCGCGATCAGATAAAACACACTCTAATAGACAAGTACGCTAAGCACCTTGGCATCGGTGAGAACTGGACGGAGCAAGAGCTTATTGATTCTGATTTCTCGGGCTCGACACTTGGTGGGTTTGGGCGCAGCGCTTGGAAAATGTATCAAATCGCCAAGCAACGCGTCGATTATAAAGGCTGGCCTTTGTCGGTTGATGACATCCCACTTGAGGTATACGACGAAACCAGTGGCTTTGAGTTTGACGGTACTCGTTATGCCTCAATCAATTCGTGTATCGACTATTTCACCAAGGCAGCAGGCGTAGACAAAGAGCTGTTGTCGCAGCTTGTCGACATCGTTTCATCAGACCGATTTAGCTACGCACTGCGAATCGCCAAGTTGAACAAGAGTGTTTCTAATACCAAGCGCTCGGAGATCGTCGAAGAGGTACTACAACAAGAGTCTGAACAAGAAGAGATACTGCTTGAGCAAGCTAATTCAATGTTTAACCCAAACGTCGAAGAGGTGAATATTTCAGGCTCAATAGCGCCTGTATTTGCCATTCAGTGGGCGCTGGCTAACAAGGTTAAAGATTTAGCCCACCTTTGTGCTCTCGAAGATGAGTATTTTGACTATTTCGAGCACCTCGGCGGCCCTGCAGCTTTCATGTCTTATAACGGCCTACAACTCTACTTAGAATCGCGTCAAGATCCGGAATGGGTAGAAAAATCGGATCCAAATAAACAGTATTGGTGATAATGAGCCATTACTGGTGAACACGTGTAAGCTCGATAACTGTGTCAAACACCCATTGTTAGTCCTTGTTTTATATAAAGATCTAAAAATAGCCCCCTATCACAGTTAATTGTTGCAATTCGGTTAAATAGAGTGAAAACTTCAAGCATCTAAAACTATTTAATCACTGCCATCTTGCGGTGAGTAAGGAGTGAATTGTGCTTGCTGTTCTTCGTATTATTTTGGCTACGGTGTTTATTATTTTCACCACTCTATGTGCTTTTGTTTACTGCTTGTTTAGCCCCAAGAACCCCAAGCATGTGTACGTTTTCTGTCGTTGGTTCAACCAACTCCAAAAGATCATCGGTGTCAAACTGGTGCAGCGCGGCCTAGACAATGCCCCAACACCAGAAAACAGCGTCTACATCTCTAACCACCAAAGCATATTGGACTTTGTAACCGATCCAGGAATGCTAAGACCACGCACTGTTTCATTGGGCAAACGCGATTTGTTGTACGTGCCTTTCTTTGGCCTGCTGTATTGGATCACCGGTAACATCATGATTAACCGCGAAGACAAGTCCAAAGCACGCGATACCATCAAGCAAGTGGCGGAAGCGATTCACCAGAGAGATCTGTCTGTTTGGGTTTACCCTGAAGGAACCCGTAGTAAAGGGCGTGGACTACTGCCATTCAAAACGGGCGCTTTCCGAATGGCAATTGAAGCTGGTGTGCCTATCACCCCGATGTGTACCAGCACCACGCACAATAAGATTGACTTTAATCGAGCCAATAATGGCATTGTGATCACCGAGATGCTGGAACCTATCGATGTGTCTGGATACAAGCTTAGCGACGCAAGAGAACTGGCCAATCGCTGTCACGGACTCATGGCAGAGAAAATAGCAGAACTTGATGCCGAAGTGGCTCGTTTAGAGGCGCAGCAAAAACCAGAGTTGGATTCAGACCGCTCTTCTACGAACTAACTCGCAACGAAACCACTGAGTCATCGCTCAGTTACTTAAAAAGACACTCAACGATCGCAACTCTCATTGTTCTTGTTTTACTTGCTGGCGCTTATCCGCAAAATAAAAACAGGCGTTATCGGCTTTATAGAGCAATGGGAGTAAACGATGGAAGTGATTCACCATGGTGGCAAACATACTGTCACAGGATCTTGTCACGAACTAAGAGATTCAGGCCAAGCGGTGCTCATCAATTGTGGCCTTTTTCAAGGTAAAGAGTCCCAAGGAGAAGATGCACGCCCTCTTGATATTGAATTTGCAACATCCCACCTCAACGCTCTGCTGCTGACTCATACTCACATTGATCATATTGGTCGATTACCTTGGTTACTCGCCAGTGGATTTAACCAATCGATTTATTGCACGCAAGCCACTGCTGAACTTGCCCCTTTAATGATTGAGGATGGCTTAAAACTGCAAGGGCTCAGCAATAAACAATCGAAGCTGATACTCAAAAAGATTCATTCGTTAATTGCTCCCAAGCCTTACGGGGAATGGTTTCCAATCATGTCTAAACAGCAAAACAACGGAAAGGATCATCATAGGCCAAATACTCTACATGCTCGCTTTCAACCTGCTGGGCACATCTTAGGTTCCGCTTATATCGAGATTAAGTTACCCAACCAATAAGTAGTTGTGTTTTCTGGCGACTTGGGCCCGAGTAACACACCACTGCTGCCGGATCCCAAGTCACCACTACAAGCCGACTATCTGTTTATCGAATCCACTTATGGCACCAGTACACATGATGATATTGCTACGCGATCTGAGCGTCTCAAGGCCATTATTGATCGTTCACTACTTGATGGTGGCGTTATTCTAATCCCGGCTTTTAGTATCGGTAGAACTCAGGAATTGCTGTTTGATATCGAACACCTGATCTTTGAGCATCAACTCAGTAGAGATATTCCTATTATTCTCGATTCTCCGATGGCTCAAAAAGTGACGCGTTCATACCGACGTTTTAAAGAGTTGTGGGGACAAGAAGCAAAGCTGCGTCTTGAACTGAAACGTCACCCACTCGCTTTTGAGCAGTGCATTACCGTTGATAGACATAGAATGCACAAGAAAATCGTGAATCGCCTCAAGTCGACAGGTGAACCCGCGATTGTGGTCGCAGCTTCTGGGATGTGTCAGGGTGGCAGGATAATGAACTACTTATCTGCCTTGCTTACCGATAAACGAACCGATGTGATTTTAGCGGGCTATCAAGCGCACGGGACGCTCGGACGAGAGCTGCAACAAGGCGAAATGCAGGTTTCTATTGATAACAAAGACGTTGAGGTTAATGCTCAAATTCATGGCATGTCTGGCTATTCTGCCCATGCTGATAAAGAAGATCTCTACCGATTTATAGAGGGCATCGCGACGCCACCGAAAGAGGTGCATTTGATTCACGGCGAGCCAAATACTCAGTCTGAGTTCGCTCAAGAATTACAGGTGCGAGGGTTCGTGGTTGTTTGAAACAGGCATAAAATTAGCCATTTTCACTAGGTAGATATTAAAGCCTCAATTATCAAACCTTCAAAAGCCACAGTCCCTTAGACCTGCTAGCTCACCCGATGCAAGTGATATATTCCAACCTACTTATCCCACCATCCATATGTCAGCCGTTTATGCTAAGCGGCTTTAACCGCTGTTTTGCGCAATTTCGTTTCTTATGCGCACCTCAAGATCCCCTTTCTGTATTAATCACTATTTATTCACTTTGCAAAACACAAAAAGACACAACCAGTTGCATAGACGATTAAATAGAACGATTATCGAATTAGCACTAAGCATTAACAAATACCCTCTATAACTTGCTTTATGTCACAGTAATCCTAATGCGCAGTTAAATAATTTAACACTCGGGTTACAAGTGAAGTATTGTGTTGTTCGAAAAACAATCATAAGCAAAACTAACAGGGAAAATACTCATGCAGTCATTCGTTGATTTTTTGAATGGAATAATCTGGAGTCCAGTACTTATCTACCTATGTTTAGGTGCAGGTTTGTTCTACTCCATCATGACTCGATTTGTTCAAATCCGTCACTTCTTTGAAATGTGGCGCTTGCTACTATCGGGTAAAAGCTCATCAAAAGGCATCTCGTCTTTCCAAGCTCTAGCCGTTTCGCTATCTGGCCGTGTCGGTACAGGTAACATTGCTGGTGTGGCTGCCGCTATCGGTTTCGGTGGCCCAGGTGCAGTATTCTGGATGTGGGTTGTAGCCTTCTTTGGCGCCGCGACTGCTTACGCAGAATCTACGCTAGCGCAAATCTACAAAGAAGAAGACGAAGGCCAGTTCCGTGGTGGCCCGGCTTACTACATTGAAAAAGCAATGGGTCAGAAGTGGTACGCATGGATCTTCGCTATCGCGACTATTTTTGCATGTGGTATTTTGCTTCCAGGTGTTCAGTCAAACAGTATCGGTAATGCTGTAGAAGCTGCATTTGGCTCAGGTGACATGATTGAAACAGCTGTCGGTACATTCAGTTTCGCTAAAATTTTCACCGGTACTGTTGTTGCTATCATCCTTGCTTTCATCATCTTTGGTGGTGTTAAACGTATTGCGAACTTCACACAAATCGTTGTTCCTTTCATGGCATTGGCTTACATCATCATCGCGTTCGTTATCATTCTGCTAAACATCAGCCAAGTGCCAACTGTTTTCGCAATGATTGTTGGTGATGCATTCACACCTATGGCTGGCTTCGGTGCTGCAATTGGTTGGGGTGTTAAGCGTGGTGTTTACTCAAACGAAGCGGGTCAAGGTACTGGTCCTCACGCGGCAGCGGCTGCAAGTGTTGATCACCCAGCTCAGCAAGGTTTGGTACAAGCATTCTCTATCTACATCGATACTCTTCTAGTATGTTCTGCTACAGCGTTCATGATCATCATCACTGGTGCTTACAACGTTCATGGCGGCGCTGAAGGTGTGTTCCTTGTTCAGAACCTAGCAGCAAACATCGGTGCGAATGGTCCTGTATTTACACAGCTTGCTATTGAAAGTGCACTACCAGGCATTGGTAAGCCATTCATCGCATTTGCTCTGTTCTTCTTCGCATTTACAACGATTCTTGCTTACTACTACATCGCAGAAACGAATATTGCTTACCTACGTCGTACCATCAAGATCCCTGGCATGATGTTCGTACTTAAGCTTGTTCTTATCACTGCAGTTTTCTATGGCACAGTTAAAACAGCGAACCTTGCATGGGCAATGGGTGATGTTGGTGTTGGCTTGATGGCATGGTTAAACATCGTTGGCATTCTGATCATCTTCTTCATGTCTAAGCCTGCGCTTAAAGCTCTAGCAGACTACGAAGAACAGCAGAAACAAGGTGTGACTGAGTATACGTTCAACCCTGTAAAACTAGGCATTAAAGGTGCTACTTACTGGGAAGAGAAGTACAAGCGTAAAACAGGCAAGTCTCCTGAAGCAGAAGCTGCAGACACTAAACCTGTAGAGCAACCTTCAGCTTAAGCTTTCCTTAGCAAATAGATCGCTTTAACAAATAGCGCTTTTAATAACGCATAAAAAAGGGGTTAGCCATTTCGGCTAACCCCTTTTGTTTTATTCATAACCAATAAATGGCTTATAACAAACTAACTGTTCCCGAGTTAGAGTATTAAGCAGCGATTTCTTGTGTTGCCATTTGAGGTGCTTTCTTCTCACCGATAGGCAGTACTGTACGGCCGTATTCGTTGTTGATTACTTGTGCCATTGCAAAGTAAATAGCTGAAGCACCACAGAAGATACCTTCAAAACCAGCGATAGTGCCGATTAGTTCGCTGCCAGTGAAATCACGAGCTGCAAGTAGGAAGAACAAGATAGTTAGTGAACCGAATACTACTTGCTTAGCCACTGGGTAGCATAGAGAGCCGATGAACATGAAGCCTGTGAAGATGCCCCATAGTAGTAGGTACCAACCCATGAATGCTGCAGGGCTTGCAGGTAGGCCCATGTAAGGCATCACGATTAAACCAACCAAAGACAACCAGAATAGGCCGTAAGAAGTAAACGCAGTTGTACCGAACGTGTCACCACGTTTGAAACACATTGTGCCCACGATAACTTGGCTCAAACCACCGTAAAAAATACCCATAGCAAGAATCATTGAATCGATTGGAAAGAAACCTGCGTTGTGAATATTAAGAAGAATAGTGGTCATACCGAAACCCATTAAGCCTAGTGGCGCTGGGTTAGCTAGTTTGGTCGACATTGCGAATTTACCTTATTAAAGTGGTTGATTAAAAAAAAACGATAAAAATTATCAGAAAATTTTAATCTATAAGTCGTACAACTAGGTAATCCAGTTATCGAAAACTAAGATTGTGTAAATGATCCTATGGAAAATTAGTTTCATAACAATACCAATCAATTCACAGAAACTATAAGTAAGCAGGTTCCCTATCACGCTATAAAAAAGATGCGAGTAACGAGATACGAGATGCGAAAACAGTCTTTAGATTTGAGTAAGCGCCCCCTTAATAGCAAACGTAGGCAACAGAGGACGAGCTCTTCGTTACTCGTTTACTCGTATCCCACATCTACTTACTCAGTCGTCATTCCAGAATCGAGGGACGAGATATCTGGAATCTGCCCTTAGACATAAATACCAACCGTAAACGCCAGAGATTCCCTATCACGTTCGTTCCTCACTGTAGGGAATGACGAGGTTTGCTTAGATACGAGTAAAAGAGATACGAGTAACGAGATGCGGGATGAGAAAAGAGTCTTCAGATTTGAGTAAGAGAGAACCCTTAGCATCAAACTTAGACAATAGGGAGCGAGCTTTTCGTTACTCGTTTACTCGCATCCCGTATCTATTCATTAATTCTCGCCCCTCTTCTGTAATCTTAAATTACGCTTGTTGTGGTTTAGATTCAGGCACTTGAGATTGAACTTCTGATGAAGCATTTTTACTCACATCGCGCTTGGCTAACAGCGTCACGATAATCAACTGAGCAACAAGAGCGCCCAACACTACCAATGCACTTCCAGTAAAGCCTGCCACTACAAAACTAATCAGAGCAATAGAACCGTTCATTAATGCGTAAGGGAGCTGTGTCTTAAAGTGTTCAAACTGATCACACCCTGCCCCTGTTGAAGAAAGAATGGTTGTTTCAGAGATTGGTGAGCAGTGATCACCAAACAAGCCCCCCGATAGCACAGCACCAATCGCGACGAGTAACGGAGCATCTATCGCAATAGCGGTTGGAATAACCAATGGCATCATTATCGCGAAGGTTCCCCACGATGAGCCCGTTGCGAATGAGATAATGGCAGACAATAGAAACGCGACCGCAGGTACTAACCAGTATGGAAAGCCACTCTGTGCTTGTTCAGCAATATAAGCCGCAGCACCCAGCTCTTTACCGACAGTGCTTAACGCCCAAGCTAATACCAAGATGATAGCTACAGGCATCATGTTTCCCATACCTTTTAAGTACACAGAAATACCATCTGAAAGCTTTCTTACTCCGTAGTAAGCCATCAGCGTGATCAAGGTAATCGCGGCAAAGAAATAAGCCGATGATAATGCCGCTCTGAATGATGAACCTGCGACCTTTTGGAATGGAAAGCCTTGTGGAACCAACATGGCACATAACACCACAACCATCACCAGCAGCGGCGCCCAGACAAAGGATGCCTTTGCATTTTTATGCGAGAACGCATTGAGTGATTCACTATTCGCACCAGAGCAGATTCCTGCTTGGCAATCACGCTCTGCTTTTGCCATTGGTCCAAAGTCTAAACCTTTAACGGACACTAGCGGAACGATGAAAATCGCGAGAAATGCGTAGAACTGAAAAGGAATTGCACCGATGAACGCATCCCAATCAGACATGTTGACATTCAACGCCGTAAACTCTTTTTGGATCAGGCTCATGATGTAAACGCCCCACCCAATGAAAGGAATAAGGATCGCAACGGGCGATGAGGTTGAATCAATGATGAATGCTAGCTTCTGTCTTGAGAGTTTCAGTTTATCGAAAAGGGGACGAAAAACAGGGCCAACAATTAAAGGGGTGCCTAAGTCTGAGAAAAATATAATGATTCCACCCAACCATGCTGACAATTGAGCTTGGCATTTATTGCTTACCCACTCCGTCACACGCTTGGCAAACGCAACTCCGCCACCAGACTTTTCCATCAAGGCGACAAAGCCACCGATGAATACCAACAGCATAATTACGCCAGCGTTGTAGCTATCAGTCAGCTGAGGCACTAGGTAGCCTTTAACCATGGTTCCGAAGGTATCAAGAGGGTTCAGTTCGCTAAACATTCCAGTGAGCATGGCTACACCACTGAGTACACCAGCAAAAAGGCCAATCACTACATTCCTTGTCGCCAACGACAACACCAAAGTAATAACAATGGGGATGAGTGACGTGATATCTGTCTGTTCCATAGGTAAACCTTAACCCTAAAATAAAGAATAAGTATAATTTAAAAATGAATATAAATTCACACAAAGTATTTGTACAGGACTTTATTCTCTAAATGGAGAATTGGCATTCAGATAGGGTTGATAGCGTTGGATTACTCGAGGAGAACTGAACAGAAACGCAAAAGCCGAAAGCAATCACTTTCGGCTTTGATTAGCCAGTTAAGTCACCTAAAGTAAGGTACTTAATGTATTGAGTAATTAATTACAGCTAATTTCATCCCAGAACCAATTTGACTGAACAGGGCTTTCCCATACGCCCGGGCCATTTTTAGCCACGAAGCACTTGCCGTTATGCGTCACTTTGTCACCGTTACTCACTTGGCTAACGCCCGCTTGCCATGTGATGAACACCGATGGGTCAACGACGACAGGCGGTTCGGTAACAGGTGGTTCAACTGGTGTTGGGTCAACCGGAGCAGGCTCAACAGGTGTAGGATCGACTGGCGCAGGATCGGTGACTACCGGTGGTGTTGGCTCTCCAGCAATCAATTTCCAAGGGCCGCCATTGGCAGGATCATCCCCTTGTGTCCACCATTTCGCTTCGTAGGTTGCGCCATTATGAGTCACTTGGTCACCCGCATTGTAAACCTTGGTCGCACTCCAACCGTTACCACCCGGATCAGTACCAGGGTCTACCGGATCCAGCTTATCGACCACTTTCACTTCAGGCCAACTCGCATGTGACCCATAAAAGTTGGTCACACACTTCTCGTAATCTCCAGCCACCAGCGCAGAATAAGCCGTTTGGAAACCAACAAGCTCACACTCAAATGAGTAACCTTCTGGGCGGTCTGCGTAGTATTTCCAGTTGCCATCCCAGTTGGTGTACAACACATCCGTTGCTCCGTTGAGATTCAAGCTTCCGTAAGGTGTTTGCTGCCAACAAGTATTGGCTTCATCCGCTTCTACCGGAATTTCGTAGTGCGCCGCTAGCCCTTCCCAGTAACGAATACGGTTAACGGGTTGGCCTTTATCTTTGTTCTGCTCCCCACATTCAATACCACCGTTGATAACGTTGATGGTAGTACCAAAGCCATAACCAATCCCCGCATCCAATTCACGTTGAGATGGCGTCCATGTACGGTCAATCACATGCAGCATTGCAGGCTTAGGCGCTTGCGGTGTTAAGAAGAACCAGATAGCAGAAGCTAAGTTCAACCAAGAGTCCGCTACTAAGCCCGGATTGTTGAGAAGCACCGTCGCATCGCCATCGAACATCACTTCCGAGAACGCGCCGTAATTAAAATGGTAAGAAAGCTGTTTAGCACCACGTCCGAAGTAACCCTGCCCCGCGGCACATGGCCAACGGGCATTCTGCCAATCGTTCTGGCCACAACCTGTGGTGTAACCTTCTTGGCCTTCAGACCAACCCATTTCGCGAACATGCACTAGAGCTTGCTGCCATTCTTCGAGAGCTAATGGATTATCAGAGGTGTTGTCTATCGCGATGTGACCACCCGTCTCTTGTGAGAAATGAGCAAAGGCTGTGATGATGGATTTTTTACAGATTGCGTCTGAGTCACGGCCATCGGTGTACTCTCCACAGAAGGCTGGGAATTTACCAATCGCACGTAAGAAGCGGGTGTAGGTGTATTCTGGCGCTGCCATCTGAGTGAGAAAGTCCCATTCAGATTGAGGGAACACGCGCTCTACACGCTTTACGTTTTCAGGATTCGAGGGGGAGCCGGGTTCAATCGCTTCAACGATGGTGTTAGGGCGAGTTTGAAGGGCCTGTGACCAGATCGCGTACATAGGATCCGAGGTTTTCGCTTGTTCAGCAGCTTGTAGAGCCGACTTTTCAACAAGGTAACCATTCGGATTTTGCGGATCAGGTTGAATGTTCAAAGACGCATGACTTTGCGCTGCTAATGTGCAGCCCAGTACTGTCGCCAAATATTTGATTTTTAACATGATGGATTCTCTTATCTGTCCTTAATAAGTCCATCAAAGAGTATGCTTCACATGTGGAATGGCCTAGCTGTAGCTGTGTAATTTTATAAAAAGTGCGAGTGATCTTTTTGATATATGGCTCAACACAACAAAACGTCTCATGGTTTCTTGAGCTGATATCTAGTTTCCAACTCATTTGGTTTCTAGCCGTTATATATAGCTCTTTGATTCCCTGAACCAGAAAGAAAAAAGCCCCGAACTGAGTTCGAGGCTTAAGATCTTAATCAAAGCTGGTTAAATCTCTAAGAGATTATTCCCACTCGATAGTTGCTGGTGGCTTACCAGAAATATCGTAAACAACACGTGAAATGCCGTTAACTTCGTTGATAATACGGTTAGATACCTTACCTAGGAAGTCGTATGGTAGGTGCGCCCAGTGAGCAGTCATGAAGTCGATAGTTTCTACAGCACGTAGAGATACAACCCAATCGTACTTACGGCCATCGCCCATTACACCAACTGAACGTACTGGTAGGAATACCGTGAATGCTTGAGATACTTTGTGGTAAAGGTCAGCAGCGTGAAGCTCTTCAATGAAGATAGCATCTGCGCGACGCAGTAGATCACAGTACTCTTTCTTCACTTCGCCAAGTACACGAACACCTAGACCTGGACCCGGGAATGGGTGGCGGTAAAGCATGTTGTATGGAAGACCAAGCTCTAGACCGATCTTACGTACTTCATCTTTGAATAGCTCACGTAGAGGCTCAACAAGGCCCATTTCCATATCATCAGGAAGACCACCAACGTTGTGGTGAGATTTGATTACGTGTGCTTTACCTGTCTTAGATGCTGCAGACTCGATTACGTCTGGGTAGATAGTACCCTGAGCAAGCCATTTAGCATTCTTCAGTTTCTTAGACTCTTCATCGAAGATATCTACGAATACGTGACCGATGATCTTACGCTTAGCTTCTGGTTCAGCTTCGCCTTCCAGAGCGTCAAGGAAACGATCTTCAGCATCTACTTTGATGATGTTTAGGCCAAACTTGTTGCCGAACATCTCCATAACCTGCTCACCTTCGTTTAAACGAAGAAGGCCGTTATCTACAAATACACATGTTAGTTTGTCGCCGATAGCGCGGTGAGCAAGCATCGCAACTACAGATGAATCAACACCACCAGAAAGACCAAGGATAACTTCGTCGTCACCTACTTGTTCTTTAATACGTGCAACTGCATCTTCAATGATTGATGCTGAAGTCCACAGACCTTCACAACCACATGCGTTAAGAACGAAGTTCTCAAGCATTTTTAGGCCGTTCTTAGTGTGTGTTACTTCTGGGTGGAATTGAACACCGTAGTATTTCTTATCTTCGTTTGCCATTGCAGCGTATGGGCAAGTGTCTGTCTCTGCGATTTTTGTGAAATCAGCAGGGATTTCAACCACTTTGTCGCCGTGGCTCATCCAAACATCTTGAGTTGTCTCAAGGTCAGCGAAAAGTGCAGACTCGCCAGTTACTTGTACCGCTGCGTAGCCGAACTCACGCTCAGTAGACGTTGCTACTTTACCGCCAAGTTGCTCAGCCATAGTTTGCATGCCGTAGCAGATACCGAAGACAGGAACACCTGAATCAAATACATACTGAGGTGCACGTGGAGAGTTCTCCTCCGTTACACTTTCAGGGCCACCAGATAGGATGATGCCGTCTGGATTGAATTCACGAATATCCGCTTCTTCTACGTCCCAGCTCCAAAGTTCACAGTAAACACCGATCTCACGAATACGACGAGCTACTAGCTGTGTGTATTGAGAACCGAAGTCCAGAATTAGAATACGTTGGTCATGAATATTTTTAGTCATTGTAAGCAGTCTTATTGGCTATGTGATAAAACGGAGGCGAGTTTACTCACCTCTGATTAACTCTTCAAGAAATAAAGCAAACGTTTTCGTTAGATATCTTTAACCACGTGTTTTGAGAAAATCGGACTTTTAACAAAACAGACGGTAGATAAAATAATGTGCCGACTAAATCAGCACATTATTCAAACGTTTGGACGTATTATTAACCTAAACGGTAGTTAGGTGCTTCTTTCGTGATTTGAACATCGTGTACGTGAGATTCTTTCATGCCCGCACCAGAGATACGAACAAATTCAGCTTTAGTACGCATATCTTCAACAGTTGCAGAACCCGTTAGGCCCATGCTTGAGCGTAGACCGCCCATCTGTTGGTGAACGATCTCTTTTAGACGACCTTTGTATGCGATACGACCTTCAATACCTTCTGGAACAAGCTTGTCTGCAGCATTGTCAGATTGGAAGTAACGGTCAGAAGAACCTTGAGACATAGCGCCAAGAGAACCCATACCACGGTAAGACTTGTAAGAACGACCGTTGTAAAGAATAACTTCACCCGGTGCTTCTTCAGTGCCAGCGAACATTGAACCAACCATCACACAAGATGCGCCAGCAACGATAGCTTTACAGATATCGCCAGAGAAGCGGATACCGCCATCTGCGATTACTGGAATACCGTATTCGTTAGCTACTTCAGCTGCGTCTGCGATTGCTGTTACTTGAGGAACACCAACACCAGTAACGATACGAGTCGTACAGATTGAACCCGGGCCGATACCTACTTTAACCGCACTAACACCTGCTTCGATAAGAGCACGAGCGCCAGCGCCAGTTGCTACGTTACCACCGATGATTTGTAGATCAGGGTATGCAGCGCGAGTTTCGCGGATACGGTTAAGTACGCCTTCAGAGTGACCGTGTGAAGAGTCGATAAGTAGAACGTCTACGCCAGCTTCAACTAGAGCAGCAACGCGCTCTTCGTTACCAGCACCAGCACCAACAGCTGCACCTACACGTAGGCTGCCGCGCTCATCTTTACAAGCGTTTGGTTTACGTTCTGCTTTGTGGAAATCTTTTGCAGTGATCATTCCAGTAAGTTGGAAGTCATCATTTACAACAAGAACTTTTTCAACACGCGCTTCGTGCATTTTCTCTTGAACTTCTTCACGAGTTGCACCTTCTTTAACAGAAGCAAGGCGAGCTTTAGGCGTCATTACTACATCAACTTTCTTAGAAAGGTCAGTAACAAAGCGAACGTCACGGCCAGTAATAATACCAACAAGTTCGTTTGTTTCAGTAACAACAGGGAAACCGGCAAAGCCGTGTTTTTGGGTAAGGGCTACAACATCAGCGATTGTCGCGTCAGGGCTTACTGTTACTGGGTGAGAAACCACACCAGCTTCGTAAATTTTAACCTGGCGAACCATTTCAGCTTGCTGTTCAATAGACATGTTCTTGTGAATGAAGCCTATTCCGCCTTCTTGTGCCAGTGCAATCGCTAGGCGAGCTTCTGTCACAGTATCCATAGATGCAGATATCATTGGGATGTTTAGGGAAATATTCTTCGTCAGCTGAGTGCGAAGATCAGCTGTATTAGGGAGAACGGTGGAGTGTGCTGGCACTAGCAGTACGTCGTCGAATGTCAGCGCTTCTTTGGCAATTCTTAGCATTTGCAATATCTCACAATAATAGGAGTAAAAAGAAACAATCCAATCTCATCGTTTCGCCTAATGAGGGCAGCCAATTAAGGAAAATCAAACTGCATTTGGATTAGATATTGCGGACGGATTATACGGCCAACGAAATCGCTTGGCTACACATTTTTGTATTTTTAATTTGCATTTACCCCCTTGCTATGTATTATATTGCCGCTATCTTCCATACTCACGCCCTGTGAGATTCCAAGAAAGACCTTCCTTCAAGGAAAGATAGTGCTTCTATGACTAATCCAAACATCTTTACTGTTTCTCGCCTCAACTCAGAGGTTCGTCTCCTATTAGAAAACGAAATGGGAATAGTCTGGCTCGTTGGTGAAATCTCAAATTTCTCTGCACCTGTCTCTGGTCACTGGTACCTCACGCTTAAAGACTCTCGCGCTCAAGTTAAGTGCGCTATGTTTCGTGGCAATAATCGCCGTGTGACTTTTAAGCCTCAGAACGGTAATCAAGTTTTAGTCAAAGCACGTTTGTCTCTTTATGAGCCACGCGGTGATTATCAACTGATCATCGAAAGCATGCAGCCAGAAGGTGACGGTAAGCTTCAGCAAGAGTTTGAAAAGCTGAAGATGAACCTTGCCGCTGAAGGCCTGTTTGCTCAATCGAGTAAGCAACCGCTTCCTGAACATCCAAAACGCGTTGGCGTCATCACCTCTAAAACAGGCGCAGCCCTCTTCGATATTCTCGATGTTCTCAAGAGACGCGACCCTTCATTGCCAGTCATCGTGTATCCGACCATGGTACAAGGTGAAGGAGCTTCGATTCAGATCGCTCAAGCGATTGGACGAGCTAACGAACGCAATGAGTGTGATGTGTTGATCGTGGGTCGTGGCGGCGGTTCATTAGAAGACTTATGGTGCTTCAATAACGAGATCGTTGCTCGCACAATTGCAGCAAGCCAGATACCGATTATCAGCGCAGTTGGCCACGAAGTTGACGTCACTATCGCCGATTTCGTCGCAGATATGCGTGCTCCAACGCCGTCAGCTGCTGCAGAATTGGTTAGCCGTGACAACAGTCATAAAGAGCAAGCTTATGCCTCTAAACGTGCTCGCTTGGTGAGTGCGATTCGTCATGTGTTAATCAAACAAGCACAATCCACTCAAACGTTAAAATACCGCTTAGAGAAACAGCACCCGAGCTACCAACTGCAAAAGCAGAGTCAACAGCTTGATGATCTAGACATGCGTTTGCGTCGTGGTATGACTCAATACCTAAAACAACATGCACAGCGTGTTGAACGTAAACAGCACCAGCTTCAGCTGAACTCACCAGTAAAGCGCCTTGGTGAACAAAAACTACATCTACAACGCTCTGAGCAGAAGCTACTGGATGCAATGGATAAAACACTGCTAACCACTCGCCACCAGCTGGCCATGGCTGCCGAGAAGTTAGAGACCGTTAGTCCACTTGCAACCCTAAAGCGTGGCTACAGCATTACTCATTCAGCATCGAGCAAGACTGTATCGTCGATTAATGATGTCGAAGTAGGTGAAGTGATCACCACTCAAGTTGAAGATGGTGTGATTGAGTCGCAAGTGACCACAAGAGTCACTAAGAGCGAGCTTTAAGTTCGACTCGAACGTTTAAAATCAGAAAGCCCTATCGACAATCGACAGGGCTTTTGTATATCTACTGGCTGTAAAAGAAAACAACCTGATTCAAACCTTACTCACGACTCAGTCGTAGACGGCTCCTTCATGGTTAGCATCCCTTCCGTCACAATAAAGTTGATGATGAAATCTAAGCCTTGGCTCTCTTTTAGGTTGGTGAACACATATGGCTTGGTTGGACGCATGCGTTGTGTGTCTTGCTCCATCACCTCAAGTGACGCACCAACATACGGTGCTAAATCGATCTTGTTGATGACTAGCAGATCAGAACGCGTAATACCCGGCCCGCCTTTACGTGGGATCTTCTCCCCTTCTGCTACATCAATCACGTAGATGGTAAGATCGGCTAATTCAGGGCTGAACGTAGCACTCAAGTTATCACCGCCACTTTCGACGAATACCACATCGAGGTTTTTGTGCAGCTTAGCCAGCTCTTCTACCGCAGCTAAGTTCATCGACGCATCTTCACGGATCGCCGTGTGCGGACAGCCACCCGTTTCAACACCAATGATACGATCCGGTTCTAGCGCTTCTGCTCGCGTGAGTATCTTTGCGTCTTCTTGCGTGTAGATGTCGTTGGTTACCACGGCAATGTTGAGCTTGTCGCGAATCGCCTTACATAGCACCTCTAACAACGCTGTTTTACCAGACCCTACCGGGCCGCCAATACCAATTCGAAGGGGTTGCTTGTAACTTTCCATTGTCTACTTCCTTATATTCTTTTTACTATACCGTTCGAGCTGACCGCTATGAACGAAATAGTCTCGTGTATTGTGTTTCGTGCAGTGAACTTGCTAATGCCATTGATGGCGAAAAACTGCCTACCATCCAATCTTCTATCGCTCGGGCCTTTTCGATTACGTCAGGAAAGGTGTTGGTGATATTAATCAATGCCAACTGCCCATCGGTTTGACCTAAAGGCACCAGTTTCACGCCTGCAGTAACGATATTTTCAAGCCAACTCCATAAGTAACCTTGCTTGAGGCTTTCTAAATCAATGCCCCAATACTGAGCCGCCATACACATGCCCAACAATTGGTTGGGATGACTATCAACAGAATCCACCAGCGAGATATCGATATCTAAGCGCTTCAACAAAGTATTCAATGCCTGCCCACGTTGCTTCTCTTCCGCTCGCAATTCACTGGTTTCACGGCTTGAGTACAGGTAATTACACCAGTGCTCAATTTCATCGAGTTCACCCTTTTCTAAAGCGTGGTAAAGGCGCTCTAAGATAGGCAATTCCAAGGTCGCGACACTGGAACTGACGATGGTATTGAGCCACTGTTCCATGCTGTTGCGATCGGTCACCCACCCCGCTTCAACCGCTAACTCTAAGCCTTGCGAGTATGTAAACCCACCAATTGGCAATGACGGACTGATCAATTGAAACAGACGATAGATGGCGACATTTTCTGTTGTGGTCATAACCGTGCCCTCAGTCTTCTAGAATCAAATAAGTTCGAGAGCTTACGCGCCTAACAGTAATAGTGCGCTTGCTGAAGCCACACCAACCGACATCCATTTTGAGTAAACCGCGCGGCCAACAAAAGCACCAATAACCATCAGAGCCAAAGCTGTGATGCTCATACCCGCTGCAAACTGAGTTAGGTTACTTGCCGCTTCAACACCATGTGCATAACCATGGAAAAACAACATGCCAATCGAAGCCGCTAATACACTGTTCACACGCTTAGTCGATGGTGAAAACACGTGCCATAAACATAGGCTGACAACGAATAGAGAAGCGATGATTGCAGGTTCAACAATCACAGAGAAACCTAAGGCTTGGCCTGCGATGAGTCCTACCACCAAAGACGCCAACCCACCGCCAATCAGAGCGGCTTTTGTCTTGGTGGAAAATGAAAGTGCGCCAATTAACAGACCGAAAGCGATCAACATGATCAGGTGATCCATACCTGTCACAGGGTGAGTTAAGCCAGACATAAATGAGTGAGACTCATGAACCGAATGCGAACCGTGCCCCGGGTGAGCGAAAGCCAATGTCGATGTTGTTAGAGAAGCTATTGTGAAAGTGCATAAGCCTACTGCTGTTTTAAAGTTCATCGCGAGTTCCTTGCGTTTATCGTTATTAATATTTGTTGTTATATAAATCGTTTAGTGAGTCATTAATGATGATGTCCACCTGAGCGACCGCCATAAGCGCCACCTTCAGGTTCAAACGGTTGTTTCTCGGTAGTCACCTTCGCGCCTAAACCTTCAACCATTTCATCCAAAACATGGTCGTGTTGGTAACGAACCCAACCCGCTTCCACTTGCAGCGGAACATGACGGTTACCAAGGTGATACGCCACTCGCGTTAGCAAATGTGGGTCTTCACAGTAAACGGTTGAAACGGTTTCAGGTGCCGCTTTCACTTCTACGACTAAACCACATTCACTTGAGAGTTGTTCGCCACCGCGCAAGATATGACCTCGTGGTAGAAATAGCCCAGCATTGCGCCCGTCATCTAGCATCACCTTAAGGCGGCTTTTGATGCGGCTATCGATCGGCAGGCTTAAGTAGCCGTCCGGTGCGTTTTGTATTTGAGTATTCAGTTGAGTCAGTTCAATCATGCTATTACCTCAATCTCCTTGTGAGATTTATAACGTTCAAAATAAGAGCCCTCAGCCAAGAGCTAAAATACGAGCTTCAGCTAAAGGTCTAAAATAAGAGCCTTCAGCCGAACTATTAAAATAGAAAATACCGCTGAGCCATTGGTAACTCTTCAGCTGGCTCACACGTCAGCAATTCACCATCGGCGCGCACTTGATACGTCTGAGAATCGACCTCAATTTTTGGCATCCAATCATTGAGCTTCATGTCGGCTTTGCTGATGTTTCGGCAGTTACTTACTACACCAATCAAGCTCTGCAGACCCAACTGTTTGTCGATGTTCTGTGCCTTGGCTTCTTTAGAGACAAACAACATTGATGTGTTTTGACACGCCTTGCCGTAGCTACCAAACATAGAGCGGTAATGGACTGGCTGAGGTGTTGGGATTGAAGCGTTAGGGTCACCCATCGGTGCCATGGCGATCATGCCGCCCTTCAAAATCACACTTGGTTTCACGCCAAAGAAGGCTGGCTTCCATAAAACTAGGTCAGCTAATTTCCCGGCTTCGATCGAACCGATTTCATGAGACATACCATGAGTTATCGCTGGGTTGATGGTGTACTTAGCGACATAGCGTCTTAAACGGAAGTTATCGCTGTAGTCGGAATCTTCTTTTAGGCTACCACGCTGCACTTTCATCTTGTGCGCGGTTTGCCACGTGCGGGTTACAACCTCGCCCACTCGTCCCATTGCTTGTGAGTCCGAGGCAATCATCGAGAACGCGCCCAAGTCATGAAGAATGTCTTCTGCGGCAATGGTTTCACGGCGGATACGCGATTCAGCAAAAGCGACATCTTCGGCAATCGACGGTGAAAGGTGATGACACACCATCAACATGTCTAAATGTTCATCGACCGTATTGACGGTGTAAGGTCGTGTTGGGTTAGTCGATGAAGGCAGAACGTTGGGTTCACCTGCCGCACGGATAATGTCGGGAGCATGACCACCGCCCGCACCTTCAGTGTGATAGGTATGAATCACGCGGTCGCCAATTGCGCCAAGTGTTGATTCAACAAAACCCGACTCATTCAAGGTATCGGTATGAATCGCAACTTGTACGTCCATCTCGTCAGCAACGCTCAAGCAGGTATCGATTGAAGCGGGGGTTGTTCCCCAATCTTCGTGCAACTTCAAACCCACAGCACCTGCCGCTACTTGCTCACGTAGTGCTTCTGGCTGACTTGCATTGCCTTTGCCTAACAAACCAAAGTTCATCGGGAATTGATCGAGTGACTCTAGCATGCGGTGCATGTTCCAAGGCCCCGGCGTACATGTGGTCGCGTTGGTGCCCGTATTTGGACCCGTGCCACCGCCGATCATGGTTGTCACACCTGACGCCAGTGCCTCTTCAATTTGTTGTGGGCAAATAAAGTGGATGTGTGAATCAATGCCACCAGCAGTCAGGATTGAACCTTCACCTGCTAAAATTTCCGTGCCCGGGCCAATCACAATATCAACGCCCGGCTGAACATCTGGGTTGCCCGCTTTACCCAATGCCTGAACTCGACCATCTTTGATGGCAACATCGGCTTTTACGATGCCCCAGTAATCCAACACAATCGCGTTGGTGATCACCAAATCTGGAGTTTCGGCACTTGGACGTTGGCTTTGCCCTTGTCCATCACGAATCACTTTACCGCCGCCGAATTTCACTTCGTCACCGTATACGGTGTAATCCTTTTCAACTTCTAGCCATAAATCAGTGTCAGCAAGACGCACTCGGTCACCGACTGTTGGCCCAAACATTTCGGCATAAGCCTGTCTGGATATCGTCGCCATGTTCAATCCTTTGTTATTTTCATTATTCCGTGGGAGCGCTTAGAGCTTACCCATCACCTTTCCTTGGAAGCCATAGATCTCTAACTTACCGGCGTAACGCACTAACTCGACGCTGCGCGACTGACCCGGTTCAAAGCGGGTTGCAGTACCCGCAGGAATATTGAGTCGAAAACCTTTAGTGGCTTCTCGGTCAAAGATCAGTGATGGGTTTGCTTCATAGAAGTGGTAATGAGAGCCAATTTGAACAGGACGATCGCCAATGTTTTGTACCTTAACGGACGTTGTATCGCGGCCTTCATTGAGAGTGATGTCACCGGGTGCGGTTTCTACTTTTCCGGGAACGAATCCTGAGTATTGTTTTGTGGAACCAGCCATATTACTTCTCCCTACACGATAGGTTCATGAACGGTCACCAGCTTGGTGCCATCAGGAAAAGTGGCTTCGACTTGTACATCAGGGATCATGGAAGGGATCCCCTCCATAACGTCATCGACAGTAAGAAGTGTGCGTCCAAAATCCATTAATTCTGAAACGGTTCTACCCTCACGGGCACCTTCAAGAATGGCACTGCTGATCAGTGCAATAGATTCTGGATAGTTGAGTTTTAAGCCTTTTTGTTTGCGCTGCTGTGCCAGCATTCCTGCGCAGAAGATAAGTAGCTTATCTTTTTCTCTTGGTGTTAATTCCATTTAGCCGCCCGCTGTTAGTGTTGTTTTCTTATTGCTCAAAAACGCATGAGCAGTAAGTGGGATTCAATCACAGCAAGCTTGAAAAAATGTACCTAGGGTCGGAAGTCACCCTAGGTACAAAAAGGGCTAATCGCTAAGTCGCCCAAATCCTTGGTAAATCAGGAGTCGTACCACATAAATGAGAGCGAGTTGCTTGCCATATCTGACCAAAGGCCTGGAGGATATCTTCACTCCAATTACCCAAGGCTCGCACCACAATCAATCCTTCTATCTGAGTCGCACCCAATATTAATGTGGGTTCACTCGACGTTTTTGATGTAACTGATTGCTGTGAAGCTTGCTGTGTAATAGATAAGAGCAAGCTCTGTACCAACTCTAAATCTTGCTTCTCATTTGAAGTGATATAAAAGGTTCCCATCATTGAATAATCAAGTAACCCCATATTTATCATTAACTTATCACCACCATGAAAATTAAAACCTTCAGTCAGAAGCCTTTGATTATCAAGATAGATTTCTGTTTTCCCAACGAGGTGACCATGCTCGAATCCCTCATTCTGTGCAGGGCGTCCAAAACAGTGCATCTCCCAACCCCAAAATTGTGCACCCTTTTCTAGGCGAATTTCAGTGTCTAAACGAACGTGTGCGTTCGGGAAAAAGATGTTTTCTTGCGGCATCCATTCCAAGCGAGCATCTTTCTTCACTCGTAAGGTCTGCTTCTGCTTGGCGTACTTGTTGTTTGAGCGATAAAACTTGGTCGCACCGGGTGTAGTGATCAACGCATGCGCACCGCTTTCGATGGTCGCTTCAATATTAAGTGTGTCACCACCTACCACTCCGCCGGGGGGATGAAGTAAGTAGGTGTGACACGTTTCCCCATCAGGATACAAGGGACGTTGCACCGCAAGCGGACCAGACTGCTGACGATTCTTTAATACGGTTTTATCACCACGGTCAACAAAGGTGAGGTTTAAGTTCGCTTGCCAACCGTCTCGAATATCTTGTTCGATGGTCTCATTCAGAGACAACACTCCCGCTAAAGAAGTGTTTATTGCTTCATTCGAAGAATATAGAGAGCTCATACGGTTAGGTACTCCTTAATCAAAGACTCATTGAGCCCTTTCATTTCACCTTCTGCTACCTGACGACCACGGTCTAGAATGCAAAATCGGTCACCGACCTTTCGCGCAAATGGCAGCTTCTGTTCAACAAGCAGGACGGTGAGTCCCATCTTCTCGTTGAGCATACGAATGATGTCACCAATCTCTTGCACGATATTGGGCTGAATACCTTCTGTCGGTTCATCCAAGATCAACAATTTTGGATTAACCACCAGCGCACGCCCAATCGCCAGTTGCTGCTGCTGACCACCAGACAAATCACCACCGCGACGATGCAGCATCTCTTTTAATACTGGGAATATATCGAAGATGAACTCTGGGATCTTACGGTCTCCCTTTTCTCTAATTGGCAAACCTACTTCTAGGTTTTCTTGAACCGTGAGCATCGGAAAGATCTGACGACCTTGCGGCACATAACCGATTCCCTGGCGAGCACGATCTTCAGCATCGGTTTTCAAAAGCGACTCGCCCGATAATGAGATATCACCGCTTTCGACCTTAACCAACCCCATGATGCATTGCAGCAGAGTCGTTTTACCGACACCGTTTCGTCCCATTAACACCGTGCATTTACCTGCTGGGATCTGCATATCCAAATCCCACAGCGTGTGGCTCTCACCGTAATATTGATTAACTGATTTAACCTCTAGCATCCTATTCTCCGAGATAAACTTGTTTAACTTCAGGGTGAGCCTGCACTTGATCCATGGTGCCTTCAGCCAACACATGACCTTGATGAAGCACGGTGACATGGCTGGCGATAGAACGAACGAAATCCATATCGTGTTCAACCACGACCACCGAGTGCTTGCCTGCCAGCGAATTGAGCAATTCAGAGGTGCGATCCATCTCTTGGTGAGTCATACCTGCCACGGGTTCATCCACCAGCAACAGCTTAGGGTTTTGCATCAATAGCATGCCGAGCTCTAACCACTGCTTTTGCCCATGAGACAGGTTACCTGCCAAGTTAGCCGCTTCGTCTTTTAAATGAATCAGCTCAAGCACAGAGGTCAATTTGTCTTTCTGTTCACCGGACATCACAGCAGTGAACGTCGCCCAAACTGAACGGTCACCGGCCATGGCCAACTCAAGGTTTTGCCACACGGTTAAGCATTCAATCACGGTCGGTTTTTGGAATTTACGCCCAACGCCTGCATTGGCAATTTCAGCTTCGTTCATCTTCAATAAGTTGATGTTTGAACCCAGCCATACTTCGCCAGTGTCTGGCTTAGTTTTACCTGTGATGATGTCCATCATGGTGGTTTTACCTGCGCCATTAGGGCCGATGATGCAGCGTAGCTCTCCCTCTTTGATGTAGAGGTTGAGGTCGTTTATCGCTTGGAAACCATCGAAGCTTTTGTTGACGCCTTCGACATACAACAGCACGTTATGGCGAGTATCGATAGCGGGGTGAATATCGGGTTTGAGGTAATCAAAGACTTCGTCTCGACGGGTGAACGCCTGAACCGATTCCTTTACGCTATTAAATGTGGTCATGCGATCACCTCCTTGGCTTTGTGCTGATCATCCTTATCTTTATCTTGTTTTTTCCCATTTGATGCCTTGCGCAGCTGCTGCCATTTTTCACTGACAAAGCCAATCACACCTTGTGGGAAGTACATGGTCGAGAGTACGAATAACCCGCCCAGAGCAAATAACCACACCTCTGGGAATTCAACCGTAAACCAACTCTTGGCATAGTTGATGATCAATGCACCGACAATCGCACCAAACAGAGTGGCACGACCGCCTAAGGCAACCCAAACCACAATCTCAATCGAGTTAAGAGGAGCAAATTCACCCGGGTTAATGATGCCAACTTGAGGAACATATAAAGCCCCGGCAATACCCGCGATAACCGCTGAAAGAACGAAGACCCACAGCTTGATGCCATCGACGTCGTAGCCCATAAAGCGAGTGCGTGATTCCGTATCACGAATCGCTAATGCCACACGTCCTAATCGACTGGTTACCACCATGCGACAAGCGATGTAGCTGAGAATAAGCGCAATACCAGTCGCGACAAACAGACCAATCTTGACCGCATCACTTTGCAAGCTCAGGCCGATGATATCTTTAAAGTCTGTCAGTCCGTTGTTGCCACCAAAGCCCATCTCGTTGCGGAAGAATGCCAGCATCAAGGCGTAAGTTAACGCTTGAGTCATGATCGAAAGATACACACCGGACACACGAGAGCGGAAAGCTAAATAACCAAACAAGTAAGCCAATGCGCCCGGCACTAGCACCACCATCAGACAAGCAAACCAGAACTGATCAAAGCCCTGCCAGAACCACGGCAACGCCGACCAATCAAGGAACACCATAAAGTCAGGCAGGATTGGATCACCATAAACCCCACGGTCACCAATCTGACGCATCAAGTACATGCCCATCGCATAACCACCAAGCGCAAAGAAAGCACCGTGGCCGAGGCTCAATATTCCGAGATAGCCCCACACCAGATCGAGCGCCAACGCCAACATTGCGTAGCTCAGGTATTTACCCATCAGCGAGATAGTAAAAGTCTCGACATGGAGCGGGTGCCCACTTGGTAACATGGTGTTAGCCAGTGGGATAAGAATAACGGCCGCTAGAATGGCAAGGATGGTCAGTTGGCCACCTTTGTCACCACGCATCGCCGAAAGTACAAATGATTTTGACTGCATGATGTTGTCCTTAACCTTCAGCCGCACGACCACGTTGCGGGAAGAGTCCGCGTGGGCGTTTTTGAATAAATAGAATGATGAAAACCAGTACCAGAATCTTGGCGAGAACCGCACCAGCCCATGGTTCTAAAATCTTATTGAACAGACCAAGGCTTAAGCCTGCGACTAGCGTGCCCCACAAGTTGCCAACACCGCCGAACACCACCACCATGAACGAATCGATGATGTACGCCTGTCCCATATTAGGGCCAACGTTAGTCAGTTGAGAAAGTGCCACGCCTGCAACACCCGCAACGCCAGAGCCTAAACCGAAGGTCATCGCATCAACTCGCTCTGAACGAATACCCATCGCACGAGCCATACCACGGTTTTGAGAAACCGCACGAACCTGCAAGCCTAGTGGTGTCTTTTTCAGAACCATCAATAAGCCCATAAACACCAAACCACAGAACAAGATGATATAAAGTCGGTTGTAAGTCAGAGACAACATTGGGTTCAATTGAAGTGCGCCAGACATCCATTCAGGTGTGCTCACTGAGCGGTTGAGTGGAGAGAAAATCGAGCGAACGGCTTGCTGCAAGATCAAGCTAATACCAAAGGTCGCGAGTAAGGTTTCCAATGGGCGACCATAAAGATGACGAATCACACTTCGCTCAATCGCAATGCCCACTAATCCGGACACAATGAATGCCGCTGGAATGGAAAGTATCAGCGCTAAGCCAATATGATTAGGCATCAACAACTGCAATACGTAGGTGGTATAAGCACCAATCATGATCAGCTCGCCATGAGCCATGTTGATAACGCCCATCACACCAAAGGTAATCGCTAAGCCAATGCCCGCCAGTACCAATACAGAGCCTAAGCTCAAACCGAAGAATACCGTTTCTACACCCGAATAGAGTGCTTGGCTTTGTTGATAGCTATCCATCGCACGTTCTGCTGCAGCGGCAATGCTTGGATCTTGTTCAGTGTTTAACAGTTGATTCAGTGTTTGCAGAACGACTGAGTGTTTGAAGTCACCAACTCGCTCAATCGACGTGACTCGCTCTTCAATGGTTGCGCTTTTATCAAGGGAGCTATAAATAGCCAATGAGAGGTCCATCAGCTCTGCCACTTTGCCCTCTGATTCATTGGCTCTGAGTTCAGCTATGCGTTCAATGATGTCAGCGTCTTTAGTCCCTAGTAGATCCAAAACAGCTTTATAACGTACGTCAGGATTACTGCTGTTCAGTCCAATAGAAGCAATTTCCCCGCGCAAGATGCCGCGAAGTTTGTTATTCACACGAACCTTTTTAAACTGTCTCGCATTCTCGATATTCAGCGTTGAATCATCCCATACAGACTGAGCTGACGTCGCTGTTTTGATGCTTTGAATGAGATAGAGCTGTTTGTACTGCTCGCTCTGTTTATCACCAAAATAGTAAAGGTTTCCGTTTAACCAACCACCCAGAATAGGTTTCGACACATCTTCCGTTTGCGTCTCAATCACCCAATCAATAGCTAATTCTTTATCCGATGTTTTCTTACCAACTAGCGCCTTGGTAAAGCTAGCTTCATCCGTTATTCCCGCAAAAGCCAACTGAGCACTGACTGCCATGAGCAACAGCGCCTTAAATACGTTTAATGCGTTTTTCATCCCTGCTTCCTTAGTCCATCGAGCTAGATATTGTTATTTTTGCTTGATGGATACGTGGATAATTATTATTACCTGAGAAGTAGTGAGCCTTACCTTAGCTAGGTTTACTAAAGACAAGGCTCATATTCATGACTCTAGTTACCGCCAGAACATTTCTTCGTTTCGACGTTAAACGCACCACATGAGAATGGCTTCGACCAGCTAGAGAACAGTTTTGCCGATTCAGGTAAGTAGCTCGACCAAGCATCACCCGCAACGAGACCTGTGGTTTCCCAAACGATATCGAACTGACCATCGTCTTGGATCTCACCGATCAGTACTGGTTTGGTGATGTGGTGGTTTGGCAGCATGGTTGAGTAGCCGCCAGAAAGGTTAGGAACAGACACACCAATCAAGGCATCTTGCACAGATTCAGGATCGGTTGTGCCTGCATTAGTGACCGCTTGAGCCCACATGTTGAAGCCAACATAGTGCGCTTCCATTGGGTCGTTGGTGACACGCTTTTCACTCTTGATGAACGACTGCCACGTTTCAACGAACTCTTCATTGGCTTCGGTATCCACACTCATGAAGTAGTTCCATGCCGCTAGATGGCCTACCAGTGGTTCTGTGTCCATACCTGACAGTTCTTCTTCACCAACAGAGAATGCAATAACTGGGATGTCTTCAGATGAAATGCCTTGAGCGCCAAGTTCTTTATAGAAAGGTACGTTCGCATCGCCGTTCACAGTAGAAACCACAGCGGTTTTCTTGCCTGCTTCGCCGAACTTTTTGATGTCTGAAACGATAGATTGCCAATCAGAGTGACCAAATGGCGTGTAGTTGATCATGATGTCTTCTTCTGCGACACCTTTATCTTTTAAGTAGGCTTCTAAGATCTTATTGGTAGTACGTGGATAAACGTAATCGGTACCAGCAAGTACCCAGCGCTCAACTTCAAGCTCTTCCATCAAGTAATCCACTGCAGGGATCGCTTGTTGGTTTGGCGCGGCACCGGTGTAGAAAACGTTTTTAGAAGACTCTTCACCTTCATACTGTACTGGGTAGAAAAGGATGCTGTTGAGTTCTTCAAAGACAGGCAGCATCGATTTACGTGATACCGATGTCCAACCACCGAACACCACATCCACTTTCTCTTTTTCGATAAGCTCACGCGCCTTCTCAGCAAATAGCGGCCAGTTTGACGCAGGGTCAACCACGACAGGCTCTAGCTTCTTACCAAGCAAACCGCCCTTTTTGTTCTGCTCTTCGATGAGCATTAGCACGGTATCTTTTAGCGTTGTCTCACTGATCGCCATGGTGCCAGAGAGTGAGTGTAGAACACCGACCTTGATGGTCTCATCAGCAGCAAACACCGTTGCAGAAGAAAATGAAAGTGTTGTACACAGTGCAGCTAGCGATAAATTGAACACCTTGTTCATGATATTACTCCATAATTGTATTTTTGTTATTCAATTACAGAGTTACAAGAAGAGTGCCAAACTTACAAACCAACGAAATTATTTATAAGTGATTGTATTGATAGAGTTTAAAAGAAACTAACACCAATAGAGTGCATAGCAATCATGTAACTATGTTTCATACTGGTGCAGTGACAGTGGGAATGAACCAAGATGACACATTCCTGTTCTTCAGATACAAAAAAGACCCAACACTTTAGGGCGTGTTGATCTTTCGAGCTGATTTTTGCAGCGAGTTGCTGGGTATTTATACAAGGCAGAGGCATCGATGTGTAGCTAGCCTACATGAGAAGCCGATAACGTAGTAGAAATGACCAGCAAACGCTGCCCGAAGGGTTCGGCTAAAAGCGTTTTACTCTTTGTTGAGGGAGATTTGCTTAGAATGACTAGGCTACTTCTCCCTCGCCGCGATTAAAACACTTTTATCTCGAACAAAATTTAACCGCGAAAGGTCAACACGCCCTAGTATTGAGTCTCTGGTATAACATCACCGATGGTCGTTCAAACCATGTAGTTTAAGGCTATTCCGCAGGTTGAAATTCGAATTTTACTCTCGACTTTGATTTCAACTCGTTGCAATCACCGTTGCAAAAATAGCTCGCCGCACCACAAGCTTGAAGCTTCTCAAGTTGGCTGCTGCACTCAGGGCAAAACCCAACTTTAGTAAAGTGAGCCTGACAACTTTCACAGTGATACTTGCCATCCCAAGCTAGCTCAGACTGGCACTTAGGGCAGATATTTTCACTCATTAGCACTTCCTAATTTACGACTATTTTTACAATCTACTACTGCAGAGACTTGGCTTGCTTGATTTGATACATGTTCTTATCAGCTTGTGCGATCAACAGGTCTAATCCTTGAGGATCTTTGTCACAAGATAGCCCGACACTCACTGAGAACTGCACATCATTGATATAAAGCGCTTGTTGTAGTGCTTTCTCTAAGCTGTGGTAGAAGCTAACAACGCTTTCTTGATCATCAAAACATGAGAACACCACAAACTCATCACCACCATAACGACCTATCTTGGCGCATGCTGTGGTTGCCTCATCAAGAACTTCGGCAACCGCCAACAACACATCGTCACCGAAACTATGGCCATAGGTATCATTTATTGATTTGAACTTATCGACATCCACAAACAGACACGCCATCACCTTTTCTGAAAAACATCGCTTGGCCAAGACTTTTTCGGCTTCATTGAACAGTGCACGACGATTCAAGCAGTGGGTTAGAGAATCTCGATTGGCGAAAAAGTTAAGCTGATTCTCCAACTCGAACTTTTCTAGTGCTACCGAATACAGGGAAGCCAGTAGTTCTAAGATCTCGAGCTCAAATTCATGTGGTTCAGAGATGTACTGGCTATAAATAGCGAAGGTACCCAACACATTACCGCGCGACGAGATAATGGGGACCGACCAACAGGCATGCAGATTCGCTTGATTGGTGAGGGCCAGAAAAGGTGCCCAGTTTGGGTGTGCATTTATGTTGGAGACCATCACTGCTTTCTTAAGCGCAGCTGCCTCGCCACAAGAGCCTATCCCCGCACCAATTCCTACCCCTTCTATCTGTTGATTGTAAAAATCAGGCAGGTTTGGGGCATATTCAAGGTGTAACGTTTTAGACTCTGAGTTGAGCAGTAGAATTGAAGCCATGCGCTGCCCAAAAAGCTGCTCGGTAAGCTGAATAATCTTGTGATTTAAATCTTTGCGATCCATCCCAAGCGCAAGCTTCCGTAGCAAGCTATTGACGGCTCGATGGCCTTCTAATAAAAATTGTTGTTCCATTCACTAAGGCTTTCAATTGTGTAATCGGGTACAGCTTGTTCTTATGCAAGCTTGTTATTGGTTAATAATAACACACTAAATTAGTACGACACACAATCGAAGATCATAGGTTGATCTTTCGCTTTATCTATTTTGATCAGCGATCTACCCCAAAAAGAATATTTATATCACCACACACCGAAAGCATAAGTTACATGTGCTGCATTTCAATTTTAAACAGTTATTTATATCAAAAGTGACATGTAATAATAAAATAAACAGCACAAGCCATTTCGATCTGCAGTCTAAATCATCGAATTACATGCGTCAGCATTTCAATATGCTGGTCATCTAACTGGGTTAACTTAACGGACAATGCCTTAAGCTCTGAGGTGTTCTCAATGTGAGTACCACCACACGGAATAGACACTAAAGTGTCGGCATCCAACTGCCATTCCCAATAGCGAGAGTCTGTTAATGCTTCACCTTCCAGTCTCATTGCGACTGGCGTCGGCTCTGCAAGCCAGCCCGCAATCATCTGGTTGATATCAGCTTCGATGTCATCAAGGTTTGCTAGCATGTCTGCAACGTTCAAACCGCGCTTCTTGAGGGTTTTGCCTAAACGATACTTATCGGTACACAGCTCTGGAGTCACAAAGCTCGTCACTTGTGCGTAGCTATTGAAGTCGTAACTGCCAAGCGGATCTTTTCTATCCGCATCTTTACGCCAGTAGCTCTCAGCCAATACTTTATTCAAAGCTAGGAAAGCGATGTGGCCAGCACTGTGACCACGGCTCAAACTGGCTTGGTACTCTTTATCAACCGACAACACGACTTCGTCACTAACCTTAATCATAGAAGCAGATACGGGTAGCTGGTGGACAACCACAAACGCCCACCCTTCCGTATCACGCTTAACAGGGATATCTGCTGCGATATGAAGCTTGCCAGTAGATTGTTCTATAGCACCAACAAGACAGTCTTCAACGGGATATTGCACGTCACCAACACTCACAAAGCCTTGGTCTGCAGGGTGATCGGGCCAAATGTGACTCACTGGGTGGAAAGGTGTCACGTCGGTGATCAGGTAAGTTTTGCTGTCATCGCTTTCAACGTACAGCGCTTTAGCATTGAGCTGCCAAGCCTGATGACAAAATTGAGTGATGGTTGGTGTGATTGCTGACGCAGGTGTAATCAAATCGCTAGTAGTCATATCGTTCTTCTTTTTGAATCTAGTCTGATTCGTTAAGCCATGATGATAAAAACGTATTGTTATGGCTTAACGTGAATTTTGCTTAAAAAAATACCCGAGACAGGCTCGGGTATCAAATCTATTGGAAAGGTTTACTTACGACCTTTAACCATGCTCATCATACGCTTACGTTTGCGTTCTTGAGAAATTGTCAGCTTGTTTGTCTTAGCTTCAAATGGGTTCTCGCTGTTCTGGAATTGAATGCGAATAGGTGTACCCATAATTTCTAGTGAACGACGGTAGTAGTTCATCAAGAATCGTTTGTATGAATCTGGCAAGTTACGAACTTGGTTACCGTGGATAACGATAATCGGTGGGTTGTAGCCACCAGCGTGCGCGTATTTCAGTTTCACACGACGGCCACGAACCATAGGCGGTTGGTGATCATCAGTCGCCATCTTCATGATACGAGTTAGCACAGAAGTACCAACACGAGTCGTCGCTGACTTGTAAGCTTCTTGTACAGACTCAAACAAGTGACCAACACCTGTACCGTGAAGTGCAGAGATAAAGTGAATACGTGCGAAATCAACGAAACCTAAGCGACGGTCTAGCTCTTTCTTAACGCGTTCTTTAACGTCGTTATCTAGGCCATCCCACTTGTTTACCGCAATCACAATTGAACGACCAGCGTTCAACGCAAAGCCTAGCAAGCTTAGATCTTGATCAGAGATGTTTTCGCGAGCATCGATAAGCAGCAATACAACGTTAGCATCTTCAATCGCTTTCAGTGTTTTAACCACTGAGAACTTCTCTACCGTTTCGTTGATGTTTTTACGACGACGAACACCCGCAGTATCGATTAGAACGTATTCACGCTCATCACGCTGCATTGGGATGTAGATAGAGTCACGAGTCGTACCTGGCATATCGTAAACAACCACACGCTCTTCACCAAGAATACGGTTAGTTAGCGTTGATTTACCTACGTTAGGACGGCCAATGATCGCTAGCTTGATCGGTTGATCTTGAAGACGCTTGAATTCTGCTTCAGCTTCTTCTTCTGTAAATTCAACCTGCTCTTCTTCTTCGTCTTCAAACTCAGTTAAATCGCTTACTTCGCCATTCTCAGCTTTTAACGCTTCTGCGAATGGGTTAAGAGCAAGGTCAATAAGTGCAGTAACACCACGACCATGCGCCGCAGCGATTTGGTACATGTCTTCTACACCTAGTTGCCAGAAGTCAGCACTTGCAGCATCAGGGTCGATACCATCAACCTTGTTTACTACTAGCATTGAAGGCTTTTCTAGTTGACGTAGGTGCTTAGCAATCGCCACGTCTGAAGGTGTTAGACCCGCACGGCCATCTACCATAAATAGAACGACATCAGCTTCATCAATCGCCGCTAGCGACTGTTCAGCCATTTTAGTTTCAACACCTTCTTCAGTACCGTCGATACCGCCAGTGTCAATAACAATAAAGTCATGCTCGCTAAAATGAGCATGACCGTATTTACGGTCACGCGTTAAGCCAGGGAAATCCGCAACCAATGCATCACGAGTTCGAGTCAATCGGTTAAATAACGTAGATTTACCTACGTTCGGACGCCCTACTAGAGCAACAACAGGTACCATAACAACCTCTACAATTTCTTCTCTAAATGTAGTTATAGGTAAGCACTTGTTCGCAAGTTTAAACTCTTACCTATAACCACACGGTTTATTAATTTTTAACAACAAAACGGCTCCTGGCTGTTACCAACCAGGAGCCGACTGTGAATTATATCACGCTTTTATTGGCTAATCGTTAGTTTCTTTACATCGCCATTGCGAGTCGTCACTAAGTAGCCTTCAGGCAGTTCAATTGGTGCAACCGCAAAGCCGCTATCATCGACAAGCTGTTGAGCAACAAACTCACCCGATGAACGATCTAACCAGTGCAGATAACCTTCTGTATCACCCACGACTACATAACCATTAATAATAGCAGGTGCTGTCAGTAAGCGGTTTTCTAACAATGGAGTGCTCCACAGTTCAGTACCACTGCGCGCATCAACCGCAACCACATGGTCTTTGTCGGTAACAACGAACAAACGGCTACCATCACTTGCTAAATCAATCGCTGATGAGTAGTTACGTTTCCAAATTGGCTTACCAGAACGAAGGTCGATAGCAATCAGCTGACCATTGATACCTACGGTATACAGGGTGCCACCAAGAACAATTGGAGATGCATCAACATCAACCAAACGATCAATTTCCGTTGCACCTTTTGGTGTGCCTACTGGCTGTTGCCAAATAAGCTGACCACGGTCAACGATAGCCGCAGCTAGACGACCATTTGCAGTGCCCCAGAATACACCACCAGAAACCGCAACAGGCGAGCTGTCGCCACGCAGTGTTAGGCTTGGTACTTCAGTACTGATGGTCCATTTTTGTTCGCCGCTTGCTTGATCTAACGCGATCAACATACCGCGACTGGTATGAACAATGACCATGTTGCTATCAGTTGCTGGGGATGCAAGCACCTCGCCATTTACTGATACACGCCACAGCTCTTCACCGGTCGATTCTTCCAGTGCGATCACTTCGCCATTTTCAGAACCAACAAATACTTTACCGTAAGCCGCCGTTAGACCACCCGATAAACGAGCCAGTACGTCTTTCTCAAGATCGACTTTCCACAGCTCTTTACCTGTATCAGGATCAAGCGCTTTAACCATACCTTCACGGCTTGCAACAAACACTTTGTCGTAAGCCAATTCTGGCGTTAGTTTTGAAAAGTAGTGACCAACACCATCACCAACCGACGTCGACCATTCCTGACTAGGAGTGAACTCGCTGTTTACCGTTGGTACTGGAGCCATGATTACGGTGTCTTCTTCACCCGCACAGCCAGCTAGTAGGCCAAGAGCAATCGCACACAACGCCGCTTTTGGAAACATCTTCTTCATTCAAAGCGCCTTATTTAGCTAGGTCGTCAAGTTTGATTTGAAGCGTTTGGCTAGCGTCAACAGCTTGCTGTGCTTCTGTGTAAGCACTGTATGCTGCGTCAGTGTCGCCTTTACGAAGTGAGATATCACCACGCAGTTCGGCAACACGGCCTTTCCAAGATTCATCTGTCATAGCAGCAAGATCAGTCAGTGCTGCGTCAAATTCACCTTGCTCAGCTTTGATGCGTGCAACACGGTAAGTAAGTAGTGGCGCAAGTGCCGCGTCCTTAGTTGCCGATTTTGCCCACTCTAGCTGTTCAAGTGCTGCTGCTAGCTCACCCGCTTGTACTTGTACTTTTGCTAATTGCATAGCAGCAAGTACTGAGTACTCAGCGTCTTTGTTTGCGTCGATGAAAGCTTGAATATCAGATTGAGCATCAACGCCCTTAGTATCAAGAGCTGAAATTACAGAGGTGTAGCCTTCTGAAGCTGCTTCACGCGCTTCAACTACTGAATCTTGGTAATAGCGCCAGCCAAATAGACCACCTAAACCAATAACCGCACCAAAGATTACGGCTTTACCGTTCTCTTTCCACCAATCTTTAATGGCTTCAACTTGTTGCTCTTCGCTATCGTAAAGTTCCACTTCCTGTCCTCTTTAATTCTTTAAACGCCAGCATAGTGCTGACGTTAGTATTCATTATGAGCGTTTGCTCAATGGCTAATTAGATTAGCGCAGCAACTTTCTCTGCAACTTCCGTTTGAGACACGGTTTCTTGCTCGCCGCCAACCAGATCTTTTAGCACAACTGTATTGTCAGCAACTTCGTTCTCACCAAGTACCAGCGCCACAACAGCACCTACTTTGTCAGCACGTTTGAATTGCTTCTTGAAGTTACCACCACCGAAGTGGTTCATTACACGCACGCCTTCAACGGTGTCGCGTAATTGATTCGCTAACTGCATGCCCGCGATCATAGTACCTTCGCCAGCAGCAACTACGTATACATCAACGCTACGACGAACTTCTGTTAGCTCTAGCGTTTCCATCATCAGAACCAGACGCTCTAGACCCATTGCGAAGCCAACTGCATTGGTTGCTTTGCCGCCCAGCTGCTCAACAAGACCATCGTAACGACCGCCGCCACATACTGTACCTTGAGCACCAAGGCTGTCTGTGATCCACTCAAATACGGTGCGGTTGTAGTAATCTAGGCCACGTACTAGACGCTCATTAACTTGGTATTCGATACCAACAGCGTCAAGAAGTTCACACAAACCAGCAAAATGTTGCTTCGATTCTTCACCTAGATATTCAGATAGTCGAGGTGCGTCACCTAAGATAGCTTGAACATCAGGGTTCTTAGTATCAAGAACACGTAGTGGGTTAGTGTGCATGCGACGTTTGCAGTCTTCGTCAAGCACATCAATGTGTTGCTCAAGGAAAGCCACTAACGCAGTGCGGTAACTTACGCGATCTTCTTGAGAACCGATTGAGTTCAGCTCTAGGCGAACGTGCTTATCGATGCCTAGCTCACGCCATAGACGCGCTGTCATCATGATAAGTTCTGCGTCAACGTCTGGACCGTCTAGGCCAAACACTTCAACACCACATTGGTGGAATTGACGGTAACGACCTTTTTGAGGACGCTCGTGACGAAACATAGGGCCCATGTACCATAGGCGCTGTTCATCACGGTTGATAAGGCTATTTTGAATACATGAACGTACACAACCTGCTGTGCCTTCTGGGCGCAGCGTTAGGCTATCGCCATTGCGGTCGTCAAAGGTGTACATCTCTTTAGAAACAACGTCTGTCTCTTCACCAACTGCACGGCTAAATAGGTTTGTTTCTTCAACGATAGGCATACGTACTTCGTTGTAACCGTGTGCGCTCACCACGTTTTTAACTGCGCTTTCTACTTTCTGCCACAGTGGTGATTGAGTTGGAAGGCAGTCGTTCATGCCTCGAATTGCTTGGATATTTTTAGCCACAGTATTTATTCCGTAATTTCTCACGACCAGGTGTTAGTGCGAATAGACAATCACACCCCATCGCGTTGTATTAATCTTCTAAGTTTTCTACATCAATGCGATTTGCTTTATCAAGCACTGACGCTTTTGCACGAATCTTAGCTTCAAGTTTGTCGACAAGGTCATCGTTGTCGAAGCGCTCTTTCTGACGCTTACCATCTTCGTAGAAGGCACTCTTACGTGCACTACCAGCTAAACCTAAGTGAGACACTTCAGCTTCACCAGGGCCGTTAACCACACAACCGATGATAGATACATCCATTGGAGTGATCACGTCTTCTAGGCGCTCTTCAAGGGCATTAACGGTGTTAATAACATCGAACTCTTGACGAGAACAGCTCGGGCACGCAATGAAGTTGATGCCACGCGAACGAATGCGCAAAGATTTAAGAATATCAAAGCCAACTTTGATCTCTTCAACCGGATCAGCCGCTAGCGAGATACGCAGCGTATCGCCGATACCTTCAGAAAGAAGCATACCTAAACCTACTGCTGACTTCACAGAGCCAGCACGCGCCCCACCCGCTTCGGTAATGCCAAGGTGAAGAGGTTGATCAATCTGCTTAGCCAGCAAACGGTAAGAACCGACTGCTAGGAATACATCAGACGCCTTAACGCTGACTTTGAATTGATCAAAGTTCAGACGGTCTAGGATATCGACGTGACGCATTGCTGATTCAACAAGCGCTTCTGCTGTAGGTTCTGTGTATTTCTCTTGGATCTCTTTCTCAAGAGAACCGCCGTTAACACCAATACGAATCGGAATATTCATATCACGTGCACAATCAACAACTGAGCGGATACGGCTTTCGTTACCGATGTTACCTGGGTTGATACGCAGACAGTCAACGCCGTATTCAGCCACTTTAAGTGCGATACGGTAGTCGAAATGAATATCAGCAACCAAAGGAACAGAGACCTGCTGCTTGATTAGCTTAAAGGCTTCAGCGGCATCCATAGTCGGTACAGATACGCGAACGATATCAGCGCCAACTTTTTCCAGAGCTCTAATTTGAGCAACGGTCGCGGCTACATCTGTTGTTCTTGTGTTGGTCATGGATTGCACAGCAATTGGTGCACCATCACCGATCGGCACATCACCCACATAAATACGGGTTGATTTGCGACGAATAATAGGAGATTCGTGTTGCATATTAACTCTAAGGTAAGGTTATTCTAGCTACTTTGCCTGAAGTATACCCAGAAAGGTCGACAGGTTCACTTGCAAATGTCATTGATACGCCTTCTGGCGCACCTAGAATCACTTTATATGGCGCAGTTCCTGATAGATTTAACGACTGACCTGCTTTTTTGATGCCAGTCGACAAGGTTTTACCCGTTGCATCTTTTACTTGGATCCAGCAATCAGCGGTGAACTGCATCACTAGCTCGTTAGCCACAGCTTCAGGAACAGTGCTAGCTTCAGCCGCTTCTGCATTCGCAGCAACTTCAGCAGTTGGTTCTGTCTCTGTTGCTTGTTGTGCAGGAGTTTCGTCCGCTGGAGTAGCAGCATCTGAACTGTCTTCCGCATCGCTTATTGCTGCAAGGCCTTCAGTACCTTCAACAACAGAAGCACCCGGTTCGTTTTGTTCAGCTTCAATCACTTCTAAAGAGGTGAATTCAGGGGCAAGTGATTCTTCTACCGCTAGCTCTTCTGAGCTTTCAGTATTTGCTAAAGATTGAGATAGGGTGTCTTGTTGTTGGTTCTGCCACCACCAAAGTGAGGAGATACCCGCAATGACCGCAAAAATGCTCCAAGTCAGGATCATAATACGGCTGTTGTGCTTCTCGGTTTTGGTCTTACGAGAAAAGCTCAACATTTCTTGCTCTTGATGCTGAGCATCGCCGGCATGATGCAGCGCACTCAATACGACTTTTTCGTCAAGATTGACGTATTTCGCGTATGAACGAATGTAGCCACGCATAAACGTCGCCACTTGATCTGACTCGAATTGGTTTTCTTCAATTTGTTGGATCAGCGTAACGCGAAGTTTCAAGCGATCAGAAATCTGCTTTTGCGTTAAACCAAGAGATTCTCGTTTGTTCTTAAGCAGCGTTCCCGCTTCCAAAGCTGGAGCTACGTTTTCTTGCGCTTGTGTATCTTGTTCTGTGTTCATAGAGAGTGAACTTCTAAAGTATTATCGCAGGTTGAGGAGAGCGTTTTCTTATTGTCGTTTAAGCTCAATCTAACAACCCACGTTATGTGGAATTTTTCCTGCTATCTAAATCATCAACCCTTAAAGGCGAACATCATTCATTTGTTATGGATGACCTTCTCAGGAAGCTAGTTTATCAAGTAGCCAACCTAAATAGACATATTGATGATCAGTAGCAAGCGAGCACTTAAATTAATTTAAGATTAGTTAATCATAAGCTAATGCCATTACAAGGCAAAAACACTTTAAACAAAATTTACCGTCAGCTCATGGTTTTGTCCAAAATTTGACGAAAAATGTAAGAAAGCGTGGGCAAGAAGTCCAAAAAATCAAAAACTGTACCCCAGAAAAGCAACAAGCCAGAAGTAAGACTTCTGGCTTGTTTAGGTTCTAATCGCGTTTTATACCGCTTTTACTTCAATCACACCACCGGCAATCAAGTTCGCTTCAGAGGCTGCTTTGATCATTTTGGTACGTTTGGTTCTATCAATCACATCACCGACTAACTGACCACACGCGGCATCAATATCATCACCACGAGTTTTACGAACCGTTACTGTGTAGTTGTATTCCATCAGCGTTTTTTGGAAGCGATCAATACGAGAGTTACTTGGCTTCTTATAAGGCGAACCCGGGTAAGGGTTAAATGGAATTAAGTTGATCTTACAAGGTGTCTCTTTCATTAGCTCTGCAAGTTCACGTGCGTGGTCCATATCATCATTCACATGGTCCAAAAGCACGTACTCAACCGTTACTTTACCGCGGTTAGCATTTGAAGATGCAATGTAACGACGAACAGATGCTAGGAAGTCTTGGATATCCCAACGATCGTTGATCGGCATGATTTGGCTACGTAGTGCATCGTTTGGCGCATGTAGAGAAATAGCCAATGCGACATCGATGTTGTCTGTCATTTGGTCAAGACCAGAAACAACACCAGAAGTTGATACAGTTACACGACGCTTAGACAGTGCGAAACCTAGATCATCAAGCATGATTTCTAATGATGGCATTAGGTTCTTCATGTTCAATAGAGGCTCGCCCATACCCATCATTACAACGTTAGTAATTGGACGACGGCCGGTTTCTTTTTCTAGGCCGATTTCGCGAGATGCACGCCAGATTTGGCCAACAATCTCTGAAACTTTTAGGTTACGGTTGAAGCCTTGTTGAGCTGTAGAACAGAACTTACATTCAAGAGCACAACCAACCTGTGAAGAGACACATAGCGTCGCACGGTCACCATCTGGGATATATACCGTTTCAACGTCTTGGTCGCCAACGCTCATCGCCCATTTAATTGTGCCATCTGAAGAGTGTTGAGCTTCAGAAACAACAGGTGCAACAATCTCACAGCGACGTTGAAGTTTCTCACGTAACTTTTTGTTGATGTTGTTCATTTGTTCGAAGTCATCGACACCGAAGTGATAAATCCACTTCATCACTTGCTCTGCTCGAAACGCTTTCTCATTCAGTTCTTCTGTGAAAAATTTACGAAGACCTTTACGATCAAAATCGAGTAGATTGACTTTAGCTGTGGTCATGATGCCTCTCAATGACGGAACAATAATTAAGGGCGCGAATTGTACAGGCTTTACGCAACTTCAACAAGCGTTGTAAAACCCTGTGTTTATTAAGACATTCAAACTTAAGCGATTAAAATTTGAACAATTATATTTATCGGCCTGAGATTACCCAATTTAAACAAAAGATTCCCGATTACACTCCTCCGTCGCTTTCGGGAATGACGTAAATACTCACCAATTGCTCGGTAATATTTACCACGAGATAGTGGCTCCAAAGCTCCCCGTCATTCCAGAACTGAGGAACGAAGTATCTGGAATCTCCAATAAGAAAAAGAGGTTCCCGATTACGCTCCTTCGTCGCTATCGAGAATGACAACTAAATTGATTATCGAGAGCGTAAAATCCACTTACAAAAAAGGCCTCACCGAGGTGAAGCCTTTAGAATAATTTGCAGTGCCGATTATTGAGCTGGGCGTGGACAAATTTCAGATTCTGGGAAGAAGAATTCGATTTCGCGAGCTGCAGACTCAGGGCTGTCGCTGCCGTGTACTGAGTTGTAACGCATGCTGATTGCGTAGTCAGCACGGATAGTACCGCATGCCGCTTCTTCTGGGTTTGTTTTGCCCATAAGTTCACGGTAACGAGCGATAGCGTTTTCGCCTTCAAGCACTTGAACCATGATAGGACCAGAAGTCATAAACTCTTTAAGAGCAGGGAAGAACTCTTTGCCTTCGTGTTCAGCGTAGAAGCCACTCGCTTGCTCTTCAGTAAGACGAACCATCTTAGCAGCAATAATTTCTAGGCCTGCTTTTTCGATACGGTGGTAGATTTCACCAACAAGGTTACGCTTAACTGCATCCGGCTTAACAATTGAGAACGTTCTTTCTAGAGCCATAGGGATTCCTTCACTTCATTTTTTTGTTATTAAATACTGAAATTACTGAGATCTTTCGATCTGAGCTTTATGAATGAGCGGCACAAAATACCGCTCATCCTTATTATTATTTTGCTTGGTCGATAAGAAGACGAGCCAGTGTGCGAACGCCCATACCCGTTGCGCCTGCCGCCCACTTGTCACTTGCTGACTTACGGTAAGTACCCGCGCAATCCATATGAATCCAACCTTTTTTGTAGTCATCTACAAAGTAAGAAAGGAATGCCGCTGCTGTACTTGCACCCGGTGTGTAATCGCCCGTGCTGATGTTTGAAAGATCAGCAAAGTTTGAAGGCAACATGCCACGGTGGAAATCAGCAAGAGGCAATGGCCATAGCCCTTCTTTCTCTTGGTTTGCCGCAGTTAGCGCTTGGTGAGATAACTCATCATCGAAGCTTAATAGTGCGTGGTAGTCGTTACCTAGTGCGTTTTTAGCCGCGCCTGTTAGCGTTGCACAGTCGATGATCAGCTCAGGGCTTTGTGCACTTGCGTACATTAGGCCATCAGCCAGCACCAAGCGGCCTTCCGCATCGGTGTTCATGATCTCAACTGTCTTACCATTTTTGTAGGTAATGATATCGCCAAGCTTCAATGCGCGACCAGAGATCATGTTCTCTGCACAACATAAGATAAGCTTGATACGCTTGTTCAGACCACGTTCAATCGCAAGACCTAAACCACCAGTAATCGTTGCTGCGCCCCCCATGTCAGCTTTCATTGCTGTCATGAATTGGCCTGGTTTGATGCTATAACCGCCCGAATCGAACGTAATACCTTTACCGACTAAACAAGCAAATACAGGTGCGTTTTCGTCGCCTGTTGGGTTGAAGTCCAGTTGCAGCATTGCTGATGTACGCTCAGAACCACGGCCGACCGCGTAGATACCTTCCCAACCTTCGGTTAGTAGATCCTTGTCTTTAACGATCTTCGCTTTAACAGTGCCCGCTGGTGCCACTGACTTGATATATTCAGCAGCCATGGTCGCAAGTTGGCGAGGTGCCACTTCTTCAGCGGTTTTATTGATAATGTCACGCGTCCAGTCAGTTGCGCGAATACGAGCTTCAAGCTCAGTTTGATCGGCTTCTGAAAGTGCATCCCATTCCAATGCATTCTTTTTCTTTGGTCCACGGTAGCCTTGGTAGAAAGCCCAAACGCTTTCTAGATCCCAACCTTCACCACGAAGTGAAACGAATGCGATACCTTGTCCGTCAAGCGTACGACCCGCACGTTGAACTGCGCCTAGATCGTGGCCTTCACCAATGTGAATTGTCGCTCCCGCTTCTGAGAACGATAAAATAGCTCTTGCTCCCCACTGAGGCTGGGCAGCTTCTTGACTTAAAAATACTGACATCTGTGTAGACATGATTTCTCCTTGTCATGAACCACTTTGAGTGTGTGATTCTGATTATTTTTTATTAGCGCACTGATGTTAGCATTATGTAGGAGGAAAATGTCATTTTGATAAAAAAACGGACCATAAGGTCCGCTTTTTTTAGTAAGAATTGTTAACTTGGCTGCGTTTTATATTGGACTGATACCAACCCGCGACCAAATCATCAGACAAGAGGATTAATCCATCTCATCAATCCAGCACAAAATAATAGCCTCTAAGATTTTCTCATTCGAGTGGTTAGGCTCGTCGTCGAACTCTTCAAGGTCTAGCACCCATTGATGCAGATCGGTAAAACGTACCGTTTTAGGATCAGTATCAGGGTACAAATCACATAGCTCAATTGCGATATCTCGCGAATCAATCCACTTCAAGCTCATAACACTTCCTTATATTTATCAGCGACGCTCTGTCACCTTTATGATCTATATTCTAGGCCAGTTTTCTTAGTATGCTTGTCTAAGCAATAACTCTCTCAGTCATCGCTGTATTAGCCATGATTGAGAACTGGTTCTTAGTGGTCTTCAGAAGCCAGGTTCAACGTGTACTTTGGAATCTCTACAACAAGATCCGTATCAGCCACTTTAGCTTGGCAACCAAGACGAGATTCCATCTCTAAGCCCCATGCTTTATCTAGCATGTCGTCTTCTAGATCATCACTCTCTTCTAAAGAATCAAAACCTTCACGAATCACAACGTGACATGTTGTACATGCACACGATTTTTCACATGCGTGTTCAATACCAATACCGGCCTTCAGTGCAACATCAAGAACCGTCTCACCAGTTTTTGCTTCTAAAACAGCGCCTTCTGGACATAGATCTTCGTGAGGTAAAACAATAATCTTTGGCATGTTTATCTATTCTCTAACTATTAAATATTATCGACTGACTGACCTGACAGTGCAGCACGAATTGATTTATCCATACGACGAGAAGCAAAGTCTTGGCTCGCTTTGTCGGTATTCTTAATTTCTAGCTCAATGGCATCAGCGTTGTCGCCATTACGCACTTCAATCAGTGCTTCAATCGCTTGAACAAGTTGTTGTTTGCCTTGCTCATCAAGTAGCTCGTCACCATCGGCTTGCATTGCAGCGATAAGGCCTTCGATAACGCGATCCGCTTCTACGCGTTGCTCAGCCAGAGCACGCGCTTGCATGTCTTCTTTTGCAAACGTCATCGAATCTTTCAGCATGCTAGCCACTTCGTTGTCGCTCAGACCGTAAGAAGGCTTAACTTGGATTTCAGCTTGAACGCCAGTGCTCTTCTCCATTGCGGTAACCGATAGCAGGCCATCAGCATCCACTTGGTAAGTAACACGAATATGAGCTGCACCTGCAGTCATCGGCGGGATGCCTTTCAAAGCAAATCGAGCCAGTGAACGACAGTCGTCAACCATCTCACGCTCGCCTTGCACGGTGTGTACTGTCATTGCAGTTTGACCGTCTTTGAACGTGGTAAATTCTTGTGCGCGAGCAACTGGGATCGTGGTGTTACGAGGGATGATCTTTTCAACCAAGCCACCCATGGTTTCAATACCAAGAGACAGAGGGATAACGTCAAGTAGTAGCATTTCTGAGTCAGGCTTATTACCGACTAAGATATCCGCTTGAATTGATGCACCAATCGCAACAACTTCATCAGGGTTAATGCTGGTTAGTGGCGTACGACCAAAGAAGTCACCGACCATTTCACGTACAAGTAATGTGCGAGTTGAACCGCCGACCATCACAACTTCTAGTACTTCATCCGCGTCTACTTCCGCATCTTTTAGTGCGCGACGGCATGAAAGCAGTGTTTTCTTAACGAGCGGTTTGATGATCTCTTCAAACTCTTCACGAGTTAATGAACCAGACCAACCTAATACGTCAACATCAACGCTTTCCGCTTCAGATAAGCCAATCTTCGCTTCCGTTGCGGCGTCTAGAAGAATACGGTTCTGCTCTGCTGTTAGCTCTGATAAGCCCATTTGCTCTTGGAAATGATCTGCAACTAAATGGTCAAAGTCGTCGCCACCTAATGCTGAGTCACCGCCTGTAGCTAAAACTTCGAAGACACCTTTCGATAGGCGTAAGATAGAGATATCAAACGTACCACCACCTAAGTCATAAACAGCAATGACCCCTTCTTTACCTGAATCCAAGCCGTAAGCAATCGCAGCGGCAGTAGGTTCATTAAGAAGACGTAACACGTGGAGACCAGCAAGTTGTGCCGCGTCTTTGGTACCTGCACGCTGTGCATCATCGAAGTACGCAGGAACGGTAATCACAGCACCAGATAGCTCACCACCGAGTGTAGACTCAGCACGTTGACCTAGCGCTCGCAGAATGTCTGCAGATACTTGAATTGGGTTCTTGTTACCTTGCTCTGTGCGAATCACAGGCAAACCATTATCACTTTCTTCAAATTGATATGGCAGAGATGGGTATCGCTGTTGAATATCTGACAGTGAACGACCGATCAGTCGCTTAACTGAGATAATGGTATTTTTAGGATCAGTCTGTGCATTTGCACGAGCTTCATCACCAGTCGTGTACGACTCTGACGTATAGTGAACAACGGAAGGAAGAATACTGCGACCTTGTTGATCAACCAGTGTGCTCGCCTCACCACTGCGCACTGCCGCAACCAATGAGTTTGTTGTACCTAAATCAATACCCACAGCAAGCTTGTGCTGGTGAGGAGCGGCGCTTTGCCCTGGTTCTGCAATCTGAAGTAGTGCCATGGATGTGTCCTTGTTATACGAACTAGCCGATCAGACGATCTTCAACTAACTCGATTTCATTCTTTAATTTTGCAATAAACTTAAGCTTTCTTACTCGGTCTGCAGCTTCTAACCAAGCCTCACTGTCTAGTTCTTGTTGGATAGCGCTTAATTGTTGTTTATACATTTTGCTAACCTTTCCTTCAAATGCAAACAAAGCATCTTCAGGATCAGAACTGTCGGCGATCTCTTCAAGCTCTTCGCGCAATTCCATTTGCTCCATCAGGAACATAGGATCTTGCAGAGTCTGCTGCTCACCACGAATATCCTCACCATGTTGCACTAACAGGTATTCAGCTCGGCTGATTGGATTCTTCAATACCTGATACGCATCATTGATTTGCGCAGCTTTTTGCACGGCTAACAGGCGATCACGCTCAGAAGCAGTGGCAAATTTATCAGGGTGGAATTGGCGTTGCAGATCTCTAAACTGAGAAGAAAGAAGGCTACCATCCAGTTGAAACTGAAGTGGTAGCCCAAATAATTCGAAATGATTCATGTAACGGTGGTCCTAAGTTTAGGCTCTTCAATCAGAGCCTAATTTTATTCTTCGCTCACTATAAACGCTTAACGATTGAAGCGTTTATACGTTGAAGCTCTCACCACAACCACATTCGCCTTTCGCGTTAGGGTTGTTGAATTCAAAACCTTCGTTTAGGCCTTCTTTTACGTAATCAAGCTCAGTACCGTCTAGGTAAACTAGGCTCTTTGGATCAATGATGACCTTAACACCTGAATGCTCAAACACTTCGTCTTCTTCGTTAAGCTCATCAACGAATTCCAGTACATACGCCATGCCCGAACAGCCAGTAGTTTTTACCGCTAAGCGCAACCCGATACCTTTACCTCGGTTATCTAGGAAAGCTTGAACTCGGCTTGCTGCCGTATCTGTCATGGTGATGGCCATACTACAACCTTGTGTTTTATATAAATTGAGAACTCAGGGGGAGCACAAAGGATGCTCCCAAATATTGCTTATTTTTTGTGATTACTTAATGAAACGATTAACGCTTCTTTTTGTAATCCGCAACTGCTGCTTTGATTGCATCTTCAGCAAGAATTGAACAGTGCACTTTCACTGGTGGCAACTCTAGCTCTTCTGCTATTTCAGAGTTTTTGATAGCTGCTGCTTCATCAATACTTTTACCTTTAACCCACTCAGTTACTAGTGAGCTAGAAGCAATTGCGCTACCGCAGCCGTAAGTTTTGAATTTTGCATCTTCGATAATGCCTTCTGGCGTTACCTTGATTTGCAGTTTCATTACGTCACCACAAGCTGGTGCGCCAACCATGCCGCTACCTACACTTGGGTCTTCTTTATCAAACGAACCTACGTTACGTGGGTTTTCGTAGTGATCAATTACTTTTTCGCTATATGCCATGATAGTTACCTCGAATCCTCTATTTCCGTGAGATTAGTGATGAGCCCACTCAACAGTGTTCAAATCAATCCCTTCTTTATACATATCCCATAGAGGAGACATGTCGCGTAATTTGTTTACCGCTACACGAATTTGTGCAATCGCGTAGTCGATTTCTTCTTCCGTTGTGAAACGGCCGAATGAGAAACGTACTGAGCTGTGTGCTAGTTCATCGTTCAGACCAAGAGCACGTAGAACGTATGAAGGCTCTAGGCTTGCTGATGTACATGCAGAACCTGATGATACTGCTAGGTCTTTTAGAGACATAAGCAGAGACTCACCTTCAACGAAAGCGAAGCTCACGTTTAGGTTGTGTGGTACACGTTGGTCTAGGTCGCCGTTTACGGTTACCGCTTCTAGATCTTGAACACCTTTCAATAGGCGCTCACGAAGTGCTAGTGCGTGATCGTAATCTTTCTGCATGTCTTGTTTAGCGATGGCAAAAGCTTCGCCCATACCCACGATTTGGTGAGTAGCAAGAGTACCAGAACGGAAACCACGTTCATGACCGCCACCGTGCATTTGCGCTTCTAGGCGAATACGTGGCTTACGACGAACGTACAAAGCGCCGATGCCTTTAGGGCCGTATGCTTTGTGTGCAGACATAGAGATAAGGTCTACTTTCATCTCTTTTACGTCTAGTGGGATTTTACCCGCAGACTGCGCCGCATCAACGTGGAAGATGATCTTACGTGCACGACATAATTCGCCGATTGCAGAGATATCTTGGATTACACCAATCTCGTTGTTTACGTGCATGATAGAAACTAGAACAGTATCTTCTCGCATTGCAGCTTGTAGCTTGTCTAGATCGATGATGCCGTTAGCTTCTGGCTCAAGGTATGTAACCTCAAAACCTTCACGCTCTAGTTGGCGACATGGATCAAGAACCGCTTTGTGTTCTGTTTTGCACGTGATTACGTGCTTACCTTTCTTCTCGTAAAAGTGCGCTGCACCTTTGATAGCAAGGTTATCTGACTCTGTAGCACCTGACGTAAAAACAATCTCACGTGGGTCTGCATTTAGTAGATCGGCAATTTGCTCACGAGCATTATCTACTGATTCTTCTGCCTGCCAGCCGTAACGGTGTGAACGAGATGCAGGGTTACCGAAGTTACCGTCCATCGTCATGCACTGAACCATTTTTTCAGCAACACGTGGATCGACTGGGCATGTAGCTGAATAGTCAAAGTAAATAGGCAGTTTCATTTTCTACTCCAATGTAAAAACTGACCGCTAAGAGCGGGCATTAACACCGTGAGGTGCTGCACTAATCGTTGTAGTGCTCGTATTTTTATGTGCAAAACCATTATTAACCGCAAGATCGATATCTTGACGATCAGAAATCTCTAAAACTTCGTTATCTTTCATTAGCTCACCGAGCGTAATGTCGTTTAAGAAGCTGCTGATTCGGGAGCTTAAATCACGCCATAAAGTGTGAGTTAAACAACGACTGCCACCTTGGCAATCTGCTCGACCGTGACACTTAGTTGCATCAACTGATTCGTCTACTGCAGCAATTACAGTTCCGACAGCGATGTCGCTCGCTTCAGCACCTAAACGGTAACCACCGCCAGGACCACGAACACTAGCAACTAAGCCAGCTTTACGTAACTTAGAAAATAGCTGTTCTAAGTAAGATAACGAGATGCCTTGTCGCTCTGAAATATCAGCCAGAGGAACTGGGCTTTTTTGCGAATGCAGTGCTACATCGAGCATAGCTGTTACCGCATATCTTCCTTTAGATGTAAGTTTCATATCACACCGTATCCACATTGTTTATGTGGTTGGAATCTTCCCATACCCGACTAAATTGGTCAAGTATTTAGTTGACTATTTTAGTCGGGTATTCACCCTTATTGTTTGTGCGGGCTTTATTTGTCGCTTTTGCTCTTCTCAATTGAAGTCAAAATGCCGCGTAGAGTGTTGATCTCTTGCAACTCTGGACGAGCTCGACTGAACAGACGACGTAGTTTATTCATCACCTGACCCGGCTTATCCTTAGAGATAAATTGGGTATCAATGATCACTTTTTCAAGGTGCTCATAGAACATTTCTAGTTCTTCGTGACGAGGGTATTCATCTTGTTGCTGTGGCTGATATTGGCTAGCGACCATATCAAGGTGAGCTACACGCACTTCGTAGCTCAGAGTCTGCACTGCCATTGCTAGGTTTAGCGAGCTGTATTCAGGGTTAGCTGGGATACATACATGGAAGTGGCACTTCTGAAGCTCATCGTTAGTCAAGCCAGTACGTTCACGGCCGAACACTAATGCGACTGGGTGCTTTTGGCCTTCAATCGCAAACTTTTGTCCACACTCACGAGGCTCAAGCATTGGCCATTCAAGCGTACGTGAACGTGCACTCGAACCAACCACTAAACCACAGTCTTTTACGGCTTCGTCTAATGTAGAAACGATGGTCGCGTTTTCTGCGATGTCACCTGCACCCGCAGCCAGTGCTAAGGTCTGCTCGTCAACTTCACATTGAGGGTCTACAAGAACTAATTGACTCAAACCCATCACTTTCATTGCGCGAGCTGCTGATCCGATATTTCCCGAATGAGACGTACCAACCAGAACGACTTTTACATTGTCTAACATGCTATATGACACCACTTTAAAAATAATCGCGAGATATTAACACATAGCAAAGTAAAATGGTCAGACCCTTAACGGAATGTGAAACCAAGAGTTCAAAAAATAACCACTTCCCTTTTACGGAAACTTTGGTATACTCGCCGCCGCTTTAAATTGTTCTTTAACATCTTGTGGGAAAAACCATATGCATCCAATGCTAAACATTGCGATACGCGCTGCGCGTAAAGCTGGCAACCATATTGCTAAATCTCTAGAAACAACTGATAAGATCGAATCGTCTCTAAAAGGTAACAACGATTACGTTACTAACATTGCTCAAGAAGCTGAGTACATGATCATTGAGACAATCAAAGCATCTTACCCAGAGCACAGCATTATTTCTGAAGAGAAAGGCCTGACTGAAGGTAAAGACTCTGATGTACAATGGATCGTTGACCCACTAGATGGCACCAACAACTTTGTAAAAGGTTTCCCTCACTTCTCTGTATCTATCGCTGTTCGCATGAACGGTCGTACAGAAGTTGCTTGTGTTTATGACCCAATGCTAAACGAGCTATTCACAGCTCAACGTGGCGCTGGCGCTCAACTTAACAACGCTCGTATGCGTGTTACTCAACTAAAAGACCTTCAAGGTACTGTTCTAGCGACTGGTTTCCCATTCAAGCAAAAACAACACTCTGAATCTTTCATGAAGATCATCTCTGGTCTATTCATCGACTGTGCTGACTTCCGTCGTACTGGTTCTCCTGCTCTTGACCTATGTTACCTAGCAGCTGGCCGTGTTGATGGTTACCTAGAACTTGGCCTTAAGCCATGGGATCTAGCAGCTGGCGATCTAATCGCTCGTGAAGCTGGTGCTATCATGACTGACTTTGCTGGCGGTACTGATTACATGACTTCTGGTAATGTTGTTGCTTCAAGCGCACGTGGTGTTAAGTCTATTCTTAAGCACGTTCGTGAGAACGCTAACGAAGGTATGCTGAAGTAATTCAGAACTTACGTTAACGCTCCCTGTTTTAAGGGCGCATAGAAATTCCAAAGCCTCGCTATATAGCGAGGCTTTTTTGTATCTGCGATTTGAGCTCAGAGATACGAGATACGAGATACGAGATACGAGATACGAGATACGAGATACGATCAGGATGTCTCTTAGTGAAATGAAGTTCAACAGACTTCAACGCTAAATTGTATTGAGCTTCCCTAGAATACAGACGTAAAAAAACCGCTAGTTGACTAGCGGTTTTTTTGGTTTAGCGAAACTTATTAAGCCAAGGCCTAAGGCATCTCGTCAAACTCTTCACCTTCTTTGTCCACTTGTGGTGGCATTAGGTGTTCACGCGTAATACCCAACTTCATAGCTAGTGCAGATGCAACGTAGATAGAAGAGTAAGTACCAACCGTAATACCCAATAGAAGTGCAGTCGCGAAGCCGTGGATCATAGCGCCGCCCTGAACGAACAGTGCGATAACTACGAATAACGTGGTACCAGAAGTGATCAATGTACGGCTCAATGTTTGTGTGATTGAGCTGTTCAGTACTTCAGGTGCTTCACCCTTACGCATCTTACGGAAGTTCTCACGAATACGGTCGAATACAACAATGGTATCGTTGAGGGAGTAACCGACGACCGTTAGCAAGGCTGCTACGATTGTAAGGTCGACCTCAATTTGCATTAGAGAGAACACACCCAGAGTGATGATAACGTCGTGCGCCAGTGCTAATACCGCACCCGCAGCCAAACGCCATTCGAATCGCACTGATACGTAGATCAAGATACAGATAAGAGAAACAAGGATAGCAAGGCCACCCGCTTCTGTTAATTCGTCACCCACGTTAGGACCAACGAACTCGATACGACGCATTTCAACTTGCTCACCAGTACCATTCTCAATAGCAGAAAGGATTTGGTTGCCAAGCGTTTCGCCCGCTACGCCATCACGTGGACGTAAACGAACCATCACATCACGAGCTGAACCGAAGTTCTGTACCGTTGCATCACCAAAGCCTTCGGCTTCTAGTGCACTACGAATATCAGGAAGGTGTGCCGGTTGTTCAAAACCAACTTCAATCAGAGTACCGCCAGTAAAATCTAGACCCCAGTTCAACGATTTCGTTGTTAGGGTGAAGATAGCAGTACCAATCATCAAGATAGAAAAAACAAAGGCAACCTTTGACCAACGCATAAAGTCGATCATTTTGTCTGCTTTTAGAATCTGAAACATATTAATTCCTAGCCTTAGATCGACAGTTTTTTAACGCGTTTGCCGCCATACATCAGGTTCACGATACAACGTGTTCCGACAATAGCTGTAAACATTGAAGTCAAGATACCGATAGACAGCGTTACCGCGAAGCCTTTGATAGCCCCCGTACCCACAGCAAATAGAATGATTGCTGTTAGTAGTGTGGTGATGTTGGCATCTGCGATTGTACTGAATGCGTTCGCGTAACCTTGGTGAATCGCTTGTTGTGGACTACGTCCATCTCGAAGCTCTTCACGTATCCGCTCAAAGATCAGAACGTTCGCATCAACCGCCATACCGACCGTTAATACGATACCGGCAATACCTGGTAGGGTCATGGTAGCCCCCGGAATCATCGACATAACACCGATAATCAACACCAAGTTAGCCATTAGTGCAACGTTCGCAATAAGACCAAAGCTACGGTAGTAAAGCAGTGTAAACAGCATTACAGCAGCCATACCCCAAACCATCGCCATGATACCCATATCGATGTTTTGCTGACCCATAGATGGACCAATGGTACGTTCTTCTACAATCGAGATAGGCGCAATCAACGCACCAGCACGCAGTAGAAGTGCCAAGTTATGAGCTTCAGCCGTTGAGTCGATACCAGTAATACGGAAGTTACGGCCTAGCGCAGATTGAATTGTCGCTTGGTTAATTACTTCTTCGTGCTTACTTAAGATAACTCGACCTTCCGGTGTTTTACGACCGCTGTCTTTGTACTCTGCAAATACCGTTGCCATTAGCTTACCGATATTCTGACGAGAGAACGCTGACATCTTGCTACCACCTTCGCTGTCTAGCGAGATGTTAACTTGAGGACGACCATATTCATCAACACTTGAGCTTGCATCAGTAATACTTGAACCGCCTAGAATAACGCGCTTCTTAAGTACCACAGGACGACCATCACGATCTTGCTTGATTTCGCTGCCCGCAGGGGTACGACCAGAAGCGGCAGCGGCTAAGTCAGCACTGCTATCCACTTCACGGAACTCAAGCGTCGCGGTAGCACCAAGGATTTCTTTAGCGCGAGCCGTGTCTTGAACACCAGGCAACTCCACTACGATACGGCTAGAGCCTTGACGTTGAACCAAAGGTTCAGCAACACCAAGTTCGTTTACACGGTTACGTAGAATGGTAATATTTTGCTCAACCGCGTAGTTACGGATTTCTTGAAGACGAGCCTCTGTAAAGCTTGCAACCAAAGAGAAACGACCGTTAGATTCAGAATCTACAAACGTCATATCTTGGTGCTTAGATTGCAGTAGCGATTTCGCTTCAGCAAGCTGCTCTTCGTTACGCAGAATCACCTCAACCGCATCTTTACCAGATGGGCGAATCGCACGGTAACGGATTTTCTCTTCACGAAGTTCACTACGGAATGCTTCTTCTTGTTGGCCAACCAGCTTTTCCATCGCAGCGTCCATATCCACTTCCATTAAGAAGTGAACACCACCACGTAGGTCAAGACCAAGTTTCATTGGTGCAGCACCAATAGATTCAAGCCAATTAGGAGTTGAAGCCGCTAGGTTTAAAGCAACGATAACGTCATCGCCTAGTGCTTCTGTGATGATATCACGGGCACTAATTTGCGTATCTGTGTCGTTAAAGCGAACAAGAATGGAACCGTCTTCGAGAGCAACGGATTTAGTAGAAAGGTTTTCTGCTTCAAGAGCATTGGTGACAGCATCCAGCGTAGACATATCTACAGAGGCGCCGCGCGCCCCTGTAACTTGAACTGCCGGATCTTCACCGTATATATTTGGAAGTGCGTACAACGCAGCGATAGCGATGGCAAACACCACCATCAAATACTTCCATAACGGGTAACGGTTTAGCACAGCGAGGATCCTCTAGCTGTTTATAGAGATTTCAGAGTACCTTTTGGTAGCACTGCTGTAACGAAGTCTTTCTTGATAACTACTTCGTTGTTTGCGTTCAGTTCGATAGCAACGTAGTCGCTGTCTTCAGCAATCTTAGTGATCTTGCCGATTAGGCCGCCGCTTGTAAGAACTTCATCGCCTTTGCCCATAGAAGACATAAGGTTCTTGTGCTCTTTAACACGCTTAGCTTGTGGACGGTAGATCATGAAGTAGAAGATCACAGCGAACATACCTAGCATGATAAGCATTTCGAAACCGCCGCCTGCTGGTGCACCTTCTGCTGCTGCGTGAGCTTGAGAAATAAACATTTAAAACATCCTCTATTATATTTTCGTAATTGTTTGTCTAATTGGGTCGCATCCCTTTATTTTCAAGCCCCATCACTCGGAAGAGAGATAGGGCTCGCAAAAAAGAAATACTAAGATTCTTTACCTAGTGGTGGCACTTCACGCCCCATTCTTGCGTAGAACTCTGCAACGAACTCTTCAAAGCGATCTTCATCGATAGACTGACGAATGTCTGACATTACTCGTTGGTAGAAACGCAGATTATGAATCGTGTTCAGTCGAGCACCTAGGATTTCGTTACAACGATCCAAATGGTGTAAGTACGACTTGCTGTAGTTCTTACAAGTGTAACAGTCACACTCTGAATCTAGTGGTGTTGTATCGGTTTTATGCTTCGCATTACGGATCTTGATCACACCTTCAGTCACAAACAGGTGGCCGTTACGTGCATTTCGCGTTGGCATTACACAGTCAAACATGTCGATACCGCGACGAACACCTTCAACCAAGTCTTCAGGTTTGCCTACGCCCATTAGGTAACGTGGCTTATCTTCTGGCAGTTGAGGACATGTGTGCTCAAGAATGCGGTGCATATCTTCTTTTGGTTCGCCTACTGCTAGGCCGCCTACTGCGTAACCGTCAAAACCAATTTCAGTTAAACCTTTAACGGATACATCACGAAGGTCTTCGTACACGCCACCTTGAACGATACCGAACAGTGAGTTCGGGTTTTCAAGTTTGTCGAAGTGGTTACGTGAACGCTCAGCCCAACGAAGAGACATCTCCATTGAGTCTTTTGCTTCTTTGTGTGTCGCTGGGTAAGGCGTACACTCATCAAAGATCATTACGATGTCTGAACCTAAATCTTTTTGGATTTCCATAGACTTCTCAGCGTCCATGAAGATCTTGTCACCGTTTACAGGGTTACGGAAATGAACACCCTCTTCAGTGATTTTACGCATTGCACCTAGGCTGAATACTTGGAAGCCGCCTGAATCAGTCAGGATAGGACCGTGCCAGTTCATGAAATCGTGCAGGTCACCGTGCATTTTCATGATTTCTTGACCAGGACGTAGCCATAGGTGGAATGTGTTACCTAATAGGATTTCAGCACCTGTGTCTTTTACTTCTTCAGGTGTCATACCTTTAACAGTACCGTAAGTACCTACAGGCATGAATGCTGGGGTTTCAACGGTACCGCGTTCAAACTGAAGTTGACCACGACGTGCGCCGCTATTAGTTTTTTTAAGTTCGTATTTTAATTTCACGAAGCCTCCAATATGCCAGAGAAACAATCTGACTGTTAATTCAGAACCTTAGGCCAAACAAAAGTTCAGCCTAGTGGGTTCTATGAGGAGCGGTCGCGTATTCCTTGCGAGAGATTAGACAGACACCCTGCCCGACTCCTAGCTTACTGCTAGCACCCGTAAATTTTTGTATCGCTTAAACCAGCTTAAATTAGCTCGTTTTCTTGTTGATGAACATAGCATCGCCGTAGCTGAAGAAACGGTATTCGCTCTTCACTGCGTGATCGTATGCGCCCATCACATTATCGTAACCAGCAAATGCACTCACCAACATAATCAACGTTGATTCTGGTAAGTGGAAATTGGTAATCAAGCAATCCACCAACTGGTATTCATAGCCAGGGAAGATAAAGATTTCTGTATCACCAAAGAAAGGAACGAGTTCGGTGCCTGTCTTCAATGCATCTTGTGCTGCACTTTCTAGTGAGCGTACTGATGTTGTACCAACAGCAATAATACGGCCGCCACGAGCTTTTGCTGCAGCTACGGCGTCAACCACTTCTTGCGGCACCTCAACGTACTCAGCATGCATGTGGTGATCGTTAATATTATCAACTTTTACTGGCTGGAACGTACCAGCACCAACGTGAAGCGTCACGTAAGCAAACTCAACACCTTTTTCTTTCATGTCAGCCATTAGCTTGTCATCAAAGTGAAGGCCTGCTGTTGGCGCTGCAACCGCACCCGGCTTCTCATTATAGACCGTCTGGTAGCGCTCTTTATCTGCATCTTCATCAGGACGATCGATGTAAGGAGGCAGTGGCATGTGACCCACACTGTTAAGAATCTCTAAAACGCTTTGATCGGATGTGAAATGGATTTCAAATAACGCATCGTGACGCGCCACCATTTCAGCTTCATATTCATCGTTCTCACCAAGGAACAACTTGGTGCCCGGCTTCGGTGATTTAGAACAACGAACATGCGCAAGAATGCTTTTCTCATCTAGCATGCGTTCAACCAGCACTTCAAGCTTACCGCCTGATGCCTTGCGACCAAATACACGAGCTGGAATCACTCGAGTGTTATTGAAAACAACAAGATCGCCTGGCTCAACCAAGTCTAAAACGTCTTTAAACGAACCATCAGCTAGGTTACCGCTGTTGCCATCTAATTTAAGCAGGCGGCTTGCTGTACGCTCCTCTTGAGGGTAGCGAGCAATGAGTTCATCTGGTAGGTCAAAGTGAAAATCTGAAACTTGCATGTGTCTAGTCTTGTCTTAGTTGATGAGATTTGTGCCGTTGACGAATCATAAATCGTAGTTGCTGGATAATCGTTACGGTAAGTCAATCGTTACCAGAAACACATCGCAAACACGACTAAAAATTTCGCAGTGGGCTAGTATAGGCACACGAGCCGCAATAGCAAGGTTTACAGCACTGGATTATTGTAAAGAGGCGTAAAATAATGCGACTGATTCACCTCCTCAAACTAAAGAATTAGTTGCATAAAACTCACCCAAGAATGCGTCAGATCTCAGTTATTTTTTGGATAAAAAACTATAGTAATAGCAACAAATAAAAAAGAAGGAGGTTCGTATGATCAAGGTTGAAGATATGATGACTCGCAACCCTCATACCCTATTGCGCTCACACTCACTGGCCGATGCTAAGCACATGATGGAAGCGCTTGATATCCGCCATATTCCGGTCGTTGATTCCGACAGGCAACTACTTGGTGTCGTCACACAACGAGACGTTCTAGCCGCTCAAGAATCCAGCCTACAAAACATCCCACAAGCTCAATCTTTTACTCTTGCTACTCCCCTCAACGACATCATGCACAAAAGTGTTATGTCGGTAGAGCCGCGTGCAGGATTAAAAGAATCGGCTATTTATATGCAGAAGCACAAAGTGGGCTGTTTACCTGTCGTAGAAAACCACGAACTAGTAGGCATAATTACAGACAGCGATTTCGTCACGATAGCGATCAATTTGCTGGAGCTGCAAGAAGAAGTAGAGCCAGAAGAAGCGGAAGTAGAGTAACGCTCGGAAGTGATATAAAGAAGAGCGGCCAATTCAGCCGCTCAAAGGGATTGTTGTCGCAGCGGATTATTACAGAAGCTCAGATACCACATCCGCTAATTGATGGAATGTCTCACGACGCGAAGAGCTTGGTCGCCAAACAAGGCCAATATCTCGGTAGGCCTGTTGCCCAGGAGGGTCGATCACAACAAGATTCTGGTTTTCCAATAAACCGTGGTCGATCGCCATTTGCGGAATAAAGGTGGTTCCTAAACCATTGGCCACCATTTGCACTAATGTGTGAAGACTCGTCGCTGTGAACGGGTTGATCTTCTCTTTATCCGTTAACTTACAAGCCGATACTGCATGCTCGGTTAAACAGTGTTCGTTCTCCAGCAAAAATACAGATTCGTCTGGCAGATCATCGTATTTAATCGGAACACGAATACCATCAGCTTGATTACGACTGATCACCATTCTAAACGGATCTTGCCCAACAACTTGGCTCTCCATATTGTCGATGTCGACTGGCAAAGCCAGAATCAGCACATCTAAGTCTCCATGACGCAGCGCAGCCAATAGGTTGGTTGTTGTGTCTTCACGTAACAGCAAATTTAATTGTGGAAAGCGCTGGTTGGCTTCTTGTACCAAATCGCACAAAAGAAAAGGAGCAATGGTAGGGATACACCCAACTCGCAATTGTCCTTGCATCGCATCCCCGTTACATAGATTTCCAAGTTCAACCAGATCTTGCCCTTTCGCTAGTAGCTCTCGACCGTGCTTGACCACCAGCTCACCTGCTTGCGTGAAAACTAGCGGGCTCTTTTTATCTTTCTTCTCATAAAGCGGGCAACCAATGAGTTCTTCTAGGTTTTGAATGCCTTTACTTAACGTAGATTGACTGACGAAGCAGCGATCAGCGGCATCACTGAAATGACGAGTTTCGTGAAGAGTAACAAGATAGTGAAGTTGCTTAAGACTTGGCCATTTATTCATGAAATTACTTTGTAATATGAGTAGGATAAGTTACGTAAAGGTCATTCGACCTAAGGACAGGACAAAGAATAAGCTTATCGCTTTTTTCGATTAACTTAATCTATTTAATTCGCTTTTTTCTATAGTACCGATTGTACTATAGTTTGTCCCGTAGAAACGGAGCCCAAACAAAGATGTGTTGGGCCAACTAATTTTTTAGGAGATTCCAAAATGGTACTAGTAGGTCGTCAAGCCCCTGACTTTACTGCAGCAGCTGTTCTAGGTAACGGTGAGATCGTTGATAACTTCAACTTCGCAGAATTCACTAAAGGTAAGAAAGCTGTAGTTTTCTTCTACCCACTAGACTTCACTTTCGTTTGTCCTTCAGAGCTAATCGCTTTCGACAACCGTCTTGAAGATTTCCAAGCTAAAGGCGTTGAAGTAATCGGTGTTTCTATCGATTCTCAATTCTCTCACAACGCATGGCGTAACACTGCTATCGCTGATGGCGGTATCGGTCAAGTTAAATACCCTCTAATTGCTGACGTTAAGCACGAGATCTGCAAAGCATACGATGTTGAGCACCCAGAAGCAGGCGTTGCTTTCCGTGGTTCTTTCCTAATCGACGCTGACGGTCTTGTACGTCACCAAGTAGTTAACGATCTTCCACTAGGTCGTAACATCGACGAAATGCTACGCATGGTAGACGCACTAAACTTCCACGAGAAGAACGGTGAAGTTTGTCCTGCACAATGGGAAGAAGGTAAATCAGGTATGGACGCATCTCCAAAAGGTGTTGCAGCATTCCTATCTGAGCACGCTGACGACCTAAGCAAGTAATTACCTCTTAAGCCCGAACTCAACGCGGGTTAATGGTTGGAAGACTCTCTATAAAGAGACATAAAGCATAAGCTAATAGCGCAAAGCGCACCGCCAATCAGTTAAGAAGTAAAGTCCTATTAAAAGCCCGAAGTTAACGCTTCGGGCTTTTTGTTTTCTCACTAGCCTTCACCGTAAGCTGTCTCTTGTGATACATAATTGAGGTAGCTCTAAACCCAAACTTTACCCCTATTTCCCTCTAGCACTGCCTATTCATGTCCGTATCTAGATTGCTATTATTTCATCAGTATCTTTTTGAACGGATAAACACGATGAACACCGAAATTGAAGTCTGTATCGATAACTTAGAATCTCTTCATAACGCACTATCTGGTGGCGCGAATCGAATTGAGCTTTGCTCTTCCTTAGCACTTGGCGGATTAACTCCAAGCTTCGGAATGATGAAGCAAGCGGCAATAATTTCGTCCGTTCCGGTCTACGCTATGATACGCCCAAGACAAGGCGACTTTATTTTCGATGATGACGATATGCTCTGTATGCTTGAAGATATTGAAGCTTGTGCAAATGCAGGATTGGATGGGGTCGTACTTGGTGTGTTAGCGCCGAACGGAAGTATTGATATGCCAAAGATGCAACAACTGGCTGATAAAGCGCACTCGTTAAAGCTTGGGATTACCTTCCACAGAGCCATCGATCAAAGCTCTGATTACCAAGCAGCATTAGAGCAGATCATTTCACTTGGATGCGAAAGAGTCCTGACATCAGGGCTTGCTGTGAATGCTGAACTAGGCATCGATGTATTAGCAGCAATGGTCAAACAAGCCGATGGACGAGTTGATATCATGGCGGGGGCTGGCGTTAACGCTGCAAATGCTAAAATGATTCAAAACACCGCTCAAGTACCTGCTCTTCACCTTTCAGGTAAATCAACAAGACCGAGCCTAATGGAAAACAACTCGAGTGCTCAAATGGGCAGTGATGATATTGATGATTATCAGATCCCAGTGACCGACGCTAACAAGATATCCGATGTAAGAGCCTCTCTAATCGCTTAGGGCAATAGTCGCTAGCACAAATCCAGAGAACCTCGCTGACTAATCTAACTGACTGACGTATATTAGATTTAATAGCGCAGAAAACTTTCATGGATAGATATGGCTAAAGACTTATTCAGCTCTCTTGATTTAAACCTGTTACGAACATTTTTGATTGTTTATCAAGAAAAAAACACCAGAAAGGCTGCGGAGCGTTTATTCGTTTCTCAGCCGGCGGTTAGCCAAGCCCTACAAAAGCTAAGACACCACTTCAACGATGACCTTTTTGTAAAGGTTCATGGAGGCTTACAACCTACGGCATTTTCAGAGCAGCTCACTAATCAAATCAAACCGTTCATGGACGGTCTATCTATCGCGATTAATACATCGAACGCTTTTGATCCGAAAGAGATCGATTACACACTTAAAATAGCTCTATCACCTATCGTGCTATCTTGTTTATCTGGTTCTTTATTTAAGATGATAAGAGAGCAAGCTCCGAATGCGAATCTAGAATTACTCTCTTGGACCAATGCTTCTGTTTCTGATATTCAGAAAGGTGAGGTGTTGATGGGGATCAGTTACCTTGGCACTAAAACGAGTAAAGAAGTTTATACGAAGAAGTTAATTGAACTGACAGGGCGTATTTTTGTAAGAAAAGACCACCCTTTAAAGCAAGAAATCGTTACACCTTATGATGTGGCAGGGTACGATATCGCTTCACTAGTCACACCCGGCTGGAACGACAACCATAGTTTGGCATCAGATATCCTAACGGATCTCTCCGTTGAACATAATGTTGGCTTCCGTAGTGAGCTAATTATGGCAGTCATTGATGTCATTCAACATACAGATATGTACATGCCACATTCGAACCTTTTCCTCGTGGATAATTACCCAACCCTACGCGGAATTGATGTTGTGATAGATGGCGAGCCTCACAAAATTCCTGTTTACTGCCACTTACATACTAAAAACAGAAACTCCCCTACTACCAATTGGTTATTTGAGTTAATACAAAAAGCACTATCAACTCAGATTAATAAGTAACACTTATTATAGAGATACTAATATCTACTTAGCCGAAAAATAAAACACTGTTTAATATTAGCCCTATCAAAACGGAAACTGAACTACGAAGGATCGTGCAGTTAAGTTAACCCTAAATAGAGACTAATATGAAAATTGCACTTACTAGCCTAATTTCAGCTTCACTACTTTCTGTTCCAGTTTTTGCAAACAACTTTGACAGCCAACACCGTGTGGGTATCGGTTACAACCAAACTCAGGTAGACGATTGGCTAACTGATGACACAGTTGATTGGGGTAACGGTATCAAACTTGAATATGGTTATGAATTTAACCGTATCGTAGGTATCAACGTTTCTTACGCAACGAATAGTGACGACGAAAACGTTGAAGGTATAAAAGCCGAGATCGATGGTTACAAATTCCAAGTTGATGCTGATATCGGTTATAAATTTGAATTAGATGGCTTCTCTTTGAAACCTTATGGTGTTCTGGGCCTAGCTCGTCAAAGTGAAGATAATTCAATTAGCATCCTAGACAAAAAGTGGACTGAGTCATACAACGATACCAGTTTCGTTGTTGGCCTAGGTGGTCGAGCTGAGTTCGGGCCACACCTATACACTGACATGCGCTTTGAATTCGCGAGCTACGATGACGTAGATTACGACACATTCTCATGGACTGTCGGTTACCGCTTCTAATTGATTGAACAAGCCAGTGTCTAAACTGGCTTTTTGCGATCAGTCAATTGCTGGTTTCTAACACCTCATCAAAGTTGACCCACTTTCGAACAATTCGAATCAAAATTCATTGCAGCCACGGACGGCTAATTGCTTTAGGTATTTTTATGAAGATAAAAACTTCCCTGCTTTTACTATCTACCCTTTCTACTTCCGTTTCAGCAAGTGCTCTTCATTTATCCCCGGAACTAAAAATTGGCTCTTATCATGGCTTCGGAGTGCAGGCGGGCATCACTGATGTGGCAAATTTAGGTGCCGTCTATTTTAGCTATTCTCACCTTTGGTATGACAGCGATCGATATGACGAAACGGTTGATGCGTATCGTGTTGGTATCCAAAACATGTTTGGAAGAAACCAAATCCACGGCTTTCAGGCTGAGATTGGTGTGGCAAGTTATGACGGTACAAAAACGCGCTCAGGCGAAGTAGAAGAGAAAACAACACATGGTATAAGCCTCGGTGGTGCCTACGTTTACCAAGCGACACCAATGCTTGGATTACGTGCTGGTGTTGATATGAATATTTTTGATCACAACAAAACCTTTGTGCCTTACGACACAACGGTCAATTTCAATCTTGGTGCCATTATTAGCTTCTAAAGATAAACGCTATTTTAGTGCGTCATCAAGGCTTTGATCGCCTAGGTGACGTACATCTTTACCTTTCACAAAGTAAATAATGTATTCGCAGATATTCTGGCAACGGTCTCCGACTCGCTCGATCGCACGCGCTGACCACATCACCTGCAAAATATTAGGAATGTTCTTAGGATCTTCCATCATATAGGTCATTAACTGACGAATAACGGCCTCGTACTCCGCATCCAACTTATCATCAAGCTTGTGAACTTCTGCCGCAGCATCGACATCCATACGAGCAAAAGCATCTAATACTTGGTGAAGCATGGTGATTGCCTGACGGCAAAGAGGCTCTAACGAAACATGGAATTTCTGCTCTTTGGTCGAAGGGATCTCAATAGCACCTTGCGCAATTTTAGAAGCAACATCGCCAATACGTTCCAGATCGGTAATCGTTTTGATGATCGCCATAATCAAACGCAGATCTTTCGCTGTTGGCTGACGCTTTGCAATGATTCGAGTACACGCCTCATCAATCGACACTTCCATCGCATTCACTTTGTGGTCATCACGAATCACTTTTTTGGCCAGTTCAACATCGTCTTTATGAAGCGCCTGCATTGCAAACGAGAGTTGCTGCTCCACTAACCCGCCCATGGTCAATACATGAGTACGGATCGATTCTAACTCGACATTAAATTGCCCTGAAATGTGGCGACCGAAATGCATACTTGCTCCTTGAAAGAAATGAAGAAAGCCATTTTTGTAGAGTGACTTAGCTCTAGATGACACCTTTGGAGAGGTTAGCCATATCTACCAGTAATGTAGTCTTCCGTCTGGTTTTTCAATGGAGACGTAAAAATTGAGTCCGTATCTGAGTACTCGATCAATTTTCCCATATGAATAAAGGCAGTATGGTCACTTACGCGTGCGGCTTGTTGCATGTTGTGGGTAACAATCACCACTGTGTATTGGGTTTTGAGATCGTTGATCAGCTCTTCAATCGTCAAAGTAGAAATAGGATCCAGTGCCGATGTCGGCTCATCTAACAAAAGCACTTCAGGCTCAATAGCAACCGCACGAGCGATAACCAAACGCTGCTGTTGACCGCCAGATAAACCAAAAGCGTTCTCATGCAAACGGTCCTTCACTTCATCCCATAATGCAGCAGCGCGCAGAGAGCGCTCAACCGCATCATCAAGGTCTCGGCTATTGCTAACACCTTGCAGCCTCAAGCCATAAACCACATTCTCATAGATAGATTTAGGAAAAGGGTTGGGACGCTGGAATACCATACCAACACGACGTCGTAAGGTCGCGACATCTACCTTAGGGTGATAGACATTCTTGCCATGAAGCTTCACTTTGCCGGAAACCTTACAGCCTTCAACAAGATCGTTCATGCGATTAATGCAGCGCAGCAGAGTCGACTTACCACAGCCAGAAGGGCCGATAAACGCCGTCACCTGCCCCTTCGGGATCTGCATCGAGATATCATCAAGTGCTTGGCTCTCTTTATAGTAAAGATTTAGCCCTTCAATCGAGATAGCAATTTGCTCATCCTTCAGGTTGTGAACATCAAGTGGTGCTTGGTAACCCAAGGTTTCATTAATCGAGAACATCTAATCTTGTCCTAAGGTTCGGTATTTTTCACGCAAGTTATTACGGATATTGATGGCTGTTAAATTCAACCCAACAATCACCGTAACCAATAAAAATGAAGTCGCATACACTAAAGGTCGTGCCGCTTCGATATTAGAGGTTTGAAAACCAACATCATAGATATGAAAGCCTAAATGCATGAACTTTCTGTCTAAGTGTAGGTACGGGAACTGACCATCAACTGGCAAGCTGGATGCTAATTTCACAACACCCACCAGCATGAGTGGAGCAACTTCCCCCGCGGCTCTCGCGATTGCCAAAATTAAACCAGTGATAATCGCTGGGCTTGCCATCGGTAAAACAATGCGCCAAAGCGTCTCAAATTGAGTCGCACCAAGCGCTAATGAACCGTGCCTCACTGCACTAGGAATGCGCGTTAAGCCCTCTTCAGTGGTTACGATAACGACTGGAAGCGTCAAGACCGCTAAGGTTAGTGCTGACCAAAGTAGACCCGGCGTACCAAATGTCGGTGCAGGTAATCGCTCTGCATAAAACAACGTATCAATCGAGCCACCAATGGTATAGACAAAGAAGCCTAAACCAAAAACGCCATACACGATTGAAGGTACACCCGCCAAGTTAATCACAGCGATACGAATCAAACGTGTTAGTGCGTTATTTTTTGCGTACTCATGAAGATATATCGCAGCGACCACGCCAAGAGGCATCACGACGATCGACATGAGAATAACTAACAGTACCGTGCCGAAAATGGCAGGAAATACACCGCCTTCAGAGTTTGAGTCTCGAGGGTTCTCTGATAAGAACTTCCAAACTTGTTTACCCCAATGCCCAACCTTTTCTAGGTAAGACATATTATTCGGGTACCAATAATCCAGAATGTGGCTGAGCGAGATCTCGACCAGATCGCCTGTCATATCCTCAACCAGCAAGCTTTCGACATTAAGCTGCGTTCTAAGGTGCTCAAGCTTAACTTCGGCTTCATCCAACTGGCGGTTTAATTCCAGTTTAGTTTGAGTATAGGTTGTAAGATATTCCTCGCTCACTGACTCATTGAGTTCAAGCTTACGCTTTTCTAAGCGCAGGTTTTCCAGTTGCCAGCTGATATTGCGAATTTCTTGGTTCACAACACGCGACGTTTCTTTACGTAATGTATCAGCGAACGCTAAGCCTTGTTCGAGCTTTTGGTCTATGTTCGAATCAAAAGTGCCAGAAGCGGTTTTAAAACCCACTGGCTTACCAAAGAAGTAACCACCTCTACTTCGTTCAATCACAACCCAATCAAGCGGGGTGGTGGGTTCACGTAAGTTAACATCCAGTATGGAGACAAAGTCCGCAGGGTACAGCTCTCTGTTGGCAACTTTAATGCTTAAGCGCTGTATTAGCCCAGTCGACAAATTTTGAGGTGACAAGAGATCATGGACTTGTGGAACTTGCTCTATCGGGATGTATTTTCGTTCATATAACTGACCAACCAATACATCTTGTTTTGATACGGTTTCGTCAAGATCGACCACGAGTGATAAGTCTTTGGAATCAACTTGCCATTGGTACAAGGGAGCGGGCCAAAAATAAGTTAAGCCCTTCCAACCAATCAGCAGCATTAGGCCAAGAACAGAAAGCATACTTATGCTCACCGCCCCACCCGTTAGCCAGATCCACGGAGAGCCCGATTTAACCCAAGATAATAATGACTTCAGTTTATTCATCATGATCGACCTTGCTCTTGGCGTGCTGAAATCAAGGAGCTGCAAAGATCACGAGACACGCTAGTCAAGCCACTAAAAGCCATTGATACACATTGAGGCAAACCTTTAAAATTACAGCGCACGATATTTATCTCTCAGTCTTTGTCTAACCCACTCAGCAACTGAGTTCACCGCGAATGTAAAGATAAACAGCAAGAGTGCAGCCAAGAACAGCAAGCGGAAATGAGAACCGCCTACTTCTGATTCTGGTAGCTCAACAGCAATCGTTGCCGATAAGGTTCTCATCCCTTCCAAAATATTCCAGTCAAGAATTGGAGTATTACCGGTCGCCATCAAGACGATCATGGTTTCACCAACCGCTCGCCCTAGGCCCATCATAACCGCAGAAAAGATACCTGGACTCGCCGTCAATAGCACCACATAAATAAGCGTCTGCCACGCCGTCGCACCCAACGCTAACGAGCCATCAGACAAATGTTTAGGTACAGAGAAAATAGCATCTTCCGCAATAGTGAAAATCGTTGGGATGACCGCAAAGCCCATAGCAAAACCAACCACCAGCGCATTACGTTGGTCAAAGTCGATGCCATAGTTGGCCAAGAAGGTACGAATATCACCACCAAACAATAAGGCTTCAATGTTGCTTCCACCAGCAAACACAGCAACCACTGTAATCACCAATACCGGAATCAATATCAGCGCGTGCCAACCATTAGAGAAGCGCCCCGTTACTATCTTCGGTAAACAGAACCAAACAAGTCCAGTCAACAGTGTGCTCAGTGGTAATAGCACCATTAATGAGAAGACAGCCGTTAAATGCGTCTCGACGATTGGAGCAAACCAAAGCCCGGCCAAGAATCCGATGATCACGGTCGGAAGTGCTTCCATCAGTTCTATAGAAGGCTTCACCACTCTTCGCATGCGTGGAGACATGAAGTAAGCGGTGTAAATAGCTCCGAGCACAGCAACAGGCACAGCAAACATCATCGCAAACAGAGCGGCTTTAATAGTACCGAACGTGATAGGTACTAAACTGAATTTCTCTTCAAAGTCATCGTTAGCCGACGTTGATTGCCAAACGTATTGCGGCTCAGGGTAACTTTCATACCAGACCTTTTGCCAAAGTGATGAGAATGAGATTTGTGGGTATTCATTGTCGACTTTAGCGACACTGATGGTGCCATCAATCAAAGTCGCCAGATGCAGTTCATTAGCAGACATAGCCGCCAGTTGTGGTGATTTATCAAAAGCTCGTTCAAACAACGACAGCTTTTCACTGGTCGTATAGTGGCTTTGTAATGTGCCGTTCTTATAGAAGCTATAAAAACCCTTTCTATAAGTATCAGGAAGAATAAATTGCACTTGTTCAGCAAGTTGGAAGTCTCGAATATGGGTCAGGCTACGTTTTTCATCTTTGAGTACATCGAACCACTGAGAAACCTGTCCGTCCTCATGCGTAACCAACAACGAGTATGCACCAGACAATAAATCAATACTTTTCACCGAATGCTTCGCATCATTCAAGCTAAGATCAATCACTTCACGAACATCAAAACCGTTATCTGATAGCTTCAAAACAACCAAATCCGATTGTGCTCGTAGGTATAAAGTTTGCCCATCAGGTGTGACAAGCAGTTGCTGTTGCAAGCCCAGCTTATCCGATAGCCATTGACTCTTCTGAAAAACATACTGACCAGTAAGGTCACTCTGATACCACTTAACCAAGACTCGTTGGTCACTTAACTGAGCGGCAACCGTAATCCCACGTCCATTTTTAGAGAACGCGAATTTGTCGATCGTCGCCCCATTTGATGATTCATCATTTAAAAACGGTTCAGGGAGAGTAATTTGCTCAATTTTAGGTTCGGCTTCACTGCCCTTTTTCAGCACAGGCGCACTATACTCAGGATAGAAAAAAGTAAGATTGCTTGCGCTGTCGGCAAAGGCAAACCAATTTTCAGATGGGGTATTTCGAGAAAAGGCGATGGGGTTGGCTACAACATCACGCTCAAAGTAAGAGTGTGTATTTTGAGACTCTAAGTCCCAAAACTGTACCAAACCTGATTTTTCGATAGTAAATGCATGTTGACCATATTCATCAACCGATAAGACGATAGGCTCTTCTACGGCAACGGTCTTTACGGCTTGGTCGGTCTCTAAACCAGTATCTGAAAATACCGGTAAAATGACCATTGCCAAGTAAACAAAGATCAATACTAGGGCCGCTAGAACACTGACCGCGCCACATGTCACCGAAAAACGGACGAGACGATCTTTCAACCATCTTTTTTTGTCGCGCTCTTTCAATGAAAATTGGGCTGAAGCCATCTGTTTATCTACCTTTTTTTAGCTACTGACATAATATGTACGTTAGATGACAATTATATTACAAGTTACGTTAAACAACTGAAACTAATAACAAGTTTGTTAACCATATTTCTTAAAGTAAGATCATAGATTTTGTGCATTTTGCCATTCTAATTTAAAGTATTCAGCTCTATAGCCAGTACTCAAGGATTCTCATCTCGATGGAAAAAGACTATGTCACAAAAGAACTTAGCTGGTTATCCTTCAACGAAAGAGTGCTCCAAGAAGCGGCAGATAGGTCAGTCCCCTTAATCGAAAGAGTTCGTTTTTTAGGTATTTACTCGAAAAACCTCGATGAGTTTTACAAAGTCCGATTTGCTGATGTGAAGCGAAAGATCTTACTTCAAGATCCACAACTAACCTCCAACTCACCGAAAACCTTGCTGACTCAAATGCAGAGTAAAGCGAGCAAGCTCGATGCTCAATTTCATGAACTGTATAACGATTTGCTATTGGAATTGGCACGTAATCGTATTTTTCTGGTCAACGAACAGCAAATCAGCGAAGAACAGAGTAGCTGGATAAAAAAGTACTTTAAGAAAAAAGTACTGCCACACTTAACGCCGCTTCTCTTGAACGAAGATAGCCAGTTGCTCAACATTCTCAAAGACGAACAAAGTTACTTAGCCATCGACATCGAGCGTGAGGCATCTTCTCAATATGTCTTACTCGAAATCCCATCAGAGACACTCCCTCGATTTGTTAAGCTACCGGAACCTTCGGGTTCGCAGCGTACAACTTTGATCTTGTTAGATAATATAGTTCGATTTTGTTTGGGTGACTTGCTTAAAGGCTTCTTTGAGTATGACTCATTACGTTGTTTTGCGATAAAAATGACACGTGATGCCGATTATGATCTTCAAGAAGACAATGAAAATAACCTATTAGAATCGATGTCATTAGGTTTAGAACAGCGCTTAACAGCACTGCCGATACGTCTGATCTATGAATCTGAAATGCCAACTGAAATGCTCAACTTCTTACAAGTCAGACTTAAACTGTCTGACTATGACAGTGTCATCGCAGGTGGGCGTTATCATAACTTCAAACATTTCTCTGAGTTCCCAAGCCTTAATCGACGTGATTTAATTAATCGCCCGCTACCCGCGATTAAGTGCGCGCATTTCAATAATTACCCAAACTATTTCGAAGCGATCAAAGCTCGTGACATTTTACTCCATTACCCTTATCACACCTTTAGTCACATCACTGAACTGGTTAGGCAGGCTTCCTTTGACCCGAAGGTAACCTCCATCAAAATAAACGTTTACCGTGTTGCGGAAGGCTCAAAACTCCTCAGCTCGATCATCGATGCAGCACACAATGGCAAAAAGGTCACTGTGGTTGTCGAGCTGCAAGCACGCTTTGATGAGCAAGCCAACATTCAATGGACCAAGAAACTTCAAGAAGCGGGTGTAAAAGTCATCCATGGCATCCCAAGTTTGAAGATCCATTCCAAGTTGCTGCTCATCAAACGAAAAGAAGGCAAGCATACCGAGCATTATGCCCATATTGGCACTGGCAACTTTCATGAAGTGACAGCGCGCGTATATACCGATTTTTCTCTGCTCACTGCGAATGAAGATTTGACTCAAGAGGTGAGGCAAGTCTTTAAGTACATTGAAAATCCTTATCAAAAGTCCCAGTTCAAACAACTGATTGTGTCACCGAAGAATACAAGAAAACGTCTGTATCAGTTGATAGATAACGAAATACAAAATGCGATAGAAGGTAAGCCTGCGAACATCACTCTAAAACTCAACAATTTGGTCGATCGAGAGATCATTGAAAAGCTTTATCAGGCTAGCCAAGCCAATGTAAAAGTGAGAATGGTCATTCGCGGCATGTGCTCTCTTGTCCCTGGCATACCCAACATCAGTGACCATATTGAGATTGTCAGTGTGGTCGACCGTTTTCTCGAACATCCGAGAGTGATGATATTTGGTAACGCTGGAAAGCCGAAGGTCTATATATCTTCCGCTGACTGGATGACACGAAACTTTGATCACCGCATCGAAGTTGCAGCTCCAATTTTAGATCCAAAGATCAAGCAAACCATTATCGATATCACCGAGTTTCATTTCGATGACAGCAACAAAGCTCGAGTGCTAGACCAAGCGATGAGCAACCCTTACATACAACCACCAGCAAACCCACTTGATTACTCGACGTCACAACTCTCCACTTACCACTATATTAAACGTATGGAGAAACTTGCTCGCAAGAAGTACAAACAAGAGAAGAAATCATGCCGCTAATTGATAACAAACATTCTCGATGTATTGCCGCTATCGACTTGGGTTCGAACAGCTTTCACATGGTGGTTGCCCGAGTATTCGATCAACACCTGCAATTAGTCAGCAGACACAAACAGAAAGTCAGATTAGGTGATGGATTGGATGAACGTAACGTCCTATCCGAAAGCGCTATCGAGCGAGGCCTAGAATGCCTCAAGGTGTTCGCAGAGCGACTGGCGGATTTTGAGCTTGATGATGTCAGAGTTGTTGCGACTCATACCCTAAGAAAAGCCAAAAACGCTAAAGACTTCTTAGAGCAAGCCAAACCACTGTTTCCTTTTCCAATAGAGATCATTTCCGGTCAAGAAGAAGCTCGAATAATCTATAACGGTGTAGAGCACACTCAAACCGCTTCTGAATCTAAGTTGGTTATTGATATCGGTGGTGGCAGTACCGAACTCGTTGCTGGACAAGGCTTTACTCCTCTAATTATGCGCAGTTTACCGATGGGATGCGTCAACTTCACTCAACGTTTCTTTGCTGACGAAGGACTAACTTCACGACACTTCTCAGATGCTTATACCTCAGCTACTCGTCTATTGATGCCATTGATTGAAGAATACACAAAAGCCCCTTGGGGAATCGCTTTTGGCTCATCAGGGACTGCTAAATCAATAAAAGAGGTACTCATTGGCTTAGGGTTCACCGACGGTCTCATTACGCCCCAACGCCTGTCTTATTTGAAGAATCACTTATGTGAGTTTTCATCATCCAACACCTTAAATCTTTCAGGCTTAAGTGATGAGAGAAAGCCTGTGTTTGCTGCAGGCGTCACCATTCTTTCAGCAGCCATGGATACGCTAGACATCAAGGAGTTACATTTTTCTGATGGTGCCCTGAGAGAAGGCGTTCTATATGACATGGAGGATCGGTTTAAAGATATTGATGTTCGAACAAGAACTGCCGAAACGCTCGTTTCTCGATACCATGTAGACGTAACTCATGGCGAGAAAGTGAAAGTGCTCGCCCTTGCATTGCTGAAACAAGTGCAACCTCAAGTGACAACTGCGGTCACTAATGAGCTGTATGATCTGCTTGGTTGGGCTGCGTTGCTTCATGAGGTAGGACAAAGCATTGCATTCCAAGGTTATCACCGCCATTCGGCCTATCTGCTTAAGCACACGACAATGCCAGGCTTCAATACTGAGCAGCAGCGTTTTATATCAACATTGGTTCGCTATCAAAGAAAATCGCTCAAGCTACAAGATTTGCCGGAACTTTCTCTGTTTACCCAACAACAAATCACCCTGCTGATTCGTATATTGAGACTCGCTATCTTACTCAACCGTCAGCGAAATCAAGCACTAACTCCAGACGTAACTCTAACGATTGAACAACAAGATAACTGGGAATTGAAAGGATCTAACAGCGATTGGTTGTCCCAAAACCAACTGCTTGATTGTGAACTCAGAGAAGAGCAACAACGTTGGCAAAATGCAGGATGGTCGTTGAAGCTAAAATAACGAACAGTCAAAATTAAAACAGCCTGCGACATCGCAAGCTGTTCATACGTTTCTTATCTAAGTTTATCGTAGCCTCAATCAGAGCCCGACTTTTGCCAACTCTTGCTCTGCGAACTCAGACGGTATTGCTAAATAGCCATCTTTCTCTACAAGTTCTTGTCCTTGCTTTGAGAACACAAAAGTGAGGAACTCTCTCTCAACGGGAGAAAGCGGTTTATCTGGGTGTTTATTCACGTATACATAAAGAAAGCGTGATAGAGGGTAATCACCACTCAAGATATTCGCTCGAGTCGGCTCTACATAATCAGAACCATGCTCAGCAATAGGAATTAGCTTAACGCCAGCGACACGATAACCAATACCTGAGTAACCTATGCCGCTGATTGATGATGCGACCGACTGTACAACCGATGCAGAACCTGGCTGCTCATTGACTCGGTTCTTAAAGTCACCACCACATAATGCGTTTTGTTTGAAATAGCCATAGGTTCCCGAAACGGAATTGCGCCCAAACAGCTGGAATCGATGTTTCGCCCAAGGTTGGTCGACGCCTAGATCTTGCCAATCGTTCAGCGGTTTCGTCGCACCACAGCGTAATGTCTCGGAAAAGATGCCATCAATCTGACGGAAATTGAGCCCCTCAATAGGATTATCTCTGTGCACAAAAAGTCCAATCGCATCGATCGCCACTCGCAGTGCTGTCGGTTTATAACCATGTTCTCTTTCAAACGCCTCTACTTCTCGCAAGCGCATCGGACGACTCATTGGTCCTAGATGGGCAGTACCTTCGGTTAAGGCTGGAGGCGCAGTAGAAGAACCAGATGCTTGGACTTGAGCGTTAACGTTCGGGTAGTAAGATTTAAACTCTTCCACCCATAACGTCGTCATGCCCGCTAAGGTATCCGAACCTACCGATAATAAGCTCCCAGAAATGCCCGGAACCTTAGAATAATCAGGAAGAGAGTCGACACCCAGTTCGGCATGAACAGGGTTGGCCAAAGCAAACGCTAATAATGAGCTGATTGGCAAACGCATCCTGCGTGTCAAACAGCTCATGACACTGTCAGTCGATTTGGTAATGTGAAATGGAATCGACTACCGACTCCTACTTCACTTTGAATTTCTAAATGTGAGTCATGGTGACTAAGCGCATGTTTCACAATCGCCAATCCAAGACCACTACCACCGGTATCACGTGAGCGTGCTTTATCTACACGATAGAAACGCTCTGTGAGTCGATGTAAGTGTTGTGGCTCGATACCGTCTCCGGTGTCTGACACATCTAAACATGCACCTTGACTGGTCTGGTACCAACGCACTTTAACCGTCGCGCCCGGTGGTGTGTATTTCACTGCGTTGTAAACCAGATTCGATATCGCACTTCTCAACTGATCTTCATCAGCGAGAACGCGTAGGCTCTTATCGATATCAAACTCAAGCTTATGCTCTCTATCACCACTTAGGCTGGCCGCTTCTTTCTCAAGAACCTCAAGCATCGCCGGAACGTTCACCACTTCATCGAGCTCATGCATCGGCGCCGCTTCGATTTTTGAAAGTGTTAATAGCTGATTGACCAGACTGTTCATGCGATTCAATTGCTCGGTCATCACACCATGAGCCTTAGGCCACATAGGGCCAACGACCATGTCTGGATCTTCCGTCATTTCAAGGTAGCCCTGAAGTACGGTCATTGGAGTTCGTAGCTCGTGAGAAACGTTAGCAAAGAAGTTACGACGCATGCCTTCTAGCTGCTTTAGCTGAGTAACATCACGTACCACCATCAGGTGTTCACCCTCGGTATACGGCACGATACGAAGCTCAAGCATACGTTCCACGTTAAGTGGCGAAGGCATCTCTAACGGTTCTGAAAAGTCTTGTTTATTAAGATACTTGATGAAGTCCGGCGTGCGGATCAAGTTAGAGATCGGTTGTCCTGAATCGTCTGGCCAGCGAAACCCAAGTAAATACTGAGCAAGCTTGTTACACCAAACGATATTGCCTTCACCGCGAAATACCACAACGGCATCGGGAAGGGATTCTGCACCATTTCTGAAACGGCGAATTAGGTTGGTCAGCTCTTTACGTTTGCGACGCTGTCTCTGCTGCATACGATAAATACCGTTGAACAAAGATTCCCAGTTCCCAGAACCTGATGGTGGCGTTAGACGCTTCTCATCCCACAACCATGCGGACAAACGCATTTGATTGTGTAGATGCCAGCCAAGCTGCAATACCGTAGCAGCCAGCAGTAACCAAGGTAGGTAGCCGAATATCCATCCAACTAAAACCCAAGGTGCGTAAAAAAAAGCCAGCTCCCAAGCCAGCTTTTTCCAGGTTAACTTTTCAACCATTCAGGACTCCGTAAACTGGGTAGCGAAGCCACACTAAGCCTTTGTAGAAAAACGGTAGCCCGCGCCGCGAACCGTTTGGATTAGCTTGTCGTGACCTGCAGATTCAAGTGCTTTACGCAGGCGTCGAATATGTACGTCAACGGTACGGTCTTCAACGTAAACGTTGGTGCCCCAAACGTTATTCAGCAGTTGCTCTCGGCTGTACACACGCTCTTGGTGTGTCATAAAGAAGTGCAACATTTTGAACTCTGTTGGTCCCATATCAACCGGACCTTCGCTTGCGGTAACGCGGTGAGATACAGGGTCTAACTTAAGACCTTGCACATCAATCACGTCTTCCAGTGCGGTAGGCGTTACACGGCGAATAACCGCTTTCAGGCGAGCGACAAGCTCTTTTGGTGAAAATGGCTTGGTGATGTAGTCATCAGCGCCTACTTCTAAACCACGAACCTTATCTTCTTCTTCGCCACGAGCCGTTAGCATCACCACTGGGATGTTGCGAGTTAACTCTTCACGCTTCATGTGCTTGATAAAGTTTATCCCGCTACCACCAGGTAGCATCCAATCTAGTAATACTAGATCTGGGAAAGGTTCACATAGCTTGTTTACCGCTGTATCGTAATCTTCAGCCTCTACTGCTTGGTAGCCTTTTTGTTCAAGCACGAAACACAGCATCTCACGAATAGGTGCTTCATCTTCAACGACCAGAATCCTTCTCGACATAATTGAATAGCCTTTGTATTTAATCAACGCATTGCATTATCTGAGTTAATTATGACACTTTTGTGACCTTTGAAAACAAATTTTCATATAACTGTCTCAAACATTTCACTTTATAACTTTTGATACAGAGCTAGGGACAAATCGAATTAGATCTCATATCATGAAGCACTTCTAAAAAGGTATGAGAAAAATTTATGTGGTTTAAAAATTGCCTAGTCTATCGCTTCAACCGTGATATTGATTTCAACGCAGATCAGCTAGAGAAACAACTTGAAGAATTCCGCTTTACCCCTTGTGGTAGCCAAGACAAACAGAAGTTTGGTTGGGTACACGCAATGGGTAGACATGGCGATATGATGACGCACGTATCAGAAAACCGCATTCTTATCTGTGCAAAGAAAGAAGAGAAAATGCTACCCGCTTCTGTGATCAAAGAATCATTGAACGCAAAAGTAGAAACGCTTGAGGCAGAGTCTGGTACACCTCTGAAAAAGAAAGAGAAAGACAACCTAAAAGAAGACATCATCATTGATCTACTTCCTCGCGCATTCAGCCGCAGCAACTTCACTTACGCGCTGATCATGCCAAAAGAAGGTTTCATTGTGGTTGATGCGAGCAGCTACAAAAAAGCAGAAGATGTATTAGCATTGCTACGTAAGACAATGGGTAGCCTGCCAGTAGTGCCAGCTATTCCAGAGCAAGCGATTGAAACGACACTGACGGAGTGGGTGAAATCAGGTGATACACCTCAAGGCATCACTATGCTTGATGAAGCAGAACTAAAATCTATTCAAGAAGACGGCGGTATTGTTCGAGTTAAGAAACAAGAACTAGAAGCTGATGAGATTAAAAACCACATCGAAGCCAACAAGATGGTGACGAAACTTCTTATCAACTGGCAAGACCGTATTGAATTCATTCTTGCAGAAGATGGCAGCATCAAACGCCTAAAATTCAGTGATGAGCTCAAAGACGAAAACGACGATATTCCTCGTGAAGATCAAGCTGCGCGTTTTGATGCAGACTTCTCTCTACTTTGTGGTGAGTTCAGTGTTTTCCTTCCAAATCTATTTGAATCATTAGGCGGGTTAACTCAACCTAACGCTTAATCAGTCAAACTATAAGCTCAGGTGCTAAGGGTGTCTGAGCTTATTTCTCACTAAGTTCCCACTTATATTTGCCTCTCTGCCCTCTTGTTAATGTCATTGCTATCTTTAGGGCTATCAACCAAACTCATTTTAGCGTAAAATTTGCGCCCCTTTGATATCACTTGGTGGTATCAACCTGACTTGAGATCAGATTAGAGAACGAAGCAATGACTACACAAAAACCATTTGTACCTGAACTATTATCACCGGCAGGAAGCCTTAAGAACATGCGTTACGCATTCGCCTACGGCGCAGATGCAGTTTACGCAGGCCAGCCACGTTACAGCCTTCGTGTTCGTAACAACGAGTTCAATCACGAAAACCTACAAATCGGTATCGATGAAGCTCATGCTCAAGGCAAAAAGTTATATGTTGTATGTAACATTCAGCCACACAACTCTAAATTAAAAACATTCATTCGCGACCTTAAACCAGTTGTCGATATGGGCCCTGACGCGCTTATCATGTCAGATCCTGGTCTTATCATGATGGTTCGTGAAGCATTCCCTGAAATGCCAATCCATCTTTCTGTTCAAGCAAACGCAGTAAACTGGGCGACCGTTAAGTTCTGGTCAACTCAAGGTGTTGAGCGTGTGATCCTATCTCGCGAGCTATCGCTTGAAGAGATCGAAGAGATTCGCGAACACTGCCCAGAAACAGAGCTAGAGATCTTTGTTCACGGTGCACTTTGCATGGCTTACTCAGGCCGTTGTCTGCTTTCTGGTTACATGAACAAGCGCGATCCAAACCAAGGTACTTGCACCAACGCTTGCCGCTGGGAATACAAAACAGAGGCAGCGAAAGAAGACGAAAATGGTCAGATCGTTGAAGCTAATCCAACTGGTGTCGCTATTCAAGAAGTTGAAGTTCAAGATGAACGTCCAGACAACACACTAGGTCTTGGTAAACCAACAGACGAAGTGGTTCTGCTTTCTGAATCACACAAGCCAGAAGAGAAAATGGCAGCGTTTGAAGATGAGCATGGTACTTACATCATGAACTCAAAAGACCTTCGTGCAATCCAACACGTTGAGCGCCTAACTAAGATGGGTGTTCACTCTCTGAAGATTGAAGGTCGTACTAAGTCTTTCTACTACTGTGCACGTACTGCTCAGGTTTACCGTAAAGCTATTGACGATGCAGTGGCTGGCAAACCATTCGATGAAAGCCTAATGGGCACACTAGAGAGCCTAGCTCACCGTGGTTACACTGAAGGCTTCTTACGTCGCCATACACACGATACTTACCAAAACTACGAGTACGGTTACTCTATCTCTGACACTCAACAGTTTGTTGGTGAGTTCACAGGTAAGCGCCGTGGCGACCTAGCGGAAGTAGAAGTGAAGAACAAGTTCCTAGTAGGCGATAGCTTAGAAATGATGACACCAAAAGGTAACGTTGTTTTCAAACTGGAAGTTATGGAAAATCGTAAATCTGAAGCGGTAGACGATGCGAAAGGTAACGGTCACTTTGTATTTATTCCTGTACCAGCAGATCTAGATCTAGAGTACGGCTTGCTGATGCGTAACTTGAGCGAAGGCCAAGATACACGTAACGCATCAGGCAAATAATTTTTACTTAAGCGACTTACTTGAGAAGAAAATAATGGCTCTGTTAATTACTGACAAGTGCATAAACTGCGATATGTGTGATCCTGAATGCCCAAATGGTGCAATCACTATGGGCGACAGCATCTTCGAGATCGATCCAGATTTATGTACAGAGTGTAAAGGTCACTATGAAAAGCCAACATGTCAGTCAGTGTGCCCAATTACAAAATGTATAATCACTGACCCAAACCATATTGAAACTGATGACGAGCTACTTGAGAAGTTTGTTATCATTCAAGGCTTGACCTAAAAGAAGAAAGGTTCAACTTAACCATAAGTTGAACCTTTTTTTCATCCTGATTTTCCGATTGGATAAATATTGCAGAAGAGCTCTTTTTCAAATTGATATTCGAGTCGTTCTCGCCAGTTTATTGATTGAGCTATCGGAACAAGATAAAAGTTTTCCTTGCTGGTATCGGTCACAAATGCCATTCCATACTGCATCAATTCATAGTGAACATCATTTACGAAACTAGGATCTAAACGTTGTCTGCCTGTTAGTTGGGTAATGTCATCTCTCGAAATAGAAATACCCGAGCTTTCAGCGTTAAACCTATGTCTTAACCATTCTGAAAATTCCTTTGCACAAATCATAGTCATAGTCTTATCCTTGAATTATCTATCGACGGGTATCAGACTCTGATTTCGTATACTGCATATAAGCCGCATCTTTCACCCCAAAAATACTCAATCCCTGACCAAACCTTGTCAAATTCGTCATCGCCTTTGCTGATATCGTTATTGGTTTTATCAATATCAAACGATGTTCTTAATCTCGTGTTTATAAACTCTAGACAAAAGTGTGATGTTTCTCCAGTTTTAGAGTCGAGAAAACCAGTGGCAGTACCACTGTAAAAAGCCTCGATGAACAGGATTACTTATTCGATATCAAGGCCAAACACTGACTTGGCATCACTTTAACTTTTTTCTTTTTCTTAGTTTTAGCTACTTTTTTAGGAGGTGGAACTGGAACAGTCTTTGGAGCCCAACTAGCAAGTTCATCTCCACAACCATCACCTTTAGGAGGGCTCGCTTGAGCTATGCAGTTTGAACTGCCTTCAGGACACTTTAAACGGACGTGGAAGTGGGAATGATGCCCCCACCAAGGTCTTATTTTTCCCAACCAAGCTCTATCATTAGCGTCAGAGTCTTCTTGTTCACAAAGGGTTTGCTTGATCACTGGATGAACAAAAATACGCACCACTTTTTCATCTTTCGCCGCATAACGAATAACTTGAAAGTGATCATCGGTCCAATTCGATTGACGCAATTTGTAGTTGGTAAGATCCACTACGCTCACAGGTTTAGGCACAGCTAACTCGTTCTCTGACAACCTCTTACTGGTTAACCTTAGCCATATATCAATATCTAACCCTGTTTGATGACTTGAATGACCTGAAGAAAAGCGTCCTCCTCTGGGAAGAGAAATATCACCAACCAATAAATTAGTATTGAGTTTCTCGCTGGTCGTGACACCTAGCCTCTCAATAAACTTGATAGCTTCTGTATGACCATAGTAGCGCTCTCTTTGAGGGCGAATGATCTGATACCCCAAACCATTAATCGGCAAAGCCTGTGCGCCGTCTAGACAACCATTAGCATAACTTCCAATTGATGAGGATGAGTTTTTAGTAGGGTGACTCTCTTTTTCCCACGAAGTTGCTGATAGAGAAAATGAACAAAAGAATACAACCAGTGCAAAAAAGAACCTCATAATAATCCCAAATTACTGACGCTTACTCATTATATTAGTCGCCATTTAGGATTAGGTGCATATCGTATTTAAATTATTGGCGGTAGTTAGTAAATTAGACGGGTTAAAGCAATAAAACAGGAAAGGGGAAAAGGCCCTAGCATTTCTGCTGGGACAGGCTGTCTAAAGCCTTGAATATGGCAGGGGTGGACTGAGCCGGCACTCCGGAGATTAGATCGGGCTGGCGAGCTACGAAAACGCCTAGTTATCCCAACATTGCTTAGTAGAAACAACAGATGCAAAAAAGCCCCAGCATTCCTGCTGAGGCTTAGTATATGGAAAGGTTGGAGGTTTAGACTCCCAACACACGCTGTTTTGGTAAGTCGGAGAGTCCGCTGCTTTGCTAATGACGTATATTAGATACAGAAAGCAAAAAGGCTCTAGCATTTCTGCTAGAGCCTTAAATATGGCAGGGGTGGAGAGATTCGAACTCCCAACACGCGGATTTGGAATCCGCTGCTCTGCCAATTGGAGCTACACCCCTATTTTCAGTTTTAAAGAGCTGAAACTCTGAATAAGTGGCGGAGTGGACGGGACTCGAACCCGCGACCCCCGGCGTGACAGGCCGGTATTCTAACCAACTGAACTACCACTCCGCAGTGGAATACTTGTCGTCGCTGACAAGTGTTCAAACTTTTTGTCTTCACTTTTCAAAAAAGTGAAAATAAATTTGGAGCCTGGCGATGTCCTACTCTCACATGGGGAAGCCCCACACTACCATCGGCGCTATTGTGTTTCACTTCTGAGTTCGGCATGGAATCAGGTGGGTCCACAATGCTATGGTCGCCAAGCAAATTTTAAAATTCGGAAAGCTGTTAAATTCTCTTCAAACTCATTCAAGCGTTTGGTATTTCTTTGAGTCCACAAAACCCCTTGGGTGTTGTATGGTTAAGCCTCACGGGCAATTAGTACAGGTTAGCTCAATGCCTCGCAGCACTTACACACCCTGCCTATCAACGTCGTAGTCTACGACAACCCTTTAGGACGCTTATAGCGCCAGGGAAAACTCATCTCAAGGCTCGCTTCCCGCTTAGATGCTTTCAGCGGTTATCGATTCCGAACTTAGCTACCG
>NZ_JALNTR010000008.1:0-193209 GCF_023161755.1 Vibrio sp. 1CM23M
GGTGAATAGCGCAGCTTGGTAGCGCATCTGGTTTGGGACCAGAGGGTCGGGGGTTCGAATCCCTCTTCACCGACCACCTTAAGAAGCCCTAGTCGAAAGACTAGGGCTTTTTTTACATCTGAAATTTAGATAACTTGAACAGAGTGGGGTTCGCCTGATGTTCAAAGAATGCCTCTTCACCGATCACTTAAGAAGCCTCAGTCGAAAGATTGGGGCTTTTTTACATCTGTCGTTTTAGTTTTTATCGATTTTGAATGTTGAGATCTTACCGGCTTCGGCACTTTGTCTGGTGTCGCCTCTGTCTCCCCCCTTCTTATATAAGACAGATTAATATCGATCTGCTTGATTATGGTGCTGATACGGAGTTGCTTTCTTTATCAAATGTGCAGATCTATATCTAATTTTATATAAATTACACGCTCAATAATTCGACATATTAATGGGTTTGGTCTAAAGACTTTTATGAAAAGTGAAATCTAACCCTAAATTTGCTCACTAAGGCCTGAATTTGACAGCTTTCTACGCATTTGGTCGTTCAAAAACTCCTCTGATTTATTAGGCCTTTTGTTTATCTGTTTTGTATTTACCAAAATAATAAAGATGGTTAAATGTATGGTTAATTAACGTGTATCTGGTTGTTTTATTTGTTCAAATTAACAAAATTAGCATTTGTTTCTATAGTGTTAATTGTTTTTTAGAATAATTATTTGTTTTTAGTGACTGGTAGTGAGATCTGCTTTGAAGCACGGCTTTAACTCTACAAGTAAGTAGTGGTAAGGAGTTTGTGAGTATTTATTGCCGATAATATAATGTTGATTTTTCTTACTATATGCTCTTTTGGTGAATAGTTATGTGGCACTTTTGCTTGCTAAGCGTTTAATGTCGACTTTTTATCCTATTTTTGTTGCTTTTCTGTGAATTATTTGCCAAATTGTCAACCGTATAAAATATCAGAACAATATTCTGGTAAGAATGGATTCAATTTTGCAGACAGGGCAGAAAGCTGCCAAAGCAGTAGAGGTCTGGTAATGTCACTTTTAGAAGTAAAAAATCTTCGTATCGAATACCCATCTCGTCATGGAGTTCACGCCGCAGTTAAATCACTTTCGTTCAACATTGAACGTGGTGAGATTGTTGGTGTTGTAGGCGAGTCTGGTGCAGGTAAATCAACAGTAGGTAATGCTGTGATCGATTTGCTGAGCCCTCCTGGCCGCATTGCTAGCGGCGAGGTATTTCTGGATGGCGAAAAAGTCTCTGGTTTATCTCCTGAACAGATGCGTTCTGTTCGCGGCTCAAAGATTGGTTTTATCTTCCAAGACCCAATGACTTCTCTTAACCCTCTATTCACAGTAGAACAGCAGTTAAAAGAGACGATTCATGCCAACATGAAGGTTTCGGATCAAGATGCCTACCAGCGCTCATTAGACTTGATGAACCAAGTGGGTATCCCACAACCAGAAAACCGTTTAAAGCAGTACCCACACCAATTCTCTGGCGGTATGCGTCAGCGTGTGGTTATCGCGATCGCATTGGCAGGTGAACCTGATCTAATCATCGCAGATGAACCAACAACAGCACTGGATGTTTCTATCCAAGACCAGATCTTGGGTTTGATTCGCGACCTATGTATCAAGAAGAACGTAGGTTGTATGTTGGTCACGCACGACATGGGCGTTGTATCAAATGTTACCGACCGCGTAGCCGTTATGTATCGTGGTGATTTAGTTGAGTTTGGCCCAACAGCGAAAGTTCTGGGTACTCCTGAACACCCATACACACACAGTCTTATCTCTGCGGTTCCTCGTTCAGACCGCAAACTCGATCGTTTCCCTCTTGTTAGCTACATCGAAGAAGCACAAGAGATGGAACCACTGGATGTGAAAAACCACTGGTTAGGTCAAAGCCAAGATCACCGTGATTACACAGGTCCACTGTTGAACGTTGAAAACGTAAACTTGCGCTTCACCACTAAAGATTCTTTCTTTGAGAGCCGTCGTGAGTACGTTCAAGCATCCAACAACGTGAGCTTTGAAGTGCATGAAGGTGAGACGTTTGGTTTAGTAGGTGAATCAGGTTCAGGTAAATCAACGATTGCTCGTGTGATTGCTGGCTTGTACGCACCGAATTCAGGCAAGGTAACGTTTGAAGGCGTTGATCTTACTGGTCTTAAATCTGAAAAAGAACGTCGCCCAATGCGCCGCCAAATGCAGATGGTTTTCCAAAACCCTTACACATCAATGAACCCTCGAATGAAGATATTCGACATCATTGCTGAGCCTATCCGATTCCATAAACTTACGCGTAACGAGAATGAAACTCGTCAGATCGTGAACGATCTACTAGAGCACGTTGGTTTGGGCGTAATGGCCGGGGTTAAGTACCCACACGAATTCTCAGGTGGCCAACGTCAGCGTATTTCTATCGCTCGCGCCTTGGCAACTCGCCCTCGTCTTTTGATTTGTGATGAACCTACGTCGGCACTGGATGTGTCGGTACAGGCTCAGATCCTCAACCTATTAAAAGACTTACAAGACGAGCTAAACCTAACCATGCTGTTCATCAGTCACGATTTACCGGTTATTCGCCAAATGTGTGATCGTGTTGGTGTGATGCAAATGGGAGAGCTATTGGAAGTTGCGCCAACCGAGCAGCTATTCCAATCGCCTCAGCATGAATACAGCAAACACCTAATTTCTTTAATGCCTGAATTTACAGGTTTAAGAGAAGAAAAAGCAGTGGCACAAGCCGCGGTATAAAAATCAGCAGGCTGGAGTTTAGCTTGCTAAAAACAATAAACAGACGCAAATACAACAACTAGGGATCTGGATTCCCGCATGAAGGAGTTATGCAATGAAAACCATGAAAAGCAAATTAGCAGTAGCTTTAATGGCAGCTGGCCTAAGCTTTAGTGCAGCAGCAGCAGATATTACCGTTGGCTACGCAGCTGACCCTGTATCACTTGACCCGCACGAGCAGCTGTCTGGTGGCACACTGCAAATGTCTCACATGGTGTTTGACCCTCTAGTACGTTTCACAAAAGAGATGGATTTTGAAGGCCGCCTAGCATCGAGCTGGGAGCGTGTTGATGAAACGACTTTCCGCTTCAACCTACGTAAAGGTGTGAAATTCCACTCTGGTAACGAACTGACTGCTGATGATGTTGTGTGGACTTTTGAACGTCTACAAGCTTCTCCAGACTTTAAGTCTATCTTCACGCCATACGAAAAAATGGTAAAAGTGGATGACTACACAGTTGAGCTTATTTCTAAAGCGGCTTACCCACTAGTACTACAAACAGCAACGTACATCTTCCCTATGGACAGCAAGTTCTACTCTGGCCAAACAGCGGAAGGTAAAGACAAGTCTGAGCTAGTTAAGCACGGTAACTCGTTTGCTTCGACTAACGTTTCAGGTACTGGTCCGTTCATCGTAACGCAGCGTGAGCAGGGCGTTAAAGTAACGTTCGAACGTTTCAACGATTACTGGGATACAGAAACTGAAGGCAACGTAGACAAGCTAACACTTGTGCCAATCAAAGAAGACGCAACACGTGTTGCAGCACTTCTTTCTGGTGACGTAGATATGATTCACCCAGTAGCACCAAACGATCACAAGCGCGTTAAAAACGCTAAGAACATCGATCTAGTAACGCTACCTGGTACTCGTATCATCACGTTCCAAATGAACCAAAACAGCAACGAAGCTCTTAAAGATGTTCGCGTTCGTCAGGCGATTGTTCACGCAATCAACAACGAAGGCATCGTTAAGAAGATCATGAAAGGCTTCGCAACAGCCGCTGGTCAGCAAAGCCCAACAGGCTACGCGGGTCACAACGAAGACCTAGTTCCTCGTTACGATCTGAAAAAAGCGAAAGAGCTGATGAAAGAAGCGGGCTACGAAGATGGCTTTACACTAACTATGATGGCACCAAACAACCGTTACGTGAACGATGCGAAAGTAGCGCAAGCGTCTGCGGCAATGCTATCTAAGATTGGTATCAAAGTTGATCTTAAGACTATGCCTAAAGCACAGTACTGGCCTGAGTTTGACCTATGTTCAGCAGACATGATGATGATCGGCTGGCACTCAGATACAGAAGATTCAGCTAACTTCAACGAGTTCCTAACTATGACTCGTAACGAAGAAACTGGCCGTGGTCAATACAACTGTTCTGGTTACTCAAACCCAGAAATGGATGCGATTGTAGAAGCTTCTAACACTGAAACTGACCCAGTTAAGCGTGCTGAAATGCTGAAAGGCGTTGAAGCAACACTTTACAACGACGCAGCATTCGTACCTCTACACTGGCAGAGTGAAGCGTGGGGCGCGAAGTCTAACGTAGGTGCAGCAGACGTAGTAAACCCAATGGTTATGCCTTACTTCGGCGACCTAGTTGTAAAATAATCTAGCTTGCTAGAATTGAGAGCCTGAAGCTTTTCAGGCTCTCAAATTATTAAGAAATAGATTTAAGTTTCGGTATTTGGTCTTCCTTCAGTCTGGCTAAATACCTTTTTTAAGACTGAATTTTGTTATCTAGTCGCGGATTTCGATTAGATAGTCATGGATAGATAAGGGGCAAGGAATGGTTACGTTTCTGGTCAAGCGCCTGTTTCAGGCACTGATAGTGATGTTTGTGATCAGTTTGGTGGCGTTTGCCATTCAGGATAACCTGGGCGACCCGTTGCGTGAGTTAGTCGGTCAATCTGTTTCAGAATCGGAGCGTCAAGCGCTGCGTGATGAACTCGGCTTAAATGATCCCTTCATTACAAAATACACTCGCTTTGTGGGCGCAGCTCTACAAGGTGATCTTGGTACTTCATATTTCTTTAAACGCCCTGCTGTGGACGTAATCTTAGACAAATTGGTCGCGACGCTTGAACTTGTGTTTGGCGCTTCTCTGATCATTGTTTGTCTGTCGATTCCACTCGGCGTTTATTCTGCAATACACCCAAAAAGCTTCTTCACTAAACTGGTGATGGCGGGCAGTAGTATCGGTATCTCGGTACCTGTTTTCTTAACCGCAATCATGCTGATGTATGTGTTCTCTATTGAGCTCGGTTGGCTGCCGTCATTCGGACGTGGTGATACCGCAAACTGGTTTGGTTGGGAGTCTGGCTTCTTAACGCTAGATGGTCTTGCGCACTTAGTGCTGCCGAGTATTGCTCTGGCATCTATCATGCTGCCGCTGTTCATTCGTCTAGTACGTTCTGAAATGCTCGAGGTTCTTAGCTCTGAGTACATCAAGTTTGGTAAAGCAAAAGGCCTCGCGCTGAACAAGATTTACTACCAACACGCTTTGAAGAACACAATGCTACCTGTACTAACGGTAGGTGGTGTTCAAATCGGTACTATGGTGGCATACACCATTCTGACTGAAACTGTATTCCAGTGGCCGGGGACCGGCTTCCTATTCCTTGAAGCGATTAACCGAGTGGATACTCCACTGATTACCGCATACGTTATTTTCGTTGGCCTGATCTTCGTAGTAACAAACACCATTGTTGACCTGCTTTACGGCATCATTAACCCAACAGTGAACATTACAGGGAAAGGAGCATAACCATGGAACACACAACAACAGCTCCATCTCGTTGGGAGCGATTCAAGCAGTCAGACATTCTGTACTACTTCTTACGTGATAAAGTGGCAATGGTGAGCTTCGCTATCTTTGCAGCTTTCCTTGTTATGGCATTAGCGGCACCGATTCTAGCGCCAACAGACCCGTATGACGTGACGTCTATCGACATCATGGATTCTGAGTTGCCACCATCTTGGATGGAAGACGGCGAAGAACGCTTCCTACTGGGTACTGATGAGCAAGGTCGTGACATCTTATCTACGATGCTTTACGGCTCGCGTCTGTCATTGACGATCGGTTTCCTAGCGGTAGGTCTTCAGCTGACTCTCGGTATCATCATTGGCTTGTCTGCAGGTTACTTCGGTGGTCGTATTGATAGCTTCCTGATGCGTTTTGCCGATGTTCAGCTTTCGTTCTCAACCATGATGGTTGCGATCATTGTCTCGGCCATCTTTAAGGCGAGTTTCGGTAGTGACTTCTACGCGCAATATGCGGTTGTTATGCTGGTGGTGATCATCGGTATTGCTGAATGGCCGCAGTATGCTCGTACGATTCGTGCATCTGTATTGGCAGAGAAGAAGAAAGAGTACGTAGAAGCGGCACGTGTGATGGGCTTTAGAGCGCCTCGAATCATGTTCCGTCATATTCTGCCTAACTGTTTATCACCGATTTTGGTTATCTCTACGGTACAGGTGGCAAATGCCATCATGTCAGAAGCGGCACTTTCTTTCCTAGGTTTAGGTCTTCCGGTAGACCAACCGTCACTCGGTGCCCTGATCAGTACTGGTTTTAACTACATTTTCTCAGGAGCATGGTGGATCACAGCATTCCCAGGTGTGCTTTTGGTAACATTGGTTCTCGTTATTAACCTATTAGGCGACTGGTTACGCGACGTGTTTAACCCGAAAATTTATAAAGGGTGATAGCCCGGTTTGATTTTTAGTAAAAAAAGTCACTAAATTAAGAGCCGTAAGCAATTACGGCTCTTTTTTTGCTTAATGGATCTGGAACTTAGTATCATTGATAGTGTCAATAATACTTAAAATGGAATTCATGTTTTATCGACATAGATTCGGTAATAATTAGCCCGCAAGGGTTTAAGTGGTGGTTATGAAATTGACAATGAATGCTGTATGTCGTGCTGTGACGAGAAATTATCGTATGGGGCTTATCGCTGCATCTCTTTTGGTATCGAGCCAAGTGAATGCAGAGTCGGTTCTATGTGATGCAACTCAGGCAAGCACCAACCAATTACCACAGCTAGAGCAATCATGTCCGATCGGCAAGGGTGTATGGGGCAGTAAAGCGCCTAAACGTCATTCAGATAACGAACTGTTTTGGGTTCAATGTGGCCTGCTGAACAAGCCTTTGTCACTGAGCCGAGCAAAACCTCTGTATGAGAAGATCTCGACCAATGTTTGGATGAAGCCGGAAGGCGGAGACTACCGTTGCTTAATCGGACCTTACTCTACCTTCTCGGATGCGAGAAAAGACCTAACTCAGGTACGTAAGGTTCCTGGTTACGGTGAAGCCTTTATTCGAATGGTTGATAAGTCGAAAACTTCATCACAGCCTATTGTGGCAAAACCAGCAGAGCCAAAAATGGTTAAGCCTAAGGCTCCTGCAAAAGTAGAAGCTAAGCCTGCCCCGAAACCTGTGGCTGCTAAGCAAGCGGCGGCGGTAACGAGTGCGGCAGCTATTCAGACGCTACCAAGCGGTAATGCGAGTTCAGACAATGATCTAGAGATCGAGATTCGCGTGAAAGCAGACGTTGCGGGTAGCCAATATGCGATTCCTTACCTTTTAGACCATCAACAACAGTTCTACATGGAGCAAGGTAAGCCTTGGAGCCGCCTAGACTATGACAGCGCTGAATTGGTGTGTAATCAGGTCAACATGAAGCTGATGAGTGAAAAGCAATGGCAGAGCATCTTGAACTCAAAGGTTATGGAAAAACAGAACTGGCCAATGCATCTCCCTTATTGGGGCGCAGATAAGAAAGGTCTGTTTACCAACGGTAACGTCAATCAATTGAAAGGTTCTTCGCTGCTTAACGTGATGTGCGTTAAGTAGCGACGACCGTTGTTATACCAAATAAGCCTCAGCCATTGCTGGGGCTTTGTTGTTTATACACCCTTCTTTTTCAACATAGGTTTGACTTATAGACTCTCGTTCTTCAAGACGAATTTGATTAAAAGTCGCTAAAAATTGTTCAAATAGCGCGGTTGATGCGTAGAAAACCATAACTCAAGCAATAAGGTGATTGAGATTATGAGTTTAAAAAAACGATTAGAAGACGTGGCTCCACGCTTTGAAGCCGGAGGTAAGTACGAAAAACTCTACCCAGTGTATGAAGCTTTCGCGACAATATTCTATACACCCGGAAACGTAAACCACGGCATAACCCATGTTCGTGACAGCATTGACCTAAAGCGCATCATGATTCTGGTGTGGTTAGCGACCTTTCCTGCGATGTTCTGGGGGATGTATAACGTCGGACACCAGAGTGTCTCGGCACTCACATCCAGTTATCAATTAAATGAGCTTGCCTCTGTTATTGAAAGCAGCTGGCGTCTGTCGTGGGCATTTGGTGATGCGCAGTCATTGATGGCAAGTGGCTGGGCAAGTCAGATGTTGCTTGGTGCACTCTATTTTCTACCCGTTTATGCCACGGTGTTTGTGGTCGGTGGTTTTTGGGAGGTGTTGTTTGCCGTTGTACGTAAGCACGAAGTTAATGAAGGCTTCTTTGTTAGCTCTGTGCTGTTTGCACTCATCCTCCCGCCAACCATCCCGCTTTGGCAAGCCGCTTTAGGTATCACCTTTGGTATCGTTGTCGCCAAAGAGCTGTTCGGTGGTACAGGACGAAACTTCTTGAATCCAGCCCTTGCAGGCCGCGCGTTTCTCTATTTCGCCTATCCAGCCAACATGTCGGGTGGGCTTGTGTGGGTTGCCGCTGACGGCTATTCAGGCGCGACACCGCTGAGTCAATGGTATGAAGGTGGCAGTTCGTCACTGATCAACAACATGACTGGTGAGGCGATCACTTGGATGGATGCCTTTATCGGTAATATTCCAGGTTCGATGGGTGAGGTGTCGTCACTGCTTATCATGCTGACGGGGTTGATTCTGATAGCGATGAAGATAGCTTCTTGGCGCATTGTCGCCGGTGTGATTGTTGGTCTCGTCGTGACATCTAGCTTGATGAATTGGATAGGGTCAGAGACTAACTCGATGTTTTCGATGCCTTTCTATTGGCACTTCGTGTTAGGTGGTGTCGCGTTTGGTACTTTCTTTATGGCGACAGACCCGGTTTCCGCGGCGTTCACTAATCAGAGTAAGTGGGCCTATGGTATTTTGATCGGCGTGATGACAGTCGGTATTCGAGTGCTTAATCCAGCCTACCCAGAGGGCATTATGCTGGCTATCTTGTTCGCCAACCTGTTTGCTCCGCTATTCGACTTTGTAGTGAAAGAGCAGAACATTAAACGAAGACTTAAACGGACATCGCGCTAATCTAAGTGGTTAAAAGTGAAAGTGACTCCCATAAGAAAGGCTTGCATTGATGCAAGCCTTTCAATTTTTATCGCGATCGATTTGAGGTTGATTTAACTCCACTTCAAATCAATCTCGAAAGGCTGTGTGCTACCACAATGCTCACCGCACATCTCGTCGTAAGCACTGTTATGAACCAGCATTGCTGATGCGACACCTTGGTCGCTAAAGTGATCACGAGCTTGGTTAACACTCAAAAACTTCATAGGATGCTGGTGGTCATCTTTGATTAATTGCTTTTGCTCGCCAATAACTTGGTAAGCCAAGTAGATCCCGCCTTCGAATGATTCAATTAGTAGATTCATAACAAACTCCATTTTTGTTCTAGATAGGTCTTTGTTGTGGTATCTACGTTGATAGTTGTTTGAAGGTTCATGTGGAGTAAGAATGAAAAAACCAGAAGCACGGCTTCTGGTTTTTGATTAAGTCATCAAACTAATTCAGTGATTAGTTGATTTTCTGCATGATGCTAACACGACCATCGGTGTTACCTGTGTTATCCATCTTGCGACGGATAAGTAGGCCTTCATCCCAGTTGGTGCCAGCTGGTTGGTATTCCCACTTTACGAAGTACTCATTATCGCTATCACAAGTATTGTCCTCAGGAATGCTTGAATCTGGGTCAAAATCATCTTGGTCGCAGAAACGAACTACTGTGTTCAGTTCTGTTAGTGTTGCTTTTGAAGCTCGGTCTGTTTGACCAAACCACCAGTAATCGATAGCGCCTAACTCCGCGTAGGTTGCATCAAACTGCCCCATATCTTCTGGTGAAGATTGGCCGCCGTTTTCGCTGCCACACTCAAAACCTGATGTAGTTACTTTTGTTGTGCCGAACACCATGGTACTTACGGCAACTTCGCCATTGTCACAGTACTCTGTCGTTTGCCATGTACCTGTGAAATCCACGTAACGTTCAGAATCTTTTGCTGGAATTTCGTAGTAGTACGCAACACGCTCTGTTACGCGAGATGGGTTATTGCTAGCGTTGCTACCCAGAGTTTCTTTCTTAACGATCTCAGAATAAATGCCTGTTACAGGATCGAAAGAGCCAGAAGTAGTATCACGAATCCAGTTTGATGTGTTGCTGTCTTCATCTTTGTCATCCCAGACATTGTTTGCTGTGTAGTGATTCAAGTCTGATGCTTTTTGTGCATCAAATGGCTTCCATCCTTCGATGTCAGCGGCTGTGAACTCTTCGTCAGCGGTTGTTGATTTTGCTAAGTCTCGCAGTTTGTAGGCAAAAGCATCATCGAGAACATATGCAGTATCAGGTGTAAGGTCGCCATTCTCATGGTCTATTTGGTTATCACCATCAATATCACAACCTTTCCTTTCTGTATCTTCTTCTTCGATCCATTGGTTTGTCGCATCAGAAACACATGTTAGGTACTGTTCAGCAAAGCTTTCTGATAACGAATAGTCGTTAGATCCCGTAAGCATCGTTACTGAGTCCGCAGAGTTCACTTTGAACGTCATCTCGGTCATGCCGCGAGTACGCTTGAACATTTCCTCTTCCATTAGCTTGTCAGCGTGGACGTAGGTGAATTGGTCTGAATTCTGGGTTACATCAATGTAACGAACGAATTTACCAGCAGTGATAAATGGGTTTGCAGAGTCATCACCGCGTTCCATTGAGCCAAACGCAGACTGCATATGCGTTAGAGCATCGCTTTCTGAAGTGATATTTGCAGCTTCTACGCCCATCGCATCTAGGAAAGCAATCACGCTTGCACGGTCATCAAGACTTAGATCTTTCATCTTCGCTAACGTAGCTGCATCAGGAGCACGCAGCACATCTGGAATTGTCAGTATTTCATCTGAAGTGTTACCAAACTGGTTATCCAGAGATTGAAGTAAAATTGCTAGGTTAAGTGCGCGAGCGTATTTACCTGCCGCTTCAAATGGAGTCAGTACATCACGATTTGATGCTGCGCCTACTTTTAAGCCGTTTTCACCACCAATGAAGAAGGTCACAGTGTCGTTAGTTTTAGCGGTAAATTCGCCTTCGCTATTTGTAACACCGTTTAAGCCAGAACTGGTGTTGTAGTAGATACCTTCAACAGCAGCATCGATAAATTTGTTGGTTGTTGTTGATGGTTCTATCGGTGTTGTGACACCTGAATTAGAACTGTCGCTACCACAACCTGTTAAAGCCACTGCAATCGCTGCTGCGAGAATACTCACTTTTTTCATTACTCGTACATCCTTTATGTAATAGAATTATTTGTTATTTTTATGCGTGTGATTTTATAGTGCGCGATTGTAGTGTGATATTCATTCCAAGTTAAGTGTGTGAAATGCTGTTCGGTTAATAAATATTCAAACCATACGGTAAAAAACACAAAAAGCCGACAGATGTCAGGTTTTTCATAATATCACTTTGACTTACAAGAGCTTAGTTTGAACTGTGCCCCTGTTACAAGGCACGAAATTTGAGTGAAATACCGTAAATTATTTTCAATAAATTGGGTTGTGCTGCGTGTTTACTTTCCTCGTTAACCAACAGCGAGAGAACTTTAAATCCTTTTCAATTAGGCTGTCGCTACAAGCTAGTAGCTGGCTAATTTCTTGAGTTTGAAGCCCCATAAGGTATTTCAGTTTGAATGCTTGTGATTGCCTTGGGTAATTTAAAGTAAAGTGGTCAACAGCCTTATCCATAATGATTAGCTGCTCGAAATGCCTTTCTTCTTGAGGAGGAACTTTTGTGGGGAGTTGGCGTTTCTGTGCTTGTTGACGTCGAGCGTTATCGATGAGTATTTGTCGCATGATTTTTGCTGCCATTAACAGAAAATCACGAGTGTCTTTTATTGATTGAGTATCAGCAAAAGAGAGCTTTAGGTAAGCATCGTGAACTAACGCCGTTGTGTTGTTGATGTTATTCCAAGACACCCAACAGTTTTGCTCATGCTTGATTGTGCTCCTCTTTCTCTCTTTTTGAGCGAGATCGTAGAGGTGGGCGTAAGCGAAGCGATAGAGTTTCTGTTCTGCCCATTTATGCCCCGCTTTCCAATCTCTGATGATCGACTCCATATCAGTCAGTTGGTTACTCATGGTTAGCAGTTTCCTTTTGTTGATTTTGTCCTAGTTGTTTGTGGGGCAATTATTCGTAACAGTTTCATCTTTGTTTTTGTTGGTATACCAGGATCGCCTAAAACCGCTTTATGGGTATGTTTTAGTACTGTATTGATCGATGCTTTCGACTTAGGGCTCTCTTTTATTTGAGAAAGCGTTCGGACAAATTGCCTTGTGACTCTTTCTGAAGCGCGCTTTTCTATCTGAAGTTGTTGGTTTTTTTTGATCAAAGGCGTGTAGAAACCTACACCACACCAAATGAGCACAGTAGATAAGGCACATTGAATTGGACTGCGTTGGCATAGCTTCAGAGCGGAATAAAATGGTTGGTCTTGATATGCGGAGATTGGACGACAAGCGATTAGCTGCGTAATGTCGTTGTAGAGTTCATTGGTGCTCGAATAGCGTAGTAAGGCGTGGCGTCGTGTCGCTTTTTGAATTATGCAGTTTAGATCCCCCTGGCTTATCGGTAGTTTAGGAAACATGAAGTTTAAGATCTTTCCTAGAGCGTAAATATCGCATTGGACTGTGGGAGGGCTTCCGCTGATTTGCTCTGGACTAGCGTAGTCATGACTGTAGGCATTGATTGTGAGTGGGTGAGTTGATAACTGGTCACTGATTCCTCTCATTAAATTAAAGTCGAGTATCTTTGGGTTCCCCTCACAATCGATTAATATATTTTCTGGCTTTAAGTCGGTATGCAGCACTTGGTGCCTATGGGCATGTGAGATAGCCGCACACACCTTTAAAAATAGATTGAGCTTTTTTGGGGAACTCAGGTTGTAGGTCGCAAGGTACTCGTTCAACGTGCAACCTTTAATATGTTCCATAACGATGTAGACAGACCCTTCATGTGTCCCTCCATCGATCACCTTGGTTATATATGGGTGATTCAACGTCGCAAGCGCTTGTGCTTCTTGAAACAGATACTCTTTATCTATGAGGTGAGATAAAGCGGGTTGAATGAGTTTTATGGCAAGATCTTGATGGAATGTCTTATCCACTCGAGTAGCAGCATAGACAATACCAATACCGCCACGACCTATTTCGTAAGATAGGTGGTATTTATCAATGTATGTATCAGAGAAGTTAGCTTTTTTGTCGGTAGCTTGAAGTGCGCTTACACCAAAGATGTGTGTAAGAGGCTCTAGATCTGACGAGCAGAGAAGGGGATAAATCTTGTTATACAGTTCGACTTGGTGTGATTTTAATTCTTTTAGGTATTTTGTTTTTTCTGCCTCAGATAGGTCCAATAATTGATAAAAAAGATCGGTTATATGGGTGTTGGCTACTGACATTGTCGCTTGTTCAAGAATTATTATGAACGGGATTCTATAAGTACGAGCTATAGATTTTGCTGAGATTTGACAATCTTTTATAATTTTTTATATATCAGTGCTTTGTGCGTTCTTTTTTTGTTCAATCTGGTTAATAAAAAGCAGGCTTAAGCCTGCTTCTATCTTTAATCTTATGATCTGCGATTAACGCATGGTCACAAATTCTTCGCTGCCCGTTGGGTGAATTGCCACAACAGAGTCGAAGTCTGCTTTGGTTGCGCCCATCTTCATTGCAACGCCGAAGCCTTGAATCATTTCATCAACCGTGAAGCCGATGCCGTGTAGGCCAACTACAGTCTCTTCTTCGCCAGCACATACTAGCTTCATCTTACAAGGTTGACGGTGCTTGGTTACTGCTGTGTACATTGCCGTGAAGCCCGACGTGTAAACCTTGATGTTGTCTTTGCCGTATTGCTCTTCAGCTTCTTGAGTCGTTAGACCAATTGTGCCGATAGGTGGGTGGCTGAATACAACCGTAGGCACTAGCTTGTAGTCCATTTTCGCGTTGGTTTGGCCGTTGAATAGGCGCTCTGAAAGCTGACGACCTGCTTTAACAGCAACAGGTGTTAGCTCGATGCCACCTTCCATGATGTCACCAACACAGTAGATGCCAGGAACGTTGGTTGCTTGGAACTCGTCTACTTTGATGTAGCCACGGTCGTTCGTTGCAACGCCAGTTGATGCTAGGTTGATAGCGTCAGTTGCTGGGTGGCGACCGATAGCCCAGATTAGGTGGTCAACGTTTTGAGTGTTGCCGTTCTCTAGGTGCAGAGTCAATGTGCCGTCTGCTTCTTTTACTACTTCTTTTGGAACAGAGTGTGTATGCAGTGTTGGGCCTTCCGCTTCCATTACTTCAACCAATGTCTCGATGATCATTGGGTCGAAGCTACGAAGTGGTGACTCTTTACGACAGAACAGGTGTGTTTCTGTGCCAAGTGCGCTTAGTACGCCTGCGATTTCTACTGCGATGTAGCCTGCACCGATAACAGCAACACGTTTAGGTTGCTCCATTAGGTCGAAGAAGCCATTTGAATCGATGCCGTATTCTGCGCCTGGGATGTTTGGAATGGTTGGACGACCACCAACTGCGATCAGGATGTGGTCAGCTGTGTAGTGTTCACCGTTAACTTCAACAGTCTTCTCGTCAACGAACTTAGCAAAGCCTTTGATTACGTTTACTTTGTTGTTACCAAGAACGCGATCGTAAGATTGGTGGATACGACCAATGTACGCTTGGCGGTTTTCCACTAATTTGCTCCAGTTGAAGCCTTTTACGTCAACGTCGAAGCCGTAATCTTCAGAGTATAGGTTGATAGCTTCAGCAACTTGAGCGCCGTGCCACATTACCTTTTTAGGAACACAACCAACGTTTACACAAGTACCACCAAGGTCTTGAGCTTCGATAAGTGCAACCTTTGCACCGTGCATTGCTGCGCGGTTTGCTGATGCGATGCCGCCTGAACCGCCGCCGATACAGATGTAATCAAAATGAGTCGCCATTACTTTCTCCATTTATTGAAGGCTGTGGGTACAGTGAGCGCACTGAACACCTACGTCCTATAGATTCTTAAATTGTCTAATTATTATATTGAGGGCAGATCGGTTGAACTCAATCTCCCTGCTTAAAATTTATTCGTGTACGTCACAATCTGCTGAATATTCGTCAGAGCATGACGTTAAGTTCGAGATTACTCGGGTACGATCCACTCTACTTTGAAGTGACCGGTCGCCGGCGCAATTGCTTCCTTCAAGAATGGAAGAATCTCTTTCATTTGGCTTTCTAGCTTCCAAGGCGGGTTAATCACGATCATGCCTGATGCTGTCATGCCACGCTCGTTGGTGTCTGGTGATACGCCAAGTTCGATTTGTAGAATCTTGTTGATGCCTAAGCCTTCGAGACCTTCGATCATATCTTCGATATCACAGCGATTTACTACCGGGTACCAAATTGCGTAGATACCTGTTGCCCAACGCTTATGGCTTTGAGCGATTGCTGTCACAACATCACGATACTCTTTTGCCAGCTCGTAAGGCGGGTCGATCAGCACTAAACCACGACGCTCTTTTGGTGGCAGGCTGCCCTTTAAGCGCTTAAACCCATCTTCTTTATAGATAGATACCTGACGATCGCGGTGAAACTCTTGCTCAAGCAGCGGGTGATCGGCTGGGTGAAGCTCAGTCAGTACCATGCGGTCTTGGTCACGTAGGTGTGCACGTGCAACACGTGGAGAACCTGGGTAGTAACGCAGTTTCTCGCCATTATTGAGAATGGAAATAGACTCAAGGTAGCTTTGAATGTCTTCAGGAAGATTTTGCTGTTCCCAAACGCGTGCAATACCTTGTTTGTATTCACCGGTTTTTTCAGACCATTCATGCGTTAAGTCGTAACGACCTACACCAGAGTGAGTGTCATGATAAACAAAAGGCTTATCCTTCTGTTTCAAAGAATTAAGAATAAGGCTCTGTACGATATGCTTTACTACGTCGGCATGGTTACCTGCGTGGAAGCTGTGGCGATAACTTAACAAATTAAACTCTCGTAACACTCTCGAATTAGAGTGTGGTTAGTGTAGGTGGGGTTAATCAGACTATTATAACCCTCAATGGACTATAAATTCTCGAACAATTCAGGAACCGTCGCTAGCAATATGCAGTTAGTTATTGGTTCTACTATTGAAATTTGCCTTGTTGGGCACTATTTAATAAGTATTCGCAGGTGATTTTTTAGGGCGAACTTTAGCCTGATGACTGTAAGACGACCTCATTACAAAAAAGACGAAAGTCTCTAAAGCCAAAGGAATGTTTATATGTCTAATCCGCTATTAACCTTCACGGACTTACCTCCGTTTTCACAGATCAAGCCAGAGCACGTAAAGCCAGCCGTTGAGCAAGTGATTGAAGCGTGTCGCAACAAGATAGAACAAGTACTTGAAGGTAATACTTCACCAAGCTGGGACAGCCTGGTTGCTCCAATTGAAGAAGTGGATGATCGTTTAGGTCGCATTTGGTCACCTGTAAGCCATATGAACTCTGTCGTGAACAGTGACGAATTGCGTGAAGCGTATGAGAGCTGCTTACCTGTGCTGTCTGAATACGGCACTTGGGTTGGCCAACACAAAGGCTTGTTCGAAGCGTATAAAGCGATCAAGGCGAGTGAAGAATTTTCTGCACTGAACCGAGCTCAACAAAAAACCATTACCGACGCACTGCGTGATTTCGAATTGTCGGGCATTGGCTTGCCTGCAGACGAACAGCATCGTTACGGCGAGATCAGTAAGCGTCAATCGGAGCTAGGCTCTCAATTTTCAAACAACGTACTTGATGCAACCATGGGTTGGATCAAGCAGATCACAGATGTCGCTGAACTGGCAGGTATGCCTGAATCAGCACTGGCGGCAGCTCAAGCGGCGGCTGAGTCTAAAGAGCAACAAGGTTACTTACTAACTCTGGATATCCCATCATACCTACCTGTGATGACTTACTGTGATAACCAAGAACTGCGTAAAGAGCTTTATGAAGCATACGTAACGCGCGCTTCAGATCGCGGTCCAAACGCAGGTAAGTGGGACAACACTGAGATCATCACCGAGCAACTTAAGCTGCGCCACGAGATCGCACGCATGCTAGGTTTCAGCACCTACAGCGAAAAATCACTGTCGACGAAAATGGCAGAAACGCCAGACCAAGTGCTTGGTTTCTTAAACGACCTAGCAGTAAAAGCTAAACCGCAAGGTGAACGCGAAGTAGAAGAGCTACGCCAGTTTGCTGAGAAAGAGTTTGGTGTTTCTGAATTGAATCTTTGGGACATCGCTTATTACAGCGAGAAACAAAAACAGAACTTGTTCGAGATCTCTGATGAAGAGCTTCGCCCTTACTTCCCTGAATCTAATGTGGTTTCAGGTCTGTTTGAGGTACTGAACCGCGTGTTTGGTATGTCGGTAACAGAGCGTGAAGGTGTAGACACTTGGCATGAGTCTGTGCGTTTCTTTGATATCTTTGATGCGACCGGAACACTGCGTGGTAGCTTCTACCTAGACCTATACGCACGTGAACACAAACGTGGTGGCGCTTGGATGGATGACTGTCGTGGTCGTCGTATTACTGAATCTGGTGAGCTGCAAACGCCAGTTGCTTACCTAACGTGTAACTTCAACAAGCCTGTTGGTGATAAGCCAGCACTGTTTACTCACGATGAAGTGGTAACCTTATTCCACGAATTCGGTCACGGCATTCACCACATGCTGACGCAAGTAGAAGCGGGCGCAGTTGCGGGTATTAATGGCGTGCCTTGGGATGCGGTTGAATTACCAAGTCAGTTCCTAGAGAACTGGTGTTGGGAAGAAGAAGCGCTGTCGTTCATCTCTGGTCACTTCGAAACGGGTGAAGCGCTACCAAAAGAGATGTTAGAGAAGATGCTAGCGGCGAAGAACTTCCAATCTGCGATGTTTATCCTGCGTCAGCTAGAGCTTGGTTTGTTCGATTTCACGCTGCACACAGAGTACGACCCTGAAATCGGCGCTCGCGTACTAGAAACGCTAGCGGATGTTAAGTCTAAGGTATCGGTACTGCCAAGCCTAGATTGGAACCGTTTCTCACACAGCTTTGGTCACATCTTTGCTGGTGGCTACAGTGCGGGCTACTACAGCTACCTGTGGGCAGAAGTGCTATCGGCAGATGCGTTCTCAGCATTTGAAGAGGAAGGTATCTTCAATACTGAAACCGGTAATCGTTTCTTGAATAACATCCTTGAAATGGGTGGCAGTGAAGAGCCAATGGAGCTGTTCAAACGCTTCCGTGGTCGTGAGCCACAAATCGACGCAATGCTGCGTCACGCGGGAATCAACGCATAATCAAGGTAACTATCTAGTTTATTGCGAGATAATTGCGAAAAGAGCCTCTAGTTAGAGGCTCTTTTTTTGTCTGTGCTTAATGCCAAACAAGGCGAATCAATGTTATGGATTCACATTGCGGTTGATAGGGTTCTGCAATGAAATCAGTGTTTCTGTCGACTGAACTTCATCGATCGCTTGCAGCTTATCGATCAATACAAACTGCAGCTCTTCTATCGACTTACACATCAGCTTTACAAAGATATTGTAAGCACCAGTGGTGTAGTACGCCTCAACCACTTCGTCTAAGGCATTCAGCTTAGCAATCGCCGAGTGGTAATCTTTGGCAGCATTAAGGTTGATGCCAATAAAGCAACACACGTCGTAACCCAGCTTTTTGGTGTTTACCACAACTTCTGTTCGCTCAATAATGTCTGCCGATCTCATCTTTTCGATGCGAACGTGAATCGTCGCAGGGCTGACATCGAACTGCTTTGCCATTTCAGCATAAGGAGTACGTGCATCTTCCATCAAGGTTTTGAGAATGGCACGGTCTAGATCATCTAGACGGGCTGTAGTTGTGGACATGCATAATCCTTAGGTTGAATGAAAAACATACCGGCTTGAGTACACATCATAGCCAAGGGTGATAATATTAGCAGTAACTATAGGGTTAGGGTGAATTCAGTGCGATTTTCGTTATTTTTTATTGTGATGTGTTGGAGTGTTTTTGCTTCAGCTCAGGCAAAAGATGTGTTGGTTATTCACTCTTATCATCAAGGCTTTTTCTGGACAGATGATTTCCATAAAGGATTATCCGATGAGCTCGATCGTGATGGGCTGTCATATCGTGTCGTTTACCTTGATAGCAAACGTACTCAAAATCCTGAATACCTTGAGCGTGTCTACCAGCTTTATCACACCAAGTTAATGCATGAAGAATTCGCTGCAGTTGTGGTGAGTGATAATAACGCGCTCAATCTAATGAAGCGTCTCGCGCCCGATCTCAAAGATACGCCCGTCATCTTTGGCGGTATCAACAATTTCTCCCCTCAAATGATTGAAGGCTTAAATGCTACTGGCATTACTGAAGACATCGATCTGGTTGGCAACATCGAGCTGATCAAGCGTCTTCAAGCGACCGTAAAGAAGATCTACATTGTTACCGATCATTCTGTCACGGGTGAGGCAATTCGTTCTCAAATTGATCTGTTCATCAAAACCCATCCGGATTTTTCTGACCTCGTTGAGCACTATGTGCCGGATTCCTACCAAGAGTTAATGACCTTTTCGCAACGTGCCGACCTAGGCAAGAGCTTGCTGTTTTGGGCGTACTACCGCGATGCACAAGGTAGAGTGAGTAGCGATGAAGATTGGCGACAACTGAATATCAAAACTCAAATGCCACTGTACATGGTGCACGATCTAGGGCTAGGTTTTGGGGCGATTGGTGGTGTGATTCAAAGTGGTGAAACGCAAGGCCGAGACACGGGGCGCGTGCTGTTGAGCGTGCTGAACAATCCTAAGGCTCCATTGCCATTGGTGGTTGCTGGCGCGCCAGAAATCAAACTCGATTATCAACAGATCTCACGTTGGGATTTGGGTGCAGAGAATGAAGCCTCAGTAACTTTCCTCAATAAGCCGAAGTCATTTCTAGTGCGCTACCGCGATGAAATTCGCACCATAGGTTTGCTGTTTTTGGTGATGTCGTGTGTCATCGCGACTTTGGTGTATTACCTCAATCGCCTTAAAAAAAGTGAACGTGCCAGCCGAAAAAGTCAGCTGCTGCTTGAGTCGATATTCGACCAAAGCCTGCAGTTCATGGGGATCATTGATAAGGGTGGTGTGCTGCTGTCGAGTAACAGCAAGCTACATGAGCTGCTTTATAACCAAGGCTATAAACTCGGAACGCCGCTGCAACAACACCAACATTGGGAAAGCTCTGCGCGAGAAGTGCTAGCCGACTATTTCACCACAAAAAGTGAGCACCCAGCCTTACGATTTGAAGCCGAGGTGTGGTGTCGAGATCGCGGTGCGATGGTGTTGGATATTTCATTGAAGCCGATGCCGGGCAGTGAAGACGAAGACATTCAGTTTCTCTTTGAGGCGCGCGACGTGACCTCACGTAAGCTTGCTGAGAATAAGCTGTTCCAACGTGAAGCAAACTTGAAGCTGTATTACGACAAACAGCCGGTGATGATGATTACGCTCGATGGCAATAATCGCATTCAACAAGTGAACCAGTTTGCCGAAGAGCTTTTGGGTTACCCACTCGATCAGTTGTTGGGCCATCGTCCTAGAGAATTCTATGTTGATGATAATGCGATGATTCCTCGCCATATCTTGCTGCAACCACAGCATAAGATTCGTGGTGTGTGGCGTCGTGATATCGAATATCGGCATGCCGACGGCAGCAAGATTTGGATTCGTGAAAATATCCGCCCGTTAGTGGAGTCTGATCAGCTGTTGATTGTGGGTGAAGACATCACCGAAACGCACGAGCTTTCTGAAAAATTAGAATATCAGGCTCGCTATGACCTGCTGACTGACACCTTTAACCGCAACCACTTTGAGCAAGAGCTGCAAAAAGCGCTTAAAGAGGTTGAGAGTCACATGCGAACTCACGCAATGTTGTTCCTAGATTTGGATCAGTTAAAGGTCTTGAACGACACCGCAGGACATGAAGCGGGTGATGCTGCGATCTTGTTTAGCGCCAAGTTGCTAGAAGACGTGCTGCCTTACAATGCGGTGTTAGCGCGAATGGGTGGTGATGAGTTTGCTGTATTAATGAAAGACTGTACTGAGCGAGATGCGGTTAATGTGTGTCGCAGTATTATCTCGATGATGAGTGAGAATCCATTCTTGTGGGATGATATTCGACTCAACCTGACGTGTTCTATCGGTATTCGATTGATTGACCATACTGCGGCTTCACCGCAGATGGTGCATGCTCAGGCGGATGCAGCTTGTCATGCCGCTAAAGAAGAAGGTCGCAATCGCTATCATCTTTACCATCAAGATGATGAAGACCTGCGTCGTCGTCATCTAGAGATGGAGTGCGTCAACCTCGTGCATGAGGCCTTGGCTAACGATCGTTTAGAGCTGTTTGCTCAGCGAATTCTTGGCCTAGATGAAGACAGCGATAAAATGCACTTTGAAATCTTGGTGCGCATCAAGAACATCCAAGGGGAATACATCTCTCCGGGGATTTTCATGCCGGCCTCAGAGCGTTATAACATCGCGCATTTGATTGATCGCCAAGTCGTCAGTCAAACCTTGAATTGGTTGGAGCAACGCCCTGAGGTTATTGAGGGACTCGGGATGTGTTCAATCAACCTTTCTGGTCACTCGATGGGTAATCGTGAGTTTGTCGAGTTCTTGATCGATAGCCTGAGCGATTCATCGATACCGTGTCATAAGGTTTGTTTAGAGATCACCGAAACGGCGGCCATGAGTAACATGAAGCAGGCGATCAAGTTCTTCACTCGAATCAAAGAGCTTGGCTGCATGATTGCATTGGATGATTTTGGCTCAGGGCTATCGTCATTTGGTTATCTGAAAAAACTGCCCGTCGATATTGTGAAGATCGATGGCCTGTTTGTACGTGATATTGATGTCAATGAGATGGACCATGTGATGGTTCGCTCGATCAATGATCTCGCCAAACAGATGGGTAAGCACACCGTGGCTGAGTTCGTTGAAAATACCCAGATCATCGACAAGCTGATCGAGTTGGGTGTGAACTACGCGCAGGGCTACATCATAGGCCGACCTAAACCACTCGCGGAGCTTGTTGAAGAGTTAAGACAAGAACGAGAGACAGAGCCATTGGTTTAGGTAAGCCAACTTTAGCTGTGAATACTTTTCACCGCTAATATGTATTGTTGAGGCAATCAGGTAAACTGGTTGCCTCTTTTGTTTTGAATACTACTGTCTGTTGGAGACGACCTTGCAACTACAACTGATTTGCGAAGATGCTACCCAAATCGATCATTTGAATGACTTAGCGACCCGCTGGAACTTATCTCATGATGAAAGCAGCGATTTTGCTTTGGTACTGACTAGTGAGCGACTTGAGCTACGTAAAGTCGATGAACCGAAGCTTGGCGCTATCTTTGTTGATTTAGTGGGAGGCGCTGTTGGTCACCGACGTAAGTTTGGTGGCGGTAAAGGTCAGGCGATTGCCAAAGCAGCGGGTTTAAACAAAGGCGCAACGCCAACTATTCTTGATGGTACTGCAGGCTTAGGGCGCGATGCGTTTGTGTTGGCTTCTCTAGGTTGTAAGGTGCAAATGGTCGAGCGTCATCCAGTTGTGGCTGCACTGCTTGATGATGGCTTGCAGCGAGCGCAACAAGACCCAGACATCGGTGGTTGGGTAAGTGAGCGTATGAAGCTGATTCACGCATCCAGTCACGATGCGTTGGATAAGCTCAGCAACGATCCTGACTTCGAACAGCCAGACGTGGTGTACCTCGACCCAATGTACCCACACCCAGAGAACAAAAAGAAATCGGCTCTAGTCAAAAAAGAGATGCGCGTATTCCAATCTTTAGTGGGTGCTGATCTGGATGCTGATGGTCTATTTGAGCCGGCGATGAAGTTGGCATCGAAGCGAGTTGTGGTTAAAAGACCAGATTACGCAGCTTGGTTAGACGAGCAAAAACCGAGCATGGCGATCGAAACCAAAAAGAACCGTTTTGACGTCTATGTGAAAGCATCAATGACTTAGCGGAAGCATCAATAACTTAGCAACACGCTAAGAAAATTTCCCGTCATAAATACGATAAATTGCCATTTAACACTTGCGATAGTCGCGTTACGGATGTATATCTAACTAAGAATCATTATTATTCTTAGCTGGAGTTGTAGCATGGCTAAACGCTTTTGTAAGTTAAACCGTCGAGATATCACTGAACACTTGGGCGAGATCCACAGCTTGGTGACTGAACCTAAGTTCGTGTGTCGTTCTTGCGCGCGTTCTTCGGCGGATCAAGCGAATCTATGCAAACCAACCGCAATTCCACCTCTTGGTTGTCAAAACAAACCCGTTGAAGAGAAAGTCGCATGCGGCCTGCTAGCGGAAACATTACCTGCACCAGAACTGTCGCTTGCGGAAATCAACGAGGCAATTGAACCGAGCGTACAAATGTTCGATCCAGCCGCCGCTGATATTGCCCCTGAGCTTGCCAAAAAAGAAGTCGCACAGAAAAAAGCCAAGCTGAAAAAACTGATGGCGAAGGCGAGCGGTGATGAGAAAGCTGAACTCAAACAAGCGAAGAAAGCGGCTAAGAAACAAGAGAAGTACAACAAAAAGCTCGCGAAGATGATTAAGAAGCAGCAAAAGCTGTTTAAGAAAAGCCAGAAACTGGAAAGTGATCTTGAACGCATCAACCTACAACTTGATGATGTTGCCTTCACTGAAACCAAGACTCAAGTAGTGAGCCATAATCACATCCATTGATGCTGATTCGAATGGTTTATTGCTACAGCGATGATTTAAAAAGAGCGACCTTAGGGTCGCTCTTTTGCTTTTTGGGGTTATCCGAGCTAGCTCACGCAGCTCGTTCAAATCAGCTAAGCATTGCTTGCAGATCTTGCTACGCGCTTCTTTACCCACGTCTCATTGACGAATAAAGAGAATAAGATAACGGCGCCACCAATAGACAAGCGAACCAAATCGACATCTCTGTTCCAAATCAGGATATTCACCACCAGGCCAGCAGGAACCAAGGCATTGTTCATCACTGCCAGCGCGCCAGCATTCACCATGCACGCACCTTTATTCCACATAAAGTAACCCAGCCCCGAAGCAATCAAGCCAAGGTAGATCAGGATTCCCCATTGAAGTGTGGTGGTGGGCAGTTTCTCTGGGTTACCTAGTAGCATGAAAGCCACTGACGCGACACATAGCGCCCCTAAGTAGAAGTAACCAAATACGGTTCGCTGAGGTAACTTGGTCGATTCCTTCTCCATCACCACCTTGTAGCCCACCTGACCAATAGCAAAGCACAGGTTCGCGCCTTGCACGACGAGGAAGCCAACCAAAAAGTTTTCGTTGATACCTGCGAATTTAATGAATACTGCGCCTAATACCGCAATTGCCGCCGTCACTAGGTACCACGGAGAGAATTGCCCTTTGAGAAAGTCATAAATCAGAGTGACGTAAATTGGCGTGAAAACGGTAAACAAAAGGACTTCAGGAACGGATAGCAGTAAGAAAGATTGATAGTAGAAGCAGTACATCAGGCCAAGCTGGATACCACCAATTGCCATCAATTTAGCGATCAGCTTACGCGATACGCCGCGAAACTTTAGGAAAGGAAGAAATACGACGCCAGCAAGGGCAACACGCATTAAAACAGAGAACCAAGAATCAACCTGACCCGCAAGGTAAACGCCGATCAGGCTAAAGGAGAAGGCCCATAGGAGGGTAACACCAGCTAAATAGCTCATAGTAAAACTTCGTTAATAAGATATGAGTTGTATGTTACCTAACCTTAAATCATTAGTCTTCTGAATCTCTTAGAGGCACGACCAGCATATCAACCGGAGAGGCGTTGATCAGTTGGCGTGTTGAAGAGAGCAGCTTGCTCCAAAAGTCTTGATGGTGACCGCAAACCACGAGATCAACATTGAACTCGTTGATGGTGTCACACAGCTCATGACTCAAATCACCACTGCCTACTAGGGTATGGGTGATCGGGTATTGTGCGTGCTCCGCAAAATTTTGCAGCTGAATACGAGACGCTTCCATCGCGTTGTGCTGGGTTTCGGCCATGTTGATATCAATCAGGCCAGTGTAGAGCTCCGCGTAGTTAATATCGATATGGATAAAAGAGACTTTGGCTTCCAATGGCTTTGCCAATGCTACCGCTTTATCCACAATTAATTTGCTGTCTTCTGATAAATCGACTGCGACCAAAATATGTTTGTAACTCATATCGCTACCTCCTTTATTCATTGTCTGTTTAAAGATTAGCACTATGCGATGGCTTTTTTTGCTGAAGTGATCTCATATCCACTGTCTTGCGTAATGACAGCTCGAAATATTGGTTAACTAATGGCCTGCGAGATATTCATTAAATAGTGATATAGTAGAGAAAATTGAGGATGTAATTAGGAGTCTTAAATGCTGTCAAAAACTATGGTTGAGCAACTGAATGATCAAATTAACCTAGAATTTTTCTCATCCAATCTATACTTACAAATGAGTGCTTGGTGTGAAGACAAAGGATTTGAAGGTGCAGCAGAGTTTCTGCGTGTTCATGCAGTAGAAGAAATGGAACATATGCAGCGTCTTTTCACTTACGTAAGCGAAACAGGTGCAATGCCAATTCTGGGTGCGATTGAAGCACCGAAACACGAATTCGAAAGCCTTGGCGCAGTGTTCCGTGAAACTTATGAACATGAGCAGATGATTACTGAAAAGATCAATAAACTGGCTCACGTTGCTTTCAGCACACAAGACTACTCAACCTTTAACTTCCTGCAATGGTACGTTGCAGAGCAACACGAAGAAGAGAAGTTGTTTAAAGGTGTATTGGATAAGCTAGAACTTGTTGGTGAAGACGGTAAAGCACTGTTCTTTATTGATAAAGACCTAGCGCAATTGGCAAAAGATGGTTCATCTTCAATTATGGAAGCTCCTGCCGTTTAGGTAGTACGAGAAAGACACTGATTATCTTTTTCTTTTGAGTTTTCTTATGAAGATGTAGGGAGGAAAGGATGATCAGCGGCGACACTATTCTATTTGCACTAATGGTTGTGACTTGCGTGAACTGGGCGCGTTATTTTACTGCGCTAAGAACGCTCATTTATATTATGCGAGAAGCGCATCCTCTACTTTATCAACAAGTAGACGGAGGCGGTTTTTTCACAACCCATGGCAATATGACCAAACAGGTTCGCCTGTTCAGTTACATCAAAAGCAAAGAGTATCACCATCATCATGACGAAGTTTTTACTTCGAAGTGCGATCGCGTAAGACAGTTATTCATACTCTCTTCTGCTCTGCTAGGTGTAACCTTGCTGTCTTCTTTCATCGTCTAAGTTTTTTAGTACGTGTGAAGTAGAGTTTAGGTTTTGGTGTGAGGCTTTGGTTGTTGGTTCGCTAAGCCAAGTAGTGGTTTTGCTGCTGTCTGCAAATTGTACAATTGAACATCAATTGCAAAGTTTAAAATTGCCGCTAAAATAGCGAGCAATTAGTAAGGATGTGCTGTTTATGCACATCCTTTTTTATTGATGGCATTTCGAGAACAGGGCGTACTCGGGCTGCAAAAGTGAAGAAAAGCAGAACCACATGAGTGAAAAATTTGATGTAATCGTAATTGGTGCGGGCGCCGCGGGCTTAATGTGTGCTGCGGAAGCTGGTAAACGCGGCCGACGAGTGCTGGTGGTTGATCATGCAAAGAAACCAGGCAGAAAAATTTTAATCTCAGGTGGCGGCCGTTGTAACTTCACTAACTATGATGTTTCAGCCAACAACTTCCTGTGTAACAACCCTCACTTTGTGAAGTCAGCTTTATCTCAATACACCAACTGGGATTTTATCTCGATGGTGAGCAAGTACGGTATAGAGTTCGAAGAGCGAGACCACGGCCAGTTGTTTTGTGTGAATGACCACACCGCAAAAGACATCGTGAGCATGTTGCTTGAAGAGTGTAAGCTGGCGAAAGTTGAACAGCGCTACCGTTGTGACGTTCACTCCATCGAAAAGACCGATTCTGGCTTCAAGATGCATCTCAATACCGACCAAGTTGAGTGTGACTCACTGGTGGTAGCGACCGGTGGTTTGTCGATGCCTAAGCTGGGCGCAACGCCATTTGGTTACAAGATTGCAGAGCAATTTGGTTTGTCTGTGATGCCAACTACCGCAGGCTTGGTGCCATTCACTCTGCATAAAGAAGATAAAGAAGCTTTCGCAGAGCTTTCTGGTATCGCAATTCCTGCCGAGATCACCGCGCAAGACGGAACCTTGTTCAAAGAAGCATTGTTGTTTACTCACCGCGGCCTATCGGGTCCTTCAGTACTGCAAATTTCTTCGTTCTGGAAAGCGGGTCAGTCGGTTTCGATTAATCTAGTTCCAGAAGTAGACGTTGCCGAGCTACTTGAAAATTCTCGCGAGAAACACCCAAATCAAAGCCTGAAAAATACCTTAGCGAAAGCATTACCAAAGCGTTTTGTTGAGGTGTTGATTGACCGTAAAGAGCTGGAAGACAAGCCGCTTAAACAGTTCAATGAAAAGCGGCTTAGTGGCATTGTTGAGCACCTAGAGAACTGGAAAATTGCGCCAAATGGCACTGAAGGCTACCGAACGGCCGAAGTAACTCTAGGTGGCGTGGACACCAATCACCTATCTTCAAAAACCATGGAATGTAAGAGCGTCTCTGGCCTCTACTTCATCGGTGAAGTGATGGACGTAACAGGCTGGCTTGGAGGTTATAACTTCCAGTGGTGCTGGAGTTCTGGCTTTGCAGCAGGTCAGTGGGTTTAAGCTTTTAGCTTACTCACTAGATTTTAAATTATATAAAAATGGCGAGTCATACGACTCGCCATTTTTGTATCTAACATTGTGTTCTAGCTCTAGATTCGACTTTATCGATAGCTTTTCGTGCTCAATCGAATCTTTTAGCGCTTATTTATGCAACTTTGTTTTTTGAAAACTTGATCTGTTGAATCACCAAGCCAGCAATGATCAGCACTAAACCAAACAGTGTCGCAGGGTGAATCTCTTCGCCAATGATGGTTGAAAGTAGCATCAGTGAGATAAATGGTGAGGCAAAAATCAGGTTGCTGATACGCGCCGTATTGTTGGTTAGCTTGAGTGCTGATAGCCACAATACAAAGGTAATGCCCATCTCGAACAGACCAACGTAAGTCACCGCCATCCAACCCTTCGCCGTAATTTGGCTAAAGCTTTCGCCCTCAAAAAGGGTTAAACCGATCGCAAATGGTAATGCCACTAAGAAACCAAGCAGCACGCCAACCACTGGGTCAGCCTTGTTTTTGGTGTTGAGAATCCAATATCCCGCCCAAAGCAGAGTAGAAAGCAGTGCCAGTGCCACACCTAATGGGCTATCGAACTGCATGCCTAATACATCGCCTTTGGTCGCAATAACCACCACACCCGCATAGCTGAAGGTACACGCAATCCAGTCTTGCTTACGAATCTTTTGCCCCAGAAAAACCGCCGCCATTAAGGTTAGCGTGATAGCCCAGCTGTAGTTGATGGCTTGAGCTTGAGAAGCGGGCAGCAGGTCGTAGGCTTTGAATAGAATCAGGTAATAAGCCAATGGGTTAACCAAGCCGAGAAGCAGGTAATACCAAGGGTTTGAAAGGAACGTTGTACTCAGCTGAGAAAGCTTGCCTTGAAAAGCGCAGACTGCGATCAGTGCAATCGACGACACAATACTGGCGATGGTCAGCATTTGAATAGGTGAAAACTCAGCAAGGGTCAGCTTAAAAGCAGTAGCGACCGTTGACCACAGCAGTACAGCGGAAAGGCCAAAGCCCAAGGCACGACGTTCGTTCATGGCAACTCATTCTAATTTGATGGGACAGAATACGGAGCGCCTAGTCTATCTGTCGAATTTTAATACGGCAAACTGGACATTTATCCAGTATCAAAATACCATTTAATGAGTTATTTCCAATTAGGCTAAATCATTATCATGCAATGGATTATCGAACATCAGGCAACGCTTATTGCTGCAATTTCTGGCGCGCTCGTCAGCGGCGGTGTCGTGGGTTGGTGGATTAAACAAAAGCTCTCTTTTCAGCAGCGATTGCTCGAGCAGCAGCTAGAGTCCGATCGTTTGTTGCATGAATCTCAGCAAGCTCAGCTCAAATTATCACTCGCAGAGGCGCAACAAGAACTCAATGAGTTAGATGATGACCGAGACAAAGCGGCATTCGAACTCAAGCAGGCGCACGGTAAGGTGATGGCTGCGATGGAAAAGCTGCGCTACTTTGAGGCAGTCAAGCAAGAGCGCCAGCAGTACGCCGATGAGATCAATGTACTTAAGGATCATAAGTCTGAATTAGAAGCCGAGCTGCGCGAGCAAGAAGCAAGGCATGACCAAGAAAACCTCGCCAATAGCGAAAAGCTGCAGTTGCTAGAACAAGCCGAGTCTCGACTTAAGCAGCAGTTTGAATTGTTAGCGAACCAATTGTTTGAAACCAAAACCGCTAAGGTCGATCAGCAGAACAAGCAAAGCTTAGAAGGTTTGTTGTCTCCATTGAGAGAGCAGTTGGAAGGCTTCAAGAAGCAGGTTAACGATAGCTTCAGCCAAGAAGCCAAAGAGCGCCATACCTTAGTACATGAACTTAAAAACCTACAACGCCTCAATGAAAGCATGACACGTGAAGCGGTGAACCTGACTCAAGCGTTAAAGGGTGATAACAAACAACAAGGTAACTGGGGCGAGGTGGTGCTGGCACGGGTGCTTGCTGAATCAGGACTGCGCGAAGGACATGAATACCAAACGCAAGTGAACCTGCAAAACGATGCGGGCAAGCGTTATCAACCGGATGTGATTGTGCATCTGCCACAAGATAAGCAAGTGGTGGTCGATTCCAAAATGGCGTTGGTGGCCTTTGAGCGCTACTTCAATGCCGAAACCGACCAGCAGCGTGATGCTGCATTGCGTGATCACTTGGTGTCGTTAAGAGCGCACATCAAAGGTTTGAGCCAGAAAGATTATCATCAGCTTAAAGGCATCCAAAGCTTGGATTATGTGTTGATGTTTATCCCGGTTGAGCCAGCATTCCAAGTGGCGATTCAGGCGGATCCTAGCTTGGTGAAAGATGCGATGGAGCAAAACATCATCTTGGTCAGCCCAACTACTTTGCTGGTGGCACTGCGTACCATTGATAACCTGTGGCGCAACGACAGACAGAACCAGAACGCACAAGTTATCGCGGAACGTGCGAGCAAGCTTTACGACAAGCTGCGCCTGTTTGTTGATGATATGGAAGGCCTTGGCAGCTCACTTGATAGAGCCAACCAAAGCTACCAAGGGGCGATGAATAAGCTAGTGACGGGGCGGGGCAACGTGATTCGTCAGGCAGAAAGCTTCAAGCAATTGGGTGTTGAAGTGAAGAAACCGATCTCGATTGGTTTGGCTGAAATGGCGCAAAATGAGGCTTTTTCAGAAAATGCCTCCTTAGTAGAAAGACAACCTGCTGAGGATAAAGTAAACTAATCGGCCGCAGCGCCTCTAAACACAAAGAGCGCTGTCGATGAGAACTTACCATGGTAGATAACAGCATTATGGACACAAGCGTGCAGACAAATTCAGCAGTAGAGTCAGAAACCACACACTTTGGTTTCGAAACAGTCGCAAAAGACGAAAAAGTCGCGAAAGTAGCAGAGGTATTTCACTCTGTAGCCGCTAAATACGACATCATGAATGACTTAATGTCGGGTGGTGTTCACCGCTTGTGGAAGCGATTCACGATTGATTGCAGTGGCGTTCGCCCGGGTCAACGTATCCTAGACCTTGGTGGTGGTACCGGTGACCTGACTGCGAAGTTCTCGCGTATCGTTGGTGAAAAAGGCCACGTGGTTCTTGCTGATATTAACAACTCAATGCTGAATGTTGGCCGTGATAAGCTACGTGATAGCGGTATTGTTGGCAACGTACATTACGTTCAAGCAAACGCTGAAGAGCTGCCTTTCCCAGACAACTACTTCGATTGCATTACCATTAGCTTCTGTCTGCGTAATGTCACCGATAAAGACCAAGCGCTACGTTCAATGTACCGTGTGCTTAAGCCGGGTGGTCGTCTGTTGGTTCTTGAGTTTTCTAAGCCAGTACTTGAGCCGCTATCAAAGGTTTACGATGCCTACTCTTTCCACCTGTTGCCAAAAATGGGTGAGCTGATTGCTAACGATGCAGACAGCTATCGTTACCTTGCAGAATCTATCCGCATGCACCCTAACCAAGAAACCTTGGAAGGCATGATGCAGGAAGCGGGTTTCGAGAATACTAAATACTTCAACCTAACGGGCGGCATTGTTGCGCTGCACCGCGGTTACAAGTTCTAGTCGAACTTGGTAGCAGGCTCTTAGGGCGTGCTAAACAATAAGAATAAAGACAGAACGGATAGGTTAAGGCTTATCCGTTTTCAAAGGTAAGGACAGTCATGCCATTTGATCCATTGGTAACCGCGGTTATTGAAACCTCTTTAAATACTTTCGTGAACGATGATCCAGCCTTGGTTCGTCGTTTGTCTCGTTTAAAGGGGCAGATCATTCAAGTTAATTTGAAAGAGTTGAATAAAACGCTCACTTTTGTTTTCAGCCAACAAATCGATGTGTTGTCGGAATACGAAGGGCAGCCTGATTGCTACCTATCTTTGAACCTATCGGTGTTACCGGAACTGCGTGAGCAATCGAACATCACCAAGCTGATCAAGCAAGATAAGCTGATCTTAGAGGGTGATATTCAACTGGCACAGAAATTTGCTCAGCTGATGACAGACTGCAAGCCTGATTTGGAAGAGTGGTTATCGCGCGTAACGGGTGATGTGGTTGCGCATACCTTGGTGCAAGGCGTTAAAAACGTCGGTGGCTTTGTGGCAAAACAGGCGACTAAGCATCAAAACCATGTTGCTCAAGTTCTGACTGAAGAGTGGAAGATCGCACCTGCACCGTTAGAAGTCGCGCATTTTTGCGACCAAGTTGATGACGTAAAAAGCTCTGCTGCTCGTCTTGAAGCTAAGTTGAACGCTCTGTTGGAGAAAGCATGACCCCAGCAGAACTGAAACGTCTTTATCATATTATCAAAGTACAGTTGGAATTCGGCCTTGATGAGTTGATGCCGGAACACCAACTGACTAAAGCCCCTTTGTTGGCGCGAAAGTCACTGTTTTGGCTCAAGAACAAGCATCAAGATAAAGAGTTGGGTCATCGCTTGCGCCTTGCACTGCAAGAACTTGGCCCAGTGTGGATCAAGTTTGGACAGATGATGTCGACACGTCGTGATCTGTTCCCTCCTCATATCGCCGATCAGTTGGCGTTGTTGCAAGACCAAGTTGCGCCGTTTGATGGACAACTGGCGAAGCAAGATATGGAGAAGGCGCTCGGTGGCAGTTTAGATAACTGGTTTACCGACTTTGATATCGAGCCGCTGGCTTCTGCTTCTATCGCTCAGGTGCATACCGCAAAGCTTAAAGAGAGCGGTCGTGAGATTGTTCTGAAGGTAATTCGACCTGATATTCGCCCGGTGATTGACGCAGATCTAAAACTGATGCACCGAATGGCGCGTATAGTCGCTAAGTCGCTTCCTGAAGCACGTCGTTTGAAACCGGTTGAAGTGGTTCACGAGTACGAGAAAACGTTACTTGATGAATTGGATCTGCGCCGAGAGGCAGCCAATGCCATTCAACTGCGACGTAATTTTGAAGGCAGTGAAGAGCTGTATGTTCCAGAGGTTATCCCTGATCTAAGCAGCGAAACCCTGATGGTGTCAGAGCGTATCTACGGTATTCAAGTCTCCGATATTGAGACGCTAGAAGCCAACGGCACCAACATGAAATTGCTTGCGGAACGCGGTGTGACGGTATTCTTTACCCAAGTATTCCGAGACAGCTTTTTCCATGCAGACATGCACCCGGGCAACGTATTCGTTAACCCAGAGAATCCAGATAACCCTCAGTGGATTGGTTTGGATTGTGGCATTGTCGGCACGCTCAACAGCGAAGACAAGCGTTATTTAGCCGAGAACTTGCTGGCTTTCTTCAATCGAGATTACCGTAAAGTTGCTGAGCTACATGTGGATTCGGGGTGGGTGCCACACGACACTAACGTCAATGATTTTGAGTTCGCGATCCGTATGGTGTGTGAGCCAATTTTTGCAAAACCACTTGGCGAGATCTCATTTGGCCATGTGTTGCTAAACTTATTTAATACAGCAAGACGTTTCAACATGGAGGTTCAGCCTCAGTTGGTACTTCTGCAGAAGACCTTGTTGTATGTGGAAGGCCTAGGTCGTCAGTTGTATCCGCAACTTGATTTGTGGGCAACCGCCAAGCCTTTCCTTGAAACCTGGATGATGAATCAGGTGGGGCCGCAAGCTGTGATCAACGCAGTAAAAGAGCGCGCGCCATTCTGGGCAGAAAAACTGCCAGAGCTGCCAGAGCTACTTTATGACAGCTTGCGCCAAGGTAAAGCGATGAACCACAGAATGGATCAGCTTTATCAAGGCTACCGAGATAGTAAGCGTCAGCAAGCAACTGGAAAGTTTTTGTTTGGCGTTGGAGCCACTTTAGTCGTATGCTCCGCAATATTAGTTTCAAGCCCTTATGAGCAGCTATCTATGGGCTGTGGCATCGCAGGTGTCACATTTTGGTTGCTTAGTTGGCGAGCTTACCGTCGTTAGACAGTAGACTCTCTTAATATTTTTATGTGTAGACAGACCCGAGGACAATGACAATGGGTGGTATCAGTATTTGGCAACTTCTAATCATTGCTGTAATTGTAATTTTGCTATTCGGAACAAAGAAACTGCGCGGTATGGGTGGTGACTTAGGTTCAGCGGTTAAAGGCTTCAAAAAAGCGATGAGCGATGAAGACAAGCCTGCAGATAAGAAAGATGCAGACTTCGAACCAAAGAATATTGAACAGCAGAAGACAGAAGCTCACGCTGAAACAACTGCTGAAACAAAGAAAGACAAAGAGCAGGCGTAAATCGTGTTTGATATCGGTTTTTGGGAACTGGTATTAATATCTGTCGTTGGGTTAGTGGTTTTAGGGCCTGAGCGTTTGCCCGTGGCGATTCGCAGTATTTCCAAGTTTGTTGGACAAGCGAAAAGCATGGCAAACAGTGTGAAAGATGAACTTTCTCATGAGCTTAAGGTGCAAGAGCTGCAAGAAAACCTACGCAAGGCGGAAAAAATGGGTATGGAAGATTTATCTCCAGACCTTAAAGCGTCAGTCGATGAACTCAAGCAGGCCGCTGCTGAGGTTCAACGTCCGTATGCTAAGCCTGAGTCTGATAAGCCAAGTGAGACTAAACCTAGTGTCACGGAAACTGTGGAATCTGAAACCATTCAGGTCAACAGCGAAGCTTCAGCACCGTCAGATAAGAAAGCCGAATAGTCTCGCAAGGAGGAGTCGCCGGATACTTGATTCGCTAGATGTTTAAATAGATAGCTATTCAAGTAAATAACTATTCAAGTGGATACCAATTCAACTGGATAGATACACGCGCGGCTCCTTTTCGATCTTCCTGTTTAAGAGGTTTGACATGTCTTCGACTGAGCAGACACAGCCTTTAATTAGCCACCTTCTAGAACTACGTAATCGCCTACTACGTGCGATTGTCGCGGTGCTAGTGATATTTGTCGGGCTAATTTATTTTGCTAATGATATTTATGAATTCGTATCAGCACCTTTGGTAGATCGTCTACCGGAAGGGGCGACGATGATCGCAACCGATGTTGCATCGCCATTTTTTACACCACTGAAATTAACCTTGATCGCGTCTATATTCCTCGCGGTTCCGTTTATTTTGTATCAGGTGTGGGCTTTTGTTGCTCCGGGTTTATACAAGCATGAAAAACGCTTGATCATGCCGCTATTGGCTTCAAGTTCATTGCTGTTTTACTGTGGTGTGGCGTTCGCTTACTTCATTGTATTCCCGTTAGTATTTGGCTTTTTTACGGCCATATCGTTAGGGGGAGTAGAGTTCGCAACCGACATCTCAAGCTATCTTGATTTTGTACTCGCGCTGTTCTTTGCTTTTGGTATTGCCTTTGAAGTGCCAGTTGCGATTATCTTGTTGTGTTGGACAGGTGCAACAACGCCTAAATCTCTGTCTGAAAAGCGTCCTTACATTGTTGTGGGTGCTTTCATCATCGGTATGATGCTGACACCACCAGATATGATCTCGCAAACACTGTTGGCGATTCCAATGTGTATTCTGTTTGAGATTGGTCTGTTCTTCGCACGTTTTTATACGCGTAAGCCAGATGCGGATGAAGAGGAAGAAGCTGAATCTTGATTCGGAATGCTTCAGTAAAAATCACATAATAAAAAAGCGGCCTAGAGCCGCTTTTTTATTATGTCTGTTTATCGAATCTTTAACTGATAGCCACAGTTCTGACATATATAGAGCTCTTTGATGCCCAAAATTTTATGCCATAGGGTTCGATGTTGACGTTGTAAGTGTTGTGAATGGTCACACATAATCAACTACCTCCATATGCAGGCGGTTGATACTATACATGTCACTTAGCTTTCTCAAATAAATTCAGGAAAAATCCGTAATAATTACTTATTAATAGATTTATCATAAATTAAACAATGTCTTAGCATTTGTGGTGGTTATGTTTTCGACTTCTTCAAGGGTAATTCCGCGTAATTCGGCGATGCGTTTTGCTACTAATTCTGTGTAGGCTGGTTCATTGCGTTTACCGCGATTCGGTGTTGGTGCCAAGTATGGGCAATCTGTCTCTAGGATGACGTAATCCATATCGAGATGTGGGATCACCTTGTCCATCCCTGAATTCTTAAAGGTCGAAACGCCGCCTAAACCTAAATGAAAGCCTAGCTCGTTGATCGCTTGAGCTTCCTCTAAGCTGCTACCAAAGCAGTGGAATACCCCGCGTAAGCTGCCATCTTGTTCTTTACGAAGTAGGGCAAGTGTCTCTTCAATGGAATCACGAGTATGGATCACCACAGGTAGATCAAGCTCTTTTGCCCACTGCAGTTGAGTCACAAACGCCATCTCTTGTTCAGCCTTGAAGGTTTTATCCCAGTACAAGTCGATACCAATCTCACCCACGGCGATAAAGTCATGCTTATCAAACCAAGCTCGAATGGTTTTTAGGGTTTGCTCGATATTCGCATCCACATAACAAGGGTGTAAGCCCATCATTGAACGGCACACATCAGGAAACTGAGCTTCCGTCGCTAACATTGGCTCGATAGATTCTAAATCGATGTTCGGCAATAGAATGGTATCAATCCCTTGAGTCAGTGCACGCTGCACAACTTGTTCGCGGTCTTCATCGAATTCACTAGCGTAAATATGAGCATGGGTGTCGATCATTGTTTTGTCCTGAAAGCGGTCTTTACTGAGTTGTCATGAGTATACGGCAGTGTGAGGAGAAGGTCATTTTTTGCCATTTATCCCTATTTTTGAGTGGGTTTCATATTTTACTGCTAGCGTCCTGAGCCATCAGTGATATGCTTTTGCCTGTATTTAGCACTTTTCATATCTAAGTATTTCGGTGCTTAGACTAGGCAAGGAGAATCTAGTGTCTGTTTCAATTCAAGGTCAATTCCCAGGTCGCCGTATGCGCCGTATGCGTAAGCACGACTTTAGCCGTCGCCTAATGGCAGAAAATCAATTGTCTGTGGATGATCTAATCTACCCAATGTTTATCCTGATGGGTAAAGACCGCCGCGAGCCTGTCGAGTCAATGCCAGGTGTTGAACGCTTGTCGATCGATTACATGCTCGAGGAAGCAGATTACCTGTCAAAGCTGGGTGTTCCTGCGATTGCTCTATTTCCAGTCGTGAACCAAGACGCTAAAAGTTTATGCGCAGCTGAAGCTCATAACTCAGAAGGTTTGGTGCAGCGCGCTGTACGTTTACTAAAAGAGCATGTGCCAAACATTGGCGTTATTACTGACGTAGCACTAGACCCGTTCACCACTCACGGCCAAGACGGCATCATCGATGAAGATGGTTACGTGATGAATGACGAGACGACTGAAGTGTTGATCAAGCAAGCATTATCACACGCTGAAGCAGGTGCTGACGTGGTTGCACCGTCAGATATGATGGATGGTCGCATTGGTAAGATCCGTGAAGCGTTAGAAGAAGCAGGTCATATTCATACTCAAATTATGGCGTACTCCGCGAAATACGCATCGTGCTACTACGGTCCATTCCGCGATGCAGTCGGCAGTGCTTCGAACCTGAAAGGTGGTAACAAGAAGAACTACCAGATGGATCCAGCCAACAGCGATGAAGCGATTCACGAAGTCGCGATGGATCTTAATGAAGGTGCGGACATGGTGATGGTTAAGCCTGGCATGCCTTACCTAGATATCGTGCGCCGTGTGAAGCATGAACTTCAAGCGCCGACATTTGCCTACCAAGTGTCTGGTGAGTATGCGATGCACAAAGCAGCGATCCAAAACGGTTGGCTTAAAGAGCGTGAAACCGTCATGGAATCACTGCTGTGCTTTAAGCGCGCTGGTGCTGATGGCATTCTTACTTACTTCGCTAAAGATGTGGCTGAGTGGCTTGCAGAAGACAATGCACAAGCCGCAGAGCACTTAAAAGAAAAGTAATCGGTAGAGTTCACTTAAGTGATCAGTAAAGGGTTGGCCATTGTGCCAGCCCTTTCGTTTATAAGGATGAATAAGATGTCAGTTGTCGTACGTGAAGGTTCTTTAGAAGAAGTGGTGTCTGTGGTTGAGCAGATCTCTGAGTTCGCTAAAAAAGAGAGTGTCGCTTCTCTGTCAGAGCGGCTGGCAGGGAAAAAGAACCTTATCTTAGTGGCTGAAGAAGCTGGCGTGTTGCTTGGCTTTAAGATCGGCTATGAATTGGATCAAGATACTTTTTACAGCTGGTTTGGTGGCGTGTCACCGCTCGCGAGGAACAAAGGCGTTGCACAGGCGCAATTAGACGTTCAGGAACAGTGGGCGAAAGAGCAGGGCTACAGACAGTTAAAGGTTAAGTCTCGTAACCAGTTCCCTGCAATGTTGCGCCTGTTATTGAGAAACGGTTACCTAATCGAAAGATTTGAAGAAAAAGAAGACATTAATGAGCATAGAATTCATTTTTTGAAGCAAATTTAAGCACTGCTGTTAACGGTTTATAAATTAAATGAGATTTATTATCATTTAAGTGTTGACTATTAAATGAGAATCATTATTATTAACTTCGTCTTAGGGAATGAGGAAATGTTCACAAGGATGTTAAGTACTCAAGTATCTACTTGGTTACCCAACAGAATTCTCGCGAACTTGTACTAAGTTCTTTTTGACACGACATTGCTCACATTGCTTCCAGTGTAATTTATAGCTTTTAGGTAAAGCTGTGGTATTCAATTTGAATGGCTTTACTGGTTTTTGCTAGGCGACATCTTCGGGTGTCGCTTTTTTTATACCTACTATTTCAACAAGATGCATATTTAGTGGCACGTGTTTTTATGAATAAAACGCCATCAGCATTCTTTTCCACAACGCAAGATCGAGAAAAGATCGTTGATCATCTGTTCGATCTGTAAAATTATTCTTTATTTTCAATTGTTTATTGGTGTTTTTTGAGTTGTTCACCGTAGTTCTCAACAGGGTGGATAAATAATATAAACAGAGTTATCCACAGAACGCTTGCGTCTAAGAACAAAAAATAACAACAAATCGATTATAACGAACACAACCGAGTGAACGGATACAGATCGACAACGTGGAATCCAACCAACAGACGTGGCATTCTTAACAGATAATTTCTGTACTTACTGGATACACAAACATTATGGCTCGTATTCCTGATAATCCATTGATTCTGATCGATGGCTCTTCTTACCTATATCGCGCGTTCCATGCTTACCCTGGCACAATGAGCAATGGTGATATCCCAACTAACGCTGTTTACGGTGTAGTTAACATGCTGCGCAGCATGATGCGTCAATTTGCTTCTGATCGTATTGCGGTAATTTTTGATGCGAAAGGAAAGACGTTCCGTGATGACATGTACCCAGAGTACAAGGCAAATCGTCCACCTATGCCTGATGATCTTCGTTGCCAGATTGAGCCTTTGCACAATGTGATTCGTGCAATGGGTTTGCCACTTATCTCTATTCCCGGCGTTGAAGCGGATGACGTGATCGGTACGCTTGCTTCTCAAGCTTCTGCGATGGGTATGCCTGTGCTTATTAGTACTGGCGATAAAGATATGGCGCAGCTTGTCGATGATAACGTTACTCTGATTAACACCATGACCAACGTGGTAATGGATCGTGAAGGCGTGATTGAGAAGTTTGGCATCCCACCAGAGCTGATTATCGACTACCTTGCGCTGATGGGCGATAAAGTCGATAACATCCCTGGTGTTCCGGGTGTCGGTGACAAGACAGCGACCGCTCTGCTGCAAGGCATTGGTAGCATCGAAAAACTGTACCAAAACCTGGATGATATTGCCGCTCTTGGCTTCCGTGGTTCAAAAACCATGGCTAAGAAGCTGATTGATAATAAAGACAACGCTGAGATGTCTTACGAGCTTGCAACGATCAAACTGGATGTTGAGCTTGAAGAGACGCCTGAGTCATTAGTAAAAGCCCAACCAAACACGGATGAGCTGATTAAGCTATACGGTCAACTGGTCTTCAAGTCTTGGTTGAACGAGCTACTTGAAGGTGGCAGTGGTGTGGTTGAGGCGGATGAAAAGTCGGGCGCAGTGCGTAGCAATACGGCATCAACCACTTCTACCGTAGAAATGAACACCTCTGCCGTGACGATTGATCGCAGCAACTACGAAACTATCCTCGATGAAGCGTCATTCAATGTTTGGCTAGAGAAACTGAAAGCGGCTGAAGTGTTTGCTTTCGATACTGAGACAGACAACCTAGATTACATGGTGGCGAACCTCGTTGGCCTGTCATTCGCGACTGAAGAAGGCGTTGCCGCTTACGTGCCGGTTGCTCATGATTACCTAGATGCACCGCAGCAGTTGGATCGTGATTGGGTACTTGAACAGCTTAAGTCGATTCTTGAAGATGATGCACAAGCGAAAGTCGGTCAGAACCTGAAGTACGATATGAGTGTGCTAGCGCGCTACGGTATCGAGATGAAAGGCATCAAACACGACACCATGTTGGCGTCTTACGTTTTCAATAGCGTAGGTGGCAAGCATGATATGGACAGCCTAGCGCTGCGTTTCCTTCAGCACAGCTGCATCTCATTTGAGCAAATCGCAGGTAAAGGTAAGAAACAGCTTACTTTCAACCAGATTGAGCTGGGTGAAGCGTCTCCATACGCAGCAGAAGATGCTGACGTGACACTACGTCTTCATAACCGTTTGATGGAAAACATTGAACAAGATGAAAAGCTAAAAGCCATCTATGAAGAAATCGAAGTACCACTGATCCCTGTAATGTCTCGCATTGAACGTACCGGCGTATTCATCGATGACATGTTGCTGGGCGCTCAATCGCAAGAGATTGCGGTTCGTCTGGATGAGCTAGAACAGAAAGCCTACGAGATTGCTGAGCAAGAGTTCAACATGAACTCGCCAAAACAGCTGCAAGCGATCCTGTTTGAAAAAATGGGTCTGCCTGTTATCAAGAAAACGCCATCAGGTGCACCTTCAACCAACGAAGAAGTGCTGCAAGAGTTGGCTCTTGATTACCCGCTACCTAAGCTGATCATTGAGTATCGTGGCCTTGCGAAACTGAAGTCTACCTACACAGATAAACTGCCGAAGATGATCAACGCTGAAACGGGTCGTGTTCATACGTCTTATCACCAAGCGGTGACAGCAACGGGTCGTTTGTCTTCAACAGATCCAAACCTACAGAACATCCCAATTCGTAATGAAGAAGGTCGTCGTATCCGCCAAGCATTCGTTGCACAACATGGTTGGAAGATTCTAGCGGTCGATTACTCTCAAATTGAATTGCGTATCATGGCGCACCTATCGGGTGATAAAGCGCTTCTGGAAGCATTCCAACAAGGCAAAGATATCCACGCGGCAACGGCTGCTGAGATCATTGGTGTTGATATTGAGCAGGTAACGACTGAGCAGCGTCGTCGTGCTAAAGCCGTTAACTTCGGTCTGATCTACGGTATGAGTGCCTTTGGCTTGGCTAAGCAACTGGGTATTCCTCGTGGCGAAGCACAGCACTACATGGATACTTACTTCGAGCGTTACCCTGGCGTAATGCAGTATATGGAAGACACACGCAGCGCTGCTTCAGAGCAAGGCTTCGTTGAAACCATTTACGGTCGTCGTCTGCACCTTCCTGAGATTCAATCTCGTAATGGCATGCGTCGTAAGGCTGCTGAACGCGCGGCGATCAACGCGCCAATGCAAGGCACGGCAGCAGACATCATTAAGAAAGCGATGTTGTTGGTGGATGAGTGGATTCAAGCGGAAGGCGATGGTCGTGTGAAACTGCTTATGCAGGTACACGATGAATTGGTGTTTGAAGTGGAAGAGTCATCTTTAGCCGAAATTGAAAGTAAAGTACAACAATTGATGGAATCCGCTGCAGAGCTAGAAGTGCCGCTTGTCGCGGAAGCTGGCCACGGTGACAACTGGGATCAAGCCCACTAATCAGTTTTTGACCTTAATAAGCAAATTAGTATGAGCCAGTGCACAAACACTGGCTTTTTTTTGTCTCAAATAAAGTTAAGTCGCAATAAGAATTTAGGTGTTTTAATAAAACATTCATGAAAAAAAACTACAAAAGTTGTTTTCATTTCTGAGCAATTGTTGTACATTAAATCTCGTAGGGTACAGAGGTAAGATGTTCTATCTTTCAGACCTTTTGTTTCACGTTATTGGATTAGGCTGATTCAGCCGCCCCAGTCAGTATTTGACTGGGGCGTTTTTTCTTGTGCGAAAGAAAAATATTTCCAACCTACCATTCCCCCGTAAAACCTCTCATTTTTAGCGCCTTTTATTACACTTTCTCAAGCACAGTGATAAACCCCTGATTTGCCTTAGATCTGGAATTCGATCAGCGTTTGGTAATTTAAATCCGTCTCTAAGTCGATTGTTTTATCACTTGAAATAACTTTTATTTTACAAGTTATCGATAAAGGATTGATGACTCACGCCTTATTTATCAGTGTATTGAGTCGGTGAATGCTCAATGTAATCCATGATTTTCTGTTGTTTCTCGGTGCTGTATTTCAGTGCTTCGGCGGTGATCTGGATGGATTGCGCCATCGAAGAGATATTGTTGGTCGCTTTTACCAAGGTTTGCTGCATGGGTTTCAGGATAAGCAGATAGATAGCGGTCAAAGCGATAATAATCACACCGATAACGGCTGCCAGCGCAATGATGATCTTGGTCTGAATGTCATCCAAAAGCACTTGGCTGGTTTGTTTAAAGGCGAGTCGAGATTGGTCTAAGGCCTGTGGCAGTTGATTGAGGGATGTCTTGGTGGAGCTCGCAAGCTTATTGATGCTTTCAACGGTTTGATTGAGGGCTTGTTGCTGGTCGTCGCTTAGATTGGGGTTGTTGACTATCGCCTGCAAAGATTGCGATATCACCTCAAGAGACTCACTCGCATCTTGGGCGTACTTTTCCATGCCATCTAGGTCTAATGTCATATCGACATTGATCAGTGGGGCTTGTTCTTGTTCTGCTTCAGAGGCAAACCCTGTCAGTGAGACCAACATAAGTGCAATGATGGCCAATGGTGTTTTCCACATGAGTATTCCTTTCTCATTGTTCTGATTATTTAGATGTGTCTTTTAGTATGGTTCACTTCTATTGGTTTTAGTGGCTAAATCCGATCTTTAACACTAAAAACTTAGGCTTAACTCACTAATTTTTGGGCAAAAAAATACCCCACCTATATAAGGAGGGGCATTGATAAGGCTAAATCACCTGTTGTAAGTGCTCTAACCTGTAGCGATAAGTAGAGGAACTACTCTGAGTCGTTATGCTCTTCGTCCGCTAACTCATCAATGATTTGATCAGCAAGCGCTGGAGCAAACCACTCATCCATCTTGGCACGCAGTTGGTCTACGCCGATGCCCTTCATTGAAGAGAACACATCAACCGCAACATCACCACCGAAAGATTTTGCATCGTTACGGATTTTCAGTAGCTGTGCTTTACGCGCACCACTTTTCAGTTTGTCTGCTTTTGTTAACAAAACCTGTACTGGGATGCGGCTATCGATAGCCCAGTAGATCATTTGTTGGTCAAGGTCTTTCATTGGGTGACGGATATCCATCAATACCACTAAACCTTTCAGGCTTTCACGTCGTTGTAGGTATTCACCTAGCGACTTCTGCCATTTTTTCTTCATCTCAAGAGGTACTTGAGCAAAGCCATATCCAGGTAAATCGACGATATGACAACCGTCCGTTACCTTAAATAGGTTGATTAGCTGAGTTCGACCGGGTGTTTTACTGGTTTTCGCCAAGCTTTTTTGGTTTGTAACGCGATTTAGCGCGCTAGATTTACCAGCATTGGAGCGTCCTGCAAACGCAATTTCGATCCCTTCGTCTTCTGGTAAATGACGAATATCAGGTGCACTGGTAATGAAATGCGTGTTTTGATAATGAATTTTTACGCTCACTGTTAACTCCATCTCGACTTTGTGTAGTCGATTGATTACTTTTTTGTGAATTTGTGTAAAATAACCGTGCTCGGCATAAGGTCGCCTATTGTACCATGAGTGGCAACATAGAGTGGTACTGGAAGCTTGATAATTATAATGGAATGTCATGAAGAAATTAGCGCTAATTTTGAGTCTTTTAGCCAGCTGCTCAGTATGGGCTCAAGGTAGTATTGAAGCTGGTAAAGCCAAATCACAAACATGTGTTGCCTGCCACGGTGCTGACGGCAACAGTCTGATCACTCAGTACCCTAAGCTGGCCGGTCAACATGAGAAGTATCTAGAGAAGCAGTTAAAAGAGCTTAAGCTAGGTATGACAAGTGGTGGTAAGCAAGGTCGTTACGAACCTGTAATGGGTGCAATGGCGATGCCTTTATCTGAAGAAGATATGGCTGACCTAGCGGCATACTACGCCTCTCTACCTATCTCTAGTAACTCTACTCCTGAAAATGTAGTAGATGAAGGTAAGGTTCTTTACACAGCGGGTAACGCAGAACGCGGCGTAACGGCGTGTATTGCTTGTCACGGTCCTCGTGGTAATGGTACCGAACTTTCTGGTTTCCCTAAGATTTCAGGTCAGCACGCAGATTACATCAAGGCTCAACTTGAAAAATTCCGCGATGGTGACCGTAATAACGACATGAATGCGATGATGCGTGATGTAGCCAAAAAGTTAACAGACGCTGATATTGATACCTTATCGAAGTACGTTGGTGGTTTACACTAATTTGTCGGTTCCTTGCTCTTAGCCAGAGCAAAGGGATGTACGTTCGAGCGAGATTGAAGAGACGCCCCGATCAGTAATGGTCGGGGCGTTTTCTTTTGTATTGGTTTTATTAATGCATTTTGTATTTATGTCTGATTTATCAATGTGTGATCGATTTGTGTACAAAAGTGTGAAGTCGCACTCTTGTAGTCTTTTTGTAACACGGTAAAGTAACCGCCATCAGCTAGGAGCTGACTTAGATATGGATGATCATCTAGTCTAACGGTATAGACAGAAACGGATCAGGCTAGGACAGCCCAGCAACAAGGTGTTAGAAAAGGATAGCCAAAACTCATCAGGACGATGAACAACAAACAAATTTGGCATGGAAAGCACCAATAACAAATGGAGATTTGTGTACCAAGTTGAGTATGCAAATTTTGGCCGATATAGGCAGATTTAGAGAGCGATAGGTTTTCCTATCGCTTTTTTTATTGATTTGATGAAAAAACACCCAATACCTCTCCACTATAAACTCAGTTTCTGGTATGTTTCGCATCCCTGTTTAAGGATGTGCTATGTATACTTGTCCCTTATGCCATCACCAAGGCGTGAATCACTATTTTGAAGACAAACGCAGAGCCTATCTGCAGTGTCAGCAATGTGAACTGGTATTTGTTAAACCTGAACAAAGGTTAGAAGCAAAAGAAGAAAAAGCACACTATGATCTCCATGAGAACGATCCTAGTGATGCAGGCTATCGCCGCTTTTTATCTCGCATCGCGGATCCGCTAACAGACAAAATTTCATCTAACTCACAAGGGTTGGATTTTGGTTGTGGCCCAGGCCCTACGCTATCTATTATGTTAGAAGAAGCCGGACACACCATGGAGTTGTACGATATCTATTACCACCCAGAACCCTCTGTGTTGGAAAAAACGTATGACTTTATGACTGCCACGGAGGTGATAGAGCATCTTTATCACCCAGACAAAGTGTGGCAGCAATGGTTGAATTTAGTTAAACCCAAGGGCTGGATTGGTCTTATGACTAAACTAGTAATAGACGTAGACGCGTTTGCTGGTTGGCACTACAAGAATGACCCGACACATGTCGTCTTCTTTAGTCGTCAAACATTCCAGTTTTTGGCAGAGCGGGATAAGCTCGAACTAGAATTTTTTGGAAATGATGTAATTTTACTGAGGAAAGTGCAGTAATGGGTCGTAGTAAGAAATCAAGAAAGCCGGGAGCACTTGGCGCTCCGGAGCCTATGGTTACTCGTAACCGTAGTGAATCTGATGTTGAAGGTCGTGAACGTAAGCGTGTTAAAAAGCGTAAAGGCCTGAAGTCTGGCAGCCGTCACTCAGATGGTAGCGAAGCAAAACAGCGTAAAGCTGCACAAGCTCGTGATCCACGTTTAGGCAGCAAGAAAAAAATTCCGCTGATCGTTGAACCAGCGAAGAAGCCGACGAAACAAGAGCGCAAGCTATCTAACGAACAAGAGTTAGAGATGCTTGAGAATGATGCTCAACTGAACACACTGCTAGATCGTATCGAAAATGGTGAAAACCTAGGTGCTGGTCTACAGAAGTTTGTTGATGAGAAACTTGATCGTATCGAACACCTAATGGGCCGCTTAGGTCTACTAGAGCCAGAAGACGATGAAGAAGAGATCTTCGAAGAAGCACCGGTTGCCTCTAAGAAGAAAGCGAGCTCTGACGAAGACTTGCTATCTCAATTCGAAGATTTCGATTTAGACAGCTTTAAAGGTTAATAGCCAATGAACGTAACCTTATTAGCAATTGCTGGTGGAATTATCATTCTCGGCTTGGGCTCTTACGCAGGTTACCTTCTACTTCAAGTGAAGAAGCAGACGGAGTTGCAAAAGCAGCATCAAGCACTAGCCATTGAAAAACGTAACGCGACGATTTACGAAAACGTAAATACTTTGTGCTTAGCGGGCATTCAAGGGCAATGTGACTTACCTGAGATCAGTATCCGAGTGTGTATCATTATGGATAATGTTCAGGGTGATGAGCGTGTCGATTTTGATTCTGAGTATCCTGCTCTTTCTGAGCTGTACCATATCGTAAAAGATATGGCTCGCGGAGAGGCAAGACAGGAACTGACGAAGAAAGAACGCATGCAGCAGAATCTCACGCGCCATAAGGCAGAGACTCGCTTGAATGATGCGGTCATTGAAGATCTGAAAAGGTTGCAAGAGAAGGTTAAACCTCTCAACAACCAAATCAACATTCAGATGATCTAGTCGCTAAGACTTTTAAAATAGAGGCTTGTTTAATACAGGGTGTTTTTGAGATACCTTATCTTTATAGATAGTGTTAAATGAGCCTTCTTACCTTTTGCGTCTCGTTAATCCCGACGCTTTGTTAGTGATCAAGCTAGCAGTTCTGAGTTTTTGTCTAAAAAATTGATTTTGTCTTGGAACGACCTTACAGGTCGTGTGGCAAAATAACCCGTCTATATTTTAATGTATGTAAAATGATTTGAGAGACCTTAGGTTCTCGCGGATCTAAATTGGAAATACCGCTATGTCGAGCAAGCCAGTAACAACGAATCAGCAAATCGTTTGGGATCAAGAGATCTTAAACAAGTACAACTATTCGGGACCTCGTTACACCTCATACCCAACTGCGTTGGAGTTTCATGAAGCGTTTACCGTCGCTGATTACGACATGGCGTGTACTCAATATCCTGAGCGTCCACTCTCTCTTTACGTGCATATCCCGTTCTGTCACAAGCTTTGTTACTACTGTGGTTGTAATAAAGTCATTACTCGTCACTCGCATAAAGCGGATGAGTATCTTGATGTGATTGAACATGAAATCCGCCAACGCGCCTCTTTATTGAATGGCCGTGAAGTGACGCAATTGCACTTCGGTGGTGGTACGCCAACGTTCTTGACCAAGACACAAATTACTCGCTTAATGATGATTCTACGTGATGAGTTTAACTTCACCGCTGACGCTGAAATCAGTATCGAAGTTGACCCGCGTGAGATTGAGCTAGACGTACTCGACCATCTACGTAACGAAGGCTTTAACCGCCTGAGTATTGGTGTTCAAGACTTCAATAAAGAAGTACAGAAGCTGGTTAACCGTGAGCAAGATGAAGAGTTCATCATTGCAATGGTTCAACGTGCCAAAGAATTAGGCTTCCGCTCAACTAACCTTGATTTGATCTACGGCCTACCAAAGCAGACTCAAGCTTTGTTCGCTGAAACATTGAAGCAAGTGCTAGAGATGAAACCAGGTCGTTTATCGGTATTTAACTACGCACACATGCCTCAGCTGTTTGCTGCGCAGCGTAAGATTAAAGACGAAGACCTACCAGAAGCGAAAGAGAAAATGGCTATCTTACAAGATACCATCGAGACGCTAACGGGGGCGGGTTACCAGTTCATCGGTATGGACCACTTTGCTCTGCCTGAAGACGAGCTAGCGGTAGCACAGCGTGAAGGCATTCTGCATCGTAACTTCCAAGGCTACACCACCCAAGGTGAAGCGGACCTAATTGGTTTCGGTGTTTCTGCTATCTCTATGGTCGGTGATGCTTACGCTCAAAACCAGAAAGAGCTGAAGAAGTACTACGCTCAGGTGAATGACCTGCGCCATGCACTTTGGAAAGGTGTGGCACTAGACAGTGATGACCTTCTGCGTCGTGAAGTGATCAAGCAGCTTATCTGTAACTTTAAGCTTGATAAGACCATGATCGAATCTGAGTTCTCGGTTAACTTTAATCGCTACTTCAAAGAAGATTTAGAGCTTCTACAAACCTTCATCAACGATGATTTGGTTGAAGTCGATGACAAAGAAATCCGCGTTACTCTGCGTGGCCGCTTGCTGATCCGTAACATCTGTATGTGTTTTGATAAATACTTACGTGCAAAGGCTCGCCAGCAGCAATTTTCTCGCGTGATCTAATCGCTCGATAGAGAATAGAACAATAAAAAATGCCAGCATCATGCTGGCATTTTTGTATCTGACTCATTCGATTTCTGCCTGATTTAGGTGAGGCTCTCAGTGGTATTTTGTTTGACCTTGGCACTTTGCTTGGAGTTACTGAGGTCGGTAGGCCATTGATCAAACGGAACTGGGCGACTGTATAAGAACCCTTGAGCAAGCGGGCACTGCAGCTGCTTGAGAAGTTCAGCCTGTTGCTGTGTTTCAACGCCCTCAGCGACCAAGCTTACTTTGAAACCTTTAGTGATGTTAACGATGGCCGCGACGATGGAGCTGTCGAGATTCTCTTTGCTGAGCTTACTAACGAAGCTACGATCGATCTTCAGGCAATCAAATGGCAGTTTTTGCAGATAGGCTAGGGAAGAGTAGCCAGTACCAAAATCATCAATTGCGATTGAGACCCCTAACGCTTTGAGCGTCAGCATGTTATCGATGATGGTCGGATCGTTATCGACGATGCGTGATTCGGTGATCTCTAGTGTCAAGTTGCTTGCTGGCAGTTTGGTGTCTCTTAGCGTGCCTTTTACTTGTTCCACAAAGCCATTTTCGCTTAGCTGATCGACTGATAGATTGACGTGAATCGAGAAGTCTTTACTCCACTTTCCTGACTCAATCGCGATGGCTGTATCTCGACAGGACTTATGCAGAATTTGTTTTCCGATATCGTAAATGAGCCCGCTCTCTTCCGCGAGAGGAATGAACTCGAGCGGCGAGATCACCCCTTCATCGGTTATCCAACGAGCTAAAGCTTCTGCACCTATGGTTGAGCCAGATTCTAGATCAATAATAGGCTGATAAAACGGTTCGAACTGTTGAAGCTCAATTGCTCGGTTCATCCGCGCTAGCATCTTGGTGCGATGTCTCGATGCTTTGCCCATCTCCGGGCTGTAAATGCTGACACTGGTTTTGTCTTGTTTCGCGTTGCTCAATGCAATGCTGCTATTGCGTAGCAGGAGTGTAATGTCGTAGAGATTCGAGACATTCACTATCCCCATCGATACCTTAATCACCACGCTTTCTGATTCCATTGAAAATGGGGAAGCGAAGGTTTGAAGTAAGCGGTTAGTCAGCAGCTGAACATCATCGCTTTGCGTTACGTTTGGTGCGTAAATGGCAAACTCATCACCACCAGTGCGAGCCAACAGGTAGTCGGATGGCAGTGTGCCTCTTAAACGAGCGGCCGCAATGATAAGCAGCTGGTCACCATTGTAATGACCTAGGCTGTCATTGATGTCTCGGAAGCGATCAATACCAATCAAATACAGCGTGCCTTTTTCGTTGTCAGGGTGTTTCTTGGCCGCATCAATAAAGCCTTCACGGCTGTATAGCTTGGTTAATGAGTCATAGGTAAGCTGAGACTGCAAGGCGTGAAACGAGGCCTTTAAGTTGTTGGCCATTTCATTGAACGACTCCACCAACATGCTGGTTTCATAGATATGCCCCGTCTTTGGCATGCTCGTGTCCCAATCGCCTTTAGCAAGGCGTTTGGCTGCATCTGCTGTCGAGGTGATGGGTTGGGTTACGCGATTAAAGGCAACTAACCCTGCAATGACTCCAAGGCAACTCAGTGCTAGCCCGAGCAACCAACTGTTTCTTTGATTTTCTGGTAATTCACCGAGCAGATTACTTTCAGGAATCGACACTCCAATAAACCACGTGAGGCCATGTTCATCTTCGTAAGGGGTGATTTGGTTGAAGTAGCGTTCGTTGTCTAGGCGAAAGCTAAAGCGCTGCTCGCCCAAATTATCGATTAGGTGGAATTGGTCTACGTAACTGGCGCTTTCACGTATTACGGGGTTAGCACTCTCTGTTGCCAGTAAGCGTTGGCCTTTGTTAGTTTTTCCTGTGCCCCATGAGACGACACTGCCTCCACCTGAGTGCGCGACCAAGCGTTGCTGTTTATCGATGATGTAAACAGAGGCATCCGTTCTATCTTTGAGTTTTCTGAGAAACGCATTGAAGGTATTGATCTTGATGTCGCTGACGACGACAGCTTTGAATTCATTATCATCATAGATAGGCGCGAGAGCAGATAAGGTGATTTCTTGGCGTTCGTCAGCATTGGCATAAATTGGTGACCATAACGGTTTTTTCTGTGTCGCAACGGGTGTATACCAAGGACGAATTCTTGGATCGTAACCTGAAATTACCGATCGAATGTCTTCACTAATCTTGCTGCCACGGTAAATGACCAACTGATCATTGGTGCGTTCGTCTTGCACCATCAAGGTGTAGCCTTTGTTGGCTTCTTTTCGGAAACCGACGTAGTTACCATCTTCAGAACCAAAGCCGATCACATCGAGTTGAGGTACAGCAGTGTAATGGTCTGAAAACGTATAAAAAATATAGTCTTGGACCTTGCTGAGATTACCTGCTTGATAAAGGTGGTGGTAGCCGATGTTATGGCTGAGCGAGAGGTTCGCGTGAAATGGCTTTTCTAAAAAATTAGACAGGCTTTGATGAACATTGTCAGTCAGTGATGTTAGTTGGCGTGCACTAACATCACTCACCATCTCTTTGTAGCTTAGCTTTTGAGTGAAAACCATTACGCCCATAGTGAACAGAAAAATCATCACGAATGGCAGAACCACTGCGGTTCTCAAAGTAATTTGTGTTTTCAAAGACATCTTTAGCTACAACTTTGGTGAATAGTGTACTGTAATTGTACCGACACTATTCAAACCAAGCGACACTTTTTTGGTTAAAAAGTAGCTGCATCGAGAGTCATATAAGGTCTAGTACAGTTCTTTGAGTTTACGAGTTAGGGTGTTTCTTCCCCATCCCAAAACCTTAGCTGCATCCTGTTTATGACCATTAGTATGGTGGAGTGCAGCCTCTAGCAGTATACGTTCAAACTCTGGCAGAGCATAAGTCAGCAGCTCTTTTTCTCCTGAATCAAGCGCACACTTTGCCCAATTAGCGAGCAGCTGTTGCCAGTTATCTCCAGTTCCTGAGGTTGTCACCACCTTTTCTTCCAACAGCTCTGGTGGCAGGTCCGAAGGAAGAATTTCGCTGCCGCTCGCCATCACGGTAAGCCAGCGACAAATGTTCTCAAGCTGACGCACGTTACCCGGCCAATTGAGCTGGTTGAGCTTCAAAATGGTCTCAGGATGTAGCGTCTTCACTTCAACACCGAGCTCTTCGGCGGCGGATGCTAGGAAGTGATGAGTCAGCTTTTCAATGTCTTGTTTACGTTCACGAAGTGCCGGTATATGGATTCGGATAACGTTGAGTCGGTGGAAAAGGTCTTCACGGAAGTCGCCTTCATGCACCAAACGCTCAAGATCTTGGTGGGTTGCGGCAACGATACGAACGTCAACCTTAACCGCAGAGTGTCCACCCACACGATAAAATTGGCCATCAGAAAGCACACGTAGCAAGCGAGTCTGAATATCGAGTGGCATGTCGCCGATCTCATCAAGAAACAGGGTGCCGCCGTTGGCTTGTTCGAAGCGTCCTTGGCGAACGCTGTTAGCACCGGTAAAGGCACCTTTTTCGTGGCCAAACAGTTCAGATTCGATCAGATCTTTGGGGATAGCAGCCATGTTCAAGGCAATGAAAGGCTTCTTGGCTCTTGGGCTGTGACGATGCAGAGCGTGAGCGACCAATTCTTTACCGGTACCCGATTCACCATTGATCAGCACGGATATGGATGAGCGAGACAAGCGGCCAATCGCTCGGAAAACCTCCTGCATTGCCGGTGCTTCACCGATGATTTCTGGCGCGTTGGTGTCTTCAGCGACTTCACTGGCTTGCTCGCGTTTCTGTTCTTGGCTGTGTGCGATTGCTCGCTCTACTAGAGTCAGTGTCTCATCAATATCGAACGGCTTTGGTAGATATTCAAAGGCGCCCTTTTGATAAGCATTCACCGCCGCATCAAGGTCTGAGTGCGCGGTCATAATGATCACGGGCAGGTCGGGAGAGCGCTGGTGAACTTGGTGTAACAGCTCAATCCCGTCAATGCCGGGCATGCGAATATCAGACACCAATACGTCCGGTGTCTCACGCTCAAGCGCAAGTAACACGCTCTCAGCATCAGCAAATGTTTCACACTTAATATCCGCAGATGAAAGTGTTTTCTCTACTACCCAGCGGATAGAGCTGTCGTCATCGACGACCCAAACGTATCCCTTACTCATAATTCAATTCCTTTGCAGCCAAATCTATTGTGATAATCATTGTTGTTTTTATGATGTCTTAATCTTTGTGTTACCGAGTTAAGCCTTTCATCTCGCTGTCCAATCACGAGGTTCTTGTGACCTAAATCGGTAGGTAAATCGTGAATGTGGTGTTGCCCGGCCAGCTTTCAACATCAATTTTCCCATTGTGTTGATCGATCAGGTTTTGAGAAATCGATAGCCCCAGCCCTGTTCCACCTTCTCGTCCGCTGACCATTGGGTAAAACAAGGTATCTTTTAAATCATCGGGGATGCCCGGACCGTTATCGCTGATCTCAATACGAGCTGCGAGTTTGTGTCGCTGCCCGTGAATATTTGCTTGATGCACCGTTCTGGTGCGAATGGTGATTTTGCCAGAATCTTGAGTCTTTAGAATCTGCGCTGCATTGCTCACGATATTGAGCATCGCTTGTTCAACCTGTGCCGAATCCATCAAGATGTCCGGTAGGCTCGGGTCGTAATCCCTTTCGATGGCGAGCGTTGAACCCGATTCGAGCTCTACGAGCTGCCTGACTTTCTCAAGTATCTGGTGAAGGTTCTCTTCTGATTTAGTCCCCGGCTTCTGTGGGCCAAGCAGACGGTCGACTAATGCTCTTAAGCGGTCGGCTTGCTCAATAATGATCTGCGTATATTCATTAAGAGACTGATCAGGAAGCATTTTCCCAAGTAACTGCGCCGCACCTCTTAAGCCACCTAGTGGATTTTTGATCTCATGTGCTAACCCGCGTACCAGCAACTTAGCCGCTTGTTGTTGTGCATGTTGGTTGAGCTCTTGGCTAAGGCGTCTTTGCTGGTCTATCTTGCGCATCTCAACCAATAACAGCGTCTCTCGCTGCCAAGATATTGGGCTAACCGTGACTTCAAGCATCAGTGGGCGGTTATCAACAACGAAGGTAACGTCACTGTCGGTAATGCTCTGGCCACTTTGTAGCGGTTGGGTCAGAAGCGCCAAATCAAGTGAAGCGTGTTGGATAAGTTGGCTCAGTGGATGATCAACAATGCGTCGCGCGCTTTGTGAAAAGAGTTGTTCAGCCGCCGGATTGGCGTATCGCACATAGAGTTGCTCATCGAGCATCAATGTCGAAGTCACCATATTGTCGAGAATGGCGCTGGAAAGATGATGTGTATCTATGCTGTCGCTTTTGGCTGATCGATTCACTATTTCGTCCTTGAACTGGTGTTTTTCTCACTGCACCAAATTGGTGCGCAGCTAAGTTCAAGTATGGCGCATATCAACCAGAAGCTAAAGATAATTCATTAGAGTCGCTGAAAGCTGCTTCGATTAGGTGAAAAGTAGAGGTTATTTGGCCTCTTTTAACACATTGGCCTACTTGAGCGTCGCTCGATGTAAATACACGGTGACTGGACTAGTAGATGCAATAAGCTTGCCGCTTCTATGTGCTTGAATTGCAATGGTGTGAGTACCTCGATCGATACCTTTTAATTCCCAAATAGGTTGGGTCTGTGGGGCGCCATATCGACGGCCATCGAGTATCAATTGTAATTGCTCCCCGATACCAAGTTTTCGGTTGAGCTCTATCTGAATCGGGATTAAGCCGCGGTTGTTGCGAATGGTTTGATCATGAACTGGAGTCAGCATGGTGAGGGCTAATTGAGTGGGAACCTCGCGCTCTGTGGTTTCGGTTTCTGCCTGGGTTTTAGCTGGCGTTTTAGTTGTAGAGGAAGTAGCGGCGTCAACCGGAGTCGAGGCCTCAAATTTAGGGGCGGGTGCTGAAGCTTGCACATCTGGCAGGCGAAGAGCCTCGGCATCTTGAGCACTAGGGTTATCACTAAAGTGGAGCACGCCATCTTCATCTACCCAGGTATACACCGTTTGAGCAGAGCACGAGAGCGTGACTGTTAACCCGATCAGGAACAGTATGTTTTTCATATCTTTAGCCTCTTTTCACCGCTAGGTAATTTCACGTTTGGCGTTGGTTTTGTTATCGGTTTTTTTGAATTTAGCGCGACAGCCTCTGAGGGCTTTTGTCTAAGGTATGGTACGAGGAAGCAGGGGGAGGGAGAATATAAAAAAGGCCCGCCTGCGAGGCGAGCCTAATATTTAGTCAGCGATTCTTACAAGTTTCAGTAAGAAATGGCTTATCTCTACAGGAGATTAAACTGAGTAGTACAGTTCAAACTCAAGTGGGTGTGTAGCCATGTTCACGCGTTGTACGTCGTCAGATTTCAGAGTGATGTAAGAATCGATGAAATCGTCAGAGAATACGCCGCCAGCTGTTAGGAACTCACGGTCTTCGCTAAGCGCTGCTAGAGCTTCTTGTAGAGATTCTGCAACTGTTGGGATTTCAGCTGCTTCTTCTGCAGGAAGGTCGTATAGATCTTTATCCATAGCTTCGCCTGGGTGAATCTTGTTCTTGATGCCGTCAAGGCCAGCCATAAGCATTGCTGAGTAGCATAGGTATGGGTTAGCTGCTGGGTCACCAAAACGTAGCTCGATACGACGTGCTTTAGGGCTTGGTACTACTGGGATACGGATAGAAGCAGAACGGTTACGTGCTGAGTAAGCAAGCATTACAGGTGCTTCGAAACCAGGTACAAGACGCTTGTACGAGTTAGTTGATGGGTTAGCAAACGCGTTGATTGCACGAGCGTGCTTGATTACACCACCGATGTAGTAAAGAGCCATTTCAGATAGGCCGCCGTACTTATCACCAGCAAACAGGTTAACGCCGTCTTTTGCTAGAGATTGGTGAACGTGCATACCAGAACCGTTGTCACCAACTAGTGGCTTAGGCATGAATGTCGCTGTTTTACCAAATGCGTGAGCAACGTTGTGTACAACGTACTTGTAGATTTGAGTTTCATCAGCTTTCGCTGTTAGCGTGTTGAAGCGAGTTGCGATTTCGTTTTGACCCGCAGTTGCTACTTCGTGGTGGTGAGCTTCAACAACTAGGCCCATCTCTTCCATTACTAGACACATTGCTGAACGGATGTCTTGAGATGAATCTACTGGAGCTACTGGGAAGTAACCGCCTTTAACGCCAGGACGGTGACCTTTGTTACCGCCTTCGATGTCAGAACCTGTGTTCCAAGCTGCTTCTACGTCATCGATCTTGAAGAAAGAACCAGACATGTCGTTTGAGAACTTAACGTCATCAAATAGGAAGAATTCTGGCTCTGGACCAACTAGAACTGTGTCTGCGATACCTGTAGAACGTAGGTACTCTTCAGAACGTTTAGCGATAGAGCGTGGGTCACGGTCGTAGCCTTGCATTGTTGCAGGCTCAAGGATGTCACAACGGATATTTAGCGTTGCGTCTTCTGTGAATGGGTCCAGTACAGCAGATGCTGCGTCTGGCATCATTACCATGTCAGATTCGTTAATGCCTTTCCAACCAGCTACTGAAGAGCCGTCAAACATTTTGCCTTCTTCGAAGAAGTCTGCATCAACTTGGTGAGAAGGAATAGAGATATGCTGCTCTTTACCTTTTGTATCAGTAAAACGTAAGTCGATAAATTTAACTTCGTTCTCTTGGATCAGGGATAGTACATTTTCTACTGACATCTTGGATAACCTCCAGTGTTATTAATTCGGTATTAGCTCGATTCGGTTGAAACTAGCATTGATTAATGTCTATAAGTGCATTAATCGATGCTGATTTATCTATTGCCAAAAACGTGCCAAAAAAATTATTCCATTAATTTCAATGATTTACTTGTTTTGTGGTTTTGCTTAATCTGGTTTTTGCACCAAAATGATCTCTAGTTGCACCTTGTTGGTGCAGTGGTTTGTCTATGCACCAATATGAGACATAAGCGAGCACCATTCAGCAATGAATTGCCTAAGTTGTCAATCCACTTTTGTTATTTTGCGGGAGATTTGGCTCGCCACTCGCAGGTGATACTTTTTTAGAGTCCTACGAATTTGGCTGCTCAACACTGTACTGAATCAAAGTTAAGCGGATATGAATCGCTAATAAAGAAAAAAGCCTTGGTTCAGATCACATATTTCTGGGTTTTTGTCTAGAATCTGGTATATTATTGACCGTTTTTTAAATCAAGCTAGCGGTTATTATCCAAACTTTTGAGATAAGTGACGGCTACTTTTATGAGTGAATCGAGAATCCATGTCTACTCCACAGATTGATAAGTTAAGAAATATCGCGATCATCGCGCACGTTGACCACGGTAAAACGACTTTGGTTGATAAACTGCTACAACAGTCAGGCACTCTTGAGTCTCGTGGTGAAGCTGAAGAGCGTGTCATGGATTCGAATGACATCGAAAAAGAGCGTGGCATTACCATTCTTGCTAAGAACACAGCAATCAACTGGAATGATTACCGCATCAACATCGTAGATACTCCGGGACACGCGGACTTCGGTGGTGAAGTTGAGCGTATCATGTCTATGGTTGACTCTGTTCTGCTTATCGTTGACGCAGTTGATGGCCCAATGCCTCAAACTCGTTTCGTAACGCAAAAAGCATTCGCACACGGTCTTAAGCCAATCGTTGTAATCAACAAGATTGACCGCCCAGGCGCTCGTCCTGATTGGGTTATGGATCAAGTATTCGACCTTTTCGACAACCTAGGTGCTACTGATGAGCAACTAGACTTCACAGTTGTTTACGCTTCAGCTCTAAACGGTTGGGCAACAATGACTGAAGGCGAAACTGGCGAGAACATGGAACCATTGTTCCAAGCTGTTGTTGATACAGTAGACGCGCCTGCAGTTGACCTTGACGGTCCACTACAAATGCAAATTTCGCAACTTGATTACAGCTCTTACGTAGGTGTTATCGGTGTTGCTCGTGTTACTCGTGGTTCTGTTAAACCAAACCAACAAGTAACTATCGTAAATGCAGAAGGCAAAAAACGTAACGGTAAAGTAGGTACAGTTCTTGGTTACCTAGGTCTTGACCGTCACGAAGTTGAGCAAGCTAACGCTGGCGACATCATTGCAATCACTGGTCTTGGTGAGCTGAAAATTTCAGACACTATCTGTGACGTAAACAATGTTGAAGCAATGACTCCGCTTTCTGTTGATGAACCAACAGTAACAATGACGTTCCAAGTAAACACTTCTCCGTTCGCGGGTAAAGAAGGTAAGTTCGTTACTTCTCGTAACATCCTTGAGCGTCTAGAGAAAGAACTAGTACACAACGTTGCACTACGTGTTGAAGAAACTGATAACCCAGATCGTTTCCGTGTTTCAGGTCGTGGTGAGCTTCACCTATCTATCCTGATCGAAAACATGCGTCGTGAAGGCTTCGAGCTAGCTGTATCTCGTCCAGAAGTTATCATCAAGAAAGACGAAGATGGCAACCTAACTGAACCGTTTGAAACTGTGACTATCGACGTGCTTGAAGAGCACCAAGGTGGCATCATGGAAAACATCGGTCTACGTAAAGGTGAGCTAACTGATATGTCTCCAGATGGCAAAGGCCGTGTTCGCATGGACTTCATGATGCCTTCTCGTGGTCTTATCGGTTTCCAAACTGAGTTCCTAACTCTAACGTCTGGTTCTGGTCTTCTTTACCACTCATTTGATCACTACGGTCCTCACAAAGGCGGCGTAATCGGTCAACGTAACAACGGTGTTCTAATCTCGAACGCAACTGGTAAAGCTCTGACTTACGCACTATTCAACCTACAAGAACGTGGTCGTCTATTTGCTGAGCACGCAGACGAAGTATACGAAGGTCAAATCATCGGTATTCACAACCGTTCAAACGACCTAACAGTAAACTGTCTGAAAGGTAAGCAGCTAACGAACGTTCGTGCATCTGGTACTGATGAAGCACAGGTTCTTTCGCCACCTATCCGTCACACTCTAGAGCAAGCTCTTGAGTTCATCGACGAAGACGAACTAGTAGAAGTAACGCCAGTAAGCATTCGTATCCGTAAGAAGCTTCTTACTGAAAACGAACGTAAGCGTGCAGCACGTCCAGCTAAGGCTTAATTGCCAGCTGACTAGCTTCTAGCTAAGTAGATAAGAAAGCCCCGAGTAGCCTAGCTGCTCGGGGCTTTTGTTTTTAGTTTGTTTAGATTCGAGTAAACGAGATGCGGGATACGAAGAGCGTATTTAGGCTGGAGATAGTCAGCCACTAAGAGGGTGACTATCTTTGGTACCCGTTCTCTTTTATCCATTTCCTGTCATCGAATCGTCATTCCAGAATTGAGGAACGAAATATCTGGAATCTTTCTCTTACGGCATCCAAGGGGTTCCCATTCATGCACGTACCTCGCTGTAGGGAATGACGGCAGTTTGTTTAGATACGGGTAACCGAGATGCGAGATGCGAAGAGCGTGTTCCATATCTACTCATCGAATCGTCATTCCAGAATCGAGGGACGAGATATCTGGAATCTAGCTTTTGATTCCTAGATGACTTTCAACGAATTGAACTCGCTCAGCTACCGACATAAACGGCACTTCAACCACCTCACAACCAAGTTCTTGATAGACTGTTACTAACGCGTGGTGAATCTCTAGCGCTTCCTCAAACGGATAAGGTCTCACATCATCTTGTACATAAATTGAAGCTTCAGGGCGACAGAACAAGACTTGTGAGTGGTAGCCTAGGCTCGCTTCTCGGTAGGTTGTGTTTATCTCTAGTTTCGCCTGAGCCAAGTAGCCACAGATATCTGGAATGGCGCGATCGAGAAAGGCAACTGGATGCTGACGGGCTTGGTCTTTTTGTTCGCTCATGACGGTTAAACATAGGCGAGCAAAGCCCGGAAGGTCTAACCAAGGCAAGATACCGTTCTCAAGTTGGCTCTGCTGTTCGATTAACTGGCGAGAGGACTCTGCGAAGGTGGGGTAACCCGCATCACCCAAGGCATTGATCAGTGTGGTTTTTCCGGCGCCAGGGCCGCCAGTAATAATGATTGGGTTCATACGGGCTTATCTTTATTTGTGTCTACGGGCGTTATTTTTGGTTCAACTGAGCTAGGAACTTATCCGATTCGGCGATCGCAGCATTCATCTGTTCTATTGCGTAGGCGATGTCTTTTTCTAAGCTCATAAACTCGCCCTGCAGTGAACCGACAGCGCTCGCATTGAGGTTGTGCTTCAAGTAAAGCGTATTGTCGCGAAGGGTATTGAGCACGGGATCCATTTTCTTCTCGGCGCGCTTCATTGCTGACAGCATGGTCTTGTAAGAGGATTGAGTCTCGCGCAGCTTTTGCTCGCTTGAGCGGCGCAGTGAGTCACTGGTGTAGAGATCTAATTCACTCTGCCACTCTTCAAACAGCGCATCCGACACATCTTCAATCGCAGCAATGCGATCACTGACATTTTGCGCGGCTTTCTCGCTGTCTTGGTATTTATCGTTGATTTGGTTGTACATGTCTTCAAGGTCGCCGCCACTGAAATTAGTCAGGCTACTTAAGGCTTCAAGTGCGCTAGTAAACTCTTCCTGAGCATCCTGCTGCGACTCTTTAGCGTCTTCCACTCTATCGATCATAATGTCACGCTTGTGGTAACCCACTTGCTCCATTGCGGAGTAATAAGCTGACTGGCATCCAGTAAGAGTAAAAATAGAGAGGACTATAACTATTAAATAAGGCATCCTAGTTTCCTATAGTTAAATAATATCAATCGTAGTAAATAACTGCTCAACCTAGCTTGTTAAAACACTCGATAACTTCGTTAGAATTTTTGATTGTAGAATAACTACTTATCGAAAAATCCTGCCTCGTTCTCAAGCCTTTTTCCTGCGCTATTTTTGAACATTTTCTTACTGTGATTGATATGTCGGAATATTAATTAGGACTATGAACGAGTTACAAGGGAGTTACAAGTTGAAGATAAAAAAGGTCGCCACACTCAGTATTCAGTTTTCTCGCTATCTTTTGGCGCGAATGACGCACGATAGAGTCAATGTGAATGCGGGATACTTGGCGTACATTACTTTGCTCTCGATCGTACCGATGCTGACGGTTCTGCTCTCTATCTTGTCGTCATTCTCCATCTTTGCTGATGTTGGTATCGTCATTCAAAACTTCGTTATTACCAACTTTGTTCCCGCGTCTGGGGATGCCGTACACGGTGCCTTGTTAGAGTTCGTTGCCAATACCGGAAAAATGACGGCGGTGGGCAGTGTGTTCTTATTCATTGCAGCGCTGATGCTGATCTCGAATATTGATAAGAACTTAAACTACATCTGGCGTGTCGACGAGAAGCGACGTGCGGTGCTGTCTTTTTCTATGTACTGGATGGTGCTCACGCTTGGACCTATTTTAGTTGGGGCGAGCATTGCAGCCACTTCTTATGTGACATCATTGAGCTTGCTGCAAAACGAGGTGGTGTCTGGCGCCTTTAATACCGTGATTCGTAAACTTCCTTTGATTCTCTCTTTCTTTGCGTTTTTCGGTCTGTATCTGTTGGTTCCCAACAAAAAGATACACTTTTCTCATGCGGCTGCTGGTTCTCTAGTGGCGGCTCTGTTGTTCGAACTCAGTAAGAAAGGCTTCGCGGCTTACATTACTCAATTCCCTTCTTACCAGTTGATTTATGGTGCATTAGCGGCGATTCCAATTCTTTTTGTGTGGGTTTATTTGTGCTGGTTGATTGTGCTGGTGGGTGCTGAGGTGACCGCTGCATTGGGTGAGCAGGAAAAGTGGAGTGACTCGAAAGAAATGGTACACTCGTCGGATAAAGACAAAATCACAGAGCAAGGAAACAACAGTGATAGCACTGATCCAGAGAGTAAGTGAAGCTGCCGTCCGTGTTGATGGCGAAGTAGTTGGTGAGATTGAGCAAGGCTTATTGGTTCTGTTAGGCGTAGAAAAAGGTGATGACGAAGCCAAAGCCAAACGTTTGATGGAACGAGTGACCACTTATCGTGTCTTTGGAGATGAAGACGATAAAATGAACCTCAACGTGAAGCAGGTAGAAGGTAAGGTATTAGTGGTGTCTCAATTCACTCTGCCGGCCGATACCAAGAAAGGGACTCGAGCAGGGTTCTCTCGTGGTGCTCACCCAGAAGATGCTGAGCGTCTTTACAACTATTTCTCTGACCAGTGTGAATCAGTGTTGCCAACGGAACGTGGCCGATTCGCTGCCGACATGAAAGTGTCTTTGGTTAATGATGGCCCAGTGACATTCTGGCTGCAGGTTTAGGCTTAAAGGAATAAGCATGTTTAAACTCATAACACCAACCACCGAAAATCAGCTAAACAAGTATTACCATTTTCGTTGGCAAATGCTCCGTGAACCTTGGCGAATGCCGGTAGGTTCTGAGCGCGATGAATATGACCCAATGAGCCACCATCGCATGATTGTTGATGGTCGTGGTCGCCCGATGGCGATTGGTCGTCTGTATATCACCCCAGATCTGGAAGGTCAGATCCGCTATATGGCGGTGAAGAAATCTCGCCAAAGTAAAGGCATGGGCTCGTTGATTCTAGTCGCACTTGAGTCATTGGCTCGCCAAGAGGGTGCTAAGCGCTTGGTGTGTAATGCACGTGAAGATGCGATCTCATTTTATGAGAAGAATGAATTTGAACGTCGCGGTGAGATTAACGATCAACGTGGCCCTGTGCGTCACCAACAGATGGTTAAGCATCTTGACCCAATGGCAGACGTTCTGCGTAAGCCTGAGTGGTGTAATGAGCTTCAGCAGCGCTGGGAACATCAGATCCCGATCAGTGACAAGATGGGCATCAAGATCAACCAATACACGGGTTACCAATTTGAGTGTAGTGCTCAGCTGAATCCTAACTTGAACCCGCATAATACCATGTTTGCAGGCTCTGCCTTTACCTTAGCGACCTTAACTGGTTGGGGGATGACTTGGTTATTGATGAAAGAACGCGGGCTGACCGGTGATATCGTGCTGGCAGACAGTAATATTCGTTATCGTCACCCGGTTGAGCAAAACCCTGTTGCCTCTACTTCATTGGATGGGATCAGTGGTGACTTGGACCGCCTTGCGTCAGGAAGAAAGGCACGTATCATCATTCACGTGACCATTCATAGCGGCGATGTGGAAGCGGTAGAGTTTACGGGAACCTATATGCTGATCCCTGACTACAAAAAGCGATTATCAACAGACTCCAACGTAAACGTATAGCTGACACTGGTTAACAGATACAGATTAAAGATACAAGGCGCTACTCCTGTGGAGTGGCGCTTTTTTGTTGGCAGTCGTTAATCTCCGAATACTCAGCTTGGGTGAGCTTTCCTGAGATTTGATGGCATGGGTCCGATAGGGTAATCGAGAGGGTGTGTTGCTCGGCTTTAAGCAAGTCGAGTTCTCCAGAAGCCTCGCCATTGAGCGTTTGAACCCTTTGTTCGCCTTGCTCTGCTGCTGATGCACCAATAATGTGCATCGGTTCGAGAGTGAAGCGCCCACGGTCAAAATGCGCATTAAGCTCTGGAATTTCAAACACGTTATCAGTCGATGTTTCAGAAAGCTTGTCATTAAAGGTCATCACACCTTGGCGAACGCTGCCAGTGAGTTGCCCTGTGGTTGAGTAACCGAGCATCAGAGAGTCGCCATATAAACCTGCGGCTTGAAGTTCAAACTCGCCATACCCGGTTGCATCGAGCGGTAATTCAAGTTGCTGCAGCATCGGCGCAATGGGTAACCCATCGGCAGATATATCTAAGCTCCATGGCTTGCTAATTTGGTTAAAGTCGAGTGTCGCATTGGCTTCAATGTAGCCATTTCTGAGAGGTGCAAACAGACGTGTCAGCGTCCATTTCCCTTGTTCGCTATTCATTTCAACCACAGGCTGTGCGCTGAGAATATTTTGGTAGCTGGCATCATTGGCGCTCGCCATCAGCTTCCCTTGCCACAAACCTAGCTTTCTATCTTGCAGCAGTTGAACTTGATGACCCTCGACATGTAATCCTGAGACCTGCCAGTAAGGTTGTTGTGCGAGTTGGATGAGTTGACTGCGTTCTATGTTAAGTCGGCTAACCTCGATGCTCTGGAGTTGTGTGAGCCAAGGGATTAGGCGAGTAGCAGGGAGGTTTTTATCTTGGCTTTCAGTAATCCATTTTATGCCTTGCAGGTCGAGTTGCGCTAATTCAATGCTGCTAGGTGTTATTTCGCCATTGAGTTGCACAGTGCCCTGCAGGAATTGAGTATAGAAATCCTCAATCAGAATCTGGTTTGCTTCTAGGTTGAGCTTGAGGCTTGGCCCGATGAACATGTCATCATCAATGGTCACTCCTTCAGCTTGCAGAGAGAAAATGGCTTTCTGTTGCTTCCACAGTTCAAAGGGTAGTTGGATATTTTCTAACGAGGCATCAAAGGCTGCGAGATGGCCACCTTTCCACTCTACATCGCTACGCAGAATATCTAGGCTGTTGATGTGGTTAATCTGAATACCTGCCACATCCCACTCTTTGCTTAGTAGGCTTTGGGTTTGCTGCTGATTGAGTCGTAAGCCATCGATGGTCACATTCACTAACGACCAATCTTGCTGATATTGCTCTGCTTGTCCGGAAATCTTAGCGCCACGCCAGTCAAACGAAGTACCATAAAGGGTGCTGTCACTCGGCTTGAGGTCCAGGTCAATCAACAGGTTATCGAATGCTTCACCTTGCCAATATAACTGCGAGGCTGAAAGTTGGGTTTTGCCATAAGGTAGCAGTGAGTTTTGGTTATCCCACACGGGGCCGGCGATCTGAAGGTTGATGCCTCGTGCATTAAAGTCTGGAGTCGAAAAGTCGAGATTGTTGATGGCCAGCTGGTGGAGCTTGATGTTTGGCTGGGTAAATAAAGATGTCAGTGTTCTTAGATCGTCTGCTTCTAATTGCAGGCCACTGATCAAAACAGATTCAAAGACCAGTTTGGCCTCTGTTATCGAGCTGGGGCTGAACCAAAGATCGATCTTGTCGATATACAGAGGTGCCTGTTTTTCAGGTTGGCTTTGGGTAATGCCCATTAAGGTGATGTGATAAGGCGCCTGATACTCAACATCTTCAATGAGTACAGGTTGTTCAATCGTATGTTTGATAAAAAAGTTAGCAACATCCGCACGGTATTGGGTCTGCAGGCTTAATAGCAGCGCTGCGATAGTTGCAACGGCGATAGCCAACACAATGCCGAACACCATGAATACCTTTTTCATTCCCTGAAAGCCTTAAATTTCAATAGTCTCAAAACAGAGTGGAACAAAAAGGGGCAAGCAGCAACAAAAAAGCCCCTCAAAAGAGGGGCTTGCTACAAAAATATCACTTTAAATTGGGCGTTCGCTTTTGGCTAAGCCCGAGCAGATGGTTGGGTTAGTCCAGTTGAGGGCCAGCCGCAACCAGTGATTTACCTTCAGCGTTGTCAGTGTACTTATCAAAGTTGTTGATGAAGCGCTCTGCTAGATCTTTCGCTTTGCTTTCCCATTGTAGAGGGTCAGTGTACGTATCGCGTGGGTCAAGGATCGCTGGGTCAACATCGTGTAGCGCTAGTGGCACTTCTAGGTTAAACATAGGGATAACTTTAGTATCAGCGTTGTCGATTGAGCCATCTAGGATAGCGTCGATGATGCCGCGAGTATCTTGGATAGAGATACGTTTACCAGTACCGTTCCAACCTGTGTTCACTAGGTAAGCTTCAGCGCCAGCCGCTTCCATACGCTTCACAAGCACTTCAGCGTACTGAGTTGGGTGAAGAGTTAAGAATGCCGCACCAAATGCCGCAGAGAACGTTGGCGTTGGCTCAGTAATACCACGCTCAGTGCCCGCTAGTTTTGCAGTGAAGCCAGATAGGAAGTGGTACTTCGTTTGTTCTGGAGTCAGTTTAGAAACGGGTGGCAGTACACCGAATGCATCAGCAGTCAGGAAGATAACCTTTTGAGCGTGACCGGCTTTTGATACTGGTTTAACGATGTTATCGATGTGGTGAATCGGGTAAGAAACACGAGTGTTCTCAGTTTTTGAACCGTCATCAAAGTCGATAGAGCCATCGCCACGAACCGTTACGTTTTCTAGTAGTGCATCGCGACGGATTGCATTGTAGATTTCTGGTTCTGCTTCTTTAGATAGACGAATAGTCTTAGCGTAACAACCACCTTCGAAGTTGAAGATACCATCGTCATCCCAACCGTGCTCATCATCACCGATTAGTTCACGCTTAGGATCGGTTGATAGAGTTGTTTTACCTGTACCAGATAGGCCGAAGAAGATGGCTACATCGCCCTTCTCGCCTACGTTTGCACTACAGTGCATTGAAGCGATACCTTGCAGAGGAAGTAGGTAGTTCATCATTGCGAACATGCCTTTCTTCATCTCACCGCCGTACCAAGTACCACCGATGATTTGAACGCGCTCTGTTAGGTTGAAAGCAACGAAGTTTTCAGAGTTTAGACCCTGCTTTTCCCAGTTAGGGTTGGTTGTTTTAGCACCGTTCATTACCACAAAATCAGGTTCGAACGTTGCTAGCTCTTCGTCAGTTGGACGAATGAACATGTTTTTAACGAAGTGCGCTTGCCACGCTACTTCAGTGATAATACGTACGCTTAGGCGCGTATCAGGGTTAGCACCACAATAACCGTCGATGACAAACAGGCGCTTGCCAGATAGCTGAGTTGTCACAAGCTCTTTCAGCTCATTCCATACTTCAGTTGTAATCGGTTTGTTGTCATTTTTGCCTTGATCTGACCACCACATGGTATCGCGGGTCGTGTCATCTTTAACAATGTACTTATCTTTTGGTGAGCGGCCAGTAAAGATACCAGTGTCTACCGCAACAGAGCCTAGTTCCGTTACTACGCCTTTTTCGTAGCCTTCCAAACCTGGCAGTGTTTCTTCAACGAATAACTGCTCGTAGCTAGGATTACGAAGAACTTCAGTAACGCCAGTCAGTCCGTGCTTAGTTAGATCAATTTGTGCAGCCTTTGTATGTTCCATAACGGTCATAGGTGCTCCTTGTAGGATATTTTGTAGGGATTTTGTATTAATTTTTTATTGTTATCTGCTCACCATGCTAGCAACGAGACTCGGGGGAAACAGGGATACAGCTCAAAAAATATCCATATTAACCATAGGGTTTTAAGCGCCTCGTCACATATTGGCCCAACTAGTCTATCCTGTACGCAAACCTTTGCGCTAGGGGCGAGAACATTATTAATTGATTAAAATTAAGCGGTGATTTTATTACGAGATGTTACGGAGTTTGCGCTGTTTTGATCACAAAAAAGGCCAGCTGAGTGCTGACCTTTTTGGGGTAAATTACGTGTTTTTGGTACGCCGTAAATTAATGAACCGTATTGCTGCCTTTATCTGCTGCTTCTGCGTACAGTGCATCAACATCATTCTTGTCGAACGAGTAGTTTGTGCCACAGTAATCGCAGTGTAGACCAACGCTTCCTTCGGTGCTTAGGATGTCGTAGATCTCTTCTTGAGCAACGGTAATGATTGCTGCTGCGCTTCGATCGCGTGAACAGCCGCAGAAGAACTCAACCGGTTGTGGTGTGAATAGCTGTACTTTCTCTTGGTTGTACAAACGGTAAAGTAGTTCGTTCGCTTCTAGAGTGAATAGCTCTTCGTTTTTCACGGTGTCTGTTAGTTGCTCTAGGTGTTCGAAGTCGTCTGGCGTACCAGTGCCGTCAGGCATTACTTGTAGCAACATACCTGCAGCGTGTGCTTTGCCTTCATGCTCGCCAGTGCGCAGCCATAGACGAGTCTTAAGCTGTTCAGAGTTAGCGAAGTAGCCTTCAAGCACTTGTGCCAGCGTGTCACCTTCAAGACCAACGATACCTTGGTAACGCTCACCTTTCTTAGGATCGATGGTGATCACTAGGTGACCTTTGCCCATTAGGTCGTGTAGACCAGCGTCGTCTGCGATATCGCCTTCAAAGCGAGCAACACCACGGATCTTCTGATCGTGATCGCCATTGATAACTGCTAGAGATACTGGGCCGTCACCTTGCAATTGCATCGTGATAGAACCTTCAAACTTTAGGGTCGCAGTTAATAGCGTTGTTGATACCAATAGCTCACCCAGTAGCTTTTGCACTGGCGCTGGGTATTCCTTGCTAGAAATAATTTGTTGGTACGCTTCATCCATTTGTACCAATTCACCACGTACTGATAGGTCTTCAAATAGGTAGCGATTTAAAACATTACTTGTAGACATTGGGTCTGCCATTTGGCTATTCCTTCTAGCTTATTGATGCTTGAACTTGATGATGTCACGACGTTGCTTCTTATCAGGGCGACGCTCTGGAGCTGGGTTATGAGCATTCAGTTTACGCTGTGTCGCAAACTCTTCTCTTTTTGCCAAGCTCTCGGTGGTTTCTTCATAGAGGGTTTGAGCGATCGGAGCTCCACCGCGATGAGCAGAGATTTTCTCGATCGTTACCGTCTTTTCTTCATTACCTTGGCGCAGTGTAATCACAGCCCCAAGTTCGACAATTTTACTTGGCTTACTGCGCTGACCATTATAGTGGACTTTGCCACCATCGACCATGTTGCGAGCAATAGACCGGGTTTTGTAAAAACGAGCTGCCCACAACCATTTATCGAGTCTGACAGCTTCATTAGCAGTTTTCATATAGGGCTGTGCCTTATTAAGTGAGAAATGAATGCGGTTTAACTGTAATGAACAGTGCGCAACATGTTTTTGATGATGCTTATCACATTAAGTAGAAGCTTAAAGTGGAGGCGGTTGGCATTTTTTTCAAGTCATAATACAAAATAGCCATGTTATGCCGATTTATCGATTTGCTATGATATAGTTCAGGATCTTATTGCTTAAATAAGCTTGGTATCGAACGAATGAATAAAAAAGCTGAAAGTTTAATGATTTGCAGCGTTTGTCGTCATGAAAAGGGACTAGGAAAGTGAACTTTTTAGAGCTCAAAAATCGCGTAGGGAATTCTCCTATGTTGAGCCGCTTATTAGAGAATGGATTTGTACTTCAGCAGAAACTAAGCTTAGCGACCTGTTGTGTATTGATTGCAGCTTCCGCATGGATTTTAGGACAGCTTGCATGGTTTATCGAACCTGCTGAGCAAACTGTCGCGCCTTGGACAGCAACCGCTTCATCATCTTCAGCACCTCAATCGACCCTTGATATCTCTTCTTTGCAGCAGAGCAACATGTTTGGTGCTTACAACCCAAGCACGCCCGCTGTGGTTGAACAGCAAGTTATCCAAGATGCGCCTAAGACTCGATTAAATCTCGTTTTAGTGGGTGCAGTCGCAAGCTCGAATCCAAAACTGAGCTTAGCGGTGATCGCCAATCGCGGCACGCAAGCGACCTACGGAATTAATGAAGAGATTGAAGGCACTCGAGCCAAGCTAAAAGCGGTATTAATCGATCGTGTGATTATTGATAACTCAGGGCGTGACGAAACCTTGATGCTTGAAGGTATTGAGTACAAGCGTTTGGCCGTATCAGCGCCTGCAGCACCTCGTAGCTCTTCTTCAGTTCGTGGTAATAACCCGGCTTCTGCAGAAGAGAAGCTTGATGAAATTAAAGCGAAGATAATGAAAGATCCGCAACAAATCTTCCAATATGTTCGACTGTCTCAGGTGAAGCGCGACGATAGCGTTATTGGTTATCGCGTGAGCCCTGGCAAAGATTCAGAACTTTTTAACTCAGTAGGGCTCCAAAACGGAGATATTGCTACTCAGTTAAATGGTCAAGACCTGACTGACCCCGCCGCTATGGGCAACATATTCCGTTCTATCTCCGAGCTGACAGAGCTAAACCTCGTCGTCGAGAGAGATGGTCAACAACATGAAGTGTTTATTGAATTTTAAAACTTTGCGTCTAACGAAGGACGAAAGTGTAGGAGAAGTACGTGAAGCATTGGTTTAAGAAAAGTGCATGGTTATTGGCAGGAAGCTTAATCTGCACACCCGCAGCCATCGCGAGTGATTTTAGTGCCAGCTTTAAAGGCACTGATATTCAAGAGTTTATTAATATTGTTGGTCGTAACCTAGAGAAGACCATCATCGTTGATCCATCGGTGCGCGGAAAAATCGATGTACGCAGCTACGACGTATTGAATGAAGAGCAATATTACAGCTTCTTCTTAAACGTACTAGAGGTGTATGGCTACGCAGTCGTTGAAATGGACTCGGGTGTTCTTAAGATCATCAAAGCCAAAGATTCGAAAACTTCGGCAATCCCTGTTGTTGGTGACCGTGATTCAATCACTGGTGATAGCGTAGTGACACGGGTAGTGACGGTTCGTAACGTATCGGTTCGTGAACTTTCTCCTCTGCTTCGTCAACTTAACGACAATGCTGGCGCGGGTAACGTTGTGCATTACGACCCAGCTAACATCATCCTTATTACAGGCCGAGCGGCGGTAGTAAACCGTTTAGCTGAAATTATCAAGCGTGTTGACCAAGCGGGTGATAAAGAGATTGAAGTCGTTGAGCTAAAGAATGCATCAGCGGCGGAGATGGTGCGTATTGTTGACGCTCTAAGCAAAACCACAGATGCAAAGAATACGCCTGCATTCCTTCAACCTAAACTGGTTGCCGATGAGCGTACCAATGCGATTCTGATTTCAGGTGACCCTAAGGTTCGTAGCCGATTAAGAAAGCTTATCGAGCAGCTTGATGTCGAAATGGCGACCAAAGGTAACAACCAGGTAATCTACCTTAAATACGCAAAAGCAGAAGATCTGGTTGATGTGCTGAAAGGCGTGTCGGACAACTTACAGTCGGAGAAACAATCTTCAACTAAAGGCAGCTCATCGCAACGTAACCAAGTAATGATCTCAGCTCATAGTGATACCAACTCTTTGGTTATTACTGCACAGCCAGACATCATGAATGCCTTGCAAGACGTGATCGCACAACTGGATATTCGTCGTGCTCAAGTATTGATTGAAGCCTTGATTGTCGAAATGGCAGAAGGTGACGGCGTTAATCTTGGCGTGCAGTGGGGTAACTTAGAAACGGGTGCCATGATTCAGTACAGCAACACCGGCGCGTCGATTGGTGGCGTAATGGTGGGTCTAGAAGAAGCAAAAGATACAGAAACGACAACCGCTGTATACGATGAAAATGGTAAGTTTGTACGAAATGAAACCACGACTGAACAAGGGGACTATTCAACATTAGCCTCTGCACTTTCAGGTGTTAATGGCGCAGCCATGAGCGTGGTAATGGGTGACTGGACTGCCTTGATCAGTGCGGTAGCAACCGACTCCAATTCAAACATCCTATCTTCTCCAAGTATTACCGTAATGGACAACGGAGAAGCATCGTTTATCGTTGGCGAAGAAGTTCCGGTTTTAACTGGCTCGACGGCGGGTTCAAGTAACGATAACCCATTCCAAACGGTTGAACGTAAAGAAGTGGGTATCAAGCTTAAAGTCGTGCCGCAAATCAACGAAGGCGATTCGGTTCAGCTAAATATTGAACAAGAAGTGTCGAACGTACTGGGCGCGAATGGCGCGGTTGATGTGCGTTTTGCTAAGCGTCAATTGAATACATCAGTAATCGTTCAAGATGGCCAAATGCTGGTGCTTGGTGGCTTGATTGACGAGCGCGCATTAGAGAGTGAATCTAAGGTGCCATTCTTGGGTGATATTCCTGTTCTTGGGCACCTGTTCAAGTCAACCAGTACTCAGGTTGAGAAAAAGAATCTAATGGTATTCATTAAGCCAACCATCATCCGTGATGGTATGACAGCCGATGGTATCACTCAGCGTAAATACAACTTCATCCGAGCAGAGCAGCTGTATAAGGCAGAGCAAGGTTTGAAATTACTCGATGACGATAACATCCCAGTATTGCCTAAATTTGGTGCAGACATGAATCACCCGGCTGAAATCCAAGCCTTCATTGATCAAATGGAAACAGAATAATGGCTGAATTGGTAGGGGCGGCACGTACTTATCAGCGCTTGCCGTTTAGCTTTGCGAATCGCTACAAGATGGTGTTGGAATATCAGCACCCAGAGCGTGCACCGGTACTTTATTATGTGGAGCCTCTAAAATCGGCGGCGATCATTGAAGTAAGCCGCGTGGTGAAAAATGGCTTCACGCCACAAGCGATCAGCGCAGACGAATTTGATAAAAAATTGACCGATGCTTATCAGCGTGACTCGTCGGAAGCTCGTCAGCTAATGGAAGACATTGGTGCTGACAACGACGACTTCTTCTCTCTAGCAGAAGAGCTACCACAAGATGAAGACTTGCTTGAATCGGAAGACGATGCACCAATCATCAAGTTAATCAATGCGATGTTGGGCGAGGCGATCAAAGAAGGTGCTTCGGATATTCATATCGAAACCTTCGAGAAGTCACTGTCTATCCGTTTCCGTATTGATGGCGTGTTACGTGATGTGTTGGCGCCGAGCCGTAAACTGGCTCCGTTGTTAGTTTCGCGTGTGAAGGTTATGGCTAAGTTAGATATTGCGGAAAAACGCGTGCCACAAGATGGCCGTATTTCTCTGCGTATCGGTGGTCGAGCGGTCGACGTTCGTGTATCAACCATGCCTTCATCACACGGCGAGCGTGTGGTAATGCGTCTGTTGGACAAGAACGCTACTCGTCTAGACCTGCACAGTTTAGGTATGACGGCAGAGAACCACGAAAACTTCCGTAAGCTAATTCAGCGCCCACACGGCATTATCTTGGTTACCGGTCCTACGGGTTCTGGTAAATCAACCACTTTGTACGCCGGCCTGCAAGAGCTCAACAGCAACGAGCGCAATATCTTAACCGTTGAAGATCCAATCGAATTCGATATCGATGGCATTGGCCAAACGCAGGTAAACCCTAAGGTTGATATGACCTTTGCGCGTGGTTTACGTGCCATTCTTCGTCAAGATCCCGATGTAGTTATGATTGGTGAGATACGTGACTTGGAGACCGCAGAGATCGCTGTTCAAGCCTCTTTAACCGGTCACTTAGTAATGTCGACCCTTCACACCAATACGGCAATCGGTGCGATCACGCGTCTGCGTGATATGGGCATCGAACCTTTCTTGATCTCTTCTTCGCTGCTGGGTGTTTTGGCTCAGCGCTTGGTTCGCACCCTGTGTAACGACTGTAAAGAACCTTACGAAGCGGATAAAGAACAGAAAAAACTGTTTGGATTTAAGAAGAAAGACAGCCTGACGCTTTACCATGCCAAAGGGTGTGAAAGCTGCAGCCACAAAGGCTATCGAGGCCGTACCGGTATTCATGAGCTATTGATGATTGACGATTCGGTACAAGAGCTGATTCACAGTGAAGCTGGCGAACAGGCAATTGAGAAAGCAATTCGTGGCACAACACCAAGTATTCGAGATGATGGCTTGAGCAAAGTTCTGAAAGGGGTAACGTCCCTAGAAGAAGTGATGCGCGTGACCAAGGAAGTCTAGTATGGCGGCATTTGAATACAAAGCACTGGATGCCAAGGGTAAAAGTAAAAAGGGCTCGATTGAAGCGGATAACGCTCGTCAGGCTCGCCAGCGCTTAAAGGAACAAGGCTTGATGCCGGTTGAGATGACCGAAGCTAAAGCTAAAACAGCGAAAGGTGCACAGCCCTCGACCAGCTTTAAGCGTGGTATCAGCACGCCTGACCTTGCTTTGATTACTCGTCAAATATCGACGCTCGTTCAATCTGGTATGCCGCTAGAAGAGTGTTTGAAGGCCGTTGCCGAGCAGTCTGAAAAACCTCGAATTCGAACCATGTTACTGGCGGTCCGCTCTAAGGTAACGGAAGGTTATTCGCTAGCCGATAGCTTAGCTGATTACCCACATATCTTTGATGAACTGTTTAGAGCCATGGTCGCAGCTGGTGAGAAATCGGGTCACTTAGATGCGGTATTGGAGCGACTAGCCGATTACGCAGAAAACCGTCAGAAGATGCGCTCTAAGTTGCTGCAAGCGATGATCTACCCTGTGGTGCTGGTGGTGTTTGCGGTGACGATTGTTTCGTTCCTGCTGGCAACCGTGGTACCTAAGATCGTTGAACCGATTATCCAAATGGGCCAAGAACTTCCTCAATCGACACAATTTTTATTAGCATCGAGTGAATTTATCCAGAATTGGGGCATCCAATTACTGTTGTTGTTCATCGGTGTGATTGTGTTGATTAAGACCGCGCTGAAAAAGCCGGGTGTTCGCATGAGTTGGGATCGCAAGCTATTAAGCATTCCACTGATCGGCAAGATCGCGAAAGGAATTAATACCTCTCGTTTTGCACGAACACTTTCTATCTGTACCTCTAGTGCGATTCCTATCCTTGAAGGGATGAAGGTCGCGGTAGATGTGATGTCGAATCACCATGTGAAGCAGCAAGTACTGCAAGCATCAGACAGCGTTCGAGAAGGCGCGAGTCTACGTAAAGCGCTCGATCAAACCAAACTCTTCCCTCCAATGATGCTGCATATGATCGCCAGTGGTGAGCAGAGTGGTCAGTTGGAGCAGATGCTGACAAGAGCGGCGGACAACCAAGACCAAAGCTTTGAATCGACGGTGAATATCGCGTTAGGTATCTTTACGCCAGCACTTATCGCTTTGATGGCAGGCTTGGTGCTGTTTATTGTGATGGCGACTCTGATGCCGATGCTTGAAATGAATAATTTAATGAGCGGCTAACCTACCGCTTATAAGACGTTAGTTTTTGGATTATCGAGAAGAAGGACATTATTACCTTCAACTCGCTGTCTGTAATTTGGAGAAAATAATGAAAAACAGAATGAAGAAACAATCAGGCTTTACCCTATTAGAAGTGATGGTTGTTGTGGTTATCCTTGGCGTATTGGCGAGCTTTGTTGTACCTAACCTATTGGGTAACAAAGAGAAGGCTGACCAACAAAAAGCCATCACTGATATCGTGGCGCTAGAGAATGCGCTCGATATGTACAAACTGGATAACAGCGTTTACCCAACAACGGATCAAGGTCTTGATGCATTGGTTTCTAAACCAAGTAGCCCTGAGCCTCGTAACTACCGTGACGGTGGCTACATCAAGCGTCTACCTAACGACCCATGGGGCAATGAGTACCAATACCTAAGCCCTGGTGATAACGGCACTATCGATATCTTTACACTTGGCGCTGATGGCCAAGAAGGTGGTGAAGGTATTGCTGCGGATATCGGCAACTGGAACATGCAAGACTTTCAGTAAGCCTAGGCTTATTGTCACTTGATGCCGTTATTTGATGTTAGGACGTAAACAGATGGAGTCTAAAGGTGAAAACTAAGCAAACACAGCCAGGTTTCACCTTAATTGAGATTCTTTTGGTGTTGGTATTACTGTCAGTAACGGCGGTCGCGGTGATCGCGACCATTCCTACCAATAGTAAAGATGTTGCTAAAAAATACGCTCAAAGCTTTTATCAGCGAGTTCAGCTACTCAATGAAGAAGCTATTTTAAGTGGCTTGGATTTTGGCGTTCGGGTTGATGAAAAGAAATCGACTTACGTTCTGATGACTTTGAAGTCTGATGGTTGGCAAGAAACTGAGTTCGAAAAGATCCCTTCTTCAACTCAATTACCAGAAGACCTCGCACTGACGCTGACACTTGGTGGTGGAGCTTGGGAAGACGACGATCGCCTTTTTAATCCGGGAAGCTTATTTGATGAAGATATGTTTGCTGATCTTGAAGAGGAAAAGAAGCCGAAGCCACCGCAGATCTACATCTTGTCGAGTGCTGAAATGACGCCATTTGTATTGTCGTTTTATCCAAATACCGGAGACACCATACAAGATGGTTGGCGTATTCGAGTATTGGATAATGGTGTCATTCGATTACTAGAGCCGGGAGAAGAATATGAAGAGGAATAACCGTTCTCCTTCTCGTTCTCGAGGTATGACTCTGCTTGAAGTATTGGTTGCGCTCGCTATTTTCGCAACGGCAGCGATCAGTGTGATTCGTGCTGTTACGCAGCACATCAATACTCTCAGTTATCTAGAAGAAAAAACCTTCGCTGCTATGGTCGTTGATAATCAAATGGCCTTGGTGATGCTGCATCCTGAGAAGCTTAAAAAAGCACAGGGTACACAAGAGTTGGCGGGAAGAGAGTGGTTCTGGAAGGTGACTCCCATCGATACCAGCGATAATTTATTAAAGGCGTTTGATGTGAGTGCGGCAACCAGCAAGAAAGCGTCTCCAGTGGTTACGGTGCGCAGCTATGTGGTCAACTAAAAACGTGTGGTTAGCTAAGAGCAAGTCGCTAGGTAAGAGCGTGTCGGCAAATAAGCGTATGCCACGTAAACAAGGTCTATCTTCAAAAGGGAGAGGCTTTACCTTAATTGAAGTTTTGGTCTCGATCGCTATCTTTGCCACGTTGAGCATGGCGGCTTATCAGGTAGTGAATCAGGTTCAGCGCAGCAACGAGCTTTCAATCGAGCGCAGTGCTCGTTTAAATCAACTGCAACGTAGCTTAGTCATTTTAGATAATGATTTTCGCCAGATGGCGGTGCGACAATTTCGCACCAACGGTGAAGAAGCATCATCTAAGCTGATCTTAATTAAAGAGTATTTACTGGATTCCGACAGCGTTGGCATCATGTTTACTCGCCTTGGTTGGCATAACCCACAGCAGCAGTTTCCTCGCGGAGAAGTCACCAAAGTGGGTTACCGCATTAAAGAAGAAACGCTTGAGCGTGTGTGGTGGCGTTACCCCGATACTCCTGCAGGACAAGAAGGTGTGATTACGCCTTTGCTTGATGATGTTGAAAGCTTGGAATTCGAGTTTTATGACGGAAGCCGCTGGGGGAAAGAGTGGCAAACCGACAAATCGCTACCGAAAGCGGTAAGGTTAAAGCTAACCTTGAAAGATTATGGCGAGATAGAGCGTATTTATCTCACCCCAGGTGGCACGCTAGATCAGGCCGATGATTCTTCAAACAGTGACTCTTCAAGTAGTAATGAGGGGAATAATGACTCATCGAACTAATAAGCTTGCACTGACAAGGTCTGCCATGGGGCGCAAGCAGCGTGGTGTCGCGCTGATCATTATTCTGATGCTATTGGCGATCATGGCAACCATAGCTGGCAGTATGTCGGAACGCCTGTTTACTCAATTTAAGCGCGTTGGCAATCAACTAAATTACCAACAGGCTTACTGGTACAGCATTGGTGTCGAAGCACTGGTGCAAGACGGCATTAGGCAAAGCTACAAAGACAGTGATACCGTCAATTTGAGCCAACCATGGGCGTTAGAAGAACAGGTATACCCATTGGATTATGGTCAAGTTAAAGGCCGTATTGTTGATGCTCAGGCATGTTTTAATCTCAATGCGTTGGCTGGTGTGACGGCGACTTCAAGTAACCAAACACCTTATTTAATTACGGTTTGGCAAACCTTGTTGGAAAACCAAGATGTTGAGCCTTATCAGGCCGAGGTTATCGCGCATTCAAGCTGGGAATTTGTTGATAGCGATACCCGAACCACCTCTTCAGCAGGTGTAGAAGACAGTACTTATGAGGCGATGAAGCCACCTTATTTGGCGGCGAATGGCTTAATGGCCAATGAGTCCGAACTACGAGCGGTTTATCAAGTTACCGGTGAGGTGATGAATAAGGTTCGCCCCTTTGTTTGTGCTCTGCCGAGTGACGATTTTCGCTTGAACGTGAATACACTTACGGAAAAGCAGGCGCCGTTATTGGAAGCGATGTTTGCCCCCGGCTTAAGTGAATCGGATGCCAAACAGCTGATAGACAAACGCCCATTTGATGGTTGGGATACGGTGGATGCGTTTATGGCTGAATCGGCCATTGTGGGTGTGAGTGCCGAAGTCAGCAAAAAAGCGAAAGCATATTTAACTGTAGATAGCGCCTATTTTGAGCTAGATGCAGAGGTATTAGTTGAGCAGTCACGTGTACGTATACGGACGCTTTTCTATAGTAGTAATCGAGAAACAGTGACGGTAGTACGCCGTCGTTTTGGAGGAATCAGTGAGCGAGTTTCTGACCGTTCGACTGAGTAGCGAACCACAAAGCCCTGTGCAGTGGTTAGTTTGGTCGACAAGCCAACAAGAAGTGATAGCAAGTGGCGAACTGTCTAGCTGGGAGCAGCTTGATGAGTTAACGCCTTACGCTGAAAAGCGCAGCTGTATCGCTTTATTGCCGGGAAATGAATGCTTAATTAAGCGTGTTGAGATCCCGAAAGGTGCTGCTCGCCAGTTCGACTCTATGCTGCCGTTTTTATTAGAAGACGAAGTCGCACAAGATATCGAAGACTTACACCTGACTATTTTAGATAAAGACGCAACGCACGCGACAGTGTGTGGTGTCGATCGTCAATGGTTAAAGCAAGCGTTAGACCTGTTTCGCGAAGCCAATATTATCTTCCGTAAGGTGTTGCCAGATACACTGGCCGTGCCTTTTGAAGAGCAAGGCATCAGTGCATTACAGATCGACCAGCATTGGCTATTACGTCAAGGTAACTCTCAACATCAAGGTGACTATCAAGCCGTATCGATCAGCGAAGCATGGTTACCGATGTTTTTGCAAAGTGATTGGGTTGTTGCTGATGACGAAGAGCAAACGACGACTATCTTCAGCTATACCGCGATGCCGAACGAAGACGTTCAACAGCAAAGCGGTGCGAATTGGCAAGCAAAGCCTGCGGAATTGGTGATGTCTTTGCTGAGCCAACAAGCGATCACAAGCGGTGTGAATTTACTGACTGGCACCTTTAAAACCAAATCTTCATTCAGTAAGTATTGGCGCGTATGGCAGAAAGTTGCGATTGCTGCTTGTATGTTGGTGGCTGTGATTGTGACTCAACAAGTGTTGAAGGTTCAGCAATTCGAAGCTCAAGCACAAGCCTACCGCATGGAGAGTGAGCGTATCTTTAGAGCTGTGCTGCCTGGTAAACAACGTATTCCGACAGTCAGCTACCTTAAGCGCCAGATGAACGATGAAGCCAAGAAATATGGCGGCTCGGGCGATGGTAATTCTTTATTGGGTTGGTTAGCATTGCTGCCTGAAACCTTAGGTCAGGTGAAATCAATCGAAGTCGAAAGCATTCGCTTCGATGGTAATCGTTCTGAGATTCGACTACAGGCGAAAAGTTCTGACTTCCAACATTTTGAGACCGCGAGAGTGAAGCTCGAAGAGAAATTTACCGTCGAACAAGGTCCGTTAAACCGTAATGGCGATGCCGTATTTGGCAGCTTTACTCTTAAACCCCATCAATAACCTGCGTAAGGAGATCAGTGATGAGAAATATGATTGAGCCACTCCAAGCGTGGTGGACTTCAATAAGTCAAAGAGAGCAACGATTAGTTATTGGTTGCTCAATTCTGTTGGTGGTCGGTGTCGTTTATTGGGGGCTAATCCAGCCACTCAGTCAGCGAGCTGAACTCGCGCAGACCCGTATTCAAAGCGAGAAGCAACTACTGGCTTGGGTAACCAATAAAGCCAATGAAGTGGTTGAACTACGAGGCAGTGGTGGCATTAGTGCCAGTCAACCTCTGAACCAATCTGTACCTGCTTCTATGCGTCGCTTTAATATCGAGCTGATACGTGTGCAACCACGGGGCGAGATGCTGCAAGTGTGGGTAAAACCAGTGCCTTTTAATAAGTTCGTTGACTGGCTAACATATCTGAAAGAAAAACAGGGTGTTGAGGTCGAGTTTATGGATATTGATCGCTCTGATAACCCTGGGGTTATTGACGTCAACCGACTACAGTTTAAACGAGGTTAATGTGAAACGCGGTTTATCTTTTAAGTATGGCCTGCTCTTCAGTAGCATCTTTATCGTCTTTTTCTCGGTCAGCTTGTTGCTGCACTTGCCGGCTTCTTTTGCTCTCAAGCAGGCTCCTGCTGTGCGCGGCTTGAGTATCGAAGGCGTGGAGGGCACCGTTTGGCAAGGCAGCGCTAACAACATCGTATGGCAGCGCATCAATTACGGTTCAGTGCAGTGGGATTTCCAGTTTTCTAAGCTATTTCAAGCCAAAGCAGAACTGGCGGTTCGTTTTGGTCGTAACAGTGACATGAACTTATCAGGTAAAGGGCGTGTCGGGTACAGCATGAGTGGCGCATATGCAGAGAACTTAGTAGCTTCAATGCCTGCTATGAACGTGATGAAATACGCTCCAGCTATTCCAGTACCGGTTTCTATTGGTGGACAAGTTGAACTGACGATCAAGCATGCGGTTCACGCTCAGCCTTGGTGTCAATCTGGCGAAGGTACACTGGCTTGGTCTGGTGCCGCAGTCGACTCTCCTGTTGGCTCGCTAGACCTTGGCCCTGTGATTGCAGACATAACCTGTGAAGACAGCACAATTGCAGCGAAAGGCACTCAGAAGAGCGATCAGGTAGACAGTGAGTTTTCAGCGAGCGTAACACCCAACCAACGCTATACGTCGGCGGCATGGTTTAAGCCGGGGGCGGAATTCCCGCCAGCAATGCAGAGTCAGCTTAAGTGGTTGGGTAACCCTGATAGCCAAGGTAAGTACCAGTTTACTTATCAAGGTCGTTTTTAGCTAAACAGCTAAGGGTCACAAAATTACGAGATTTAAAAAACGGGCACCTCATTGAGGTGCCCGTTTTGTTTGAATAATGAGAGTTACAGGGAGCAAACTCGCCTAGTCTTTGCCTTGCAAAATTTCTGCCCACGGTAAATCTGCATCACCGAGTACAATGAAGTTCGGGTTTTCTAGCGTTTCTCTTTCATTGTACGAAAGCGGCTCTAGCTGAGTACTTAAGATACGTCCGCCAGCTTCCTCAACAATGCACTGCGTTGCGGCGGTATCCCACTCCCCGGTTGGTCCAAGGCGCAGATAACAATCCACAGCACCTTCTGCGACTAAACATGCCTTAAGCGCTGCTGAGCCTAGAGGAACCAAATCATAATTCCATGCTGAGCTCATACGGCTAGTGATGCGATTGATGTCCTGGCGACGGCTGATCGCCATGGCGATTGACTGGTTTGGCAGCTCGTGACGATGCGTTTTGATTTTCACGCTGTCATTAAGGTCTGGGATCTTCCAAGCGCCTTTGCCACTGTAAGCGTAATAGCTCACACCTGAAACGGGAGCGTATATCACGCCCATTACTGGCTTGTTATGTTCGATTAGGGCGATAATTGTCGCGAAATCACCACTTCGTGCGATGAACTCCTGGGTACCATCCAGTGGGTCAACCAACCAGTAGCGATCCCACTGAGAACGTTGCTCTAGGCTGATGTCCGCAGCTTCTTCAGACAACACTGGAATGTCAGGCGTGAGCTCACTGAGTTTTTTCGAAATCAGCTTATGCGCCGCAAGGTCGGCACTGGTGACAGGTGTATCGTCACTCTTGGTGAACTCTTCGTAATCTTTTTTCTCGTAGATCTCTAAGATGAGTTGGCCAGCAGAGCGAGCAATCTCAATGACAGAGGGTAGGAGGTGAGACAAATCTTTTGTTATTGGCATAAATGTTCTCTTACTCTTAGAGCGAGCCTGAATGTTCTAGTTATTGTTTAATACACGAAGGCTTAAAAGCAGGGCTGTAATACTACGAGCCTCACAGAAATCGAGATGTGTTAACAGTTCTTCGGCTTGAGCAAGTGGCCAGCGCACAATGTCGAGTGGCTCTGGTTCGTCACCTTCTAGCTTTTCTGGGTAGAGGTCTTCTGCGATAAACAGCGTCATTTTGCTAGAGAAGTAAGAGGGCGCAAGGATCACTTCCTTTAGCGGAGTAAGCTTGTTGGCACCGAAGCCAATCTCTTCTTTAAGTTCGCGAACGGCGGCTTCGTTTGGCTGCTCACCTGGATCGATAAGCCCTTTAGGAAAGCCCAGTTCATAGCGTTCTGTGCCCGCTGCGTACTCACGCACCAACAGAATATCGCCTTGTTCAGTAATCGGAACCATCATTACTGCGTTGCGGCCGCTAGGCTTCATGCGTTCGTAAGTGCGCTGTTCGCCGTTTGAAAAGCGTAAATCGAGAGACTCGATAGAGAATAGTTTTGATTGAGCGACAGTTTGCTGAGCCAAAATCTCTGGCTTGGTCCTTTTTGTCATTGCGCTCGCTCCTTAGCTCATTGGAATTCTTTCTTATAAAGTCATTCTAATATAGGGGAAATGACGTTGAGTTCCTAGATCCGAGTTTTCATATCCTAGAATTATTAGAGCAGGAACCGATTGCGATCACTTGAATACCTTACTCAAGATGGTAACCAACCGAGAATTCGGGTTATTTCGTTCGGGAATACAAGAGCATAGTGAGATCGTGTTCGAGCGTATCTGTTTAGCCCTAAAACAAAAAAGGTTGATGCTTGCGCATCAACCTTTTAATCAGTGATTCTACTAACTGAGTAATTAGTAGTAAGAGTGCTCACCACGATCGTGTTCAGTTGCATCACGAACAGCAGTCAGTTCACCTTCGAATTGTTGAAGAAGTTCTTTCTCGATGCCTTCTTTTAGCGTTACATCAACCATAGAACAACCGTTACAGCCGCCACCGAATGCAACGATAGCAGCGCCGTCTTCAGTGATTTCTACCAAGCTAACGTGACCACCGTGACCAGCAAGCTGCGGGTTAACCTGTGTTTGGATTGCGTATTCAACGCGCTCTACAAGTGGTGCATCATCAGATACTTTACGCATTTTAGCGTTTGGTGCTTTAAGCGTTAGTTGAGAGCCCATTTTGTCAGTCACGAAGTCAATCTCAGCTTCGTCTAGGAATGGTAGGCTTAGCTCATCTACGTATGCAGAGAATGCTTCGAAAGAAAGTTTTGTATCAGACGCTTCGATAGCATCTGTTGGGCAGTAAGAAACACCACACTCAGCGTTTTGTGTGCCTGGGTTTACCACGAACACACGAATGTTTGTACCTTCAGGCTGCTGTGACAGCAGATTGGCAAAGTGAGTTTGAGCTGTTTCTGTAATAGTAATATTTGACACGACGAATACCTGAGTAGATTTGTAGGTTATTAGCGCCATTCTACTCCTGTCAGATTTGTAATTCAGCCCTTTTTTTGTTGGATTGCTGTACAAGTAGTGATTCACAGCTTTTATCCAGAGGGCTCAGGAGTGCGGCAGATGCAGTAAATATCAATCCTTTTAACGCCCACTTCAAGTAGTAATTGGCATAATTGATACACAGTACTGCCGGTGGTTACAACATCATCAATTATCGCGACATGAGAGGGAACCATTCCTTGAAAGTCTTGTTTTCTCAGCGCAAAAGCGCTCTTTAGATTGCGTAATCGTGCGGATTTAGTCAGCCCCTGCTGGGAAGCTGTTGAGCGAATTCGACGAAAGAGCACATCACTTTTAACGCCAAGCTCTTGAGCCGTGTAATTGGCTAGCAGCTGACTTTGATTAAAGCCACGATGAGTGTATCGGCGCCAATGCAGCGGTACGCTGGTGATCAGGTGAGCAGAATGTTCGATACGTGATGCTAATAGCTTAGATAAATCACGTGCAAACCAAAACTTATCAGCGTACTTCATTTGCTGAATGTAACCTGCTGTAGGGAAGGTGTAGTCACCGACACAGTAGAGGCGATGCCACGGTGGAGGTTGAGATAAACACTCACCACACTGATCGACAGTGATTACTGTTTTTAAGCCACATCGCTGACAGCGTGGCACTGGCTCAAAGAGTTTGAGACAAGAATTGCACCATCGAGGATGTGTATCACTGGGCAGTTTATCAAGTTTGCACAGGTGGCATTGAGGTGTGACCAGACGTGGTGTGTGTTTTTGTAGCCAATCAGATAACATAGCTCGTGATGCTTTTGGGTTATGGTGTTCCTTTTGCTCACCATACTGAAAAGCGCGGATTATCGCTGATGGAAAAAGTAGGGAATATTGAGAATGAGTGACGCGTTATATTGGCATGTTTCTGGACAAGGGCCTGATTTAGTTCTGGTTCACGGTTGGGGGATGAACGGTGCGGTATGGCAACAAACCGTTAATGCATTAGAAGCTGATTTTCGAGTGCATGTTGTCGATTTACCAGGGTATGGACACAGCGCGCACTGCCACGCTCAAGATCTTGAAGATATTGCTCAGCAGCTTTTGGCCGAAGCACCAAAGCAAGCGATTTGGGTGGGTTGGTCACTTGGTGGCTTGGTCGCAACGCACATGGCTCTCCATCACTCAGACTACGTGAGCAAGCTGGTGACTGTCGCCAGTTCTCCTAAATTCGCGGCCGCAAAAGAGCCCGTGTTATGGCGAGGCATTCAGCCAAACGTATTAAACGCATTCACCGAACAGCTGGTTGAAGATTTCCAAACCACCATCGAACGCTTTATGGCATTGCAAGCCATGGGCAGCCCTTCAGCAAGACAAGATGTAAAACAGCTCAAACAAGCAGTGCTGTCTCGCCCGTTGCCGAACCCTGACTCATTATTGGCAGGATTAAAGATGCTGTCGGATGTCGACCTGCGCGAACAACTGCCTGAGATTTCAGTACCAATGCTGCGCTTGTATGGTCGATTAGATGGATTGGTGCCAATCAAGGTTGCAAAAGACTTGGGGAATGCTCTGCCTCATACTGAGCAATACATTTTCACTCAGTCTTCGCATGCACCGTTTATGACCGAAGCCGATGCCTTTTGCAGTGAGCTTGTCAGCTTCGCACAAAAATAATTGCTAAATATATATCCGGCTTGGTCGATATATAACCTAATACCAATCAAAGTAAGTAAGTGTTCAAAAATAGCGTAGGAAAAAGGCTTGAGAACAAGGCAGAGCTTTTTGATAAGTAGTTATTCTACAATCAAAAGCTCTAACGCCGTTATCGAGCATTTTAACAAGCTAGGATGAGCAGTTATTTACTACGATTGGTATAACACCAACGTGTTGCATGATACTCAGACCTAACTCTCTCCAGAGCTGATTGCGCTAAGTTGGGCTATGCCTGTTGTGCGTTCTCGGTACAACAGTGTTATGGCAATAGTGATGGGCGATTCTTGAGGAGTTCGCGATGATTGTGTCACCTGCAACTGCAGTGAGTGTGCCACTAATCGCCCCGTCCGTTAATGTGCAAACAGAGCAAGTTGCGCGTGATAATAGAGTCCGAGAGCCTGTTGCTCCCGCAGTAGCATTGGCGAGAACCAATGCAGAGCGTAAGGTAAAATCAGACGATAAACGAAGGCAGCAGTCGGCTTGGGATCCTTCAGACCATCCAGGTTATGAAATGGAGAACGAGTCAGAGGCCAATTCGGTTAGCCAAGAAGAGCCACAAGACCCTTTTGAACGGCTGTTCAACTTATTGGCACTGAAAACATACAGTGCTGATCAAGGCAAAGGCTATACCATGCGTTTCCGCCTGCCAAAGCATGTTTTAGATGCGGCGATTCAAGAGGGGCAGATGGAGAAACGACGTAAGGTCATAAAATATCATTATGGTCATGCTGTTGCGCCTCATGCTCCGTCAGAGATGCTAGTCGTGTTATAATTATACTCTTCATACTTGAAGCTGCAGCGTTGTTAACTGCGTAAGTTCACCCTAATCACATATAACCTCTATGCTCATAGGGATGAACTTACTTGTTGCCTAGCTGCAACTCCAATTATTTTGAGTATAAGCACGAAGAGTACAACCAAGCTTCGATGTCTCTTTTGAACACATAATAAAAAAACCTGCATACCCTAAGGGATGCAGGTTTTCTGTTTTAAGCATATCTGTTTTGCAGATGAGTTAACGGATTACTTTTTCGCTTTTGCAAAAGCAGCGGCAAATGCACCACCCATCGCGGCATTTTGTTGTGGCTCTTCACGACGGCGTTGTCCGCCTTGTGAATTTTGGTTCGGGCGGTTTTGCGTACGAGGTGCACTTGAACGTTGCGCGCGGTTGTCTTGGCCAGGCTCATCTTTCATACGCATGCTTAGTGCAATACGTTTACGTTGAACATCCACTTCCATCACCTTCACTTTCACGATGTCACCGGCTTTAACCACTTCACGTGGGTCAGAGACGAAGCGATCGGTGAGCGCTGAAATATGAACTAAGCCATCTTGGTGAACACCAATATCAACGAAGGCTCCAAAATTCGCCACGTTCGATACCACACCTTCTAAGATCATGCCTGGTTCTAGATCTGAAACAGTGTTAACGCCATCGGCGAAGGTTGCAGTCTTAAATTCAGGGCGAGGGTCACGGCCCGGTTTATCGAGCTCTTTGATGATGTCGGTTATCGTAGGAACACCGAAGTTCTCATTGGTGTAATCAACCGCATGTAAACCACGTAAGAAGTCTGTATTACCCACCAGAGACTTAATGTCTTTGTGGTTTTTCTCAGCGATGCTTTTCACCACTGGGTAAGCTTCTGGGTGAACAGATGATGCATCCAGCGGGTTCTTGCCATCCATAATACGTAGGAAGCCGGCACACTGTTCAAAGGCTTTTGGACCTAAACGAGCCACTTTCTTCAACGTAGTGCGCGCTTCAAAACGACCATTCTCATCACGGAAATCCACGATGTTCTGAGCGATGGTGCTAGACAGGCCAGCAACACGAGTCAGTAGCGCAGCCGAAGCGGTATTCACATCAACACCAACCGCATTTACACAGTCTTCGACAATCGCATCTAGACGCTTAGCGAGCATAGTTTGGCTCACATCGTGTTGGTATTGGCCCACACCGATCGATTTAGGGTCAATCTTCACCAGCTCTGCCAATGGATCTTGCAGACGACGCGCGATAGACACTGCACCACGGATCGATACGTCCATGTTCGGGAACTCTTTTGCTGCTAACTCAGACGCAGAATAAACCGATGCGCCCGCTTCGCTAACAATGATCTTTTGCGCTTTTAGGTTGCCACGCTTAATCACATCAGCCACGAAGCTGTCGGTTTCGCGTGAAGCCGTGCCGTTACCAATCGCAATCAGGTCGACATTGAACTGACGAACCATCTGCTCAACAACGTGTGCTGACTTGTCGTATTGCTTTTGCGGTGGGTGAGGGTAAATAGTCTCTGTCGCTAGAACTTTACCTGTTGAGTCCACAACAGCGATTTTCGAACCGGTACGTAAACCTGGATCCAAGCCCAATGTTGCTCGAGGGCCAGCAGGCGCAGCCATTAGCAGGTCTTTAAGGTTGGTTGCGAATACTTCAATTGCTTCGATCTCTGCTCGTTCTTTCATCGCGCCCATCAATTCAGTTTCCATGTGCATAGAAACCTTGATACGCCATGCCCAACTAATCACTTGCTTACGCCATGCATCTGCAGGAGCGCTGCTTAGAGTAATACCGTAGTGATCAGAGATGATGTTCTCGCAGTAAGAACCGCGTACACCTTCTTCTTGTTCAGGGTCTGCATTCATTGCCAACGTTAAGAAGCCTTCATTTCGGCCTCGCAACATGGCTAACGCACGGTGTGAAGGTACTTTGTTTAGCGTTTCGTTGTGTTCGAAATAGTCTTTGAATTTCTCGCCTTCGTTCTCTTTGCCAGCCACAACACGAGCACCAAGCTCTGCATTACGGTTTAGGTGTTGGCGAATCTTTTCAAGCAGGTTTGCGTCTTCCGCAATGCGCTCCATGATGATCGCACGTGCGCCATCGAGTGCAGCTTTGGTATCGGCAATGCCTTTATCGCTGCTGATGAAGTTAGCGGCTTCCGTTTCCGGATCGTGCTGTGGTGCATTCCATAACGTATCGGCAAGTGGCTCTAAACCTGCCTCAATCGCGATCTGACCTTTGGTACGGCGCTTTGGTTTGTATGGTAGGTATAAATCTTCTAGGCGAGTCTTGCTGTCTGCTTGAGTGATATCACGCTCGAGTTCTGGCGTGAGTTTTCCTTGGTCTTGAATCGACTTAAGAATCGTTTGGCGACGATCGTCTAGCTCGCGAAGGTATGAAAGGCGGCTATCAAGGTTACGTAGTTGGGTATCGTCTAAGCCACCCGTAACTTCTTTACGGTAGCGGGCAATAAAGGGAACGGTGTTACCGTCATCAATTAGGTTTACTGCGGCAGTGACTTGCTCAGAACGGACATTCAGTTCTTCAGCGATCAGTCGACAGATAGCTTGGCTCATCCGATGAATCTCTTATTTAATATCATGACAAATACATGGGGGTGAGCGTACGCTTTTTCTAGCTTTGGCTGTGTAATTATCCTGTCAGAAGTCGAATTTCCGTTTCTGATACCTGCTTTGTGCGAGATCTCTTACAAGTGATGTGAGACTAAGTCGCTTTAAACCGATGATATCGTCTTAAAATGACCTTAAGTGATTGATTTTGTTCGATTGTGTGTTTGTGGGCGTATTTCCCACCTGAAATGTTTTTTGCGACTATCTAGGAAACTCGCTCAATTACCGTAATATTTAACTTGTCGACAGGGAGTTGGCAGGAACAGGAAAAAGCCTAATGGACTAGGTATCTTCAGGATGAAGATTTGATTACTTAGGATGAGTGGTCAGCAAGGAAGTGATAATCTCTGGATGAGATTCGCCAGTCAGGATGACAGGCTAGAATGGACACCGCTAGGATGGCGATGAACAAAAAGGAAATTGGTTAAAGGATTTAGCCACTATCAAGGAAAGATGCAGGGAGCACCTTATCTCGAAGAGATAAACAGTAGCCGGATTGCTGCGATAGAGACTTAACCCCGCTAGGCGAAAGCCTTGCGGGGTTTTCTTTTATCTGGAGTTTGGGTTTGCTTGAACATTCAGCTCATCGCTAGGTGTTTATTAGGTTCGGTTATTCGTTGTCTGCATAGCGAATCGAGTTAATGAACCACTCTTTGTCGCCTTCCGGTGTTTTTACCGTAAACTCATCATCCACTTCTTTCTTGAGCAGAGCTCTAGCCATTGGTGAGTCGATAGATATATAGCCTTTAGCATCGCCGTAGATCTCTTCGGGGCCAACAATTCGAAACTTCTTAATTTCCCCATCATCATTCTCAATTTCGACCCAAGCACCGAAAAATACTTTACCTTCTTGTTGTGGCGAGTAATCAACGATCGTGACATCAGGTAGGAACTTTCTTAAGAAACGCACTCGGCGATCAATCTGTCGAAGTAAACGCTTATTGAAGGTGTAATCTGCGTTTTCTGAGCGATCCCCTAGGCTTGCAGCCCAAGTGACTATTTTGGTGATCTCTGGACGCTTCTCGTGCCATAAGTGGTCATGTTCTGCTTTGAGTTTGTTATAACCTTCTCGGGTGATAAGTTTGGTTTTCATAAATCTGACTTAATGAAATGATGATCTAAGATAGAATATATAGAAAGGCAACATACGTTAACAATTATTTAGGCGACTTTTTCTCCAATAATGTTACATTTTTAATGTCTTATACTAGGGCGTGTTGATCTTTCGAGCTGTTTTTTGCAACGAATTACTGGGTATTTATACAAGGCAGAGGCTTTGATGTGTAGCTAGCCTACATGAGAAGCCGATAACGCAGTAGAAATGACCAGCAAACGTTGCCCGAAGGGTTCGGCTAAAAGCGTTTTACTCGTTGTTGAGGGAGATTTGCTTAGAATGACTAGGCTACTTCCCCCTCGCCGCGATTAAAACGCTTTTATCTCGAACAAAATTTAACCACGAAAGGTCAACACGCCCTAATACACATTTACCAAGAATGCTTAGCCTTAGGTTTAAGCTTTAATAGGTGGAACCATTACATGCAAGAAAACTACAAAATTTTAGTGGTCGATGACGATGCTCGTTTACGTGCACTGTTAGAACGCTATCTGTCAGAGCAAGGCTTTCAAGTGCGTAGCGTGGCAAACAGTGAGCAGATGGACCGCCTGTTAACCCGTGAAAATTTTCACTTGATGGTATTGGATTTAATGTTGCCGGGCGAAGATGGTCTATCGATCTGTCGTCGTTTACGAAACGCAAACAACTCGCTACCAATCCTGATGCTTACAGCAAAGGGTGATGAAGTGGATCGCATTGTGGGCTTGGAAGTGGGTGCTGATGATTACCTGCCAAAACCATTTAACCCACGTGAACTGCTTGCTCGTATTAAAGCGGTACTGCGTCGCCAAGTCATTGAAGCGCCGGGCGCACCAAGCACAGAAGAGTCTGTGGTTGAATTTGGCGAATTCCGTTTGAACCTAGGTACTCGCGAAATGTTCCGCGGTGAAGAGCCAATGCCTCTTACTTCGGGTGAATTTGCGGTACTTAAGTCATTGGTAACGAATGCTCGTGAGCCAATGTCTCGCGATAAGCTGATGAACATGGCTCGTGGCCGTGAGTATTCAGCAATGGAACGTTCTATCGATGTTCAGATTTCACGTCTGCGTCGTCTAGTTGAAGAAGATCCAAGCAAACCTCGCTACATCCAAACGGTGTGGGGCTTGGGTTATGTATTCGTTCCAGATGGCAAAGCTGTGTAACTCAGCTTAATAAGCTCTACAGCAGCTTTATCGATTCTGTGAATCTTACGGGTCATCTCATTAATATGCGATGGCCCGTTTTCTATTCAGCACAATGGTTTAGAGTTATAGTCATATAACACTTTCTTTATCTTTCTACATCTCGGGTACCCCATGCGTATACGTAGCTCCTTTACTCAGTCGATAGTGCTTTTCTTAACGCTATTGGTCGCTAGCCAAATTTTTTCTTATTACGCGGTGTTTAACTATGCGTTGATGCCGAGTTTGCAGCAGTTTAATAAGATTCTGGCTCACGAGCTAAACCTGGTATTGGACCAAGGCAGTGATATCGAGATTGATGCGCCACTGCGTCAGCGTGTGCTTGAGCAGCTTGGGGTAACCGTTCACGCCAAGGACAGCGAAGCGGCGGGTGAGTATTACCATGCGGTCGCAATCGACTTGATGAGTGAGGAGATGACCAAAGAGCTGGGCTCTGAAACCGAAGTACGGCTGATCTTGGGTAATGAAAGCTATGTGTTGTGGATGGACATTGCGCAGCTGCCTAACTCTTTGATTCGTATTCCGCTGTCTGAGCTGCAAGAAGAAGATTTTGCCCCGCTATTCCGTAACAGCCTGATCATGGCGTTGTTGATTGTTGCAGGCGGTTGGTTGTTTATTCGCTTGCAAAACCGGCCGTTGATAGCGCTAGAGAAAGCGGCGCAAGGTGTCGGGCGAGGTGATATTCCACCGCCATTGCCAGTTCAAGGTGCACAAGAGATTCGCTCGGTAACTCGAGCCTTTAACCAGATGTCGAAAGGCATCCAAGAGCTAGAAGAAGACCGCGCCTTGCTGATGGCGGGTATCAGTCATGATTTGCGTACTCCGTTAACGCGTATTCGCTTAGCGACTGAGATGATGTCACCAGAGGATGCCTACTTAGCTGAGGGGATCATCAGTGATACCGAAGAGTGTAATGAGATCATCAGTCAGTTTATGGATTACCTAAAGCCTGTCGATCGAGATTCATTCCAAGCGGTGTTCGTCGATGATATTGCTCGTGAGGTATCGAGCTCTGAGGGTGGCTACGAGGTTCAGATTGAAACCGATATTCCAGAGTCAATGAAGCCAGCGCTAGGTAACCCAATTGCGATGAAGCGCGCGGTGAGTAACTTGGTGGTGAATGCGCTGCGTTACGGCAATGGTTGGGTCAAGGTGTCGACCGGCATGACGGCGGATAATAAACTGGCTTGGGTGACAGTAGAAGATAATGGCCCGGGTATTCCACAAGACCAGATTGGTAAATTGTTTGAACCCTTCACACGTGGTGACACGGCACGTGGTAGTGAAGGAACTGGCTTGGGCTTGGCAATTGTTAAGCGTATTGTCAGCCAACATCAAGGTGCGGTGGTGGTCAATAATCGCAGTGAAGGTGGTTTGAAGGCGCAGATCAGTTTCCCTGTTAAGCCCTAGTTATCATCGGTCCGTATGATGACGGAAGTTTATTTTGCTCGTCATTCCCTATCGTGAGGAACGAACGAATAGGGAATCTCGTTCTTGATTGATCAAAGTAACGCGCATGAAAAAGGCTTCCTGATGGAAGCCTTTTTACGTTTTAAGCCGGAATATGAGGGCTAACTAAGCCTTTGAATAAACATCGCGCTCACCCAACCAGCGATTAATGATCGCCTTGGCGTTGTCTGGGTAGCTATCATGAATATGACGCGCAATACGCTGAACTTCAGGGATCAAACGTTGGTCTCGTACCAAGTCAGCAATCTTAAAGTCGGCCAAGCCGGTTTGTTTAGTACCAAGCAGTTCCCCAGGGCCACGAATCTCTAGATCTCGCTGAGCAATAACAAAGCCATCGTTACTTTCACGTAGTACACCTAAGCGCTTCTGAGCGGTTTTAGACAGCGGTGAGTGATACAACAATACACAATGGCTTGCGACCGAACCACGGCCAACACGGCCTCGTAATTGGTGAAGTTGCGCTAGGCCAAGACGTTCTGGGTTCTCGATGATCATTAAACTCGAATTCGGCACATCCACACCCACTTCAATCACCGTAGTCGCGACCAACAGGTGCAGCTTGTTCTCTTTGAACTCTCGCATCACCGCCTGTTTCTCGGCTGGCTTCATTCGGCCGTGCACCAAGCCAATTTTCACATCTGGCAGCTTTCGTTGCAGCTCTTCTGCAGTGTCAGCCGCGGCTTGAGCTTCTAATACTTCTGATTCATCAATCAGTGTACACACCCAATACGCTTGCTTGCCTTCATTGAGACACGCATTACGCACTCGCTCGACAATGTCATCACGTTTGGTATCAGGGATCGCTACGGTTTGAATCGGTGTTCGTCCCGGTGGTAGCTCATCAATGATTGAGGTTTCGAGGTCGGCATAGGCGGTCATGGCCAGCGTTCGCGGAATCGGTGTTGCGGTCATCACCAACTGATGTGGGTAATAGCCCTGCTTAGCGCCTTTCTCACGCAGCTCTAAACGCTGGTGGACACCAAATCGGTGTTGCTCATCAATGATGACTAAACCAAGGTTTTTGAACTCGACATGCTCTTGGAACAGAGCATGAGTGCCGACCACCATTTTCGCTTCGCCACTGGCAATACGCGCCAGTTCGGTTTCACGAGCTTTGCCTTTGAGTTTACCTGCGAGCCAACCGACTTGAATGCCCATTGCTTCAAACCAGTTAGCAAAGTTGATTGCGTGCTGCTCTGCGAGTAGTTCAGTCGGTGCCATCAGGGCTACTTGCTGACCATGTTCCAGTGCGCGAACAGCCGCCAGTGCAGCGACTAAGGTTTTACCTGAGCCTACATCCCCTTGCACTAAACGCATCATAGGGTGCGGTTTTTCTAAGTCAGCTTCGATCTCTTTAGTCACTCGTGCTTGAGCATTGGTTGGAGAAAACGGCAGCTGAGCCAACAACTTATCTTTCAGAGTATTCACTGGAGGAAAAGGCATCGCCTTGTCTTGCTGTCCTTTGCTTCGAACAGACAACATCGACAGGTTTTGAGCAAGCAGCTCTTCCATAATCAGGCGCAGCTGCGCAGGGTGTTTACCTTCATCAAATAGCTCTAGGTCAATGCCCGGAGGTGGTCTGTGAATGGTATGCAGTGCTTGTGCTAAGGTAATTTGGTGGTCGTATAAACCTGACGGGAGAAGCTCGTTAACCGCCGCCTTATCTATCAGGTCGAGCGCTTGGTCAGTGAGGCTGCGCAACGTGACTTGTCTTAGCCCTTCGGTGGTTGGGTACACCGGAGTTAGGTTCGCTTCCACATCTGGTTGTTGCCTTGGTGCAAAGAACTTGTAGTCAGGGTGAACAATCTCAAGCCCCATATTGCCGCGCTTGATTTCACCGTAGGCATGCACTTGTTTGCCTTCGGCAAAGTTATTCTTCATTCCTGCCGTAAAGTTGAAAAAGCGCAGCGTAATAGTGCCGTTACCATCGCTGATCTTTACTGCGAGCATCTTACGTTTACCGAAAATGGTATCGACGTGCATCACCTTGCCTTGCACTGCAGCCCATAAGCCCGCGTGCAGTTTTACGATCGGATAGATGCGTGTTCGATCTTCATAGCGTAAAGGGAGGTGAAACAGTAAGTCTTGTACGTTGTTAAGCCCAACCTTCTCCAGTTTCTCTGCGACTTTTGCGCCGACTCCAGATAAAGAGTTGAGAGGGATAGCAGATAAAAGCTGTGACATAACAAGGCTCATAAACGTAAGAGAGATAATCTATTCAAGCATTTTACTGGATTTTTGTACAGGATAAAGCGAAAGAGCAGATTAGAAGCAGATACGGGATTCGAGTAAACGAGATTCAAAGGAAGAAGAGCAGATGCGGGATACGGGTAAACGAGATGCGAAGGGATAAGAGCAAATAGGAGCTTGGATTCATCGGGGATGAAAGAACAGGGCAGTATAAAAAATTAAAGCAGACTCGAAATACGAAGAGTTGAGTGGTGAAAAGCTTTTGCTCTTCGCATCTCGAGACTCGTATCTCTCATCAGCTTTATTTATCGAGATACTAAAAGATTAAAAAAGATGTGGAGCCAAGATGGTGAGTCACGAAGTCTTTTGCTCTTCGTATCTCGCCATCTTGGCTCCTCATCTTTATTTTGATCAGTTCTTACGACGTCTTACTTTCAGCGCGTGTGGCATCACACGTAGCTTCTTCATAATACTTGCAAGATGAACACGATCTTTGGTGGTCAGCAAGATAGTCACTGTGTACAGGCGCCCGTCACGTTCTTCGGTAGAAATACCGTGAATGTTAGAGCCTGTTTTCGAGATAACGTTAGTTAGCTCAGCCAGTGCACCTTGGTGGTTCTGCAGATCAACCTGAAGTTCAGCTGTAAACTCTTGGTCGTAATCGTCAGACCATTCAACCGCCATGTATTTGTCTGGTTCTTTCTGGTAACCACGAACGTTTGGACACGTTTCGCGGTGAACCACAAGGCCACGACCTGGAGATACATGGGCAATGATGTGATCATCTGGAATCGGGTGACAACAGTTAGCGAACGTCAGTAGCAGACCTTCAGCACCACGGATTGGAAGTTTCTTCCTCGGTGTATCGCTGTTGTTTTCTACTTCAGTCAATTCGTCTGCATCACCAAGCAGGCGACGAGCAATAACGATACTCATCAGCTCACCAAGACCAATCGACGCCAGTAAGTCTTCAACGCTTTCTAGGCGTAAGTCAGACAATACATGTTCTAGATTCTCTTGGCCGATATCGGCAATAGAGTGTTCGCCAAGTGCATGATTCAGTAAACGACGGCCTAGCGTGATCGACTCTTCACGACGCATGGTTTTTAGAACCTGACGGATCTTGGTACGTGCGCGAGATGTCACTACGTAGTTGAGCCATGCAGCATTCGGACGCGCGCCCGGAGCACTAATGATCTCAATCGTTTGACCGTTTTTCAGCGATTTGCTGAGTGGGTAAGGGTTCATGTCTACACGAGCACCTACACACATGTTGCCGACATCGGTATGCACCGCGTAAGCAAAATCGACCGCTGTTGCGCCTGCCGGAAGTTCGACAATGCGACCCTTCGGCGTGAACACGAAGATCTCATCTGGGAACAGATCAGACTTAACGTTTTCAATGAATTCGAATGAGTTACCCGCGCTTTGTTGCAGCTCAAGTAAGCTCTGCATCCAACGTTGTGCTTTAACCTGTGCGGTTGTGCCATTACTGCTGCGTGAGCCGTTGCCTTTGTAAGACCAGTGCGCCGCGACACCTTTGTCTGCCATTTGATCCATATCTTCAGTACGGATCTGAACCTCAACTGGCACCCCATGAGGGCCGATCATTGATGTGTGCAGAGATTGGTAGCCGTTGGCTTTTGGTACCGCGATGTAATCTTTCATGCGGCCAGGACGAGGCTTGTACAGGCTGTGAGCCTGACCAAGTACGCGATAACAAGTATCTGGGGTATCAACCACTACGCGGAAAGCGTAGATGTCCATAATGGTGTGGAAGCGCTGCTCTTTGGTTTTCATCTTGTTGTAGATGGAGAACAGGTTTTTTTCACGACCAAGTACGCGAGCAGGCAAACCGACCTCTTCAAGGCGGCCTTCAATTTCGCTATGGATACGTTGGATCATTTCCTTACGGTTACCACGCGCAGCTTTCACTACGTTTTTAAGTACGCGATAACGGTTAGGATAGAGGGCTTCAAAGCCTAGCTCTTCTAGTTCGGTCTTGATGTTATGAATACCAAGACGGTGAGCTAGTGGAGAATAAATCTCTAGGGTTTCACGAGCGATACGACGCTTTTTGTCAGGACGAAGTGCCCCAAGCGTGCGCATGTTGTGAGTACGGTCAGCTAATTTGATCAAGATAACGCGGATGTCTTGCACCATGGCGAGAACCATCTTGCGGAAGTTCTCTGCTTGCGCTTCTTTGCGATCACGAAATTTAAGCTTATCCAGCTTAGATACACCATCAACCAATTCAGCAACGGTATTGCCAAATTTTTCCTCTAGATCTTCTTTAGTGACATCACAGTCTTCGATGACATCATGAAGCAGAGCAGCTTGCAGGGTTTCGATATCCAGACGCATTTCTGCCAGGATTCTTGAAACAGCTACAGGGTGGATAATGTATGGTTCACCGCTTGAGCGGGTTTGCCCTTCATGGGCGTCTCTCGCTACCACATAAGATTGACGCAGAGCCTCAATTTGAGGCTCTGTTAGGTATTCTTGGGCAACGTCTTTGAGGCTATCGAATAGATACAAATTAAAGGCCCGGAAGGTTAATTAGTTCGAATGACGTTCTTAACGAGTGTGAGCGATGCTGCTTACTGCTGCAAGTTCAGCCGCTTCTTGCTCTTGTTGCTCTTGACGTTCACGAGCATCTAGTACGTCTTTAGTGATAAGACCTTCTTCGATTTCGCGAAGAGCGATAACCGTTGGCTTATCGTTTTCTTCAGGCACTAGTGAATCTTTACCGCCAGTTTGCATTTGACGTGCGCGGCGAGCCGCAATAAGAACTAGGTCGAAACGGTTGCCAACTTTTTCAACAGCGTCTTGAACAGTTACGCGTGCCATGAGGACTCCAAATAGTAATTAACTAATAAATTTTTGATGACGAGAAAGTATACAAGTTTAACTAGAGACTTTCTAGATCACCGTATACTTATCTCAATGGAAAATCTAGTTCTAGATTATTCCGCCAGTAGTGCTGTAAGCATGCCGCTGTATTTCGCTGCTTGCTTATCTTCTTTTAAGCGTTCCGCACGAATGATAGCTCTGAAGTCCATTAGGGCTGCATCAAAGTCGTCATTCACGATCACATAATCATATTCTGCATAGTGAGAAATCTCTGATTTTGCTTCGCTCATGCGTTTCGCAATAACTTCGTCGCTGTCTTGACCGCGAACATTCAAACGACGCTCTAGTTCACCATTTGATGGTGGAAGAATGAAGACACTCTTCGCTTGAGGCATTTGTTCACGGATCTGACGAGCACCTTGCCAGTCGATATCTAGGAATACATCGATACCGCGGTTTAGGTTTTCTTCAATCCAAACGCGTGAAGTACCGTAGTAGTTGCCGAAAACTTCAGCGTACTCTAGGAACTCACCTTTAGTAATAAGGTCTTCAAAATGATGTTTCTCTACGAAGTGGTAGTGAACACCATTTTCTTCACCAGGGCGCATACCGCGAGTGGTGTGTGAAACAGATACCTTCATTGCGTAGGTTGGATTGGTTTCTAGCATTGCTGAGATCAAGCTCGACTTACCTGCGCCACTAGGTGCAGATACGATGTAAAGAGTACCTTTGCCCATCTGTATATTTCCACTGTTGGTTGGATTGAGTGAAGGCAATAAACCTTACACTTTAAAAGATAGCACTGACTCTAATTATTGTTCCGTTGCTTACGTCTATAAAGAGATAACGAGTAAAACGAATAGAAGCAATTGGTGAAAATTAGGCCAGAAAAATGGAGGCGAAGAGTAGCATATTTAGATGATTGAGAACAACTGGCTTGATCGTTATTTATTAGCAAATGATCTTCTCAAAGATCTTTGTATAAATGTAATGACTCGTCATCGGTACTTTTTTATGTGATCTGGACAAAATTTGTTGAAGTTTTAATCTCAATCCTTACAATCCGCGCAAACGATTAAATGCTGTATATATCTAGTGATATGGACTAGATGTTTCTACTACCGAGCCTACCTCGGTGACTACAGTTTTTAGTGTAGAGACCTCTCTATTCTCACAGCATTTGAATCTCCAAATTCTTAATTTATTGCATAGGTTTTGTTGTGAGTACCGATTCCACCCTGAAAACCCAGAACACCTCTGGCTCGCTTGATTCGATGTTTAAAATCACTGAAAGAAAAACCACGATTGGCACTGAGCTGTACGCGGGTTTCATTACTTTCTTGGCGATGAGTTACATTCTGGCGGTTAACCCAGCAATTTTGGGTGATATTCCAGGCATGGACAAAGGTGCCGTGTTTACTGCAACGGCTCTGTCTGCGGCTATCGCAACCTTAATCATGGGCATTTGGGGCAACTACCCAGTGATGCTTGCGCCGGGTATGAGCATGAACGGCTTCTTCAAAGGCTTACTATTAAGTGGTTCAGTCGCAGTACTTTGGAATGAAGCGCTGTTCGGCATCTTCCTGTCAGGTATCCTGTACCTCGCGTTCTCGTTAACCAATATTCGTAAATCGATGATTGAATCGATTCCTGAAGATTTGAAGTTGGCGATTACCGTGTCTCTCGGACTGTTCATTGCTTTCTTAGGTCTTAAGAATGCGGGCATCATCGTTTCTAACCCATTCGTATTGGTTGGCTTAGGCGACATTTCCGATCCAAAAGTGATCATCGCTTATGTGAGCATCTTCATCGCACTGGGTTGTATGGTTCGTGACATCAAGCTAGCAACGTTCATCTCGTTCGTTTCAGCTATTATGTTGACGATTCTTGCTGACGTCTTCATGGGCACTTCAAACGCACCAATCCCAGAGCAGTTCATTGCTATGCCACCAAGCATGGCAGGCAGCTTCGGCGCTATCTTTGATTTCTCTGCTTTCACGCCAGAGAAAATGTTCGACCTACTGTTCATCGTACTTATATTCTTGATTGTCGATTTCTTTGATGGCTTGAGCACCATTGTTGGTGTTGGCCGTGATGCGGGCATCATCGATAAAGACGGCAAGGTGCCAAACGCGAAATCAGCTCTAGTAGCAGATGCGGGCGGTACTGTGATTGGCTCTATTCTTGGTACCACATCGATCACTGCGTTCTCTGAGTCTGGCATTGCTTCTTCTCAAGGTGCAAAAACGGGCTTAGCGGCGGTGATGGTTGCTGGTCTGTTCCTAATCTCGCTATTCCTATACCCAATTTTCTCTATCTTCTCGGCAGCTATGGTTGCACCTGCGATGGTAGTGGTTGGCATCTACATGGTAGGTCGCCTTGGTCAGATCAACTGGGAAAAGAAAGAGTCACGCATTGCAGCCTTCTTTACCATCATGTTCACAGTGCTAAGCTTCTCTCCAGCGAACGGTATGGCGATGGGCTTCATCAGCTACGCATTCACAATGGTTGTGGCAGGTAAGCGTAAAGAAGTGCACCCGCTAATCTATGGGCTGTGTGTGGTGTTCTTAACTTACCTGATTCTGCTTTAAGGCTAATTAGCCACTAAGAAGTCGCTAAGTAAAAGACAAACAGATGGCTCTGCTGTGAATGCGGGGCCATTTTTGTATCTGTTGCTTCTCTATAGCGTGTGCAATTGATGGCGTTAATGCTTTGACAGTACGCGACTTATATTGATGCATGCTATTGTAGAGACTGGATTAATTATTTTTTGAAGAGTGACTATGCCTTCTAACTTACCTAGATCTTTTAGTAAGCCGTTTTTAAAAGTATTCCACATTATGGAAGCGGTATTGCTGGTGGCGATCACGCTCGCGACCTTATTTGCGATGGTCGAAGAGTTCATGCATGTTTTCGCTGAACGCCGAGTGCAATTGACCGACATTCTGCTGATGTTTATCTATTTAGAAGTGTTGGCGATGGTTCAGCAGTTTGTGATGAACGGTAAGATCCCAGTGCGATACCCAATCTATATCGCGATGATGGCGATTGCTCGTTACATCACTTTGGGCATGAAAGAACTCGATGCGGTATTGATCGTTTGGTTATCTTTAGCAGCATTTATCTTGGCCGCGGCGACATTGTTGATTCGTGTTGGACATCATTATTGGCCGTATGTAGACCTTAGAACCAAGCAGCCAGATGAGTAACACTTTGAAGGTTAAAGTTTTATAAATGAAGCCCAACGATATCGTTGGGCTTTTAATTTAAGTCGGTTGAACAAAAAAACATCAAATTGTCCAAATAACGCTTTACAAGCAGGCTCAGATCACCAAGAATGGCGTCGCTCTGTTCTCAGGGTTATTAAATGAAACATCCAGTTGTAAAGTAGAACCCTTAGTATTGCTTCATTGTTATTCTCAGTGTTTCCCTTAGCTTCATAGATACATTAAATAATTCAAGCTTTCAGCGCATCGCACTTTTGGCGATTAATTTTTTATTTTTATATAAGGGACACATCATGTCTAACAAAGTAAACGGCGTAGTAAAATGGTTTAACGAAGAGAAAGGCTTCGGTTTCCTAACTCAAGACAACGGCGGCGCTGACGTATTCGTACACTTCCGTGCAATCGCTTCTGAAGGTTTCAAGACTCTTAAAGAAGGCCAACAAGTGTCTTTCGAAGTAGAGCAAGGCCAAAAAGGTCTTCAAGCTGCAAACGTTGTAGCTCTATAAGATTTTAAGTCGGCGCAGGTTGCAACAGCAACTTGCGTCACTTTCTCTCTCAAATCTGTTTCCCTCTCAGTTTTACAACACTCTTCTCCACTTGCAATACCTCCTCAAAATATTCAAAAATCCTGTTTTACGTCCGTGATCTCGTTCTATCTATCGCTGTATCTATCTTTTGCTCTAAGTAAATCTTCTGCGTAATAATCTGCTCACTTAGGCATCCTGATTGTCATTACTGTATCCATAAAAAAAGCCCCTAAAATTAGGAGCTCCTTTTGATCTAATCAACACTGTTAGTTAATCAACACAGATTAGGCTGATTACTCTTCATCGTGTACAGTTTACAGACTGTTACTCAATGTTCTGGATCTGCTCACGCATCTGTTCGATAAGGACCTTAAGCTCTACGCCTGATGCGGTGATGTCTGTGCTGATAGACTTAGATGCTAGCGTGTTTGACTCACGGTTGAACTCTTGCATCATGAAGTCAAGCTTACGGCCACAAGCGCCGCCTTTCTTCAGTACTGCATTCGCTTCTTTCACGTGAGAGTCTAGACGATCTAGCTCTTCTGCTACGTCTGACTTCTGCGCAAGTAGGATAAGCTCTTGCTCAACACGAGAACCTTCCAGTTCAATTTTCGCATCTTCAAATTTGGTAAGAAGACGCTCACGTTGCCACTCTAGGATCTCAGGCATGCGTGCACGAACTTTCACGACTTCTTCAGTGATTGCATCTAAACGCTGAACGATTAGCGCCTTCATGTTTTCACCTTCACGAGCACGAGCGTCAATGAACTCTGCAATAGCATCGTTGAATGCTTCTAGTAGGTCTTTGTTGATAGCATCCATGTCTTGCTCTGGAGTTTCCATCACGCCAGGCCAGTTCATGATTTGGAATGGGTTCAAACGGCTCTCTTCGCCTGTCATCGTCATTACTTGGTTGGCTGCATTAATGACTTGCTGAGCCAAGCCTTCGTTAATGCTTAGTTCACCCTTTGCTGCAGGGTTTGCTTCAAAGCGTAGGTTACATTCAACCTTACCGCGCGCTAGACGCTTACGGAAACGCTCACGCAAGATTGGCTCTAAACCACGGAACTGTTCAGGCATACGGAAGTAAGTTTCTAGGTAGCGTTGGTTTACACTACGGATTTCCCATACTGCTGTGCCCCAATCGCCTTTTACTTCTTTGCGTGCGTACGCGGTCATACTATAAATCATCGAATTTTCCTGTCTTTTATCATTCTGAAAATAACGCGCACGCATAGTATCACGATATGGTGTGCTCTCGAAGCCTGTCGCCTTTCATGATGGATAGCTTTGCACGATAAACTGCTATATAATCTTGCCCCAATCAAAACTGTCTCACCCCTTTCTTAGGTGATGCACTCTTTCGATAGCAAATCACTTCAGACTGTTAATAAGGTAGATACCAATGCGTCCAAATGACCGCGCTGTAGATCAAATTCGTCCAATTAAAATTACTCGTAACTACACAGCTTATGCTGAAGGTTCTGTATTAGTTGAGTTCGGCAACACTAAAGTTCTATGTAATGCGACGGTAGAAGAAAACGTACCGCGTTGGTTAAAAGGCCAAGGAAAGGGTTGGGTAACGGCTGAATACGGCATGCTGCCACGTGCAACGCACACTCGTAACCGTCGTGAAGCGGCGAGCGGCAAGCAAGGTGGTCGTACGATGGAAATCCAACGTCTGATCGCTCGTAGCCTACGTGCTGTTGTTGACCTGAAAGTAATGGGTGAAATTATGATCACTGTCGATTGTGATGTTATCCAAGCAGACGGCGGTACTCGTACTGCTTCTATCTCAGGTGCAAGCGTTGCAATGGCTGATGCTATCAACAGCCTACTAGCAAGCGGCAAACTGAAAAAGAACCCAATGAAAGGCCACGTAGCGGCAGTTTCAGTGGGCATCGTTGGTGCACAAGCACTGTGTGACCTTGAGTACGTTGAAGACTCAGCAGCCGATACCGACATGAACGTTGTAATGACGGAAGACGGTAAGATGATTGAGATTCAAGGCACAGCAGAAGGCGAACCGTTCAGCCACGAAGAGCTGATGCAGCTTTTAGCCCTGGCGAATAAGGGTATTGCTGATATTGTTGAAGCGCAGAAGTCGGCGTTAGCAGAATAGTTTATAGATAGCTCCTTTTTTAAGGGGCTATTTTTTTGTCTGTAAAACTCGAAAGAGTAGTGCAGAGCGTAAGTTAAGTTTTATTGAATAAACGTAGAGGAAAAACATGAAAGCATATCAACGTGAATTTATTGAATTTGCACTAGAGAAAGAAGTACTTAAGTTTGGTGAGTTTACTTTAAAGTCTGGCCGTAAGAGCCCTTACTTCTTCAATGCTGGATTGTTTAATACAGGTCGTGACCTAGCACGCTTAGGTCGCTTCTACGCAGCAGCATTGGCTGATTCTGGCATTGAGTTCGATGTACTATTTGGCCCTGCATACAAGGGTATCCCAATTGCAACGACGACAGCGGTTGCACTAGCGGATCACCACGATGTAGACACGCCTTACTGTTTTAACCGTAAAGAAGCGAAAAACCACGGTGAAGGTGGCAACCTTGTCGGTAGCGCGCTTGAAGGTCGCATCATGTTAGTGGACGACGTGATCACTGCAGGTACTGCGATTCGTGAGTCGATGGAAATCATCCAAGCAAATGGCGCTGATTTAGCGGGTGTGCTTGTTGCTATCGACCGTCAAGAGAAGGGCAAAGGCGAGCTGTCTGCGATTCAAGAAGTTGAGCGTGACTTCGGTTGTGCAATCATCTCAATTGTTAGCCTTACTGACTTGGTGACTTTCCTTGAAGAGAAAGGCACTGACGCAGCGCATCTAGAGTCAGTAAAAGCGTACCGCGCTCAATACGGCATCTAATACAATTTGTTATAGCTATAGAATGCACAAGGGGCTGATGAATCATCAGCCCCTTTTCTTTTGGTTCAGTATTAATTATTTATAACGAATGCCGCGTTCAGCTTCTGGGTCTTCCATGGTCTTAAAGCGCTTGTGTAGCCACATCCACTGTTCTGGTGCACGTAAGATAATCTTCTCAAGGTAGCTGTTCATGTAGGCGGCAGCCGCTTTCTCGTCTTTTTGAGGATAGTTATCTTCAATTGACTCGTCCGCCATGATTTCATACTTGCCGTCGGCATTTCTAAAACCAGATCCCGGAACAAGTGCGCATCGGCTGGTGTAAGCCAGAATACTGGTGCCTGTTGTGGTACACGCATCTTCTACAGCGAAGAAAGGCACAAACACAGACTTGTTACGACCGTAATCATGATCCGGTAGGTAGAAAAGGATCTCACCCTGACGCAGGATTCGAATCATGCGCTTCACGTCTTTACGGTGAATCAGGCGGTTGCCGTTCTGAGTACGACCACGGTATTGAATGAATTCATAAGCCGGATTGTTGTGCGGGCGGTAAACACCTAAACCTGAAATACCGAGAACAGCCATTGCTCGCGCGGTGATCTCTAGGTTCAAGGCATGTACGCAACATAGTAGAACACCTTTACCGTTGTCTTTGTGTGTACGCAGCGTTTGGGTATCTTTATCTACTAGGATTCTTTTGAAGCGCCACGTTGGCCAAAACCAGGTAATACCGGTTTCGATCAATGCCATGCCGGTATTTTTAAAGTTTTCACTGACCATAGCCGCGACTTCGTCTGCTGGCTTATCTGGGAAGGCAAGTTCCAAATTACGCGTTGCAACAGCGACACGCTTTTTACCATAGCGAGCCCCCAAAGAGCCTAACGATCGGCCTAACAGCAGTAAGAGGCGATAAGGGAGAACGTTAACGATAAGCGCCAATAACCCAAAACCGAACCATACTCCCCAGTATTTAGGGTGGAGTAACGCCAGAGTAAAGGGTGGCTTAGTAATAACGTGTTGTGCAGTGCTGTTTGTCGGAGAAGTTTTCGTCGTCATAACCATCACTTAAGATTTGATTGCTACTTAATTTGATTGCTACTTAATCTGAGCGCTTAGCAGAGCCCAATAAGCATCAAAGTTTTCTGTCGGTTGATATTTGAAGTCTGAGCGAACAAATCGATTCAAGCTGCCTTCAACTTGACCGAGCAGCTGAGCGGCTAAGATTTTCTCATCAACCGGGAATGATTTCCCTTCACGAAGCTTTCTTTCACGCAGGATCTGGCGAAGTTGCGTCTCAATGCGTTCGAAAAGTTGATTAATGCGATCACGCAGGCGCTCATTTTCAAACATTAGAGCATGACCAGACAAAATTCGAGTCAGGCCTGGGTTACGTTCTGAGAAAACTAAGATGAGTTGTAGCACTAGACGTATGCGCTCTAGCGTGTCTTTCTCTTCATCCAGAATGCGGTTGATTCGAGACATCAACGCTTCTTCAATGAACTCGATCAGGCCTTCAAACATGCGGGCTTTGCTTGGGAAGTGGCGGTATAACGCAGCTTCAGAAACACCCACTTGCTTGGCCAACTTTACCGTTGTGATACGAGAAGCACCTTCGGTCGATTCCAACATTTGTGCGAGAGCTTGTAGGATTTCTTCACGACGGTTTGATTTTCGAGTACCAGCCATCTATTTACTTCCTTTCCTAAAGATGAGGATTGAGTGAAGAAGGATTATAAACACCATTCAATTCTGTTTCCTAGTTTTGTGAGCCCTAGGTCAACAGAATCGAGAGGTGTCAGCAGATTGTCAGAGCAAATTTGTGCGTTTATGCATCAATAAGCAGTTGGATCTGAGCGAGGATCTGGAAACCAAGTGTGTCTTTGCTTTCCAGTGGCAGAGATTTATCGCCGCCTTTCCAATAAAGGTGCAGCTCATTGCTACTGCTATTGAAGCCTTGCCCTTCGACAGAGACATCGTTGGCGCAAATCATGTCGAGGTTCTTTCTTTCCAATTTGCCGCGCGCGTATTTCTCTACATCTTGAGTTTCTGCTGCGAAGCCTACGGTAAATGGGCGGCCTTCCATCATTGAGGCAACAGAAGCGACAATGTCTGGGTTTTTAACCATTTGAATGGTCATGTCGTCTTTACCGTCGACCTTTTTAAGCTTTTGGTCTGCGATGATCTCAGGGCGGTAATCGGCAACCGCGGCGCAGCTGATGAAAATATCGTGTTGAGCCGCGTTGGCAGTAACGGCATCAAACATCTGTTGTGCGCTGTCGACATCAATACGATTAACTTTGTTTGGCGTCGCTAATGAAACAGGGCCACTGATTAGAGTGACTGTTGCGCCTTGTTTCGCGGCCGCTTCAGCCAGTGCATAGCCCATCTTGCCTGAGCTGTGGTTGGTAATGTAACGCACAGGGTCAATAGCTTCACGAGTCGGGCCTGCAGTAATAAGCACAGAACGGCCAGTAAGCGGCTTAGGTTGGAAGAAGTCTTCACAACGGTGCACGAGCTGCATTGGCTCTAGCATACGGCCCATACCGACATCACCACACGCTTGCTCGCCAGCTGCTGGCCCCCAGATTTCACAGCCACGACGTTTTAGCGTCGCGATGTTCTCTTGAGTCGCCGGGTGGCTGTACATCTGTTGGTTCATTGCCGGAGATACCGCAACTGGCGCATCGGTTGCTAAAACCAAAGTAGTCAGTAGGTCGTTACCCATGCCAGCTGTCATGCGAGCAATCAGATCTGCGGTTGCTGGCGCTAGTAATACCAAGTCAGCCCACTTTGCGAGCTCGATGTGCCCCATGGAAGCTTCAGCAGCAGGATCAAGCAAACTATCAGACACTGGCCTTCCAGAGACGGCTTGCATGGTGAGAGGAGTGATGAACTCCTTGGCTGCATTCGTCATCACGACTTGTACCTGCGCCCCTCGTTCAATTAAGCGTCGAGTCAGTTCGGCACACTTATACGCAGCAATACCACCACTAATGCCAAGGAGGATTTTTTTTCCAGCTAGGCCTTGTTGGTCAGCGTTATCCAGTTGATTAACCAATGTTTGCATGATTCTGTTCCTTAATTTCTCTGGGACTTACGATATCAGAACAAAGGATTAGTGCCTAGAAGCAGAATTCGAACAGACTTGATGCTCATCAAATTGGTGTTATCAAACTTATCAATTACACGGTTTTGCTAGCGACTCGTTTCCTTTTATCTCTATCGAAGGATCTCTGATTACGATCTCATTACGGTGATGGGTCGTGCACATGACTAGTGATTAGCCCTTATATGCCAATAGATAAAATACCTGCCGAATCGATGCCTAGAGAAAAGTTATTAAATAGAGGGCCTGACTCTTTGAGTGATGCGGAACTGCTCGCGATATTTCTGCGAACAGGGACACAAGGAATGAACGTGTTGGAACTCGCTGATAAGTTGATCAAAGACTTTGGCTCGCTCCGTCACCTTTTTTCAGCAACGCAGGAAGAGTTTTGTGCCCATAAAGGGATGGGTCAGGCCAAGTATGTTCAATTACAGGCTGTGTTAGAGATGACACAGCGCTATCTAGCAGAGACGTTATCTCGTGGAGATGCGCTCACGAGCCCAAGTCATACTAAGCTTTATCTTTCGAGCATGTTGCGTGATCGCCAGCGAGAAGCCTTCTATATATTGTTCCTCGATAACCAAAATAGGGTAATAAAGGACGAGGTGATGTTTGAAGGAACCATCGATGCCGCATCGGTTTACCCGCGGGAAGTGGTTAAACGGTCACTTCATCACAATGCGGCGGCATTAATCTTGGCTCATAACCATCCTTCAGGTGTTGCTGAGCCCAGCCAAGCGGATAGGCGGATTACACGCCGATTAACCGATGCATTAGCGCTGGTGGACATCCGAGTTCTCGACCATTTTGTCGTTGGAGATGGCGAAGTTGTCTCTTTTGCAGAGCGTGGATGGATTTGAATCACATTTTAGGTTGTTAGTTGCGTTAAATCTGCTATTATTCCGCCCACATTTTTAGACCTAAAATCAGCTCTGATTACTCAAGCAAGCTGCGCTGCACAAAAAAAGATCACGAAATCCGTAAAAAGGATCTGTTCGGGTCTTGAGCAATGCGTGTCAAGTTAGTATAATGCGCGACCTTTGATAGCCTTGTATGGATTTTCCATAACGGTTTTTACCTTCTATTTTAATTGATAGAGAGGTTCGGCCACCAAGGTTGATATCGAGCTGAAACGATTGGAGAAGACATTCATGTCCCGAGTATGCCAAGTAACTGGTAAGCGTCCAGTAACGGGTAACAACCGTTCACACGCACGCAATGCTACTAAGCGCCGTTTTCTGCCGAACCTACAAACTCATCGTTTCTGGGTAGAGAGCGAAAAACGTTTTGTTAAACTACGTCTAACTGCTAAAGGCATGCGTATCATTGATAAGAAAGGCATCGATGCTGTTCTTGTTGATATCCGTGCACGTGGCGAAAACGTTTAAGAGGAATTAAGCAATGGCTAAAGGCATTCGTGAGAAAATTCGTCTAGTATCTTCTGCAGGTACTGGTCACTTCTACACAACTGATAAGAACAAGCGTAACATGCCAGGCAAATTTGAGATCAAAAAGTTTGATCCAGTAGTTCGCCAACACGTTATGTACAAAGAAGCTAAAATCAAGTAATTGATGCTTTTTTTGCTCTTCTTCAGTAGAAGAAAGAATTGAAAAACCCAGTTTAATCGCTGGGTTTTTTTATATCTAAAATTTGAGTAACTCAATTGTTCATGCGTGATATAGCGCCTGATAGAGAGAAAACTGCACAACATAGAAAGTATTGCCACTTTCACGATATACTGAATGTTCATAGGTTAGATGAGCAAAATCAGATGAGATATCGTGGACGCCGGTGGAACAACATACTCATGTTCAGTGTGATCGCTTTTATTGGCGTGTTAAACCTTCCAACATTGATCAAAGCGTACCTTATCGAACCTGAACCGCAGGTTGATAGCCCTTATCCTTATCTCCTGAACCCAAAAGCAGAGCTTCAAGCGTTGCACTTTGCTAAGTGGTCTGTCATTCAACAAGACAATCAATGGGTTTACCAGTTCAAAGGTACAGACTTCCCTCAAACCACCAATGCACAAGAGTTGTCACAACGTTGGAAAGAGCTAGTGGGCACGGAAGTCGACTCACAGACCTACACAGACCTTACGCCTCGGTTAAAGACACCACACACCATCGAAGTATGGTATCAAGACCAAGAAGAGCCCCAGCGTATTACCTATTATCAACTGCCTGAGTTCTGGTTGTTAAAAAACTGGAATGATCAGTGGTTGGCGGTGTCTATTGAAGAGAGCTACCTGTTTCCAAGCTTTAACGCTAACCACTCCTCTACATCGGACGACTAGATTATGCCTGAATTACCCGAAGTCGAAGTAAGCCGCATGGGGATCTCGCCTCATTTAGTCGGCGAAACCATTAAAACGCTTACCTTTCGCACGCCGAAGCTGCGTTGGGATATCCCACAAGAGCTAAAAGCATTAGAAGGGCAGGTGATACGCTCTATCTCACGCCGTGCAAAGTACCTATTGATTGAAACGGATACAGGCACTGCCATAGTGCACCTTGGTATGTCGGGCTCACTACGCGTATTAGATGCCGATTTCCCGGCAGCAAAGCACGATCACGTGGATCTTAAGCTCACCAACGGCAAAGTGCTGCGTTATAACGACCCTCGCCGCTTTGGTGCGTGGCTATGGTCGGCGCCTGATGAAATTCATTCTGTGTTACTGGGATCTGGTCCTGAGCCGCTCACTGACGAATTCAATGCCGACTACATAGCCGAGAAGGCAGAAAAACGTAAAGTCGCCGTTAAGCAATTCATTATGGACAACAAAGTGGTGGTGGGTGTCGGGAATATCTACGCCAATGAAGCGCTATTTGCTTCACGTATTAGCCCTTTGCGCCCGGCAAGTAAAGTGACAAAAGAAGAGTGGGTCTTGTTGACCCAAGAGATCAAACAAGTGCTCGCTACCGCCATCAAGCAAGGCGGTACTACCCTAAAAGATTTCGCACAAGCAGATGGCAAGCCGGGGTATTTTGCTCAAGAACTGCAAGTTTATGGCAAAGCAGGCGAAAAGTGCCCTAACTGTAAAGCTCTAATCCAAGAGTTAAAAATAGGGCAGCGGAATACGTTCTTTTGTGAAGAGTGCCAAGTTTAAAAAAACTGAACTTACGTTCACTTTTTACTGCTAGTAGATATGCGGGCTAGTCGCTACAATTACATTAATGATATGAATTGAGAATAGTAGAATGAAATATTTAGTAACTGGCGTTGCCGGCTTTATCGGCTCCGCAGTGTCAGAGCGACTATGTGCGGCAGGACATGAGGTTATCGGTATTGATAACTTGAATGACTACTACGAAGTCTCTTTAAAACATGACCGACTAAAACGCATTGAACATGAAAACCTGACCTTTATCGAGCTGGATCTTGCTGATAGAGAAGGAATGGCTTCGCTGTTTGCTGAGCAAAAGTTTGACCGTGTGATTCATTTAGCAGCGCAAGCTGGCGTTCGTTACTCAATTGATAACCCAATGGCGTATGCTGACAGCAACCTTGTTGGCCACTTGGCTATTCTAGAAGGTTGTCGTCATAACAAAGTTGAACACCTCGTTTACGCTTCATCGAGCTCTGTTTATGGCTTGAATCAAAAAATGCCATTCCACACAGCAGACAGTGTTGATCACCCGATCTCACTATACGCAGCGACCAAGAAGTCGAATGAGCTGATGGCACATACCTATTCTCATTTATATGACGTACCAACGACAGGCCTTCGCTTCTTTACGGTTTATGGCCCCTGGAGCCGCCCTGATATGGCGATGTTTAAGTTTGCGAACTTAATCGTGGCGGGCAAAGAGATCGACATCTATAACAATGGCGATATGATGCGCGACTTTACCTACATCGATGATATCGTTGAAGGTATTATCCGTGTTCAAGATCGTATTCCAGCTAAGCAACCAGATTGGACAGTAGAGCAAGGTTCACCAGCAACCAGTTCTGCGCCGTATCGCGTATTTAATATCGGCCATGGTAGCCCCGTTAAATTGATGGATTACATAGAAGCATTAGAAGGTGCTCTAGGTGTTGAAGCGAAAAAGAACTTCATGCCAATGCAACCAGGTGATGTGTACGCGACTTACGCTGATACGGAAGATTTGTTTGAAGCGGTTGGCTATAAGCCTCAAGTGAAGATCCAAGAAGGCGCGAAAGCTTTCGCGGATTGGTATAAAGCCTATTACTCGCTGTAGTAATTGATCGCTTCGAATTAAAAATAGCGCTAATGAGCGCTATTTTTGTTTTTCGGAGTAGATAAAGAGAATTACGTGGCTGTTTTTATTGTGATTTCGTCTGCTACTTTTTGTGGCACAAACTGACTAATATCCCCGCCGTGTATAGCGACTTCACGAACAATGGTTGAAGAGAGGAAAGCATATTCTTCTGAAGGAGTAAGGAACACGCTTTCAAGGCCGGGGAGGAGCCTTCGATACATATTAGTTAAGCCGAACTCATATTCAAAATCTACCGTAGTACGTAAGCCACGTATAAGTATGTTAGCTTGCTCTTGCTTAGCAAAGTCAACCATTAAACCAGAGAAACCTTTGACTGTAACATTAGGCATATCTGCGGTGACATCTGTCACTAGATTCACACGTTCTTTCAAGGTAAACAAAGTGTTTTTACTTGGACTTGCAGCTATCGCAATAATGATCTCATCAAACATCTTCGTTGCACGCTCAATGAGATCAAGGTGCCCGTTAGTTATAGGATCAAAAGTACCTGGGTAAATAACTTTCTTCTTCATTGAGTTACTCTTTTCTTAGGTTTGCGTATAGTTGTTCATAACGTTGGGCTGTGTACTCAATACGGAAAGTATTGAGTTTTAGCTTTGCGCCATGGAGGATTGAATTGCGAAGTCGCTCGTTATTTTTTGTATCTAGAATAGCTTGAGCTAATTGATCTGCATTCCCGGGTTCAATCAATAAACCTGACTTACCATGGTCAATAATATCTGGAATACCACCGGCTTTACTGGCTGCTACTGGCAACCCTGCGTCAAGAGCTTCGAGAATCACTGAGCCAAGTCCTTCTGAGTATGACGGGTGAACGAGCATATCCGCAGCTGCGAACCAGTCACCCATTTGCTCTTGTTTTCCGACGAAACTAATATTTTCCAATCCGTGGGCTCTTTCCTCTAATTCACGTCGGACTTTCCCATCACCAAGCAAAGCAAAATGGATACTTGAGTCCTGTTTAGAGAGAGTTCTGGCTGCCTCTACTGTTACATCGAAGCCTTTGTGTTCGAGCATATTTGCGGCATGGATGACTAAATAGTTACCTGCAAACTGTTGGCGGATGATATTTATATTCTGTTCATTGCTGGGGTAACGTACAGGAGAGCTAGGGATACATTCCACCGGTTTATTCGGAAATACGGATTTGATTCGCGATACTATCTCCCGACTCAGTCCAACAAGAGCATCTGCTTTCTCGTACGCTAAGTTAGAAAGCCATTTCTTCTTGAGCGGGTTGTCGATTCGGCGTGTGATTATATAAGGGATGTTGAAGAGTAAATGTTGAATCAGAGCCCAATAAATAGCACGACCTTCATGAACATGGATAACCTGAGAGTCTTGAGTAATAGAGCGCTGATGTTTGAATAAATAATGCTTGGTTAAAATACAGTTGCACCCCAGTTCTTGCACTGCTTTAGCGAAAGGGCTTTTAGGGTTAGCGACAACCGTTAGCTCATATCCCAGTTTAAGTTGCTGTTTTATGAGTTGAAGTGTTTGATTCTCACCGCCATGGTACCCTGAAGCTAGATTAACGTGACATATTTTCATAGTGGTTGTTACTCAACTCTCTTCTTCATGTAATCTCGTAGCCATAGGTCAGCATAGCGTGTAAATGTTGTATTTGCGCTAAGTAGGGCTAGTAATAACCCATGTCTGCCGTCAAGAAATCCGCGTTTGATAATATACATTTTGAAAAATCGGAAAAAACCATGACTGATTGCACCACTCAGTGATACCGATTTTTTCCCTTCTCGTTGATCTGCCCAAGCTTCCATATAGTGTTGAGTTTTTCGGACGTAATTCGGCATAGAGTCAATTGTATAGTGAAATAGGTCACCATCTAATTGCTTGACTTTAAAACCCTCTGGCACAATGACTGATTCATGCACTAGGACGTCATTATATTGTGTGGCTAGCCTTGGGTAGAGGCGAGTTACTCGGTCAGGGTACCACCCTGAGTGACGAATAAATTTGCCAAAAGCTTCAGTTAAGCGGTTAATTTTATATACTGATTTACCATCATCTGTCTTTACTGCATGAAGAATAGATGCTTTAAGTTCAGGAGAAACCTCTTCATCAGAATCTAGTGGGAGAACCCAATCACTGTTCATCAAACTTTGCGCTTTTTGTCGCTGGGGACCAAAACCAAGCCAGTCTTGGTGATAGACAGAATCGGTATATTTTCTTGCGATATCCAAGGTACCGTCAGTACTACCTGAGTCCAAAATCACGATTTCATCCACCCAGCTTGAAACGGAAGACAAGGTCTTTTCCAGGTGTTGTTCTGCATTTTTGACGATCATAAGAACGCCGATACTCACATGAGTTGCCATATCAGTTTTCGCTCAACTTACGTTTTTGTTTAAGGTGCTATCTAGCTTTTCCTTTACTGATTCAAAAGCAATAGCTTCCATAAGTGTATCACCTTTGGCTCGAGTTCCCCATGAAGCTGATTTAGATTGATTTTTAATATGGCTATCGTAGGACGTTACAACGAGGTCGAGGCTATTATATGGTCCTGTTCGTTCAGGGTTACTATGCGCGTAAAGTCCAATTACGGGTGTACCTTGTGTTGTGGCCATATGAGCGGGGCCGGAGTCAGGGGCTACTACGATGCGAGCTTTAGCGAGCACTGCGATAAATTGCTTGAGATTTGTTTGGCCTATTAAATTGTTAACCGGTGATGTACATAAAGCTTCAATCTTTTGTCCCAATAACACCTCTCTCTCTGAGGGAGAACCGCATAGAGTAATATTTAAACCTCTTCTATGAGCGTAGTCGATTAGCTGAACATACCTATCTGTCAACCAGTTACGTTCATCCTTACTCGCAGAAGGACATATCACCAATGTATTGCTGGGTATATTCTCTTTTGCAAAATCTAATTCTTGCTGTTTCAAGGGAATATTCCATTGTGGTTCATCAAACGGGACACCGATATAGCGTGCGAATTCTGCAAAGTTGTCTAGAACATGGAAAGCACTGGTTTTTGGTAAGTGTTTGTTAGTGAAGAAATATTGCCCTTCTCTAGTTCGGTTGCGACTAAATCCTACCTTATACTTAGCTTTTATACCGAGAGAAAGTACGCTTGCTCTAAGAGCAGCTTGCATATGTAAAAGGCAATCAAAGCGGGTATTTGACAATTCCTTCCAAACATTTCGCATTCCAGCAAAGCCCTGCTGTTTATCGAAGACGACTACCTTAAGGTTTGGTAGGTCTTGAATGAGTTGAGCTTCCACTTTACCTGTGACCCAAGTTATTTCAGTAGTAGGCCAGTGCTGCTGAATAGCTTGTATTACCGAGATAGCATGACAAACGTCTCCAATTGCAGAAAGACGGAGCACACATAAGTTTTTTGGGGCAGAAGAAAATAGAGCCATAATGGACTTCAATCAGAAACGACTAATACGAATTATGCAGACACGGGGAATAAATGTAAAATATTCAGGTTATTTAGTCAGTATCTTTAATTGGTGGTTTATAAAATGATTAAGCAATCTCTTCTAGAAAATCAGGTTATATGGTTCGAGAGTCGACTGATTGATGAAGCATCGCCGCAATTTTTTGAGCCTGACTTTTGGAAGGTTCAAGATAAAGTGATCGGTAGTGCTCAAGGCAGAGGCACGACTTGGTTTGTTAATTTAGGTAATATTCAAGCTGCTCTACGCCATTATCGCCGCGGTGGCTTGTTTGGAAGATTGGTAGAAGATCGTTACCGCTTTTCTAGTTGGAACAAAACACGTTGTTATGAAGAAATGATGATCTTGGATAAGCTTTATAGAGCCAATGTCAATGTGCCCAGACCCTTAGCCGCCAGCGCTGTGAAAACTGGTTGGACTTATCAAGCCGATATTTTAGTTGAAAAAATCCCAGGAGCTAAAGATTTGGTCGCTATCCTTAAAGACAAGGAGTTAACTAAGGAGCTTTATCAAGATATTGGAAAGATGATCGCTAAAATGCATCAAGAACAAGTTAACCATACCGATCTCAATATCCATAATATTCTATTGGATCAATCGAATTCCGTGTGGATTATTGACTTTGATAAGTGCCGTGTAGAATCTGGCGATAAGTGGAAAAATGATAACTTGAAGCGATTACTTAGGTCATTTAAGAAAGAACAGGTGAAAGAAAGAATTAACTGGAACGAAAAAGAGTGGCAATATTTGCTAGATGGATATAATCGCTAGTCAAATTGAGCCCGAAATTCAACAAATAACTGCTAAGTAGAATCTTATAATGCTTAAAAATATATTAAAGATCATGGGTTTATCTTGGTCTATGCTTTTGACGGGGACCCCAAGTCAGCTACTAGAAAAAAGAATTTCTCTTATGCGGCTGTACCGCTCTATCCATTTAGATTGGATTGCACGAAAAATTCAAAGGAAAGTGTATAAAAAACATCATTGTGATATCTCAAGAAAAGCTGTCATTGGTGATGGGTTCATTATTGGTCATGCCGTCGGTATAGTGATTGGTGGTGGCTCAGTCATTGGAAATAATGTGAGAGTTTTTCAGAATGTGACTTTAGGTGGAGCGCATAGAGATAGACTAGGCATGCCTACAGTAGGAAATGACGTGATCATATACTCTGGTGTGGTGGCTGTTGGCGACATAAAAATTGGAAATAATGTCATTATCGGAGCAAACGCAGTTGTAACTAAAGATGTACCGGATAATACAACCGTCGTGGGTCACAACAAATTCATAGAAATGGTGTGAGTTTTAGCAAGCTAATTATCTTGTCATTTTAGCTATAGGTTCACGTTTAGCGATTATAAAACTCCTCCATCAACACTGATCTAAAATCAGCGTGAGCCCTAAAACCGGAAGAATAGTAGTGGCTTACACTATTGTTACTATTCTTCCGTTTATTTTAGTGTTTGGCTAAATGTTTATCAATTGCAGCTAAAGAGCGTGTTGCGTAGTCTATATCATCATAGGTTGCCGATTTACGTGCAGCTTCAACTAAGCTTTGATAAGTATCACGGTTTTCCGCTAATTGAAGTATGCGTTCTGAAAACCAATCTACATCTACAGAAGGGTTTATCCAGTCTTCAAACTCTTCACTTAATATCTCGTGAGCTCCGACGTTTTGCGTCGTAATGACAGGAGTGCCCATAGCGAGCGCTTCTGCTACTACCATGCCAAACTCCTCTAACTTAGCCGGATAGACAAAGATATCTAATGAGCTTAGCCAGAACTCTGGTTTAGAGTTACTCGGTTTGTAGCGAAATTGCTTTAGGGATAGCGTCGGATGCTGACATAATTCTTTGGGGATTCTTTTAGCACCAAGGACAAAGAATGCAATGTCGCCTCTTTCTTCGGCGACCTTTTGGCAAATGTCTAAAAATTCCTTTAATCCACGTTTTTCAAAGTTCCCAGAAGTAATAAAGCCAATGACTTTTTTATAATCTTCTAGGTTTAGAGCTTTTATTGCACGGTTTCTATATTGCGTTTTGGTTTCTAGGTTGAATTTTTGATGATTGTAGCCAGGGTGAATAACAGATATCCGGTCATCTGGGACTCCGAGGTGGACCATCACATTTTTTGCGCATTGTGAGGGAGTGAATATATGATTTTCACTCTGCCTAAGCCATCCTGTGTAACTATTTTCATCGTGTTCAATATTCGTTAATGGAACGTTGTGGATGAAGGTGAGGTCGGCGTTTCGAAGACTGCCTTCATGATCAATAATAGCTGTGTTTTTGGGGGCTTTAACTACCAATCTATCGTTGACGACTTTCGCCTTTTTGGCTATTTGTAAATGTTTAAACCAAAGAGTCCCCCAGCCTTTTTGACAAGTTAACTCAAAAGTTTTACCTAACTTTTTCAATCTCTTTGCTTGCATGACAATGAGCTGGCCTGCACCACTAGAGGTAAATATTTTTCTTCTGTAAATTACTAGTTTCATCAATCAAACCTCTATCATGCCAATTGTTTTTTTGAGAGCCCCTTGATTCTGCTTTACTACACTTAGTGCGTTGGTTCCCATCTGAACACTCTTAGCTGGAGAATCAATTAAACCGAGTATATGGATACTAAGCTCATCGTGTGATTTTATAACTTGGAGCGCTTCAACTTGTATAAGTTGCTGTGCAATATCTGAAAAATTAAAATAACTTGGACCTGTTAGACAAGGCTTTTTTAGTGCAGCAGGCTCAATGAAGTTATGACCTCCGACTTTACCACCCAGTAAACTTCCTCCCATAAAACAAATATCACTTGCGGAAATCAGAGTCATCATCTCTCCCATAGTGTCTGCTAAGTAGACGTTTGTATGGTTACTATAGAGTTTATCGTTTGTTCTTCTTGTTACATTCATTCCTGAATTTTTGCAAAGCGACTCTACGTCATTGAACCTTTCTGGGTGACGAGGAACTAGAACTAAAAGGGCATTCGGTCTCTTTTGTAAAATCAATTGATGCGCAGCAAGGATAATTTCATCTTCACCCTTGTGAGTGCTAGCTGCAATCCATACTGGACGATCTTTCCCTAGTTGCTTACGCAAAGAGTTACCTTCATCAACCGTTTTCTGTGATACATCGATATCAAATTTAATCGAGCCAGTTACATTAATTCGCTCTTTTTGAATACCGAGCCTTATAAATCGGTCCGCATCACCTTGGTATTGGCAAAGTAACGCTGTGATATTTTTTGATAGCAAATTAAAAACATATTGGAATCTTCGATACCTTAGGCAGGAGCGCTCGGAAAGGCGAGCATTGATTACAATAATTGGAATACCAAGCTTCGCCACTTGATGTAGCGTGTTTGGCCACAGCTCAGTTTCAATGATTATCATTTTCGAAGGCTGCACGGATTTTAGAAAGCCGCTTATACACCAAGGGAAATCTATGGGCATGTAGCGGTGTGTGACTAAATCACCGAGTTTATCTATTTGCGCAGCACCAGTACTCGTTGTTGTGGTAACTACAATCTCACGTTGTGGGTTCAGAGCTTTTAGTTCTCGGATGATTGGAGTTGCTGCGATAGATTCGCCTACTGATACCGCGTGGATCCAAATAGAATCGACTCTATCGGTTTTTGGGGTCTGCCCCCAATGCTCTTTCCAGCGAGACCCAAATTTGGGCTTTCCAGGCTTGTTCTTGTACAGAGAAAGCAATAGAAAAGGTGCAACTAACGCTAGTAGGAGCGTATAGATAAAGCGAATCGCCATAATTACGAGTTTACTTTGGAAGTTGTGATAATCGTTTCTAGCCTTTGTTTACTCAGCTCTTGAATTGCATGATTAACTTTTTCTGGCTTTAGCTCAGTCAAGCATTTTAAATGCTCATAGGGGCATTCACGCTTGAAACAAGGACGGCATTCTATTTCAGTATGTACAACGGTGCTGCGTTTCGCTAATGGTGGAGTATAACTGGGTGAAGTAGAGCCGTAGACACCTACAACATCACAGCCGGCAGCACAAGCGACATGCATTAACCCTGAGTCATTACTGACGACAGTCTGACAGCATGCTAATAGATCAACGGCCTCGATTAAGCTTGTTTTTCCCGCTAGGTCGAAGACATGCTCTCTTAATGGCTCGGGGATGTGTGAAATGATTTCCTGAGTCGTAGCACTGTCTTTTGCTGAACCAAATAACCAAACTTGTGCCCCTTTCTTTATTTGAGCGGATGCAACTTCTGCATAATGCGCTGTTGGCCATTGTTTTGCTGGACCAAACTCAGCTCCAGGGCATAGACCTACAGTTGTGCGTTTAGTTTTTAAGTTAAACTTTTCGACAGCAAGCTTCTGTGATTTTTTGTCTATATAGAGATTAGGTTTGGGTAGCTTTTCTAACCCGCCAAGTGCTTCCGAGCCCGTCATTTTTTCTTTTGGGTAGGCTAGTGCAGCATAGCGTTCAGTCATGAATTGGAAGGACTTTTTGTTTGGTCTAATATCATTCAAAAGACCGAAGCGCATTTCTCCCTTCCACCCTGTTCTGACAGGAATTTTGGCAAACCATGGAATTAAGGCCGATTTTGCTGAGTTGGGTAGTACGTAGGCCTCATCGTATTTTCCTTGCAAAGATTTCCCAAGGGAACGGCGCTCTGAGAGTTTGAAATCGCCATGACTAAAAGGTAAAGACAGAGCTTTATTTACTTCGGGCATACGTTCTAGTATTGGCCGACACCACGCTGGAGCCATCACATCTATGACAGCATCAGGTTTTTGTTGTTTGAGAGTGCTATAAAGGCATTGAGACATGACCATATCTCCAACCCAAGATGGGCCAATGACTAAAATTCGTTTCATCGATGTGCTACTTCTTATTCTTTGATTGATACTATTTTTGCTCTAAAAACTCGTAGTATTCATCGGGAACACCACAAAAGATAACCTCGTTGCGGTCTATTAAGTGGTAATGGATATTCTTGTTTCTCTGAATCAAATAGTTATAAAGAGGAGCGACATAGAGTTCTCCCTTATCCCATTGCTCTACAGGCAAAGATAGATAGTGAAGGTAACTATCTCGATAGTCTCTCAGTGACGAAAACTGGTATAGCCCTGTGCAGCACAAATCAGAAATACGTCTTTTTTCTGCGGTTTCAATTACCTTGGTAGTTTTACTGGATACAGGGCGAGCATAAGACCAATTATCCCCTTCACCTGAAAAAACCTCTAGATAGCCATCCCATTGCCCCATCGAAGCCGGATAGTTAAAGCCGGGTCTAAAAGTATCAATATTAAAAATTGTGATAGGTTCATGATCATTACAGTGTTGACTACCTAAATATACTGTCTCTGCTTGGCCCCTCGTTTCCTCGTTCAAAATCTTAATTTCATAAGACACTATACCTAGAGAGGTTGCCTGCTGAGCCACAAACTGAGGAGTGTCCTGAACATCACGAACAATAAATAGGAAATGCTCGGAAGAGAAGTAGTCTTTAAAACTGTTGATTGCGTGAGCGAATAATGTACAACCATGTGCTTCAAGCATGTATTTAGGCTGCTTAAAACCAGCTTTAAAGAAACGAGAACTCAGCCCCGCCATTGGAATTATGATCATTTCTTGTTCTCTAGCATTAGGTAATAGAGTCTGTAGGCGTTAGCCATCAGAGCATCTTGTCGTTCTGGATCATCACTATGTAATGGAAGCATAGATAAAAACAGTTGAATTTGCATTGCATACAATGCTGATTCTGACAAAGCGTAGTGTTTAGTTAATGCATCAATAAACATCTGTTGGATACTGGTTAAATGTTCGGTATCAGCAAGAGAAAAGTTTATTCGATAATCATGAGTATCAACTTGATAATAGCCAGCGATGATCCAATCGTATAATCCGATAACAGAATGACATATTTTTGCTATGTCATATTGGATGTGTCCGTAGATGCTTTGGATATTACTCGAGGTAATTCCTCTCGGGTCGATTACTTTGATTCGATCTTTTCGGAAGTCGTAAAGTGTATTGCTAAAACAAAAATCGCCATGCATTAAGCTTGGTTGTTGGCCTTTGGGTATATCATCCAGAGTGGATTCATAAAGTGCTTTTAAACTCAAAGAGGCTTTGCCGTTAAAGCGCCACGGGAGTTCCCAGTCGTAGCTTCTATCTTGACAAAACTGTTGCAGCCGTTGTTCTGTTTTACCAGAAAATAGAGTGTCTAAGGAGTCAATTGCTGCGTCAAGGGGGGCTCTTTCCTCCTGACATGCAGATAGAAAAGAAAGCATCTGATCTAAGATCTGCTTCCAAGCCATCTCTGGGAGGTGAGCAAATACAAATAGCTCATTAAGAGCGATGTTGTATAAATATTCAAGACGATAAGCAGTTCGTTTATCGACTTTTGTTTCTCCAAGGTACTGTGGGGCAAAATGTTTTAGCGAGCTCGGAAGTGTCTTGAACCAGTTAGACTCAGCTGCGATTTTATTATCTTTTGAGCTACTTTTTTCAATCCAATCAGCAGTAATCGTGAGTTCGTTAAACGCTCGCTGTGTTGTGTAGAGCGCTTTCGAGCGATAATAGGTGTTGATATGACCGAAGTCTAACCAATCATCACATTGGCAAGTTTGGATGCCATTGATATCATGATAAAGGCTTAGGGCTTGTAAAAAGTTCCAATGTGTTTGGCTCAGGCAGCGAATTAAGGTCCTTGGTGAGGCAAAATTAAAGTAACCACTAACGACTTGGCTATGTGCACCAATGTTAGCGCCTTCAGTATCAAGCCATTCAGGTTTTCCTTCATCAACGGTTGCCCAATTGTATGTGCTATCCGTTTTTGATATTGACACAACATCTTGTGTACTCGGTGGAGTTATTAGAGTATCACCATATAGAATGCTTAGATCAGTATCAAAAGAATGCTCAATGAGAGCTAAAGCAGCCATCAAAGATTCACCCAATGATAGGTTGTCAGGAAGTGGCAATAGGGTGACGTTATGTTCTTCTAACCACAAACGATCAAATTCCTGTACCGGGTAAGATTTAGGTACAGATAAATAGATACTCTTTCCTTGCGGAACCTTTGCAACTTGATGTTGAAACAGACGTCGATTACCCAGAGGCAGAAAAGCGGGTGGAATCGAACCAAACTCGGCTCTTAGATCTTGACCAACATAGGCTGCAGACATAATTAAGAACAAGATTAGCGCTCCTCATCAAGCAGATTATAGATCTCATCTAATGACATTTTTCGAAACTCAGATGGACGAATCGCTTTGTCATCGATGTAGAAGCCCTCGTGACCACACCATGGCTTACCAACTAAGATTTCATCATAAGGTACATCATGTTTATCTAGCCATTCAGTAATTATAGGTAAAGTGTGAATGTTTATTTTACCTACATTACCCTCGTAAGTGCGCATATTTCTTGCTGTTGAAATAGTAATACTAAAGCCTTTAGCTCTGTATTCTCGTAGGCGTGAGATAACCTCTAAATCTGGAGATACATTTCTATAATCAGAGGTGTCGGCAGTTGTTATGGTGCCGTCTAGGTCAACAATTAGTCTTTTCATCATAGGCAAAGTATATGTTAGAGGAGAAGATATGTTAGCATTTAGACGTATGTATTTATAGTAAATGAGACCTATAAATGAACACGAAGAAGATAGCGTTTGTGTTAAGTGGTAATTACCACACGAGTTTATACCTTGTGACCTGTGATGTAGTTAAAGAGTTACGTCAAGATGGTTGGCAAGTTGATTATGTTTTTATTGAACGCCCTGAGGAAGATTTAAAGGACAACGATCAGTACGTTGACATCCATGGTCTTAGTAACCAAAGTCAACGTAGTTTGTCTGGCTTTAAGTTTCGGCTCTTAAAGTACATCTTTGGAAGACATATCTATCAGTTTTTGTGTAGCCGATACTTCAGTCGACAGCTGGACTCACACTTGAAAGGTTATGATGCTGTAATAGTTCATGGCTCAATATTTATTAGTTTTAGCTCTATGTCTTTACCGCACTATGGTGTTTTGCATAGCTGTAAGTACGATAACTTCTTAGGAAGAAGGAAAGGACTATCGAAAGTTTTTCATCAGCTAGCCTACCGGTCTGTATACAGTGACAAAAAATTGTTAGCTGTATCTAACTCTGTAAAAGCCGACATGTTAGACAAGATGAGAGCGACGCCAACTAGCCTTGAAACCATTTATAATGGATTTGATTTTTCTGATTTAGCGAGGCGTGCTGAAACTGGTTTTACAGAGAGAGTTCCTGATAAGTTCATTATGGCCGCGGGACGTCCAGATCGAACAAAGCGTTTTGACGTATTAATCCGAGCTTATGCTAAAACGAAGAGAACTCATAAATTGGTGATCTTTGGTGAAGGGCGCAAACTAAAGGAGCTTAAACAATTAGCGAAGCAGTTAGGTGTCATTGACGATATCGTCTTTTGGGGGTTCTGTAAAAACTTGTTACCTTATTATAAAAGGGCCAGTGCCTATATTTTAAGCTCTGATATTGAAGGTTTACCGACTGTTGTAGTTGAAAGTTTGGCGTTAAACACCCCTGTAGTGGCAACGGATGTTGGTGGTGTTGATGAGCTACTTTCTGGTCGATTATCTGAATGGATCGTTCCTAAAGGAGATGTTGACAGTCTTGCTAACAAAATCGATTTAGTGCTGGAGCACCCTCCGAAAGTAGGGCCAGACGACATTTCATTTTTATCAAACCAAGTGGTTAGCAGACGCTACTCTAAACTGATCGAGAAACTTTGTGATTGATTTTAAAGATATAACTGTTGTGGTTCAGGGGCCTGTACAAAATTTTAATGACCGCCCGCAAGAGCCTAATATTACGATTAAATGCTTAAATTCAGTCCGGGAGCATCTACCTGGCGCGCAAATAATCCTCTCTACTTGGCCTGAACAAGATCTCACGGGGTTAGACTTTGATGAGTTGGTCATCTCTTTAGACCCAGGTAGTAATAGCCGTAACTACACGTTAAAAGGTGAACCTCAGAAGTATAATAATAACCGTCAAATTGTATCTTCTGTTGAAGGATTGAAAAGAGTCAAGACTAAATATGCTCTAAAACTTCGTAGTGATAACTATCTAACCTCTAATCACTTTGTAGAGTTGCAGCAAAAGTACTTGAAGCGTGCTGGTGTCGACGCATTTCTTGAAGAGCGTGTTGTGGTTTGTGACGTTTTTTCTAGGAAGTATGCCAAAGGTTATCCAGTTGCTTATCATATAAGTGATTTCTTTTACTTTGGGTTAACCAAAGATGTTCTCTCTTTATGGAACTTTCCGTTATTCAAAGACTTTGAACCGTCAATAAGCCAGCCGATTAGTCCCGGTTATCCAAATTTTATTATAGACTGTACGCAGGCATTGTTTCTTGCTGCTCTCAAACAATTTGATTCATCAATTCGACTTGAGCATTTATTGGATCGTAGCCATAGAGCAATTGAACGTTCCAATCAAATTATTGCAAATAACCTGGTTGTCGCACCCGCTAGTGACTTGGGGCTCGGGTTATGCTTGAAGTTCTTAGGCAAAGCTAGAGTGTCGAGAGTTTCTGGAAAGGTTGCACACATTCAGTTCTTTGAGTGGGAACTCTTGTATAAACGTTATTGCGATCGCGATTATAAAATTGCTAAGTACTATGGGACAAAATTTGGGGTTTTCTTACTACGCTGCATACATGTATTCCCAACTAGGTTTGAAACAGCTAGCAAGTTAAAAAAGAGAAAGAAAAAATATAGTAAGGCTTCGCAATGAAAAAAATACTAGATGATGTTGTTGTCGCGCTGTTTACTTATAACCAAGATGAATATACAAAAGACTCTATCCTGTCGATATTTAACCAAACAGTATGGCCTAAAAAGTTAATGATCTTTGATGACGGTTCAAGTGATTGCACCGAAGAAGTTATTAAAGAAGCTTTAAAAGATAAGCCAATTGGGTTGGATGTGGAGGTGGAAATTAGCCTTAGAAACTCTGGACTGGCAACTCAAATAAATAAACTTCGAGGGCAATTTAGTCAAACACTTATCGTCACTCAGCATTGTGACGATATTGCAGTTCCTACACGCATCGAAGAGCAATACAAGCTATGGAAATCTGAACAAAAACCAACGCTGATTTTAAGTCAATTTGATTGTATTGATGAAGATTCTAATGTTGTATCGGGAAGAGATACTTCAGAAAAGTTTAACTTTGATGTGGACACGCTGATTAAACGAAAAATCATGCCATCAGGATGCTCAATGGCTATAGATAGCTCTTTGTTCAATGACTTCCCTCCGATTGATGCAAGGGTTATTAATGAAGACAGAATTTTTTTGTTTAGAAGTCTCCTGAAAGGAAAGGCTATAAAAATAATGAGTTCACTAATTTTGTATCGCCATGAAGTGGGTAATAGCACACTTAAAATGGAGACAAAGAGCACTTTTATATCATCTTGGCGAACTATATTACTTAGGGAGTCTTATGACTTGCCTATGATTATAAAAGATTGTGGACATGCTGGCGCCCATGAATATATCCCTAAGCTTATCACTCGACAGAAGTATATTGGTTTACTACTCAATTTATTCAATGCTAAGTACGATACTAAAATGGAAGCTTGGCTTGCGTTCTTTTCTGCTAAGCTTCCGTATCGACTAGTCTCTGGCTATAGACATAAGGTTAGGGGGTATTTTAAGAGCATTAAGTGAGGTTAGAGGCTTAAAATAGTGATTTGAAAAAACTAATGTGTTGCTCTGCTGTTGCCTGAGTGGAGAATTCGTCACGAATTCTTCCCTTAGCTTTTTCCCCCATGTCAATTCGTTTGGTTTTGTCTTGACTTAGAAAACGAATTTTTTCGGCGATCGCAGTGCTGTCTTTAACTGGTACAACAAATCCTGATTCGCCATCTAAAAGGAGTTCTTTACCACCCCCAGTCGTTGTAACTATTGATGGGACGCCCATTGCCATTGCTTCAATGATCGTTTTAGGTAACCCCTCTCCACTGATCGATGGTTGGATTTGGATGTCGCTTGCTGCTAGCAGCTCTGGGACATCCTTTCGGTAACCTAAAAAGTGAATACGTTCTGCCATACCGCTTTTTTCTGACAGTAATAGATTTTCGGGTGTATCCATATCTCTCCCAACGAGAGCTAGGTGTAGATTCGGGATATCACGGAGTTGGCGCATGCTGTCTAGAAGTATGTGTACTCCTTTACTTGGTCGTGCATTAGCAATACAAATTACAATAATTGAATCTTTGGAAATACTTAATTGAGCAAGGTCTGCAGGCTTAGCTTGGTACCAACTCATGTCATGACCTTTATAAATGGTTTCGACATTGTCTTTGATTTTCCAAACTCGTTTTTTTACGTCATCAGCTACTGCTTGGGCTACACAGCTAATTCCATTTACTCTTGGGTGTAGGTGCGTTAGATAAGCTGATGGATCATGACGGTAGAGTCCACCAACTGTCCCCCGGTATGTCACTAGTTTGGTCTTTTTAAACCCGATACAAGCAAATGCTGCATTTGGTATGGTCTTAGAGTTCATCGCATAGACGATGTCATATGTTTGATTTTTTAACTCCGTACGTAGGACTTTTATTGCAGATAAACAAATCTTTTTCTTTGGATAACAGTCAATGATCTTTATGTCACAATCTTTGAAGCGGCTAACGTAGTCAGCGTCTCCTTGAGTTACAATCGTAATATTATGTCCAAGACGTGACATTTCAATGAACATCTCTGCTTCAGGTCTAACGCTATTCCATGCATCTTTATAGGAGCTAAAAATTAAAATGTTCATATTAGTTCGTCTTTATTTTTTGGTTTGAAAGAGAGCTGATCATTGCATAACGGAATTATCAACATCATATACATTAAAGTCGTCTCTGCGTACCAAAGTGGTGAATCAGTTAAGCAAGCTATAAAATAGAAGGCGACTAAAGAAAAGATTAAACTACTTTTTTCATTTCTTTTGGTTGCAGCGTAATATAGTGGTACTAAAAACAACATCACTGTAAAAATTAATCCAATAATCCCCATTTTCGCAAAGTTTTCAAAAAATTGGTTATGATACTGATCTGGATTGAATTTAGCTAAACTTGGTTCAACTAACCCTTCATCAACTAAATTTAAAAATACTTTTTTGTGTTCAGAGCCGACACCAACCCAGAGGTTGCGTTTACCAATTTCTGTTGCTGCTTCCCACATTTGAAACCTAAGACCGATCGATGTTCCGTAATCACCTCTTTGAATCGCAGCGTATTCTCTCTCCGTTCTCTCATACCTTTCGGTCACCTGGTCTTGAAATATAAAAGATACAGAAAAGAAGACAATGAGCATTGCCCCTAAAATCCGCCAACGTTTTTTTTGTGTTCTGAGGTAAAAAAAGAGCAAAATCGAGAGTGCACATAATAGAGCTAACCAAATTCCCCTTGTCTCTGAAATTAGTATACTGCTAATTGATAGTAGTGTGGTCGCGATAGGTAGTAATTTCTTTGTCTCTATAAATTGATAAAGAGCAAGGACAGCTATAGTACCACAGAGAGTCGAGTATGGTATTGCATTGAGAAGAAGGTCCCCTCGGTGTGTACCTAAGTACAGCAAGTGATAGCTTATAAAAGCTGTAAGGACAATCGAGCCTATAAATGACATCCACATTAAGGAGCGCTGATTGAGCAACTTTAGAGGAAAAATAATCATAAGCAGTGATACGGACAATGCAGCTCGAAGCATGCTTGGGCTTGCGCTCTGCAATAAGTATTTTAGAGATATGAAAGCAGTAAATAGTAGAAAGATCCAAAATGTATAATTAGATAAGTTCTGCTTTATGCTGTGCTTTGATACAACAGCTAGACTTGCAAAGATAGAGATAAGGGCCACAACGACCATATTCTTTTCACCGCCAGGTAAGATTGCGATGAAGATGAATAAATAAAAATAAGGGAGTAGTATTAAACTATTAATAATATTGTTTTTCATTAATAAAGCTCGTTCGAATCTATACTGCATAGGGGTTTTTATCTATGTCTGGGCGAGTTTTTAATAAACGTAATATCCACATATATTGCTCTGGCTTTTTGCTCACGTAATCTTCAATGCATTGATTCATCATGCGTGCGTCCTGTTCTTCACTGCCTGTGGGGAATGGTAGAGCAGGGTAGAAGTCCAGGGTGTATTGGCCAGTGTTACTGTCGTATTGAGCAAACAAAGGAACTATTTTAGCCTTGCTCAATTTTGATAGACGCCCAAGACCCGAAATTGTTGCTTTTTGAGTTGCGAAGAAGTCTACAAAGACACTGTGTTCACGGCCAAGATCTTCATCAGGGAGGTAGTAACCAAGGTACCCATCACGTACTGACTTGATGAAAGGTTTGATACCACCACTGCGATCATAAACACGACCGCCGTATTGCACGCGCTGTCGGTGCATTAGCCAGTCACTGAGTTTGTTTTTTTGTGCTTTCGCCATCGCAGACACAGGTAAATTGCGTGAAGCTAATAATACCGCTGGGATATCGATGGCCCATGTGTGTGGTACCAGCAAGATCACATTCTCGCCACTGTCTGTAATATCGGTTAGATTGCTCAGGCCGTTTATCGAGGTGTTATTTTCTAACCAATCTTTGCTTTTTAGTGTTAGAGATGCAAACCCCATCAAAAATGAGATAGATGTAACGTATGACTGATAGAGAGTTTCTTCGCGCTGTTCTACAGATTGCTCCGGGAAACACATCTCAAGGTTTACGCGAGCTCGGCGGTTAGCCTTATTCTTGATTTTTACAGCTTGCTTAGCCATAAACTTAGCTAATACTAAACGAATGCTATTAGGTAAGAAGCAGACTAAAGACGATAACAGAACAGCAATCCAAGTGCCCCAGTATTTAGGTGCTAGAAATCCCCATTCAAACTCAGGATTGTAAGCTTTTGGATCAAAATCATTACGTTGTGTGGTCATTCGTTCACTACATTATTTAAATCAGAGAGTTAACTTTATATCGGTCACTCAGGGAATGATTATGTTTACTAGATTATCTATTAATGCACCGCAAAAAGAGGATGCACTAATAGTCTTAATCTGAAATATAAAGCTTACAGCTATGCGTTTACGAGCTTCATGTAATGAGCAACGCCTTGCGCTACCGTTTTAAATGCAATATTACAACCAGCGGCGCGAAGTTTTGTCAGGTCAGCTTGAGTAAACTCTTGGTAAGCACCTTTTAGATGTTCAGGGAAAGGAATCGTTTCGATTTCACCTTTACCATGGTGCTTAATTACTGCTTTTGCAACTTCATCAAAAGACTCAGCATTGCCGGTGCCTAGGTTGAAAATGCCTGAAACTCCGCTTTCTAAGAACCATAGGTTTACTGCTGCAACATCACCGACATACACGAAATCACGCTGGAATGTTTCGCTACCCGCGAACAGTTTAGGGTTTTCACCAGCATTCATTTGGTTGTTTAGGTGGAAAGCAACAGAAGCCATGCTGCCTTTGTGTTGCTCTCGTGGACCGTAAACATTGAAGTAACGGAAACCAGTAATTTGAGGTAACGTCTCGTTATGTGCTGCAGCATCCGCGGTTAAGCGACGAACATAGTTATCAAATTGTTGTTTAGAGTAACCGTAGACATTTAATGCTCCTTCATACTCTTTTTCTTCGATGAAAGTCTCTGTCTCACCGTAAATGGCAGCTGAAGAGGCATATAGGAAGGGGATTTCACGCTCAACACAGTAATGCAATAATTCTTTTGAGTACTCATAGTTGTTAAGCATCATGTATTTACCATCCCACTCGGTCGTTGCCGAACAAGCACCTTCATGGAAAATAGCTTCAATAGGGCCGAAATCATCGCCAGCCATAACTTGAGTTAGGAAGTCGTCGCGATCCATGTAGTCAGTGATGTCTAGGTCTACAAGGTTCTTGAACTTTTTACCGTTCTTGAGGTTGTCGACAACTAGAATATCGTTGTGGCCTGCGTCATTGAGTGCTTTAACGATATTGCTGCCGATCATACCTGCGCCGCCAGTTACGATAATCATATTTCTTCTACTCTTTTGAATACAAAACTATCGCGAGTATAGCAAGGAATGGTAAAGACGAGCTAGTGGAATAATTCCTTAAGCGGAGTATGATATGAGCAGATTAGTCTTAAATAAGTGCGCAATAAGCACTAGAAATTATAGGTATTATCATGAAAATTGCAGTTGCGGGTACCGGTTATGTAGGATTATCCAATGCTATGTTGTTGGCACAAAACCATGAAGTGGTAGCGGTTGATATTGTTGAAGACAAAGTAACTATGCTTAATAAAAAGCAATCTCCAATTGTTGATAGTGAGATTGAACACTTTTTATCGAGTAAGAAGCTTAACTTTAGAGCAACAACAGACAAAGCAGCATACAAAGATGCTGAGTTTGTCATCATTGCAACACCTACGGATTATGATCCTAAAAATAACTATTTCAACACGTCCTCCGTTGAATCTGTTATCAAAGATGTTATGGAAATAAACCCAGATGCTGTAATGGTCATCAAATCAACGGTTCCTGTAGGTTACACCGCACAGATCAGAGAAGATCTCGGTTGTGAAAACGTTATGTTCTCACCAGAGTTTTTACGTGAAGGTAAGGCTCTGTATGATAATCTACACCCATCACGTATTATCGTTGGTGAGTGCTCTGAACGCGCTAAAGTGTTTGCGAATCTGCTAGTTGAAGGCGCAGAAAAAGAGAACATCGATGTTTTGTTTACTAACTCAACAGAAGCAGAAGCAGTAAAACTGTTCTCAAATACCTACCTGGCGATGCGTGTTTCTTATTTCAATGAGCTTGATTCTTACGCGGAAGCGCATGGTTTGGATTCTCGTCAGATCATCGAAGGTGTGGGTTTAGACCCTCGTATTGGTAATCACTACAACAACCCTTCATTTGGTTACGGTGGTTACTGCCTGCCTAAGGACACCAAACAGCTGTTAGCTAACTATCAAGATGTACCAAACAACATTGTGGGTGCCATTGTTGATGCTAACCGCACTCGTAAGGACTTCATTGCAGATTCAATTATTAAGCGCTCGCCTAAAATTGTCGGTATTTATCGTTTGATCATGAAGGCCGGTTCAGACAACTTCCGTGCGTCGTCGATTCAAGGAATTATGAAGCGTTTGAAAGCTAAAGGTATTGAAGTGGTCGTATTCGAACCTGTTTTAGAAGAAGAGCACTTCTTTAACTCGAAGGTTTATTCTGACCTGGAAGAGTTCAAAGCCGTATCGGATGTGATTGTATCCAACAGAATGGTCGATGAAATATCAGACGTTGCAGATAAGGTATACACAAGAGATCTGTTTGGCAGTGATTGATTACAGCGTGATTGATAGAAGGTTAGTTTTAGCGCTTGCTAATTCGACCAGATGTTAACAGCTCGATCTATCCGTTTAGTGGCGATATACTGAGTCACTAAACGGATAGGGATACTAATTACTAATGAAAACACGTGACAAGATTGTTTACGCTGCACTAGAGCTTTTTAATGAGCACGGCGAGCGTAGTATTACGACCAATCATATTGCTGAACATATTGAGATTAGCCCTGGCAACCTCTACTACCACTTCCGCAACAAACAAGAAATTGTCCGTGATATCTTTACTCTCTATTCGACAGAGTTACTTGAAAGATTCACACCGATTCAAGGGCAGCAAGAAAGCCTCACGCTACTAAAGAGCTACTTAGATTCTATCTTCACGCTGATGTGGAAGTACCGATTCTTCTATGCGAACCTACCTGAAATATTGTCACGTGATGAAAAACTCCATTTTGATTACATGGCTGTACAAGAAAAACTGCAAACTAATCTTGTCGACATTATGAGAGCCTTTGTTGAGTTGAACTTGCTCAAAGCAACGGATACGGAAATGAAGTCTATGGTTACTTCTCTTCACTTGATCGCATCGGGTTGGTTAGCTTATCAATCGGCGATGTCTCCAAAAGCTCAAATCACTGAGCAAGTGGTACATCAAGGAATGTTGCAGATGATCGCGACCGTTAAACCGATTGCGACTGCTCAAGGTTTTGAACAGCTGACATTATTGGAAGATGGTGTAAGGGCGTTGAACTCTAAGTAGAAAGAGACGAGTAAGCGAGATACGGGATTTGAAGATCGGGAAAGAGCAGGTTTGAGTGGGGGGGGGGATATGAACCGCGACGTCATTCCCTACAGCGAGGTACGAGCGTGATAGGGAATCTCTCTTTATCCTTGAGGCTAACAATGTAGTAGCGAGATTCCAGATATTTCGTTCCTCAATTCTGGAATGACGAAGCCTGATAAATACAAATTCAGAGATTTTTCGCTCTTCGCATCTCGGTTACTCGAATCCCTCATCTGATCTTTACCTAACCAACCAACTCTTCGGGTTTTGAGCTTGGCTGTTTCGGCGGATTTCAAAGTACAATGATGGACGAGTTTGGCCGCCAGTGTCACCAGCAAGCGCAATCGCTTCGCCCGCTTTAACCTTGTCACCTTCTTTCTTTAAAAGTGCTTGGTTAAAGCCATAGAGCGTCATATCGCCTTTACCGTGGTCAAGTAGTACCACTAATCCATAGCCACGCAGATACTCGGCAAATACCACCGTGCCTGAGTACACCGATTTTACCTGCTGACCGTACTTGGCATTGATCACCATGCCTTTCCAATTAACTTGACCCGTTTGGCTTGAACCATAGCTATGCAGAACTTTGTCTTTGATCGGCCAAGGTAGTTTGCCTTTGCGTTTAGCTAAACCATCCATAGGAACGGCGTTTCGTCTTTCGCGAGCCGCTTTCTCTGCTTTCGCTATTTCAGCTTTTAGGCGCGTTTCATTTCGCTGAAGCTCTGCTAAGTAATTTTTGTCGCCAGAAATATTCTTCTTAATACTACCGACGGTTTTCTTACGTTGTGTTTGGGTTTTGGCTAACGTATCGCGCTTGGTGGTTTGTTGTTTTAGCAGTATTGCTATCTGTTCTTGCTCGAGTTGACGCTGTTTATGGCTCTCTTCTAGTTCAAGTTGCGTCTGTTCAATCGTGTTGATTGTTGCGGAACGCGCTTTGGCAAGGTGCTGGTAATAGTGACTGATGCGATCTTCTTCTACGCCTGTGTTGAGGATGTGAGAAGACGCTTTAGCTCGACTTGTCATGTAGTAAGTCTGAATCAGTTGTTCTAACTTATCGGTATGGACTTTTTTCTGAATAGTAAGCGCTTTAATTTTAGTGTCTAAGTTAGCAATATTTGCATTAGCCGTATTGAGTTGCTTTTTACTGTCTAGAATCGCTTTTTCAAGCGAAGCAATGGATAGCTCTTGTTTCTTGAGGCTTGCTTGTAGACTATCGAGCTTTTTCTGCTGTGAGGATAGGTTTTTTTGTTGGCGAGATATTTCACTCGATACGCCTTTCAGCTCTCCCTGAGAGGCGGAAAATGACGATGTAGACAAAATAGCAACACCAAGACTGGCAGATATCAAAAGAGTCCGGCTAATAGCTCGAATTTGTTTCATCATTATCGTCATTTTGCTCTTATTCATTATCAACAGCTGCTTTTAAATCTTTTCGCATCTCGATTACTCGCATCCCGTGACTGCTCTTAGTTTTTCGAATTTCGCTGAATCGAATCCCGCATCCGCTTTTAAGTTCTTCACATCTCGGTTACTCGAACCCCGAATCTGCTCTTAAATCCCATCACCATGGATGAAGTTCTGAGAGCGACCGTTAAACCCTTGATCCATATCCAAAGACGGCTTGTCAGTTTTCGGTTTTCCAACAATTTTTGCAGGAACACCAGCGACAGTCGTATGAGGCGGTACGGCTTGAAGAACCACAGAGCAAGAACCAATCTTAGCACCTTCGCCCACTTCAATATTGCCGAGGATTTTAGCACCTGCACCAATCATCACGCCTTCGCGGATCTTAGGGTGACGATCGCCGCCTTCTTTACCGGTACCACCAAGGGTCACGTCTTGAAGAATCGATACATCATTTTCTACGACAGCGGTTTCACCTATCACAATGCCTGTCGCATGGTCGAGCATGATCGCTTTACCGATACGAGCTGCTGGGTGAATATCCACTTGGCAAGCAACCGAAATTTGATTCTGTAGGTAAGTGGCAAGTGCAATACGACCTTGCTTCCACAACCAGTTAGCCACTCGGTAACCTTGAAGGGCGTGGTAGCCTTTCAGATAAAGTAAAGGCATCGAGTACATCTCGACGGCAGGATCTCGATTGACCGTGGCGCAGATATCACAAGCGGCAGCATCAATAATCGATTGGTCCTGCTTGAATGCTTGTTCAACCACTTCGCGCACTGCCATTGCAGGCATTGAAGCTGTTTTTAGCTTGTTTGCTAGGATGTAGCTAAGGGCTGCGCCTAAACTTTCATGGTTGATGATCGTGGCATGATAAAAACTCGCAAGCATAGGTTCTTGCTCCGACTGCTGTCGAGCTTCCTTCACAATGCATTGCCAAACTTTTTGTTGTTCACAGTGTTTCATTTTACCATCCATTATTTTTAAGGGGCAGATGCGAGTGACAAGATACGAGTAACGAAAAGCATTGTCGTCGAACGTTTGAAGGCGCTCTTTATCTTTTCGTTACTCGATTACCCGAATCTCGTATCCGCTCTTATTCTTTTCGCATCTCGATTACTCGAATCCCGTATCTGCTCTTTCTATCTTTCTGACTTCTTGTCTCGTGCAAGTAGATCTTGTGCTGCTAAGTGTGCATCTTTCCCTTGATACAACACTTGATAAATTTGTTCAACAATTGGCATCTCAACGCCCATGCGTTCTGATAATAACCAAACTTCTTTGGTGTTGCGATAACCTTCAACGACTTGGCCTATTTCTTCTTGTGCGGTATCTACATCTTTGCCTGCGCCAAGTGCCAAACCAAAGCGACGGTTACGTGATTGGTTATCAGTACAGGTTAGTACTAAGTCACCCAACCCTGCCATGCCCATGAAGGTTTCTGGTTGCGCGCCAAGAGCTGCACCTAATCGGCTCATTTCTGCCAAGCCGCGAGTGATGAGTGCGGTACGAGCATTAGCACCAAAGCCAATACCATCCGACATGCCTGCGCCAATTGCGATAACATTCTTCACTGCGCCGCCAAGCTGCATACCAATGAAATCTGAGTTTGCGTACACGCGGAATGTTTTACCGCAGTGAATTTTTTCTTGAAGCTCTTCTAGGAAAACTTCATCAGGTGAAGCGACAGATATAGCCGTTGGCATGCCCATCGCTAACTCTTTGGCGAAGGTCGGCCCTGATAGAACCGCTAACGAGTAACCATCCCCCAGCACATCGTGCGCGACATCTTTAAGCAGGCGGCCTGTTTCTGGCTCTAAGCCTTTGGTCGCCCAGCAGATGCGAGAGTCTGAGGCTAAGTAAGGTTTAACGCTGTTAAGCACAACGCCAAATACGTGGCTTGGGACGACAAGCAAAAGGTCTCGGCTTGAAGTCACGGCTTTTTCTAAGTCAGATTCAATTATCAGACTTTCTGGGAATTCTATATTTGGTAGAAACTCATTGTTCGCACGCTCTGATTCAAGGCGATTCATATGAACAGGGTCATGTCCCCAAAGAACAACATTGGCACCGTTACGCGCTAGAGAGATCGCTAAAGATGTCCCATAAGAACCTGCGCCAATCACTGTCATCGCAATGTCTTTACCGTAAGCGCTGTCTTTACCGTAAGCGGCTGTCGCGCGAGTTGTTTCTGTCATGCTTCCACCTAAAAATAATGAGGGAAATCGAAGAGTTCTTGAAATGTTTTCTAAATTAAGAAGAAAAAGCTCTCTATCAAAATACAGTGTAAATAAAAAATGCACATCGCAGAAGCTGCGATGTGCATTTAAAAGCTAAGCTTCTTATAACATAAGCTATTTAAGCGTTTGTTAGAGTTAAGTTCTACTGTGAGACTTAAGCCTGTTCGCCTTCAGCTTGTTGAGCTTGGTTTTGTAGGTAGTTCATGAACAAAGCATCAAAGTTAACTGGCGCTAGGTTCAGTTGTGGGAACGTACCTTTAACCACTAGGCTAGAAATCGTTTCACGAGCGTATGGGAACAGGATGTTCGGGCAGAATGCACCTAGACAATGAGCCAGTTGGCCGGCTTCCATTTCGCTAGCAGAGAAGATGCCGCCTTGTTGAACTTCACAAAGGAATGCAGTGTCTTCTGCGTTCTTAACAGTAACAGTTAGACGTAGGATTACTTCGTATACGCCTTCGCCAAGTTCACGGCTTTGAGTGTCTAGGTCCAGTTTTACATCTGGGTTCCACTCTTTTTGAAACATGTCTGGAGAGTTTGGCGCTTCGAAAGATACGTCTTTTAGGAAGATACGTTGGATTGCGAAGTTTTGTTGTGCGTCTTGTTGTGCTGCTTCAGCCATTTTCTTGTCCTTAAAAATTTAAATTAGGTTTGTTCGTCATATCAGCCGAACAAAACCTTAAAGTCATATTCGTGTAATCGGGTCAGCTTACTTCTTGCCTTTAACCAAAGGTAAGTTAGCTTCGCTCCAAGCTACCAAGCCACTTTTCAGTACGCTTACGTTTTCGAAACCTGCTTTAACCAGTAGGTTAGCGCTTTCTTGAGCAGTTTGACCTGTCTTGCATACTACGATGATTGGGTCTGCTTTGTGGCTTTCAAGGCTACCAAAGCTATTTGCTTTGATATCTGACGGCAAAATGTGAACTGCGTCCGTAATATGGCCCTTTTTGAACTCATCCTTAGTACGAATATCAACCACAACACCGTTTTCACGGTTAATCATGTGTGTGGTTTGCGCCGCCGTGATCTCTTTGTAGGCTGCGTTTGATGTCTTGATAACGTTCGCAATGATGGCAACAACCAAGCCGATCCATACGATGGCTAAAATCATATTCTCTTGAACAAATGGAACTAACTCTTGCATGTCTTGAACTCTTATTCGTTATTGGGCGAAAAACTATAGGTCAGGAGTATAGCGAGGTTTTGGGTTTGGTGTATAGGCTTTAGCTCTCAGTCTTTATTACGGAATTTATCGTTGATTTGCCTCTTGAGTTACGAAATGAGAGAATAGTTTGATTTGTTGATGGTTACTGACCCATAGTGCGTAGTGTGGTTTCGCTTAATACTAATGGGCGGTAGCGTGCCTGATTAAGGCGCAACCTGTTGGTTTGATGGCCTTATATGATTAGACGTTAAGTGCTAGTTATTGATAATTAGATATAGAGTATGACAATGAAGATTACCCCTGAAAAAATGACTCACTTAAAGCAATTGGAAGCTGAATCTATCCATATTATGCGAGAAGTGGCTGCTGAGTTTGATAATCCTGTGATGTTGTATTCTGTGGGCAAAGACTCTTCTGTGATGCTTCACCTAGCACAAAAAGCGTTTGCCCCAGGTACACCTCCGTTCCCACTTATGCACGTTGATACCACGTGGAAATTCAAAGAAATGATTGAATTTCGCGATTACATGGCAGAGAAAGTTGGAATGAAGTTGATTGTTCATCAAAACCCTGAAGGTGTGGCTATGAACATTAATCCGTTTGTGCATGGTAGCTCCAAACATACTGACATTATGAAAACTCAAGGTTTAAAGCAGGCTCTAGATATGCACGGTTTTGATGCAGCTTTTGGTGGTGCGCGACGCGACGAAGAAAAATCTCGAGCGAAAGAACGAGTTTACTCTTTCCGTGATGAACACCATCGTTGGGACCCAAAAAACCAGCGTCCTGAGCTATGGAATATTTACAATGGTAAGGTTAACCAAGGTGAAAGCATCCGCGTATTCCCATTGTCTAACTGGACAGAGTTAGATATCTGGCAGTATATATACCTAGAAAATATTGAAATTCCGGGTTTATACCTATCTAAGCCTCGCCCTGTGGTTGAGCGTGATGGTATGTTGATTATGGTTGATGATGAGCGTATGGAACTTAAAGAAGGTGAAGTCGCAGAAGAAAAAATGGTGCGTTTTCGCACTCTTGGCTGCTATCCACTAACGGGGGCTGTTGAATCTGAAGCAACAACTCTCCCTGAAGTTATCCAAGAGATGCTACTGACGACTACTTCAGAGCGTCAAGGGCGTGCCATTGACCACGATAGCTCTGGTTCGATGGAGAAGAAAAAGCGTGAAGGTTACTTCTAATCCGGGCTAGGACTGCTGTCTCGTTACTTTGAATATTACTTGAGTTACCAGAGTATGATTGTCACCGCGTGTGTTCTTGTTGGATTGATTGCAGCATTAATAAGTAATCGCTTTCGAGCTAGTTACGTGTTTATTTGTGCTGTTGCCGTACTCTATGTATTCGGACAAGTTTCTCAAAAAGTCGTTTTCTCAGCAGCTACAAATAGTTCTGTCATCACATTGCTGCTTTTACTGCTTTCTTCTCTTGTGCTAGAAAAGACAGCTTTGCTTAATTGGGCGGCTAAAACTCTATCTCATAGTGATTATTGGCAATCTTTGCTTCGGTTGGGGGGGCTAGGGGCGTTAAGCTCTAGCGTACTAAACAATACTGCAGTAGTAGCAACCCTGATGGGAAGCGTACTAAAAAACCCGTTTCACGCTCCCAAAAAGCTCCTAATACCCTTGTCATATTTCTCCATTCTTGGAGGGACCTTAACCTTAATAGGAACTGCAACTAACCTTGTTGTTAGCGGCTTACTCGAAGGGCAAGGCTACCCTGGATTGACAATCTTCGCTTTCTTCCCGGTAGGTGTATGTTTGTTACTCGGTTGTGGCTTGATGGTGATTATAGTCTCTCGCTTTCTGCCTAATGAACCTGTAAAGATGGAGTCATCTGGAAACTACTTTTTGGATGCGGAAGTTGAGGACGGTAGTAAACTCGCGGGTAAAAGTGTATTGGACAACGGCTTACGTTCTCTAGATGGTCTTTTCTTGACAGAGATAATTCGTGATAAACAGCTTATATCTCCCGTATCTCCAAGTGAAAATATATTAGTAGGGGATAAGCTTGTATTTAGCGGTGACGTTTCTGAAGTTAAGCAGCTTACTTCTTTTCATGGATTAAAGCTTTACGTTGAAGAAGAATTTGAACTTGACAAGAATCTAGTAGAAGTGTTGGTGAGCCCTGAATCTATCTTGATAGGAAAAACTTTAAAACAAGTTGAGTTTCGGTCTCGCTTTGATGCTGCTGTAGTCGCAATTGCACGACAAGGTAAGCGTATCTCTGGCAAGCTCGGGGAATGTATTATTCAGAGTGGTGATAAATTCATTCTTGCTGTCGGAGATGATTTTAAAAAACGACCTAATTTATCGCGAAACTTCTTTTTGTTAAGCGATAAGTCAATAAAAAGCCCTTTATCCAAACCCCAAAATCTATTTGGAATTTTAGGTTTCATCTTTTCCATAGCTATAGCAGCGTGTACTCGTCTAGAACTGATCGAAACCTTGTCTGGTTTCTTGTTGTTATCTTTGGCTTGCAAAATTATTGATGGCACTCAATTAAGACGACGTTTCCCATTTGAACTGTTAACGATTCTTGTATCGGCTTTATGTATTGCCAGTGCATTTTCTAGTAGCGGTCTAGCTTTAGCATTGACTCAATCCTTTGAGTCGGTTGCAGGACATTTATCGCCATCTTGGATGTTGGTCGGCGTGTTGGTTTTGACTATTCTATTAACTGAAATTATGACTAATACTGCTGCCGCCGCCATTATGCTACCAATATCATTAGCATTAGCTACGACTTTTAATATTGATTATTTACCGCTAGCTATGGCTGTAGCCTATGGAGCGAGTGCCTCCTTTATAAGCCCATTTGGATACCAAACAAACCTAATGGTGATGAATGCGGGGGCGTATTCCTTTTTAGATTTTGTCAAAGTCGGTTGGGTGGTTACTATTTCATATGTAGTAATCGCCGCAATTGCTATTCCGATGGTCTTCCCATTTTAGTTTTATATGAGTTGCAATAATGAAATCTCCTTACGTAACAAAAGATAATGATTCTGTCAGCGATGATGTTGTCTGGCATGACTCTACGGTGACGCACGAGCAGCGCGCTAAACAAAAACAGCAGACACCAGTAGTTCTGTGGTTTACAGGGTTAAGCGGATCAGGAAAATCAACAGTTGCTAATGCAGTCGAAAGTAAATTATTAAGTTTAGGTAAGCACAGCTATTTACTTGACGGAGATAACGTACGTCACGGTCTAAATAAAGATCTGAGCTTTAGTGATACAGATCGTATAGAGAATATTCGCCGTATTGGAGAAGTCGCGAAGCTATTTGTGGATTCGGGCATCATCGTATTGACAGCCTTTATTTCTCCTTTCATTGCTGACCGAGAACAAGCCCGAGCGTTACTATCGGCAGGAGAATTCCTAGAGGTGTTTATTGATACACCGTTGTCGGTATGTGAGCAGCGTGACCCTAAAGGGCTTTACCAGAAAGCACGCTCCGGTGAGATTAAAAACTTTACAGGCATTGATTCGAAATATGAAACGCCGCTGAATGCTGAGATTCATATTGAAACAGAGGGTAAATCTATAGAAACATGTGCTGAAGCCGTTATTAATCGATTAGCGAAGTTAGGATATATTTAATTATGCATTACGATGTATTCAATGGCGATGCTGATGGGATTATTGCCCTACTTCAATTACGTAATGCGGAGCCTAAATGCTCAAAACTCATAACAGGTGTGAAACGTGATATTAAGCTTTTACAAAGTGTAGCGAAAGAAAGTGATGTCAGTGGTTGTACTATTTTAGATATATCGATGGAGAAGAACATTGATGCACTTTACAACCTAATTGAAAGAGACATCCCTCTTTTCTATTGTGATCATCACCGTACGGGAGAAGTCCCCCAAGCAGATAACTTTACGGCCCTCATTAACCTAGATGCAAATACCTGCACAAGCCTGTTGATTAATCAGCATTTAGCTGGGCGATATGCTGATTGGGCCATAGTTGGTGCTTACGGTGACAACATGTTCACCAATGCTGAGCAATTAGCTGAGGTTATCGGATTAAATCAGGATGAAAGAGCATTTCTAAAAGAGTTGGGTACTTTAATTAACTATAACGGTTATGGATCGTCAATTGACGATTTACATATCGATCCGGCTGAGCTATTCGAACAACTGATTAATTACCCTTCCCCTTTCGAACTAAAGAGAGATCTAAGTTCTCCTTATTACGATCTCAAAAACGGGTATGAGGCTGATAACCAACACGTTGAATCGATAGTGCCCGCTAATACCTCTAATGTAGCAACGATCTATCAACTGCCTTGTGAGCCTTGGGCGAGACGTATTAGTGGTGTCTTTGGTAATGCATTAGCTAACCAGGCACCAGACAAAGCGCATGCGGTTTTAACGCTGAATGAGAACCAGCAAGACTTCACAGTGAGTGTGCGCGCCCCTTTAAATAATCGAACAGGTGCCGATGAGGTTTGTAGTCAATTTTCGACCGGAGGGGGACGAAAAGCCGCTGCGGGCATTAATGCTCTACCTGTCGACGAGAAAGACAAATTCATTGAAATTTTAAATCACTTTTATAAATAAATTAGGTCGGTTTGAAGAGTAGAAATTCAAGCCTAGAAAAGTAAGGAAAGACCATGTCACATAGTTCAGAACTCATTGCTCAAGATATTGAAGCCTACTTAAAAGTGCATGAAAACAAAGATTTATTGCGTTTTTTAACCTGCGGAAACGTAGATGATGGTAAGTCGACACTGATCGGCCGTTTACTCTTTGACAGCAAGTTGATTTATGAAGACCAGATGGCTGCAATCGAGAAGGACTCTCAGAAATTCAATACCACAGATGAATCATTTGATTTGGCTTTGCTAGTCGACGGTTTGCAGTCTGAGCGTGAGCAAGGTATTACGATTGATGTAGCTTACCGATATTTCTCTACTGATAAGCGCAAGTTTATCATTGCTGACACTCCGGGGCATGAGCAATATACACGTAATATGGTCACAGGTGCTTCAACATGTGATCTGGCTATCGTGATGGTCGATGCTCGTTATGGCATTCAAACACAGACCCGACGTCATAGTTACATCTGTTCGTTATTAGGTATTAAGCACATCATTGTAGCTATCAATAAAATGGATCTGATGGAATACAGCCAGGAGGTTTATCAACAGATTAAAGCGGATTACCGTGAAATGGCGAAAAATTTCAATATTGATGATATTCGCTTTGTGCCTATCTCTGCACTTAAGGGTGATAACGTAGTAACCCCAAGCGAAAAAATGGATTGGTACCCGGGGGCGACATTAATGAAGCTGCTAGAAACGGTTAAGGTCGATAAAGACAAGAACTTGGAACACATGCGTTTCCCTGTACAGTATGTGAACCGACCAAACCTAGATTTTCGTGGTTTCTGCGGCACGTTAGCTTCAGGCCAAGTTCAGGTAGGTGATGACGTTACAGCACTGCCATCAGGTAAATCATCTAAAGTGAAATCGGTATTTACGCACGATGGTGAATTAGAAACAGCACAGCCAGGCCAAGCGATTACCATCACACTTGAAGATGAGATTGATATCTCTCGTGGCGATATGATTGTTCATACAGGCCATGAGCCTAAAGTGACCAATCAGTGTGAAGCTCACCTAGTTTGGATGGGTGAACAGCCAATGCTGACGCACAAAGAGTACCTATTTAAGTTCGCGACAAAGAGCTGTTCAGGCAAAGTGGCTAGTATTGCGCATAAAGTGGATGTGAACACGCTAGAGAAACATGCTGAAGAGGCAGAAAGCTTAGAGCTTAACGAGATTGCGTTGACTAACATAAAGCTTGCTGACAATGTTGCGATGGATGAGTACCAGCAATTGCCGCAAACAGGTGCATTTATTGTTATTGACCGTATTAACAACGTGACTGTTGGTGCGGGGATGGTTAGTGTTATTTCAGATAAAAGAAATAATGCTACTGGTCGTATTTATACCGAAGCAGAAAAAGCATTAAATAAATTTATTCGCCAACAGTTCCCTGAGTGGGGCTGCTTAGAAATAGAAAGCTAGAAAGGTTTGGTTTTAATTTCTATGAATTTGAAAATTAAAAATTATATTCAGTTAATAGATACTATGGCTAGGATGAGAATGAAATCTCAAGCCAATAGATTTATGCTAAGTTATTTATGGTGGTTCTTAGAACCACTTTTATTTGTAGGCATGTTCTTTGTCATATTTGGATATGTGCTAGATCGAGGAGGGGATAGATACTTTGAGTTCCTTGTGGTTGGGAAAATTGTCTTTATGTGGTTCTCTAAAGGTGTAACTATGGGGTCGAATAGTCTGGTGCAAAATAAAGGAATTATTGGGCAGTCATCTATTCCGAAATGGATATTTCCAATTGTAAATACGCTCGAAGCTACCTATAGAACATTAATTGCATTTTTAATATTAGCAATAATTATATTGTTTAATTTTAGTGGTAATTTCCTAATGTGGCTGCAACTAATTCCATTATCATTTATGACACTGTGGTTTATCTTGTCTCTATCCATGGTTTTATCCGTATTAGTTTCTTTTGCTGAAGATATTTCACAAATTATATCATTACTCATGATGGGGATGTTGTTTAGTTCTGGTATATTCTGGGATGTTAACCAAATTAGCAACAGCGAGATCTCTTATTTAATATTTGCCCTCAACCCTCTAGCCTTATACATAGACTCATATAGAGAAGTGCTATTACATGGAGAGATTGTAGACTACTCTAGATTTGGATTTGCAATGTTGACTAATATTATATTTACTTTGGTTTCTATTGGTTTGTTTTATTATGGTAATAATAAAATAACAAGGCGGCTTTTCTCATGAATGAAAACATTGTATTACAAGCTAGGGATTTGTCTTTGAGCTATAAAATAAGAACTAGCTTATTTAACGTGTTTGAGCATAAAGCTATTGACAGTCTTTCTCTTGAACTTTACGAAGGTGAAGTTCTTGGAATAATAGGAAGAAATGGAGCAGGTAAATCTACGTTATTAAAACTACTAGCTGGAGTACTAACCCCAGATAGTGGTGAAATTAATGTGAAAGAAGGATATAGTCGAGCGCTATTATCTCTAGGACTGGGTTTTAATGGTTTTTTGACTGGAAGAGACAATGCAATAATTAGCACTATGTTGAATGGATATTCAAAAAAAGAAGCTGTTAGTTTAGTCGATAATATAAAAGAATTTTCTGAACTTGGAGAATTCTTTGAGCAACCAGTGCGTACCTATTCCAATGGAATGAAATCTAGGTTGGGGTTTGCAACAGGGGTTTTGAACGATGTAGACATACTCATGATCGATGAAATACTGAGTGTGGGTGATAAAAAATTTAAGAAAAAAGCGCAAGATGTCATGTTAGAGAAACTTAGAGGGAATAAAAGCGTACTATTTGTTTCCCATAATACTGAACAGATCAATAAACTCTGTACAAGAGTTGTAGATTTAGACCAACGAAAAGGGGATCAGTAATGAAAGAAAATCCATTTATCATCTGGACGTTCAGAAGAAGTGGCGGAACTAACTTAGCGCATAAACTAATTACTAGCTCCACTTTTGATACTGTTGAGCATGAACCATTTAATAGAGATCGTATATTCAGCTACGTAACCAATCAATGGTTACATAATAGGGATATCGTTGAGTTGGAGCATGCTTTACGAGAAATTCTATCTAGACGTATTAACTTTAAGCATTGTTTGGAAATAATTCCACAAGAAATAAATGAACTTATTGCAAGGTTAAGTATTGAGTATGGATATAAACATTTGTGTTTATATCGGGAGAATTCGCTATCAAGGCTACTTAGCCTACAATATTCAGTGGACACAGGGAATTGGGGCGAGGGTTCTGGCAATAGAGCCACTGTAGACATATCTAATAAATTATTGCCAATAAAAAAATTGATTAAACATGAATTGTCTGCTAGAAAAAATTTAGAGGACATATTTCATTATCTCGAATCAAATACTTCTCAAAATGTTTACTATATAAGCTTTGAATCCATTTTTAAATCTGATAGATTCGAAGGGATTTATTTAGCGAAGCAGTTGTTCTCTGAGTTATGTCCAAATTTTACTATAGATGAAAGTGGCTCTCAAATAGAAAATTTATTTACCAGAGGTAAGCAAGGGACATCCTCTGAGTATAACAAATACGCTAATTATGATGAGTTTAAAATAAAAGCTCAAGAAATTATGACTTTTACACCAATAAAAAAACCAGAGAGACCTTCCATTGTTGTTGACGGTATCAATATACGTTTCATTAACGCTATAAATAAAGGGAAGGTTCATGCTTTGTTGGATGCAAATATCAATAACGAACAAGAGAGTGTTAAAGGCATACTAGAGAATAATAGCTTTCATTTTGAGTACCAAGGAAACTATGTTTCGGAAGAGCTTGAGGATAATATTAACATGAGAACATTAGGAAAAGATCCATTAGTTAGTGTGGTTATACCGACATATAATGTTTCAAGCTATATCAAAAGGTGCTTGGATAGTGTAATAAATCAATCGTATAAAAACATCGAAATATTGGTGATTGATGATGTGGGTCAAGATGATTCTATTGATAAGGTAAAGTCATATGATGATGAACGAATTGAAATAATTACACATGAAAAAAATAAAGGATTGGCCGGTGCAAGAAATACAGGTATTGAGCGCGCAAAAGGACAGTTTATTTTGTTCCTGGATTCTGATGACTATATAGATGATAAGCTCATAGAAAAATGTATATATACGCAGTTTTTGGATGACGTGGATGTCGTAGCCTTTAGTTCTCAACATGTGGATGATAATGGGAATCTTTTCCCTGTAGAATGGTTTGAAAAATATAGTGGTGAGACACACAGTAGCTCTAATATAAAAGAAAGAAATTCTCATAATATTATTGCATGGGACGTCGCTGCATGGAGTAAGCTGATTAGATTGGATTTTTTGAAGGATAATGATATTACTTTTCAGGAAGAGCAACGATACTTTGAAGATCACTATTTTTCAGCTAAGCTTTACTCAATGGAGGCGAACTTTTCATATATCGATGAAAAGCTCCATTATTATTATAGGCGCTCAGATGATAACAATAAGTCAATTACGCAGATCGTTAGTCCTTTAGTAAGTTACTATCGTTCAAGGATGATGAAGGAAGTGTCAACTATGCTTCGAGAGCGTGAAGTTGATTACCGTGATGTTTTTTTTCCTGTGTATTATACTCTGTATAAACATGTAGTTTTTGAAGCTTTTGACTTGAAGGAATACCAACGAGATGTCTACAACAATGTTAGGTTAGCTTTTCGTGGGTTAGAGGGTCTAAGCACCGCCAAAGAAGCAGAGCTTTGGGAGATGGATTTGGCATTCCTAATTCAACACTATTCCTTTGAAGAGTTTACAGCAAAGTTTAAACCTGTCTGGAAGTGGAGCGTTAGCGATCTGAAAGAGTGTTTACCGAATGAACTACAGTGCCAACTACAGTGCCAACTAGATGACTATACTGTCCAACATAAACCAGTATTATCTGTCACACCGGGTCTTATGGTAAGTGCGGTCATATTTGCGTCTCTGTCGGTAGTTAAGTTGCGTTTGATGAATTGGAGAGAGTTCAAACTTCGAGTTAGGGACTTCCATATTATTCGAAAACTAGGAGTAGTTAGCTCGACAAGTGCATCGAAGCTATTAACGATCTTCGACTATGTTACGGGCGGTGAAGAAAAAGGGCATAAGATAAATGACAAATTCAGTGCAAGTAAATACTTGGAAAATAATCCGTCGCTAGAAAGTATGAGTATGGGACTATATTCACATTTTTTGTTTTATGGTAAGGCCCAAAGAAGAAATATAGAAGGTCAAGGTTGAAAGTTTCTATATTAATACCATGTTATAATGCTAGTAAGTATATAAAAGGCTGTATCGACAGTCTCTTATTACAAAGCATGGGTGATTTTGAAATAGTGATTGTTGATGACGGCTCTACTGATTCATCTTTGGAAATTATTAAATCTTATAGTGACAAAAGAATTAAGTTAATAGATCTTGAAAAAAATGTTGGGATAACCAATGCATTGAATGTTGGCTTGAGATATTGTGAAGGCCAATTTATTGCAAGGATGGATGCTGACGATATAGCATTACCATATAGATTAAGTAAGCAAGTTGATTATTTAGAGAAACATCCTGATTATATTGCTGTAGGAAGCTCAATTATTAACTTCGACGAGTTTGGAAATGAATCTCTAATTCCATATCCAGAATCGAATATGGATATCATATCTAATTTGTTTTTATTTGAAAGAACTATATGCCACCCTTCTGTGATGTTTCGAAGAAGTATTGTGACCAACTCTAAACTTGAATATAGTAAAAAATATATACATTGTGAAGATTTGTACTTTTGGTATCAGTTATCAAAGCTAGGAAAATTGCATAACATACAAGAGCCATTAATCAAGTACTATAGACATACCGAACAGATATCTAGTAAATATTCTGATGTGCAATTATATAACACGGAAAGATTATTATTCGACATTTATAAAGACTCAGATATCGAAATTTCTAAGTTTACAATAAGAAAGTTAACTAAACCTAGTACAGCTAATTTTATTAACGATAGTGATATCATAGATATAAAACGTCATTTGACCGATCTTCATATATCAAAGGAGATCGTAGAATCTACAATCAGGTTTAAGTCTATGAAGTTTAGCACTAATTTTGGTAAGTTGGCGATTCTTAAAGCTATAGCTAAGTTTGTTTTATTTAAACGAATTGGAGTGCTAGAGCGTGCTAATTTATTGTTTTGCTTTCTTAAGCTTAAAAGAGTTAAAAATGGATAAATTCAGTGTTTTGATGTCCACTTACCTGAATGACGACCCTTATAACCTTCACTTGTCTATGTCAAGCTTATGTGAGCAGAGTGTTAAACCAAATGAAGTGTTGCTTGTAATCGATGGCCCAATACCAGATGAAAATAGAGCTATTCTTCAATCATTTGTAGAACGACTTAATATTAAGTTCGTTCAACTACCAAATAACGTCGGTCTTTCAAACGCGTTGCGAATTGGTTTAGAAAAATGCAATTACGAATTAGTAGCAAGATTTGACACTGATGATATTTGTGAGAGCACGAGGTTCGAAGAACAGCTCAAAGTTTTTAATTTAGGAAATATAGATATCTGTGGTTCTTTTGCTGAGGTTATTGATGAAACAGGAGTACCTTTAGGAGAGCTTATTGTTCCATCCTCACATTATGATATTAGGAAGCTAATTTGGAGTTGCCCCCTAATACATCCTTCGGTAATGTATCGTAAGAGTAAGATCCTAAAAATTGGCTCATATAAAAAAAATATTAATTATCGACAGGAAGATTATGAACTTTGGATTCGAGCAATGGATGATAACTTAATATTTTTTAATATAGAAAAAAAACTTATTAAGTATCGAAAACCACATGGCTATTATAAACGGAATGGCATGTCAATTGGCATCAATAGATTTAAGATTGGGGTTTACCCTTGGATGAAGTATGATAAAAGACTTCTTTCATTACTTGCTCTCATATACCCAATTGTTAGGCCGATATTGTCTGTGAGTATTATTGAATTTATAACAAAAAAATTCGATCCGAGGAGGCGCTAAACTAGATGTCGATCTTTTCTGAACATGTATTATCGCGATTGCGTTACTCCTCGTTTGTTTTGGAATCAGAACAGGCTATTTATATCGAATGTACAAAGTGTGCATGCTCTAGTGTGAAAACAGCTTTATTAGAATACCTGGGAATTGATATTAGCTGTACCTATACACAAGGCGAATCTTCTTTTCCAATGTCAGTTCACGAACGTTCAAACTACGACATACCATCAATCGCATCGTATGATGTCCATCAAGTCACCAAATTAGTTACAGATTATTATATTTTTTCTATCGTAAGAAATCCTTACGCGAGGATTATATCTTCTTGGTCAGATAAGATTAGGCAAGAGGAGCCTAATTATATAGGAATTTGTAAAGAAATAAGAAAATTCAATAACCTTGGAAGTGACGATGATATTGACTTTAAATCTTTTGTTGAATGGCTTACTTTAACACAAGATCCTCTGAATTGTGAGCCTCATTGGCAATTGCAAACGGAGTTGATATCTTATAAGACGGTACCTATAGACAAGTTAATCTATTTAGAGAGTTTCTCAACGGACATAGACGACCTTCAACTGAGTCAAAGTTTGAAAGATATAATAAACAAAACTAAAGTTAATGAAAGTTTGCCTCTTGAGAAGCATTGGTCTAATTACTATACATCAGAGATCGCTGATAAAGTATATGACTTCTATCAAGATGATTTTATTGCGTTTGGTTACAGCAAGTTGTCCTGGTTAACTGATAAAGAGAAGCGTATTTTCGAACTGGATATTGATGTTGCTATATCTTCTATAAGAGCACGTAACCAAGTTATCTCTTATCTAAACGATAAGCTTTTGGCTTCACCTAAAAAGAATATATTAATTGTAACATCTGATTCCTTAGATTGTGTTGAGTCTAAAATATCATTTAACTGGGTTAATGTTGACTATCTGAATGCGAATGATATTGATGGGTTTGGTGGTTTTTCTACCAAATATGATAAAGTATTTTATCTAACTTCAAAGAATAGCTATCAGGATGTAATTAACTTTAAAAAGATATCCAAATTGTTTGGCTCATTGATAAGTTATTTGATCCTGGAAAATAAACATTCAATTAGAAATATGATTATAAAACATATTTTAAGTAGAGAGAATGTTGAATTTGAATTTCATAGCAATTATGAAAAACTAGTAAGAAAAATAGTATGGAATAACTAACTATGAAGACGTTAGTAGTTCTAACTGGACAGTTAAGATGTATCAATAATTTCTTTTCTTGGTACGTAAAACAAACTGTGGATTCAGACTTGATTGTAGTTACGGATAGTGATCAAGAGTCACTTCTAAAAGAATATAATCATTTAATCTACAAAAAATATTTTATTGATGAGGATGAATATCAGAAAAACTTGATGATATTTTTGCACTCTATCGATGAGGGGAATAAGCTATTGCAGTGGCAAAAGTTATATTACTCCTTCATTGAATGTGGACTGACTCAAGGTAAGTATGACAATGTAATAAGAGTTCGAAGTGATATCGATTACTCAAGTTTTACTTTACTTGATAGAAAAATCACCCCAGGTTCTATATATATGTATACAGATTATATATTTTGTTTTTCTTATGATGATTATAAATATATATCTGAGTTCTTTCTTCATTCTCTGACTAAATATTATGATGATGCTGAATCGTTAAAGATTGATAGTTTAGATATTTTGAAGAGAAACGATTTGAGAGCAGGACGATTTGAGTGGCTGGTTTATCCAAATACTCTTACAGATTATTATCCTAATTTTTCTGAATTGGCCAGATCACTGGATTTAATTCAAGGTAATGAGCTAGACTTCTCTTCAGGAAACTCTTCTTATAGGCTCAATTATAAAGACATAAAGTTTCCAAGTGAATCAGCTTTTGTTCATTACTTAGCTTCAAATCAATATTTTAGATTGAAACTCATTCAGAAGCTCACACTGCTTCCTGAAAGATTAGCGTACTCTTACCCTAATTTGGATTTTAGTAAACGATATTCCTTTAGTGAGCTAGAAAAAAAAGGAACTGTTACAAATAATCCAGAAGCATTGAAGGATATATCCAAGTTGTTTGAAGTTAGAGGGAATTATCATATGGCTTTATATTTTATTTATCAAGCTTATGTTATTAGACCTGAAGGTAATTATATAAAATCCAAGTTCTATGACTTGAAATTTAAGTATTTACATAATGAATTGTTGTAATGTTTTATGCTCATTTAAAATCGAGCAAATTGATTTTTAAATATAGTTTTTCCATTTTTTGGAATCTATTTATGTGAGGGTGGGTTAATTTTATTTATAATAATGAAATGTATGTTCACCTTGTGTTGTAATGTTTAATTTATGGAGTATCATGACTAACCTTCTTCGAGTTTACTTACAAAATGCTTCGCCATACCGTGAAACTTTGTCCTGTATTAACAGTACTTGTGGCTGTCGTGTTTCTAACTTTATATGGGTGTCCCATATTTATAATATTATCTATATTGAGACTCCCAAATGCGCCTGCTCCAGTATAAAGAGCAGTTTAGGTTTGATACCAAACGAAGAAATGTTTATTTTTTCATACTTGATGTTAAATCGACGCTATCTCTTGAAGCCTGATACTCGATTGGCGCTAAGTCCAATAGGGTTTGGTTATCGCCTAGAGTTATCTACATCTGAAGTTGATGGCTTGGTTAATTCAGTTTCTATGAAAATTGAACAGGGCAATTATTGTACTGACCCGATGGGCGAATTTGGTTTTTGTCATTACTTTGGTGATGTTGATACTTTAATAAAAGATAACCCTGACTATAAATTAACTTGTGTTGTTCGTGATCCTATCGATAGGTTTATGTCTGGCTTAAATATGTTCTATGATCCTGATGGATTCAAAAATAGGCGAATTCAACGGGTTAACCACTCTATGGCTCTTAGATCAGACATTAGTAATATTAATGACATTGTTGACGATATAGTAACTTACCCGAATCATCATTTTTCTCCTATTACCGATTTTATTGGCTCTAATACTACTGATATCGAGTTCATTGATATTAAAAATGTGAATGCTTGGTTGTCTCATAATTTTGGTATTGTCAAGCCATTGAGGAAAAATGTAAACAATGGTTATGTATTTGATAGAGAATCTCTAGGAGAGGATACCTTGAATCGTATCAAAGATATTTATAGTAAAGATTACGAAGTTATCGCTAGTATCTCCTAGTTGCTATCGTCTTGAATATCTCTACAACCTTGCACTGAATGAGTTGTTTGTCTTTGCCCGGTTACCAGATATGACAAGGAAGCAAATATTAACCCAAAGTATTATCATTCCTATCTATATGGCACTCAGAACCCGTTGCTAATGAGGTCAAAATCGACTCACTAGGCTCTCTGTTTTTGCAAAAGACGCACCAACGATTGCAAGAGTTTTGTCGCGCTAGGAATTACAACTGGGAACATCAGTGGCAGTTCAATGGTCAGCCATCTCTTAGCCTCAGAGAGCTACATCAAGCAAGTGAAGAATATCTACCAAGCAATGAGACAGCAATCCTCACGCATAGTGACTTATGTTTTAGCAATATCTTGTATGATTTTTGCAAAGACCGGATTAACGTGATTGATCCGAGAGGCGTTACTGCTAGTGATACTAAATCCATTTATGGTCATATTGAATACGATCTAACCAAGATCTGTCACTCTGCCATGGGCTTATATGATTGGGTCATTGCAGGCTATTATCAGGTGAGTATTGATGACTATCAGGTTCAGTTCTCCCTTGCTGATGCGACGCACTCGGTTAGTGCTCAACAGGTGTTTACTGATGCGCTTACCGAACAATACTCTCTGTCACGAGCTTCGTTATATGCCATGCAGATTCAGCTGTTATTATCTATGCTTCCTCTACATAGCGATGACCCACTAGGGCAGGATGCACTGATGGCGAACGCTTTTAGACTCTATTATCTAATGCTTTAGAGCTAGAAATGATCGTAATACCAATGGCGGGGCTAAGTTCATGCTTTTTTAAAGTAGGCTTCGAAAAACCTAAATATATGCTTGAGGCTCATGGGGAAACCTTATTTGAGCATGCTATCAAAAGCTTTGAACGATACTTTAGGTCTGATAGTTTCTTATTTTTAGTCCGCGATGTTCAAGGTACTCGCGGCTTTGTAGAGCAATAGGCTAAGGACTTAGGCATGCAATCGTTTAAAGTATAAGTGTTCGTTGAAGAGACTCGTGGCCAAGCCGAATCTGCTTATCTAGGAGCTGAGCACTATGTTGATGACCAGTAGCCTATCATTATCTTTAACATTGAAACCTTTCGCCAAGGGTTTATTTATCCACCTGAAATCCACCAGCGGGATGGCTATCTTGAAGCTTGCTCCGGAGAGGATGAAAATTGGTCATACGCTCGTCCGGTTACAAAAGGTAGTACTCAGTTATTGAGACTGCAGAAAAGCATCGAATTTCTGAATTGTGCTGTACAGGCCTCTATCAGTTCTCATCTTTGAAGGCTTTTCGTGAAAGCTACCTTAACTACCTATCGCTCCCAAAAGAGCTTTAGGATAAAGGAGAGCTATATGTAACTCCACTCTATAATTATCTAATCCAATAAGGTAATAATATCCACTACCATTTAATTGATCGTAGCGAGGTGATTTTCTATGGTGTTCCTGAGAAGCATTACGAATTCCTAGATAAAAAAGAATCAGAATCTAATTATAAGTTGATTGTTATTTTAGAATAAGTATAGTGGGTTTATGTAATGGGCGTATAGAAAGTGACTCTGACACCCCACATAGTGTAAGAATTGTAACTATCTAGAATATATAGATTAACTCTTTATTAGTGGCTGATATCCTGTTGAAGTATCTATTAGCATACGTTTTATGCACTTAATATCGAAGTCATGGCAACATGCATCCAGTTCTGACAGCAGGGGTTCCATCTCGCTCCAGCTTAGCGTATGCTCCCTTGCTGTCATGATTTTTTGATGACCAGTCCCTTCTACATTGTCACCAATCAACAGCTCTTCATAGAGCTTTTCACCAGGTCTTAAACCCGTAAATTTAATCTCGATATCACCTTCTTCATTTGAGCCTTGTGTAAACTCCTTCATCCCCATAAGATGGATCATGCGTTTTGCTAAATCATGTATCTTTACAGGTTCACCCATATCCAATACAAATACTTGACCATTGTTTCCCATCGCACCCGCCTGAATGACCAACTGTGCAGCTTCCGGTATTAGCATAAAATAACGAATAATATCAGGGTGCGTGACTGTAACAGGACCTCCTTGACGTATCTGTTCCTTAAATAGAGGTACAACAGATCCTGAAGATCCAAGTACATTACCAAAGCGAACCATGGTGAATGTCGTATTCGTTCCAGTACCAGCTAATGCTTGTAGGACCAGTTCGGCTAAGCGTTTACTTGCCCCCATTACATTTGTTGGGCGTACAGCCTTGTCTGTCGAAATTAAGGTGAAGTTCTCTACGCCCGTAGTAATAGCAGCTTGCGCGCATGCGAGTGTACCGTATACATTATTGCGAATGCCTTCAACAATATTGTCTTCAACTATAGGCACATGTTTATAGGCTGCAGCGTGATATAAGGTTTCAACCTTGTGAGCTGTCATGATTTTTTCTAATCGATTCTTACGCTGTACAGAACCAAGAGCGGCAATTATAGTGGTGTTTGACCCGAGTTTATTGACTGTATAAGTGAGTTCTTGGTCTATTTTATAGAGGTTGTATTCATTGAGTTCAAACAGAACTAGTGTCTTTGGCTTTTGCATTAAAATTTGTCGACATAACTCCGAACCAATTGAGCCACCAGCACCTGTGACCATCACACTCTTTGCTGTTATGTTTTGTGAGAGTAGGGCTTTATCTGGATCGACTGGTGCTCTGCCGAGTAGGTCGGCAATGTCTAAATCTTTAATCTCAGTTGCGCTAGCTTTACCCGCAGCAATATCTTCTACGGATGGTACTGACTGAACTGCAATGGGCCAGTTAGATAGTTTTTCTACGAGTCTTAGTCTTTCGCCTTTATTAATATTATTAATCGCTAGCAAGAGTTTTACTGGTTGATAAAGAGATTGAAGATGTTCAAATTCATTTGGATGATGAACTTTTAACCCAAATAAAATATTACCTTTTTTACTTGGGTCATCATCGAGTAGAGTGACGGGGTTGTATTCATCACCGTGTATCAAAGCGTATACAAGTTCACGACCAGTAGCGCCTGCACCGTAGATAAATACGTTTGGTTTTTTTCGCTTTACCATCTGGTCATAGACTGAACGAATTATAATTCTTGGTCCACCCAATGTAAGTATTGCTAGCCCGGCATAGATAAATGGGACACTTCTAGGGATAAAGGTGTGAAAAAAGAATCCGCACATAACTAAGGTTAGAGATGAGATAAACACGGCAAGAAATATATTCCCGACAGCAGGAAACATCATGTAACGTAGTACTGCTCGGTACATCCCCAGTTTTGCGAAGGTGTATACCGTAACTGAAATTGTAAGTAGTAATGTTACCCACTCGTCTAAACCTAGCTCAAATGTGTATGTGCCTAACCTTAAAGCGATTGCTAAATAAATTGATAACGCTATTGCAAATATGTCGTAACCAATACTGATTAAGCGTTTATTTTTCCGCTTGGTGTTGAAAATTGCGCGTATTGGCGTAATCATTATATTCCTTGGTGATTCTCTAATCAGGTTAGTAAGCTGTGGTTTAGTAATATCATAACTCGGATATTTTAATGTTCTTGGGTGCGGTAAGCTAGTTGTAATTGATTAATATGTGGTACTCAATAGTTTTACTGTTGATGCTGTTTGTTATTTGTACAGGTGAGGGTGTTGTTCGTGAAGATATTAGTAACGGGTAGTACGGGTTTTGTTGGTTCTCGAGTTACTGAGTTGTCAGAAGAACGTGATTGGGAAGTCGTCCCTGTAGTACGAAAAGCTAGTCAAATGCGGCCTAATAGCTTTGTTGTGCCTTCTATCGACTCAGCTACTGATTGGTCCGGCGCTTTTGACGGGATAGATTGCCTAGTGCATTGTGCGGCCCGTGTTCACCAAATGAATGAAACTGAACAAGAAGCTAAGGAAGCGTATCATGAGGTTAATACTCTAGGTACACTGAATTTAGCTCGCCAAGCTGCTGTTAATGGTGTGAAGCGCTTTGTATTTGTTAGCTCGATAAAGGTAAACGGTGAACAGACTGAGTGCGGGGAATCGTTTAAACCGAACTTAACCAGTGTTCCCGTCGACCCTTACGGCTTGAGTAAATATGAGGCAGAGGTTGGATTGCGAGAAATAGGAGAAAAAACTGGTTTAGAAGTCGTAATCATTCGCCCTCCTCTGGTTTATGGACCTGGAGTAAAAGCAAACTTTCTCTCTATGATGCGCTGGGTTGATAACGGTATTCCGTTGCCACTAGGCGCAATATATAATAAACGTAGCTTTGTATATGTTGATAATTTGGCAGATCTTATGTTGGCTTGCTGTAAGTACCCCCAAGCCGCTGGTGAGACATTTTTAGTCTCTGATGGCACAGATGTTTCAACCACGCAGTTACTGGTCTCTTTGGCTGCCACGATGAGGAGAAAGTCTCGATTGTTACCGATCCCTATGTCACTGATTGACTTTTCGGCCAAGCTTGTTGGTAAGCCACAGATCTCCCTGCGTGTATGTGGTAGTCTGCAAGTTGATATTTCTCATACTCATAAAATTTTAAGCTGGGTACCTTCTGTTACTTTCGAAGATGGTATCGAAAGAACGGTGCAAGCTTATATAGATACTAAGTAACTCGTCTCTCGTTACTGGGGTAATGGTTAAGTACGTACTTATTTGCTGGATGTAGTGGGATTCCTCTCATTCTGGGTAGTGGTTTAAGCTGTCATTTTGAAGGAGAGGAACGAACGTGATTCAGAATCGTTGATATGTTTATTGAAAGGTTTTAAGTTGATTCGTGTAATAGATTTTTTTGCTGCTCTCTTTGGTCTACTTCTTCTGTGGCCTGTTTTTATAGTGGTTTACTTGTTTGGTTATTTTGATACAGGTGCCCCGATATTTAGGCAAGTCCGCGTAGGAAGAAACCAAAAGCCGTTTACTTTAATAAAATTTCGTAGCATGCCGTTAAATACGAAATCTGTAGCAACTCACCTCGTTAGAGTTAGCTCTGTAACTAAATTCGGGGCTTTTATACGTACAACTAAACTTGATGAATTGCCTCAATTATGGAATGTACTAAAGGGTGATATGAGTCTAGTTGGCCCCCGTCCTTGTTTATTTAGTCAAAAAGAGTTGATTGATGAGAGGGTGTTTAAGGGGGTGTTTGATGCCCGACCTGGAATTACTGGATTAGCCCAAATAAATAACGTTGATATGTCAACGCCTAAAACACTTGCTAGACTGGATGAAAAAATGCTGGAAAACCTTAGTTTAAAAAACTATTTCTGCTTCATTTTTAGAACATTATCTGGCTCCGGGCGAGGGGACAACCTTTAACTTATCTACAATAACCAATTTTGAGTTGTCTTAAAGTCGACATAGCCCCGATTTGGTTGTGGTATTACCCCCATAATCTGCTCGAAGATTAAAGAGATATAGTTTATCATACCCATCTATTGGAAATGACATGCTTGGTTTCACAAACCTTGTCGTCGCTCAAAGGTCACAAGCGTTAGATTGATATCTGGTGCTGATGAGTCTGGAATAATTAAAAATGAAAGAAAGTAACACCCCAAAAGAAATTGACCCTATTGCACTAATTAATGCTCTGATATCTGGGAGGTGGTTGATACTACTTACGAGCTTAATTTTTGCTACAGGAGCAGCTCTATACTCAACCCAAATGGATGAGAGTTATTCAATTAAGGCAAATGTTAAACCAAATAACAATATTACATTAATTGATTGGATTTATTTTGTTCAGCAATATCAGCCAATATTTGATCGTTCTAATGTTAAGGGTGAGCCAGAAAATAATGAATTGATTAAATTCTCTCGTCCTTACCATTTATATGTTCGATTTTTAAATGCCTATAACGATAGAAAAAATAAGATGGATTTTTTTGAGGAGAATTACTTAATTTTCGATGAGGAAAATGATAAGTCTAATGAAGCCTCCGAAAAAAATAGGGACTTAATTGCAAGCCATTCGATAACTGAACTTAAAGCTAACCCTATTACAAAACATCTTATGGGGCCTCAAGAGCTAACATTTAAAAGCTCTTCTTCTGTAGTCGGTTCTAAGGTTCTCAAAGCCTACATCTCATTTGTTAATACTCGCGTTATTGAAGAGTTGCAAGCAGACTTTGCAACTTTGTTATCAACAAGAGGACTTCAACTTGTTAAAGAAAGAGAGCTTATGCTTGCTGAAGCACATAACCTACTCGAAATTGAAAAGCAAAGAACGCAATTCGCATTAGCTTTATCAAGAAATGCTCAAGTGATGGAACCTATGACTCTTAGTAAGGGAGATGCAGTATTTGGAGAGTTGCTTGGAGTCAATCTCCTTTCTGAAAAGGCTAAAATATTAAATAAATTCAAAGATTATCAATTATTTGAGCCAGAAATAGCAAAATTAGATTTATTAATCAATGAAGTGGATAAATATAAGCGCTTTGATGGCGGAGAATTTGACTTATACGATAACGAAAAAAATCATCTAACGATATCAAGTAATAAAACAGCGATGAGTTTGCTGATTGTATTGGGTGTTTTAGTAGGGTTTATATTGTCTGTTTTGTTTGTTGTATTTCGCTTTATCTTAAGAAGCAATGTTAACCCCCTATATGAAAGTTCAAGTGTCTAAATGTTTGAATCTTATAAGTGGCAAGGCGCTAATGACTCATGCGAACTAAAAACAGTATTATTAACATAATTGCTACATATGCAAACTTCTTTGTTGGTACGACTGCAAAATTAATATATAGATATTACTTCATTACAATTTTAGGTGTTGAATATTTAGGACTTAACGCTCTATATACTAATTTGATATTTTTACTATCTGCGGGTGAGATGGGAGTAGCACAAGCCATATCATTTAGCTTGTATAAGCCCTTATCTAAGGGTGATGATAATAAAATTGTCGAGATTGTTGCTTATTTAAGAAAAGTCTACTTTTTTATTGGTTTGGGAGTTTTATTTTTAGGTTTTTGCCTTTTGCCTGTATTACCATTTATATCAAATGAAGTTGACCATCTTTCAGGTGCTTATACTATATTTTTATTATTTGTTGTTAATGCTTCTTCAACCTATTTCTTCACACACAAAAGAATTTTTATTACCGCTTGCCAAAAAGGTTATAAAATTGCTCCTTACTTGATATTGTTCCAATTGATTGATTTGTCGTTAAAAATTTTATTATTGTATATTTTTGAAAGTTTTGAACTGATATTAGTTAGTCAATTATTTATTAAATGTGTTGAATGTTATGTGGTCAATAGATTTATTAGTGATGAATACCCTATTGTGAATACAGAATTAGGCACCCTAACCTCATTAAAAACGAAAAGACAAATAAAAAGTAATATCGTTTCCTTAATCTTTCACAAAACAGGGGATGTGATTTTAAATGGCACCGATAATATCATTGTTTCCAAATACCTGTCATTTGCTATGCTTGGTTTGTTTTCAAATTATATTCTCGTAATGCAAACATTGGTTTCTCTTTTGAGTCAGACTTTTAGTGCAGTGATCTCAAGTGTTGGAAATTTAATAGCAACAAAAGAGCAATCTCATGTTTTGCAAGTACTTAAAGCATTGGAGTTAGCTGGATTTGTTATATTTTCATTCTGCTCTATATACTTGTATTTATACACTGATTACTTTATAAGCCTTTGGCTTGGTCGAGAGTATGTTGTAGAGACTAATTTAGCATTATTACAAGCTATAAGTTTGTATTTATTTGGTATGAGGATTCCTATTAATACCGTTAAGTCTGCTGCTGGATTGTATGTACAAGATAAATACGCCCCTATTATTCAAAGTGTCATAAATTTAGTGATTTCTGTTTATTTAGTACAAGACTATGGTGTTGATGGTGTTATTATTGGAACTATTGTCTCTGGCATCCTTGTTCCACTTTGGGTTAGGCCTATGATTGTCTACCGGAACTTGCTAACCGACAAATCATTAATAAACTATTATTTGAGTATGGTCGGGTATACGGTTGTTTTTCTGTTAACGCTTTTATTCTCTTCATATGCTTTTTTTGAAATAAATTATATTGATAATAAGTTAATTAAAGGGGTGGTATTGTCTCCGATCATTGTTTTTATGCTGGTCATCCCTAACATTTTTCGAAAAGAAATTAAATTTATATACAGAAGAATTGCTAAAAGGTATTTATAATGAACACTCCATTGGTTTCGGTGATATCTCCTTGTTATAATGGGGAGAAGTATATCGGTAGGTTTTTGGAATCTATATTATATCAAGACTATGATAATATAGAGTTAATAGTGGTTGATGATGGTTCAACTGATAATACCCTGAATGAAATGTACAGTTACGAGCCGCTTTTTATTAAAAAAGGTTATAAATATACAATATTAAGCCAAAGGAATCAGGGGCAAGCCTCAGCTATTAACCTCGCTCTTCCGCTAGTTACTGGGGAGTATATTACTTGGCCGGACTCTGATGATATTCTTACCAAGTGTTCAATTTCAAGTAAAGTGAAATATTTAACGGAGCATGATACGCTAAATGTCGTGCGAAGTGACGTTGAATACATTAATGAGAATTCATCGCATCTCTATTATATATCCGATAAGTACAATTTAAGGGCTAAAAATATTTTTGAGGACTTGATTTTTGAAAATGAAGTGTATTTATGCCCAGGCGGTTATATGATTAGAACTAGTTGTTTTGATAAAGTAATTCGTAATCGCAGAATCATTAATTCTAAAGTTGGTCAAAATTGGCAAATTCTATTGCCTATTTGTAGAGATAATGACTGTGGTTATTTGGATAAGGTCACCTATCGATATGTAGTTAGAGAAGGTTCTCACTCTAGGAGTAGCGTGAGTTACTTTCAAAAACGTGTGAAATTTGAAGGTCATCAATCATTATTGTTAGAAATAATTAGAACGTTAGGTGCGGTAAATTATACTGATGCTATTCGACAGAAGTATGTGAAAAAATTCATCTACCTCGCTGTTGACTATGGTAATTTTCGCGAGGCTTTTACCATTCTTCGGAATAATTTCAGCTTCTATAATGTTATGTACATTGTTAAGGCTGCCTTAAACAGATATCGGAAATAGTTATGATTAGTTCCATAAAGCGCATATTAGGACCTTATAGAGAAAAACTTCGTGCTTGGCAGTGTGCAGTTTTTGATTTAAAAAGATTTGACAAGTTCTATTCTAGTAAATACGACTTGGATCTAAATCAAGATAACCTATCTGCTTGGATACTACAAGATAAGCATAGGGTTGAAAAGGCTCTGACATTACCAGAACCTAGATTGAACTTTGGTGAAGTTGCCATTACAAGGTTAATTGGGAATTTAAATTTGCTCCTTATGAGGCATGGTACAAATGAAGAATTCTTCTTTGGCATAGGAGCACTTAGAGCTTATAAAGAGTTTCACGAAAATAGTGGAGTTACGGTTCCTAGCTTCTTCAACGTTGGTGGTTTAGAACGTTACTTCTCGAGTAATGACAGTTCTCGAGTCGGTACGATAAATAGCTCTGATTTAAAGAAAGCACACAAGAACCATTATACAAAAGTTTTTAAAGAGTTCTGTTTAGAAAGGTATAGTTGCCGAAACTATAAACCAGATTTAATCAGTACGGAGGAGTTTGAAAAAGTGATGGAATTAGCGATTAAAGCACCATCAGTTTGTAACAGACAACATTGGAAAGTTCGTGTTTTTACTGGGGAAGAAAAGAATACCGTTCTCAAGTTTCAAAACGGTAATCTAGGTTTTACTGAAAACATACCACATGTTGCTTTAATCGTAAGTGACTTATCGGCCTTCTATAAGGCAAATGAAAGAAATCAGCCTTTTGTTGATGGTGGCATATTCGCGATGAACTTTATTTATGCATTACGTGCTTATGATATTAGTTCTTGTGCATTAAACTGGTGTAATGACGTTTCTGTCGACAAGATGTTTTATGAGCTGGACTATCTTAATGATTCTGAAACAGTTGTGTTAGCAATTGCGTTTGGTTACGAATCAGAAAAAGCTCGTTTGGCTAAGTCACCTAGAAAAAATGTTAAGGAGTTCTATTGCTATGAGGAAGCATAAGGTTGGTATACTCAATTTTCAGTATTCGACACATAATTATGGAGCTGTGCTGCAAGCAGCCGCTTTAGAGCATGTGATCAAAGATGATCTTAATATTTCTGCTGAGCATATTGACTATAAACCACTCCCACTCAACGAAACTTCACAACTTAGACAGTTAGTTGTAAAATTTTTAAGGTATTTAGGTGTAAGAAACCCTAAAAAAAGGCCAGATATTGAAAACGAAGCAGTTTTTGAAAGGTTTAGAAAAGATTTTATAAATCGAAGTCCACAGTCGATTACTGAGAAGAATCGTTTTATTGAACGATGTTCAGAGTACTCTCACGTAGTTGTTGGCAGTGACCAGGTATGGAGAACTAACTACACCAAGCAAAATGCTGATGTATTTTTCTTGCCTTTTAAAGGGCCCCAAAAGGTGTCTTACGCTGCAAGTTTCGGTGTCGATCTATGGGAAGAAAGTAAGTACTTCCAAAATGCAGATTTTATAAAGTGGATTAACGATTTTGACAATGTTTCTGTACGAGAATCTGCAGGTGTAGATATTTGCAAAAAGCACCTAAGTTTTAAAGGTGCTGTACACGTACTCGATCCTACTTTATTGGCTGGAAGGGCTTTTTTTGAATCCATACTTGACTACTATATGATGCTCTCTCCTGAAGGAGAAAGCCAATCGTCTAAAGTTGCTTACTACAAGCTTGATGTCGATCGTTCATTTAGTGACGCTGCATCCCATTTAGCTTCAAAACTTAATACAGACGCTGAAAATTTTTATTACAAATATAACGACCACGGATATGAATATTTTTCAGTACCGGAGTGGCTCAATAAGATTAAGATAAGCAAAGTTATCTTAACCGACTCATACCACTGTATCTGCTTGGCTATATTGTTCAATAAAGAATTCGTGTGTGTATCTAACGCTTCACGAGGTGTCAGTCGCCTAGAAAGCTTATTGGGAGAATTGGGTCTAGAAAGTAGACTCGTCTCCTCTCCTAGCCAAATCTCAGAAGCATTGATTACTCCTATCGACTATACCAGCGTTGAACGAAAGCTTGATGAACTTAGGGTAGACTCTAAAACATTCCTTAAGGTTGCTCTTAATGCGCAGAGTTAATCATATATTTTGTGTCTTAGTATTATTTCTATTCTTGTATACATTTAGAGTGCCTATTTTAGGAAGTTCAGCAGTGATCGCTATAGCTATCTCTCTGGTTTATATTTTATTGGTAAATAAAATAAATGTTCTTTTAAAAATAGTATTCCATAAGAATACTATTTTTTACGTCAGTTTGGTTTCTTTGCCTTTTTTATATTATCTACTTATCACTGTTTACTTTGGTGAAATGGACTTTACTTATTTAACTCAGTATAAGCGATTGCTCTTCTACTTTGGGGGGGCTGCGATAGTCTCCGTTTTTATTGCAAGTTTGATTGATTTCGATAATTATCAACTGGTTAAGCTATTTAGAGCAGTTGTAGTAATTCAACTTGTAATTATGTTAGCTGCATTTTTCTTTCCTGCTTTTAGGGACGTTATTGCATTGACCAAGCCTGACCACCTGGTGGCTGTCGCGAGCAGTTATGGCGGTGGTGGCGTTCGAGGGTTATCTCTTTCTGGACCGCAGTTCTTTGGGTTATCAGTTATATTGTCATTTATACTATTCTTATTGGTTTTAGAAGAGTACAACACTAAAAATAGAAGCTATATCTATGTGTTATACGCAATGATGTTGTTGTTTTTCATGTCGGCAGGACGGGTTGTTTTGGTGGCAGGGTTTGTGTTTTTTGTCTATTTAATATTTCAAAATAGTAGAAAATCTTATTATTTAGTCTTACGTCTATTGGTTCTTTTTATTATCGCAATTACAATCATGATTACGATGTATTTTTATATATTTCCCGAATCTATAAAACTTAGAGTTGATAATTTCACCAGATTTTCTTTTGAATTCATTTACAATTACATTGATAATGGAAAGTTGGAAACATCATCAACAAACCACTTATTTACGATGTACTTCCCTATCTCTTTAGAAACGTTTTTGTTCGGTGACGGTAGATACTCAGATCCAACTACTCGGTATTATATGGATACGGATAGTGGTTATATGCGACAGGTATTGGCTTCCGGGTTTATGAGCTTTTTCGTGTTTTTCTTTTCTACCATTTATATGCTCTATTATTGTGTTAGAGATATAAGTATGAGGAATTCAGATGGTTTTATTGGAATAATGTTGTCATCAGTTTTACTCCTTGCTATTTTTCATTACAAAGGCGAAGTCTTTGGTTACTTTCTAAATTTACATATGATTCTTTGGGTTTTTTATTTCGTATATAGGTGTAAAAAAGAAAATGAGTATTAGTGTTGTTATCCCTGCATATAACTCTGGGGAATATATTGTTGAGGCTTTGGAGTCTGTAATACAACACAACAAGTGTGATCTTGAAGTTATCATCGTAGATGACGGATCTTCAGACGATACAAGTTCGCTGGTTAATGCCTATGCGAAAAAAGATAAGAGGGTGAGGTATGTATATCAAGAAAATCAAGGGCAATCGGTAGCTAGAAATATAGGTAAAGCTCTCGCTTCTAAGGATTATGTCCTTTTTATGGATAGTGATGACACTCATGTAATTGGGTCTTTAGATCGTCTTTATGAAACCGTGGTAACCGACCACTTGGATGGTTTGTTTTTTGAAGCGAAAAATGTAGATGAAATGGATGGCAATTTCGAGATAAAGTTTGATTACTCTCGTCCAACTAAAAAACTAGACAGGATAAGATCTGGTAGAGACTTATTTGTAAGCTTTATCTCAGAAAATACGTTAACTGTTTCGCCGTGCTTGTATTTAGTTAGAAATCACATTGTTAAAACTATTGACTTTTTTCCTGGCATACACCACGAAGATAACTTATTTACTTTTGAGCTTCTTATGTCAAAGAAACTAAAGAGGTGTAAAGTGATTAATGATGTTTTATATAATCGCCGAATACGTTATGGTTCTATTATGACTGGTAAAAAAACAACAAAGCATGTAGATGGATATAAACAAGTTTTTCTGAAAGTTAATGAAATCCTTGAGACCCATCATAAAGGGCAATTTAGTGAGGAACTTCTTGTATGTATACATAAATTTAAGGCTCGTATGCTTTCTAGAATACCAATTGCTTTAATGGAGTCAGGAAATCTATATACACGAAAAGGTATGAAAATAAGAGTATTTCTTTTGAAAAATACCATATACAGCGCCAGTTATTTGTCATACAAACAGTTGTTGTCACTGTTTATACCAGATATTAACCTCGTAAGAAATATTTATTAGGGTGGTTTTCATAAGCGGCATGCGATTTTTATTTAGCGTTTTAATTCGATAGGTTATTCTAATTTTGAAGAAAATTTCTATAATTATACCAACGTATAACTCTAGTGAGTATATAAAATGTCTTCTTGATAGTATTCCGATTAGTAACAACGAAGTTATTATAGTGGATGACTACTCCCAAGATTTGATGGAGTTAAGAAGAATTGCAACGTCTCATCCGAACGTTCGAGTTTTGTCAAACGATAGAAAAAAAGGAGCTGGTTCATGTAGAAATATAGGTGTTCACCATGCTCAAGGTGATTTTTTAGTATTTGCCGATTCAGACGATTATTTTTCAAGTAACATCGTTAAAGTTTTTAGTAATATAGAGAGTTTCATCCCTAAGGGTTGTGATGTAGCTTATTTTAAACCATCTTCAGTATCATCGAATAATGATGTGTCTAATAGGCATAAAACTTATGAGGCTTTAGTTGACTTACACATTAAGAATGATGTCGACTACGTTAGATACTGGTTTCATGTTCCCTGGTCAAAAATTATTCGTCGTGATTTTGTTGTAAAAAATAAGCTGAAATTTTCAGAAACACTAGTATCAAATGATGTAATTTTTTCACTGTCTGTTGGAATTAAGGCTCGGAATATTATATGCCACTCCTTAGCTATCTATACAGTTGTCGAAAGAAGTGGATCTTTGACTCAAGTAGTAGGGTTTGATGTGTTAAGTACAAGGCTTAGTATACTAAGAGAATATAATTCGATTCTTAATGCAAATGGTTTGGCAAGGTTTTCTATTCCTGAGTTTATATATTTGATTAAGATGTTTAGATTAAACCCGAAAAAAACATTTAAATTAATGTTAGAGTCAAAAAATTTTCTCCCTAACTTTACCTATTTTAAATCTAGACTATTAATTAAATCGAGGATGTAATTTATGCTTGTTTCAATTATCACAGCAACATTCAACTCTAGCCATCTAATAAAAGAAACATATGAATGTCTTAATAAACAGTCTTATTCTAATTGGGAGTGGCTAGTAACCGATGACTGCTCAAGTGATAATACTCTTGAGCTAATAAAAAACATATCTAAAGTAGACCATAGAGTTAAAGTGTTTAGTAATTTAGTTAACTCTGGAGCTGCTGTTAGTAGAAATAAGTCATTAGCTAATGCTAGCGGAGATTTTATTGCTTTTATTGATAGTGATGATATTTGGGCGCCAACTAAATTAGAACAGCAAATTGGTTTTATGGAAAGTAATCATTTGGACTTCACATTTACTGCTTATGAATTAATTGACAGCCAAGGTTACAAATTAGGTGTATCCGTAGATGCAAATCAAAAGGGGTCCTTTACCTATGAAGATATGCTTAAAAAAAAGGCTACGCTTGGTTGCTCAACCGTAATGCTTCGCGCAAGCAGATTCTCCGATATATCAATGCCATTACTTCGCACAGGGCAAGATTACGCTACTTGGTTAAAGTTGCTTAAAACAGGTACAAACGCATATATTTTCGACAAGGTATTAACGCAGTATCGAATTTTACCCAACTCAATTTCTAGAAATAAAATTAGGAAGTCAATGAGGCAATGGCAGATCTATAGAAATATCGAAAAACTTTCATTAATTAAGAGTGCTTATTGTTTTTATTTTTATGCATATAGAGCTGTATTTAGGAAGTAATAGCTTATTGTCTATCGTATATTTTTCTTATCTTTGACGTTATTCTCCATATGTTACTTAAAAGTAATAAATAAATTAAGAAGCAAATAAGAAAGCTATACAACATTATGTACTCGGGGATTCCTATCATCTCTCCGTATATTCCTATCCCTGCACAAATCGCAGCAATTGTGCTAATTGTGATTAAAGTTTGAACAGAGGTTAACCCAAGACGTTGAAATATATGATGTAAATGCTCTCTATCTGGCTTAAATGGGGAGCTCCCGCGTCTTATACGTCGAATCATTATTGCAGCCATATCCATAAGAGGGATAGCTATTAGCCATAGTGCAGTTACAGGTCGTAATGGAGGAGCACTGCCATTTTGACTTGAAAGAAGCAACAACCAAATAACGGTAAAACCGATGAGCATACTGCCAGCGTCGCCCATAAACACTTTTCTTGTTCGTCCAAATACCCCTAGATTTAACAGAATATATGGGACGATAACCACCACAAGAACAAGGCAAATATAAGCTAAGTTATGCTGCCCATCATAGTTGAGCATGATGCCAAGCCCACTAAAAGTCACAATAGACAACCCACCTAAAAGTCCATCGATGCCATCAACCATATTAAATGCATTAATAGCTCCGACGACTGCTAGAATGGTTACAACATACCCAAGCCACCCTAGTGTTACAACTTCGCCTGTGCCCAAGATATCACCAATGGTATTGAGCTCAATCCCCCCGATCACCATCATTGCTACAGATAACCCCGCTTGAATAGCAAAGCGAAGTTTGAAACTTAAATCAAACTTATCGTCTAAGGCTCCTACTCCCACGAGAATAAAAATACATGCGACATAAAGTGGTGTTTGGGGCAGGATATTAGGATTATTCAGAAGAAAGTAAAAAATCGAAATACAAATTGATATACCACCGACTAACGGAACTGAATCATTATGAAGCTTACGTGCGTTAGGTTTGTCGACTAAGCCGATTTTCTTGGCAAATTTACGCATGATAAAAATCGTGGCGAGCGAGAAAAAGAAAAGGGATGAGAGGTCTAGAAAGGGAATGAGCACAATTAAGCCTAAGAACATACGTTTGTGCTGATTTTAGTCGATTTAAGTTCGATATAAAAGAGTTACGTAATATTGCTGTGAAATTGCTCTCTTAAGTGTACGTACTTTCGGCTCTATATGGTGATGATTTTTAGAAATGGTGCCCCATATATGAATTGGTATCCATTCAGGTTGTTCAAATATTGAACAGCTTGGTTCTTTAGGAAGCAGCCCTCTGGGCAACTATTAAAGATAGTTAATTCTTTAGTTCATACTTGCTTATTATAGAATCTTTTCGAACACCATCAATTCCTGCGACTATTAGAATCAAAATTCACTACAAGTTATCATACCATCGTTCGTTATTGAGTAATGACTGTGAATTCGATTGACGTACCACGGACTAAACTCGGATACATCATGTTCGTTATTGTGTATAAATGGTATTTTTCCATAATAATGGTGTGAATTTTCGAAGGTTAGGAGTGATAATAACTGGGGTAGTAAAAGGCTCAAAGTCATTGTAATTTGATTACTCATGACTGGTTTCGCGCTAACTTTTCAAATATTAGAGTAAGTTTAATAAGGTCCAAGTGTCTAAAACTTTGGAGGGGGCATAAGTTGCAAGCCCCTCTAATTGTTGATGCTGATACGGGAGTGTCAATCGTTCCAAAGTCCTTTTTTGTTTAATAAAGATATCTAGCTCAGATGTTTGTGGGCGTCGAACACGCCAAACTTAGCCAACGCGTTCCAGCTAAAGTGAGCATCCTCTTCTATAGCGGAACGATATACGCAATAAAGATGTCTTCAACGCCACGTTGACAGGACTCAATTAGAGCACCAATTCAAGATTTAGCACCCATATTTGTGAACCGCGATACGAGGCAGGGTGAGGTCTTCGCACTGTACAGCTTAGCCCAGCTCACCGAAAGTTCGTTGCTAGGTATAGTCACCCATAGATATAATAAATTGTGATTGGTTCTTTTTGACTAGCTTGGAGTCAAACGAGGCAAGGCTATAGCGAAGGTTATCGAGTTCAAACTTTCATCTTCAATTTTTGCTTTTTCCATTGCGGCTATTATTTGACTTAGAAGGTTGGTATTTTTTGTAGGTAAGACGCTCACCCCTTTCCGAATAGAGTATGACCTCAATTGTGGTTTTATTTAACATTAGGCTTTATTAGTTTAGCTGAAGGGTGGGCCTTTGGCTGCTTCCTTGGCGAAAGCTGCAAGTTCTTTTGTTAATAAACTTACAATTCTCAATTCCTCCGCTGACGTTGAATCCTTAGATTTCTTGATCTTCCACTACAGTTTTGACTGTAAACTGTAGTAAAATTACGCTAATTTGTTTTTATACCGATTTATTTTGAATTGAACGAGGTCAGTCCTATGTCAGCTAAGAAGCCAATGGCTCTAGTGATCCTTGACGGTTACGGTTACCGTGAAGACAACCAAGACAACGCTATCGCGAACGCTAATACTCCAGTATTAGACGGTCTTATTGCTAACCAACCTAACACGCTAATCTCGGCTTCTGGCTTAGATGTAGGCCTACCTGATGGCCAAATGGGTAACTCTGAAGTGGGTCACACCAACATTGGTGCGGGTCGCGTTGTATACCAAGATCTTACTCGTATCACTAAATCAATTTCAGACGGTGAGTTCGGCCAAACTGAAACGCTAGTGAACGCTATCGATAAAGCGGTTAAAGCCGAGAAAGCGGTTCACATCATGGGTCTTATGTCACCAGGTGGTGTTCACTCTCATGAAGATCACATCTACGCAGCCGTTGAAATGGCAGCAGAGCGTGGCGCAGAGAAAATCTACCTACACGCATTCCTAGATGGCCGTGACACGCCGCCACGTAGCGCAGAAAACACACTGGCACGTTTCCAAGAACTGTTCGCTAAGCTAGGCAAAGGCCGTGTTGCTTCGCTTATTGGTCGTTACTACGCAATGGACCGTGATAACAACTGGGATCGCGTTCAAGAATCGTACGACCTGCTGACTCAAGCAAAAGCAGAGTTCACATTCGACACAGCTGTAGCTGGCCTAGAAGCGGCTTACGCTCGTGACGAAAACGATGAGTTCGTTAAAGCGACTGAAATCAAAGCAGAAGGCGAAGAGTCTGCCGCTATCGTAGATGGCGATGCAGTTATCTTCATGAACTACCGTGCCGACCGTGCTCGTGAAATTACACGTGCATTCGTGCCTGATTTCGATGGTTTTGCTCGTGACGTTTTCCCAGCGATCGATTTCGTGATGCTGACTCAATACGCAGCAGACATTCCACTGCTATGTGCATTCCCTCCGGCTTCTCTAGAGAACACCTACGGCGAATGGCTATCGAAAGAAGGCAAAACGCAGCTACGTATCTCTGAAACAGAGAAATACGCGCACGTGACGTTCTTCTTCAACGGCGGTAAAGAAGACGAGTTTGAAGGCGAAGAGCGTCAGCTTGTTGCTTCTCCAAAAGTAGCAACGTACGACCTGCAGCCAGAAATGAGCGCACCAGAGCTTACTGAAAAGCTTGTTGCAGCAATCAAAGGCGGCAAATACGACGCTATCGTTTGTAACTTCCCTAACTGTGACATGGTTGGTCACACTGGCGTTTACGATGCAGCAGTTAAAGCGGTAGAGTCGCTAGACGAATGTCTTGGCAAAGTGGTTGAAGCAATCAAAGAAGCCGATGGCCAACTGCTAATCACAGCGGACCACGGTAACGCGGAAATGATGGTAAACCCAGAAACGGGCGGCATCCACACAGCGCACACTAACCTACCTGTTCCACTTATCTACGTGGGCAGCAAAGACGTTGAGTTCAAAGAGGGCGGTAAACTGTCTGACCTAGCACCAACGATGCTTTCTCTGTCTGGTGTTGATATCCCAGCAGAAATGTCAGGTGAAGTGATCGTTAAGTAATAGTTTGGCTCAGCGGTTCACGTTGAGCTTTAACGATTCTGAAAGTCCGCACTTCAAAGTGCGGGCTTTTTTTATAGATGCGAGTAAACGGGATTCGAAGAGCTTAAGGGCTGATGCATGATACGAGTAAGCGGGTCACTTACAGAATGAGAGCTGTTATATATATTCGCATCTCGTTACTCTCATCTGCTCTAGACTGTCATTCCAGAATTGAGGAACGAAATATCTGGAATCTCATGCCACGTATTACTTGTCATATTCGGTGTTCAACATAAAGAGAGATTCCCTATCACGCTCGTACCTCGCTGTAGGGAATGACGTAATGATAAGAGGTACGAGTAGCGATAAGCAATAAAGCCAAAAGCAGAAAGAGAATTCCTTCTTTGCTTTTCGTATCTCGCAACTCGTTTACTCGTATCTATGTCATATGCTTTTCGTATCTCGCATCCCGTATACTCTCATCTTGCTTTTAGAACCGAACGCTCGAAATCCAACAACCACTCTTTGCGGCTCATGCCGCCAGTGTAACCCGTTAATGTACCGTTCGCCCCAATCACTCGATGGCAGGGAACAACAATACTAAATGGGTTCTTGCCATTCGCACCACCCACTGCTCTTACGGCTTTTGGATTGTCCATTCTCTTTGCTTGCTCACCGTAACTGATGGTTTCGCCATAAGGAATGGTCGTTAAAGCCTGCCAAGCGGCTTTTTGAAAGTCCGTGCCTTTTATCGCTCTTAATGGCAAATCGAATTCTGTTCGTTGACCTGCGAAATACTCATCTAACTGTTTCGTCGCCAGTTGGCAAAGCTCATCTGGATTGCTAGTAATGAGTTCTTCGTGATTTATATGGTCAATTTCAATAATCGACACACCATTACTCACAATGATCATCTTGCCAATCGGTGCGTCATAAAGCATTTTGTAAATGGTGTCTTCCATGTCATCTTCCTTCTTCTAGTCTCTTTCTGCTCTCAAGCTCTTCGATACTCGGTTACCCGAATCTCTCATCTGCCTTTTTAGGCTTTTCGCATCTCGGTTACCCGAATCTCTCATCTGCCTTTTTAGGCTTTTCGCATCTCGGTTACTCGAATCCCGTATCTGCTTTAGCCCTTACACGAAGTGCAAAGCAATACCCTGAAATACCGCCGACAATGTTCCCCAAGGCTAAGCCTATAAACAGCCCTTCGACACCATCAATTTGGCTACCTATCCAAGCGAATGGCAAGGTAAAGACAAACAAACGCATGAAGCTCCATTGAAAGGCTTTGAGTGGTTGATGCATGGCATTCATCCCGCTGATCAGCATCATCACAATGCCTTGGAATCCATAGCTAAAGGGAACGACTAACAGGTAATGCCACAATATGCCTCGGACGGATTCTTCTTGAGAGAACAGGGCAGCCAAAGGAATGCTCAACGGCACCATCATTAAGAAAATCAAACCTTGGAACATCACAGCAAAACGCATACTCAGAAACAGTGCCTTAAAGCTGCGTTGAGGGTTGTTTGCGCCAAAGTTCTGCGCCATGAAAGGCGTAAGGGCAGAGGTCAGAGACATCAACACGATGATCAAAATCGATTCAATACGCTGGGCAGCTCCGTAAGCCGCCACGGCTTCGGTTCCTTGTTTAGCCAACATCATCATGATAATGGCGCCAGCAAGTGGATTGAGGGCATTGGAAAGGGCGGCGGGTGTGCCAATGGTTAAGATCTGTCGCCAGTCATCAATGATGATTTTTAGCTTAGGCGGAGCAAGTAGCTTTTCTCGTATGGTTAACACATACAGTGAGCCACACAACGCACCAAACCAACTGAATCCGCTAGCAATGGCTGCACCTTGAATCCCTAGCTCAGGAAAAGGCCCGTAACCGAAGATCAGCAGTGGATCGAGAATGCCGTTAATCAGGCCTGCCAGCATCATGATCTTGGCGGGTGTTTTGGTATCGCCACTCGCTCGTATTGCGCTGTTGCCTGCCATTGGAATAACAAGTAGTGGAATGGCTAAATACCAGACTGTCATGTATTCGGATATCAGTGGCAGTAACTCAGGTTCTGCCCCCAATATGGCGAACATGGGTTCAAGCGTTACAAGCCCCAGAGTTGATGCAAAACCAACAAGCAACACCGCAAGTAATAAACCGTGACAAGTAAAGCGAGCCGCATTTTGTGCGCAGCCTTGACCAAGCAAGCGTCCAATACAGGTCGAAAGGCCTATGCCAATCCCCATAGTGATGCAGTTAATCGCAAAGGTGACAGGGAAGGTAAAGCTCACCGCAGCAAGAGCTTGTGTGCCCAGCAATGAGATAAAGAAGGTATCGACCAGGTTAAACATCAAGATCGCCACCATACCGAATATGGTCGGTATGGTCATGGTACGCAATGTACTCTCAATTGGGGCAGTTAATAGCCCGTGCTTATCTTGCATGTAAAGCGCCGATAGAATCTAAAAGCGTAGGATAAACAGATGCGGGCGGGAAGGGAAGAAAAGCAGATGCGAGTAAACGAGATTCGGGATGCGAAGAGCTTGAATAGCAGATACAAAGAATTAGATGAGGGTAACGAGATTCGAGATGCGAAAAGCAAAAACAAAGAAGGTGATTCTCTTGTCTTCCGCTCTTCGTTACTCGCTTACCCGCATCCCGCAACTGCTCTTAAGTTCTTCGCTACTCGTTTACCCGCATCCCGCAACTGCTCTTAAGTTCTTCGCTACTCGTTTACCCGTATCTCGCATCTGCTCTTATCTTTAAGCTCTTCGCATCTCGTTTACTCGCATCCCGAATCTGCTCTTTCGATCACAATTTTTCCCTTTCACCCCTTGGGATCTTTTACTTCGCCCCAACATACTCTTTAACCCCATGCCAATCGTGGCAACTATCAAATTAAATGGAAATTATCAGGAGATCTGACCGATGAATATCCGTCCTCTACACGACCGAGTTATCGTTGAGCGCCAAGAAGTTGAATCTAAATCTGCTGGTGGCATCGTTCTAACTGGTTCTGCCGCTGAAAAATCAACTCGCGGTACAATTCTAGCTGTTGGCAAAGGCCGCATTCTAGAAAACGGTTCAGTACAACCATTGGACGTTAAAGTTGGCGACACTGTTATCTTTGCTGAAGGCTACGGCACTAAGTCTGAAAAAATCGACGGCAAAGAAGTTCTGATCATGTCTGAAAACGACATCATGGCGATCGTTGAGTAATCTACACTCCGACCATAATCAGATAGCTTTCATTTTCGATAGAACCTAAACGTCATTCCCTACAGCGAGGTACGAGCGAGATAGGGAATCTGAAACGGCTAATGATGAAGAGAATACTGAATTTTCTCATTGTTACTCCTCAGAATGATGAAGATGAAAGCCAACAACAAACAAGAATTTAAAGGAAATAAAGATGGCTGCTAAAGACGTTAAATTTGGTAACGACGCACGTATTAAAATGCTAGAAGGTGTAAACGTTCTGGCTGACGCAGTAAAAGTAACGCTAGGTCCTAAAGGCCGTAACGTTGTTCTAGACAAATCATTTGGCGCACCAACGATCACTAAAGATGGTGTTTCAGTTGCACGTGAAATCGAACTTGAAGACAAGTTCCAAAACATGGGCGCACAAATGGTTAAAGAAGTGGCTTCGCAAGCGAATGACGCAGCGGGCGACGGTACGACTACAGCAACAGTTCTTGCTCAAGCAATCATCACTGAAGGCTTAAAAGCCGTTGCTGCTGGCATGAATCCAATGGATCTTAAGCGCGGTATCGACAAAGCGGTTATCGCTGCAGTTGAAGAGCTAAAAGGCCTTTCTGTTCCATGCGCAGATACAAAAGCTATCGCGCAAGTAGGTACTATCTCTGCAAACTCTGACGCGACAGTAGGTAACATCATTGCTGAAGCGATGGAAAAAGTAGGCCGTGATGGTGTAATCACCGTTGAAGAAGGTCAGGCTCTACAAGACGAGCTAGACGTAGTTGAAGGTATGCAGTTCGACCGCGGTTACCTATCTCCTTACTTCATCAACAACCAAGAAGCGGGTTCTGTTGATCTAGAAAGCCCATTCATCCTTCTTATCGACAAGAAAGTTTCAAACATCCGTGAACTTCTTCCGACTTTAGAAGCGGTTGCTAAGGCATCTCGTCCACTTCTAATCATCGCTGAAGATGTAGAAGGCGAAGCGCTAGCGACTCTAGTTGTGAACAACATGCGTGGCATCGTGAAAGTAGCTGCTGTTAAAGCACCTGGTTTCGGTGATCGTCGTAAAGCAATGCTTCAAGACATCGCTATCCTAACGGGCGGTACGGTTATCTCTGAAGAGATCGGTTTAGACCTTGAGAAAGTAACGCTAGAAGATCTAGGTCAAGCTAAGCGCGTAACCATTACTAAAGAAAACTCAACCATCATCGATGGTGCGGGTGAAGAGACAATGATCCAAGGTCGTGTTTCTCAAATCCGTCAACAAATCGAAGATGCAACGTCTGACTACGACAAAGAGAAACTTCAAGAGCGCGTAGCTAAGCTAGCTGGCGGTGTTGCAGTAATCAAAGTTGGCGCTGCGACTGAAGTTGAAATGAAAGAGAAGAAAGACCGCGTTGAAGATGCACTTCACGCAACTCGCGCGGCAGTTGAAGAAGGTGTGGTTGCTGGTGGTGGTGTTGCACTTATCCGCGCGGCGTCTAAAGTTGCTGGCCTTGAAGGCGACAACGAAGAGCAAAACGTAGGTATCCGTGTTGCACTACGTGCAATGGAAGCGCCTATCCGTCAAATCACGAAGAACGCAGGTGATGAAGAGTCTGTTGTTGCTAACAATGTTCGTGCTGGCGAAGGTAACTACGGTTACAACGCGGCGACTGGTGAATACGGCGACATGATTGCTATGGGTATCCTAGATCCAACTAAAGTGACTCGTTCTGCACTTCAGTTCGCAGCATCGGTTGCTGGTCTTATGATCACGACAGAAGCGATGATCACAGACAAACCGCAAGATGCGTCTGCTGCTATGCCTGATATGGGTGGCATGGGCGGTATGGGTGGCATGGGCGGCATGATGTAATCATCCCCCTTTCTCGTAACAGAGAGAGCCATACATAAGCTTTAGAAAACGGAGACCTCGGTCTCCGTTTTTGTTTTTCGCATCTCGTATATTCGAATCCCGCATCTGCTTTATCTCTGCTCTTAACCATTGCTCTTTATGATTTAGCGGCTTATATTCAACAGTACAGTTATGACATTGATTTAACATGGATAGCTGTTTAATAAAGGACAATAAATGCTTGATTGAAAATGGATTAATCAAGTCAACAATAAGTCAGTGGAGACTCCCCCAATGAAAAAACTACTTTCAGTACTTGCTGTGTCTGCAGCAGTAATGGCACCGGCGGCATTTGCTTCTTCGCCTGTTATGTTTTCAACGATCAATGGCTTCAACGCACCTGACTCAGATGCTGTTGGCGGTGTGCGCTTGGCTTTACTTCACGGACAAGTGAACGACCTTAAAGGTCTTGATCTTGCTGTTGTTGGTATGTCTGAGACGCAAACGACCACAGGTGTGAACCTGGGTATTTTTGGTGCATCAAAAGTGAACCAAGAAATGACCGGTGCATCTCTAGGTTTCTTCAACTGGAACACGGGTAAAACAACGGGTGTTAACCTTGGTGCTGTGAACATTACTAATGATGTGAAAGGCGCGAACGTGAGTTTTGTAAACTACTCAGAAGGTAACACTATGGTTGATGTTGGCGCTGCGAACCTTTCAGAAGTGTCTACGGTTCAGGTTGGTATCTTCAACAAAACCAACAAAATCGAAGGCGTACAAGTTGGTCTGATCAACTGTGCTGATAACGGTTTCTTCCCGTGCTTCCCGATTGTAAACTTTGCTAAATAACGCTGTCGTTTAGCCTTTGGTTCTACGGTTGGCGAGCAACGTTCAGTTAATGCATTAGCTTTTAGTTACGCATACGCGATTAAAGACTAAGCCTATCAACGCCTAAACCCTTGTTTGGGCGTTATTACATTCAATTCTACTTCCACGATAAACTTCTCAAATTACCCAATAAGCATGTTGTTTTATATTTGTTGTTGCGATGTTTGAATTTATGGGTACAATGTGCGATAAATTCCCAATGATGATTTATATGCTTTGATTAACCACCATACCGTCGATTTTAAAAAGGCTTTCTTAGGCCTGACCGCCAGTTTTTTAGTAGTTTTGAGCTTGTTGCTCGTTGATTCAGCGGAAGAATCAGATAAACAGTATGGAATGGAAAACCAAGGCGTGACACGCTCTTTAGCGGAGCTCACACAGATCATAAATGCGCTTGAGTACAACATCACTGCGCTTTATCCACTGCATGGGGATACCTACGTATTCTCGCATGACAAAAAGATCGAGGGTGAGACGTGTTACTTCACCAGTGAGGAGCAACATGCCCCTCGTTTTGATTTTATGTTCTCTGGCCCTCGCGAGATGTGCAACCCGAAATCGGACCTTTATACCGAAGCGGGTAAGCGCCTGTTCATCGCGCCGACCATGGCTTATTTTGCCAATACCATCGATACCATTTCTGCGATTTACTTCATTTCAAAAGAGAAATTCATTATCTCTTCGCCTTCTGATTTTGCCAGTTACATCAAGGGCGACACCTTTGATTCGGTTGTGAATAGCAGGCCTTATTGGGTGAATACGATTCGCTTTGGCTTAGCTCAAGGGCAAGACCAAGTGGTGTATACCGGCCAATATGATGACTACCTGACAGGTCAGAAAGTGGTGACCTTAACCAAAGGAATCTACGTTAATGGTGAGTTTAAAGGGGTGTTGGGTGTCGATGGCTATGTCTCTAACCTAGTCTCAAACCCTACCCATGGCTATAAAGTCACCAGTACTCGAGGCGCAAACAAATACGGTTTTATGGATTTTACTTATTCTAAGCCTCTGTATGTTGATGACATTGACACCCAGTTATATCTGAGTATTGAAGAAGATAAGAGCGAGCACTTTCTGCATATCTTGGAAATGGAGAAGATTCAGCTTTCAATACTGTTGGTTTTGTATCTGCTCTCGGTTTTATGGCTATGGCGCTTCTATACAAGACAAGAGCACCAGCGTTTAAATGAGCTAGCAATGCGCGACCCATTAACCGGCTTGCTGAATCGACGTGGTTTTGAGGCTCGATTACTGGCGCAAGATGAAGAGCCGATTATTGGTGTTGGCGTGTTTGATATCGATGATTTCAAAGTCGTTAATGATCAGCATGGCCATAAAGTGGGGGACGAGGTGATTTGCCATGTTGCTCGGTTGATGCTGAACAGCGTTAGACAGCAAGATATCGTGGCTCGATTTGGTGGCGAAGAGTTTGTTGTCGCGATTACGGGTGAATCGTCTGAGTTGCTTTCATCGATCTTTGAGCGAATTCAAAACGACATTAGCCTACAGAGTTATCGATGCCCTACGGGTGACAAGATTAGTATCTCAGTGTCTGGTGGCGCGACGCTTTACTCTTTGTATAAGTTCGACAGCGTAGGGCACTTGTGGGAAAACCAAAGCATTCGTTCCTCGGATGAGCAGCTTTATAAGGCAAAGGCTGCAGGTAAGAATCAGGTGTGTATTCAAGTGTATTAATGAGTCGGATACACAAAGGCCTAGTCGTGTGACTAGGCCTTCTTAATGTCTGTCTCAGATTGAGGTTACTTCTTCACGCGACCTTTTCTCATCCACTTTTGGTGAACACCACGGCGTAAGCTTTGGAAACTGTTTTCCACTTTATCGACACCAAGCAGAATCACTAGCGCCATTAGCGTAATAATGACCGACTGGGAAAGGTGACCAAGTGCGATCATCATACCTAATGCAGCGAGCACCCAGATAATCGCGGCTGAAGTCACGCCATGAATCTTTCCATCCAGAGTCATCATTACCCCAGCGCCAAGGAAACCAACCCCAGTAATGATCTGACCAAGCACACGAGCTTGATCGAGCGTGTTAGGGGAAAGGCTAATCGCCATCGTAAGGAAGAAATAGGTACCACTGATGATCAGAATCGATGTCCTGATCCCTACTGGTTTACCGCGTGTTTGTCGCTCGATACCGATTAACGAACCACACAGCATACATACTGCAAGGCCTGCCCAGCTAAAGGGGGCAAGGTTGAGAGTTTGTTCTATAAATTGTGTCATATCACCCCTCCTAAAAATTTAGAATAGAGCCGAGTATGCTAATAATAGACCGGACGATCGAACAAAAACTTTTTGTCTTAACGATTGATAAAGGTGACGTAAAGTCTAGCAGCCGTCTGTTGTTAAGGTGAAGACAGGTGTCGTGGTCTCCGTCGCTTCTTGGTACTCAAGGTAGCAGTTATCAGCCTGATTTTTTCGGCTCGAAGGCGCATAAAGAATAATGCCATCGTTCGCGTCAGTGTTGGTAAAGAACCAGTCAGCTCTGCCCGTATCCCAAACTGCATCCAAGAACGTGGATTCGATAAGCATTGACCAAGTTTGATCGTTCATCGCTGCAGGGTAACCGTAAGCGACTAATATATCGTCACCCTCAACGTTAATCGATGCGCTGACAACCTTATCCAAGCCTAGTGCTGATGTCTTACCATAAAGCATAGCACTTGCACCCTCCATTCCGCCTTTCAGGCCGTTTAATGTCGAGATGCGCGCATCAGTTTGCAGGTTGAGGAACTTAGAAGCAGCAGTGACCGACACAATACCTAGAATCACGATCACCACGACCAGCTCGATGATGGTGAAACCTCTTGAGCTGAACTTAAGCGCTGGTTGAGATGTGATTGCTGGTGGAGCAACTGAGGTATTGTGTTTCATTGATACAACTTCTCTATTCAATGTGTAGGTCGAGCGGTGTCTTGCTGCTGCGTCCGCCAATCTCACGGGTTAACTTAGGTACTAGGTAGCCAGAAACCTCAGAGATTAATCCCTTAAAGTGATGCTTTGCTTCTTCATCTGAAATATAGAAGTGAGCGGCGCCCTGAACCTTATCAAGTACATGCATATAGTAAGGTAAAATACCGGCGTCGAATAGCTTTTCGCTTAATTCTTTCAATGAGTTAGCGCTGTTATTTACACCTTTAAGCATCACGCCTTGGTTGAGCAGAGTAGCACCACTTAACTTAAGCTTGTGAAAGGCTTGTTTGAGATCTAAGTTGATTTCGTTGGCATGGTTAATGTGGCTGACCATCACCACATTAAGGCGAGTTTGAGCTAACAATTGGCACAGTTCATCTGTTACTCGAGCGGGAATCACAACCGGTAATCGGCTATGAATTCGAACGGTTTTCACATGTGGTATTTGTTCGATAGCATGAATCAGCCACTCTAGTTCGCTATCTTTGGCCATCAGTGGATCGCCACCCGACAAGATAACTTCGTTGATCTCTGAGTGAGCAGCCACATAGTCGAGGCTGGTTTGCCACACCGACTTTGAGCCTTTGTTGTCTTGGTAAGGGAAATGACGACGGAAGCAGTAGCGGCAGTTAATCGCACAACCGCCTTTCACAATCATCAGTGCACGGTTTTTATATTTGTGTAGTAGCCCTGGGATAGCGTTCTCTTGCTCTTCCAGTGGATCAGCGGAATAGCCTTGGTGTACCTCAAACTCTTCGCTTAGCGGTAAAACTTGTCGTAGCAATGGATCGTGTGGGTTGCCTTTTTCCATTCGTTCGACAAAGCTAAGAGGAACCCGAAGTGCAAATAACTCACGAGCAGCGAAGCCTGCTTGCCACGGTGTTGGGTCTATTTCCAATGCCTCAAGCAGTTTTGTCGGGTCAGAGATCGCATTCGATAGTTGTTTGAGCCAGTTTTGCTCAACAGATTCGACTTTTCGGGTTATGATATGCGGCATTGAAATTAACTCAAAGATGTGGAAGAGAAAATCATGGCGTCAGTAAGCACCAATGAATTCAAAGGCGGTTTAAAATTCATGTTAGATAACGAGCCTTGCTCAATTATCGACAATGAATACGTTAAGCCAGGTAAAGGCCAAGCGTTTAACCGTGTAAAACTTCGTAAACTGCTGTCAGGCAAAGTGTTAGAGAAAACATTCAAATCAGGCGAAAGCTTTGAGCTTGCAGATGTTGTTGACGTTGAACTAGGTTACCTATACAACGATGGCGAATTCTACCACTTCATGAACAACGAAACATTTGAGCAAATTGCAGCAGACGTAAAAGCAGTTGCTGACTCTGCAAAATGGTTAGTTGAAAATGACGTTTGTACTCTAACGTTGTGGAATGATAACCCTATCACAGTAACTCCACCAAACTTTGTTGAGATCGAAGTAACTGAAACCGATCCTGGCCTTAAAGGCGATACACAAGGTACTGGCGGTAAGCCTGCAACTCTAGCAACAGGCGCGGTAGTTCGCGTACCTCTATTCATCGCAATCGGTGAAGTTGTTAAAGTTGATACTCGTACTGGCGAATACGTTGGTCGTGTGAAGTAATTTGATTGTGTCCATCTTGTTTAGGATGGCTCAGTGAAATAAAAAAGGTCGCTTATGAGCGGCCTTTTTTTGTGCCTTAAGAACAGATGCGCGTAAACGAGATGCGGGATACGAAGAGCGGGAAGAGCAGATTAGAGTAAGCGGGATGCGAGATACGAAGAGCGGGAAGGGCAGATACGAGTAAACGAGATGCGGGATGCGAAGAGCTTGAAGAGCAAGAGTGAGTTAGAGGATATGAGATTCAACAAGCAATAAAAAAGCAGAACAAGATAACCCTGCTCTGCTTTTAGTCTTTTTGCTCTTAAGTTCTTCGCATCTCGATTACTCGAATCCCGAATCTGCTCTTAACTTTTAGATCATAAAAATGAAGATAACAGACAGTGCGCTGATTATGCCTGCAACGAAGTAGCAACCCACTTTACCCGCAACGCCGACGTGGAACTTAAGGTCGTGCATGCCGTGGTGAAGACGGTGCATTGCGTGCCACATTGGCAGTGCTAGCGTACCGATGATGAATAGCGCACCGATAATGCTGGTGGCGAATTCAGACACACGCTCGTAGCTCATTGCGTCCGCATCGATGATGCCCATTGGCACTAAGATACCCAGCACTAAGATCGTGATTGGTGTGATCATCGCGAACCAAGTACCGCCAGCACCAAATAGGCCCCACCAGATTGGCTCATCAGAGCGTTGTGGGTTGTGGTTAACAGGTTTTACTTTGTAATTTGTGTTCATAACGAAAGCTCCTTACACCACAACAAGAACGATTAAAGAAATAAAAGCCACCGCTGCCCACTGGGTCAGTACGATGATTCTTTTATCAACCAATTTGCCTTTAAGACGGATTGGCATCACTTGAGGCATCATGCTGAAGAAGGTTTGAGCGTGCAGCAAGCTGCCTAGCAGTGCCACGATGTTGATACCAACAACGATAGGGTTAGCCATAAAGCTCAACCAACCAGCCCAAGCTTCAGGGCCTTTCACTAGTGCACCCAAACCGAAGGTTAGGAACAGAGTGAATAGAATCAAAGGCAGTACAGTCGCTTCACGTAGCATGTAGAAGCGGTAGAACGGATGGTTGCTCCACCATGTTCTCTTCATCTCACGAACATAAGGCTTACGATTGCTCATATTATGCCTCCTCTGCTGTTTTTACTTGCGATCCATCAGGCTTGAACATCGAGATAACGAAGTCCATTGAAGACTCAACTTTGCCTTGGTTTACAGCTGCTGCTGGGTCTACTTTCTTCGGACAAACGTCAGAACAGTAACCTACAAACGTACAGCCCCAAGCGCCGTTGTCGCCATTGATAAGCTTCATGCGCTCAGCTTTACCATTGTCACGGCTATCTAGGTTGTAGCGATGAGCAAGAGCAAGTGCCGCAGGGCCAATGAACTCAGGGTTTAGACCAAACTGAGGACATGCTGCGTAACACAAACCACAGTTGATGCAGCCAGCGAACTGTTTGTACTTCGCCATTTGCTCTGGAGTTTGGATGTTCGTGCCGTCTTCTGGCTTACGGTCGTTACCAATGATGTAAGGCTTGATTGCTTCAAGGCGTTCGATGAACGGCGTCATGTCGACAATCAAATCTTTTTCGATTGGGAAGTTAGCCAAAGGCTCAATCTTGAAGCCATTCGGGTAGTCACGTAAGAAGCTCTTACACGCCAGTTTTGGCACGCCATCAACCATGATGCCGCAAGAACCACAAATCGCCATACGACAAGACCAACGGTAAGACAGGTCTTTATCTAGGTTGTCTTTGATGTAACCGATCGCATCAAGTACTGACATGGTTTCATCAAACGGAACTTCAAAGGTTTGAAAGTGAGGTTCTGCATCGTGCTCAGGGTCATAACGCAGGATTTCAATTTTTTGGATTCGATTCGCTGACATTATGCTTGCTCCTCTTCGCTCTTCTTCGCATTCTCTTCTGCTGCTTTTTCAGCGGCAGCGGCTTTCTCTGCAGCTTCACCGTACAGACGAGCTTTAGGTTGAGATTTAGTAATCTTAACGCCGCTGTAGTCGATAGTTGGTGCTGCATCTTCGTTGTAGAAAGATAGAGAGTGTTTCAGGAAGTTCACGTCGTCACGTTCTGTGCAGTTGTCGTCTAGACGTTGGTGCGCACCGCGAGACTCTTTACGAAGGATCGCTGAGTGAACCATCGCTTCAGCAACTTCAAGGCCGTAACCCACTTCGATAGCGTAAAGTAGGTCCGTGTTGAACACTTGGCCTTTGTCTTTAATGCTGATCTTTTTGTAACGTGCTTTTAGCTCAGTGATTTTGTCGATGGTTTCTTGCATCAAGTCTTCTTGACGGTAGATACCACAACCCGCTTCCATGGTGTGACCCATTTCAGTACGGATATCAGCCCAGTTCTCATCGCCTTCTTGGCTTAGTAGACCTGCGATGCGATCTTCAACCGCTTTCACTTGCTTAGCGATAGACTCTTCGTTCCAGCCTTTGAATTCAACAGCGCGTTTCACTGCTTCTTCACCGGCTACGCGTCCAAATACCACGAACTCAGCCAGAGAGTTAGAACCTAGGCGGTTTGCACCGTGTAGGCCAACTGAAGCACATTCACCAACGGCGAATAGGCCTTTAATGCGAGTTTCACAGGTACCGTTGGTCTCAATACCACCCATGGTGTAGTGAACGGTAGGGCGAATTGGGATTGGCTCTTTTGCTGGGTCTACGTTTACGTACGCTTTTGCAAGCTCACAGATGAACGGAAGACGCTCTTGCAGGTACTCTTCACCAAGGTGGCGAAGGTCAAGGTGTACGACATCACCAAGTGGGTGCTTGATGGTGTTGCCTTTCTGCTGCTCGTGCCAGAATGCTTGAGAAACTTTGTCACGAGGACCCAGTTCCATGTATTTGTTTTTCGGCTCGCCCACTGGAGTTTCAGGGCCCATGCCGTAATCTTGCAGGTAACGGTAGCCGTTCTTGTTGACGATGATACCGCCTTCACCACGACAACCTTCGGTCATCAAGATGCCAGTGCCCGGTAGGCCTGTTGGGTGGTATTGAACGAACTCCATATCACGCAGTGGTACACCGTGGCGATAAGCCATTGCCATACCGTCGCCAGTTACGATGCCGCCGTTGGTATTACAGTGGTAAACACGACCTGCGCCACCGGTTGCTAGAACAACAGATTTTGCTTTGATGGTAACAAGCTCACCTTCAGACATGTGAATCGCGATTAGGCCTTGTACTTCGCCATCTTCAACGAGCAAATCCACCACAAAGTACTCATCAAATCGTTTGATTGTGTCGTACTTCATCGAAGTCTGGAACAGAGTATGAAGCATGTGGAAGCCGGTTTTATCCGCTGCGAACCACGTTCTCTCTACCTTCATACCGCCGAATCGGCGTACGTTTACTTCACCGTTTTCTTTACGACTCCATGGGCAGCCCCATTGTTCCATTTGGATCATTTCGCGAGTCGAGTTTTCAACAAAGTATTCAACAACATCCTGTTCACATAGCCAGTCGCCACCACCAACAGTATCGTTGAAGTGGTTATCTAAGCTATCTTCGTCTTTAATTACTGCTGCTGAACCGCCTTCTGCCGCTACCGTGTGCGAACGCATTGGGTAAACTTTAGAAATCAGTGCTACTTCCAGTTCAGGATTAGCTTCAGCCGCAGCAATAGCTGTACGAAGACCAGCGCCGCCTGCGCCGATGACTGCGATATCTGTGGTAATTGTCTTCACAGTTATTCTCCAGTGTGATGCGGAGTATTCCGCTTGTAATTATAAAAAGCCTATTTAGGAGGTTCTAAATCGTAGGAACCATTTAGCGCCCCTAAGCCTTAAGTGGTAGGTTCAGTGTAAGAGAGGAAGGTATTCGAAAAGTTGATGCATTTGGGTTTTTAGGTCGGTAATGCATATGGAGGCATAGAAATTATAGGTTATGTGACTGCAATCACGGCAATGAATTGTTGATAACGATTAACCCACAGGACGGGTGTTAACGGCTTGTTGAGTATGATTTTTGTTATCAATGCTGATGTGAAAGCTGTATTGATAATTGTATTGTAGAACGTAATTTTCTGGCTTCATTAAAACAACATTTTGCTTTCACGAATAGAAAGATAGAAGCTTACAAAAGCGATGAAAGGTGGTAATTTTCGTCGCCTAGAATTCAGTAATATGGAACTCAATAATGCACTCTACATGGCAACCGGCCGCAACCATTAAACAGTTAAAGCAACGTGCTGATATCCTTAATCAAATTCGTCAGTTCTTTGCTGAGCGAAACGTGATGGAAGTGGATACGCCGGCGATGAGCCACGCCACGGTGACGGACGTGCATTTGCATACTTTCAAAACTGAATTTGTAGGGCCGGGTTATGCGCACGGTCAGCCACTGTTCTTTATGACTAGCCCTGAGTTTCATATGAAACGTCTATTAGCGGCGGGCAGTGGCTGTATCTACCAAATTTGTAAATCTTTCCGTAACGAAGAGAATGGCCGTTATCACAACCCTGAGTTCACCATGTTGGAGTGGTATCGAGTTGGCTTTGATCATCATGACCTGATGGATGAAATGGATTTGCTGTTACAGCAGGTACTTAAATCGGGCTCAGCAGAGCGGATGACTTACCAACAAGCCTTTATTGATGTGTTAGGTGTGTGTCCACTGGAAGATTCGATGGATACTCTAAAACAAGCGGCAGCGAAGCTTGGGCTTAGTGACATTGCTGATCCAGAACAAGACCGCGATACCTTACTACAACTACTGTTTAGTATTGGGGTTGAAGCAAAGATAGGGCAACAAGTGCCTGCGTTTGTTTATGACTTCCCAGCATCACAAGCGGCGTTAGCCAAGATTAACCCGAATGATCCACGAGTGGCGGATCGCTTTGAGGTGTATTTCAAAGGCATTGAATTGGCAAACGGCTTCCATGAACTAGACAAGCCACAAGAGCAGCTCAAGCGCTTTGAAGATGACAATGCCAAACGTATTGAGATGGGCTTATCGCCTCAACCGATTGACCATCACTTGATTGAGGCATTAAAAGCGGGCTTACCAGACTGTGCGGGTGTTGCTTTAGGTATTGATCGTCTGATCATGCTGGCATTAGGTTATGACCATATCGATGATGTGACGGCTTTTCCGTTCCCGCGCTCTTAGCTTTTTGATTTTGTTTTACTGAGAGTGAATAGTCATTAGCTATTAATTCTCAGTTTCCAATCAGCTGCCAATTAACTTCACTAGCTAGCTGACTAGAATACCAGTACCACTATTTAACAAGAATACCAGTGCCGACCACTGCAACAATGGCACCTATCCAAGCGTAGGCATTTGGTCTCTGTTTGGTGTACAGCCAAAGTATTGGTAACAACATGATCGGTGTGGTTGAAGATAACAGAGCAACCATGCCGACATTGCCTTCCTGCAGCGCATACAAGATCAGCGTCATTCCCACCGCCATCGCTAAAAATCCGTTCACTGCGGTAATCGCAAATATTTGACCATTCATCGGGTTGATTGCGCGTGAGAGCTTGGCGCCCGTTAAGCGAAATGCGGAGTGAGCAACAAAAGCGGTAATCATACGAATCGCTGAAGCGGCAACAGGGTCTATGCTGGTTTGCATCACGGGCTTGGCAATAATCCCACCTAATGCTTGGCAGATAGCCGCTGTGATTCCGAGAGCAACGCCAATCCACACAGTGCCTTTGATGGTTTCGAGTTGGTTGTTGGCTTGTCCTCGACGACCAAAGAATATCGCTGTTAAAACGCCACTGAACACCAAAGCCGAGCCAATCAGCTCAACAGAAGTCATGCTTTCGCTAAATAGGAAGTAACCAAGAATCGCCGAGAACACGGCGTGACAAGAGAACAGCAAACCTGCTTGGCGCGGTCCCATTCGATTCAAACAGGCAAATAGGGCGGTATCACCAATGAAGATGCCAATTAGCCCAGACAGCATCATTGGCGTTACTAGGTCTGCTTCGACCGTTGACCAACCACCAGTAAACCAAGCCATGCTTGATAAGATGATTGCAGTACAACCCATGCGCCAACGGCTATATGCGAAAGAACCTAAGTGTTGAGCAGGCTTTACTGACATCAGGCTCGCGATGGCCCAAAGAAAAGCGGCAGCAAGAGCCAACCATTCGAATCCCATCTGAATAACATCCTTGTGTCTGGGATAAATTAGCTCATCAATATGCATTAAACCGGACTGAGAACAAAGTGATTCTTATGAAAAGAACCACTTTGTTTCAGTTATCGGTTTACGTCACCTGCCGCTCGGTGGTGAGGTTTAACTTACTTTGTTTGAGATGAGTTATACCTTAAAACGCTCCACATCTCGGCGCATCGACTCGGCAGCGTTACTCATTTCATTTGAGCTATAGCGACTGCTTTCAGCTTGTTGTGCAAGATCGTCTGAGGCATCTTTGATCCCTTGCGTATTGCGACTGATGTCTTCGCTTACTGCGCGTTGCTCTTCCGCAGCACTCGCTATTTGCAGCGCCATATCGTTGATTTCAGAGATTGCCTGAGTGATTTTAGTCAGGCTGCCATGAGCTTGCTCTGCGAAGCTAACGCTGTTTTCTGCCAGTTGAGTGCTGGTGGTCATGCTTTCAACGGCATGTTCGGTATTCTTCTGCAGCGTATCAATCATCACGCGGATTTCTTCGGTCGAGCCATGCGTTCGTTGGCTGAGCACTCGAACTTCATCGGCTACAACCGCAAATCCACGACCTTGCTCTCCCGCACGCGCCGCTTCAATCGCGGCATTCAATGCCAACAAGTTGGTTTGTTCGGCAATGCCTTGAATGGTGGATAGGATCTGATTGATGCTTTGCGCGTTGTTTTCCAGTTCTCGAATAACATTGGCAGCGTCTTCAACTTGAGTTGCAAGGCCAGTAATCGCATCACGGTTTTGTTGGATAACTTCTTGGCCTTCGTTACAAGCGGTCGCTGATGCTTGAGAAGCGGATGCCGTGAGTTCGGCATGGCTAGCCACTTCTGCTGCGGTGGCGGACATTTCATGAATCGCGGTAGCAATTTGGTTGATGTCGTTTTGTTGGTTCTCAACTCGAATGGAGGATTGGGTCGCCAGTTGGTTGGCCTTTTCTGCATGATTGTTGAGATCGTGGCTGTGCTCTATGACGCCCTTTAACATGCTTTGCATCTGGCTTAAGAACTGGTTTACAAGCTCGGCCAGTTTGCCTATCTCATCCATACGCGTGATATCAATACGTTGAGTGAGGTCACCTCTACCTTGAGCAAGCTGAGTCAGCGCTTCAGACAAGGTTTGTAGTGGGGAAAGCAGTCGGTTGATCACCATTGTGCTCGCAATTGAAATGACGATGTACAAAATCAAAGAAGTCAGGGAGATGAACTGAATCGCGTCAGATACTGCAGAAAACGCCATCTCTTTATCTATAACAATACCCAGTGACCAATCGGTATTCGGCACATTGGCAATGTAGACCATTTTATCCTCTTGGCCAGGCCAAGTTAGCGTAGTGATCATTTGGCCTTGGATCAGTTGTGACACTTTGTTGGCTGTTAGTTCCGGATTCAAACTGGTCAGTGGTTTCTGGCTTAGCTCTTCATCACTGTAGGCAACGATGTTGTTGTTACCGTCGACTAAAAACGCGAAGCCATCGTTATCGAGTTTCACGTTGAGCACGGTGTCGATAATGCTGGTTACAGTTAAGTCTGCCGCGAGGACACCTTGTCTTTCCCCGTTGAATGCTTTGGCAAAGCTGATGACAATGCTGCCGTCAAAGTCTTGATAAGGTTCAGTAATGATGAGGTCTGACGTTGAATTCGCATCTTTATACCAAGGGCGGGTGCGTGGGTCGTAGCCTTCTGGCCAATCTTCACCTTTGTCGCCATACGCGATAGTGCCGTCGCTGAATCCGGCATAAACAGACAAGAATTGTCCAGCTTGTTTGGTGATTAGCAACTCGCGGTCAGAGTTACTGTTGCTTGAAATGGTCGGTTCATTAGCAAGCATCATATCGCTGCGAGTCGAGAGCCAATCGGCAATATAATTCGTCGTGCCAGCACTGACATTTCTCATTTCTTGGTTGATCGCGACTTCAGTTTCTTGAGTCAGTTGATTAACCGATATCCAGGCTTGAGCGCCACTCACGACGGCAATAATGACCGCAATTGCGATCTGAATTTTAAATTTAATCGTATGTCTCAAGGTCTATTCCTCTCTTATTAGACAAAAACCTAACTACAGTGACGTACTTGATGGTGAATTGATGTGTCTCTGATGCGTGTATAGTGCCGCTGTCTTAGGCTGAATGACTGTGTTTGAAATCATAAATTCTTAATATATTTGCTCTGCTTTTTGTAAAACAGTGAAGTAAAATCACAGTTACCTGTTGGTTGAAATGTTAGTTAATTGCTTGGGGTGGAGTGGTATAGATCGAAAAAAGCGCCAAATTTACATTCAGCGCTTTAGTTAGGATTAAAGGTGAGCGTTAACGCTTACTAGGTGATGATAAACAAGGCGAGGTAAACCATCAGCAAGCCAACAATACCTAAGATGATGCCCATCTTCGCCATGTCTTTGCTTTCGATAAGCCCGGTCGAGTAGGCCAGTGAGTTTGGTGGTGTCGATACGGGTAAAATCATACCAAGTGACGCAGAGAAGGCGACCACAACCAGCAAGCCTTGCAGGCCACCAATCGCAACTAGGCTTTCCATGGATGCACCAATTGCAGCGGCTATCGGCATCAGCAAGTTGGCAGTCGCAGTGTTTGACATGAAGTTCGCCATTAACCAACACACAATAGATAACGTCAGTACCACAGCCGCCGGTGACAGTGACTCATAGTCAATCGCGTGTGCGAGTGCAGCGGCTAAGCCTGTTTTATCAAGGCCGATACCAATCGCGATACCACCTGCGACCAGCCACAACACATCCCAGTTGATCAGCTTGAGCTCTTCTTTGCCCATGATGCCAGTCAGCGTAAAGACAGCCAGTGGAATAATAGACACGACATAAGTGTTCATGCCATGCAGTTTGGTGGTCATCCACAATAAGATTGTCGCAGCGAAGGTGATGTAAACCACAATCGCTCGCCAGCTCTTTCTAAATTGCCCATCAAGCTTGAGCACCATATTTCTCTCTTTAGAAGGGAAGAATTTTTGTAGAAGAAACCAAGCGATGGTGAGTTGGATGATCACAAAGGGTAAGCCCATCATCATCCAGCTGAGGAAGTCGATGGTGTTTTCACCTGTTAGGTATTGCAGCGCGATGGCATTGGGTGGCGTACCGATGGGTGTCGCGATACCACCGGTGTTGGCAGCAATTGGAATACATAATACGAGCGCTTTAATCCCCATGTCGCCTTTTGGTGCTGACGCGACGATAGGACCGAGCAGCGCAAGCATCATTACCGTCGTTGCGGTATTTGACATGAACATTGAGAACACCGCGGTGATCAACATTAAACCCAGCATGATGAAGCGCGGCTCTGTACCAAATGGTTTGAGTAATACTCGAGCTAAGTTGTTGTCGAGTTCGTACTTGGATGCGGATATCGCAAGAGCAAAGCCACCCATGAATAGGATGATGATCGGTGACGAAAATGCACCGAATATGTCGGTATATTTGATTAACTCACCGAGATCGTGCCCCGCTGGTGGATTTCTAAATAGGTGTAAACCTTTGTCAGATATCATCACCAGTTCAAGCGCAATGATCAAAATGGAAGTGGCGAACACCGGAACAGGTTCAAGCACCCACAGCAGGGCTGCCAATAAGAATATCGCCAACAGGCGGTGTTGAATCAGCGTGAGATCATTGATTGGTATTGAATCTATTGGCATGAATAACACGCCTAAGGGAATCGCAAAACAAATCAACAGCTTGACCAGAACGCCAACATTGAGTTTAGGCATGTACAAAGACCCTATAAATAAAATATCTTCAAATAGAGTAAGTTATCTGGATTTTTGGTACTTGGAGACGGGTTGTAAAATCGAAAAGTTGTTTAAGGTTTCGACAGTTGTTTTGTTTTTGGTCAATCTTTTATCTGGGCAACTAGAGGCAAGAGTGAGAAGCAGCAGGTGGCTGGGCAGGGTTTGAAAGCTTGGGTTGTTAGAGCTTGAGTAGCAAATGAATCGGTAGAGTTAAGAAAAAGGCGCGTTCTTCTCTAAAATAGAAAAAGTAACGCGCCTTGAAAGCTTAATGAATTAACTCTGAGAGTTACGCTTGGTCTGTGTTCTCAGCAGAATCGGCAGCAGCATTATCAGTTGCTTGTGCTTCTTTGCCTGCAATGTGCGCGAAAGGTGTACCAAGAACCGTTTTCTCACCATTTTTCATCGTGTCGTCAAACTTGATCGAATCTTTAGCGAACAGGTTAATAACGGTTGAACCAAGCTTAAAGCGGCCCATCTCTTCGCCTTTCTTCAAGATGATAGCTTTGTCACCTTGTGCAGGGTAATCCCATTTGTAAACCGAGTTACCACGAGGTGGGGTGATGGTACCCGCCCATACTTGCTCGATGCTGCCTACGATCGTTGCGCCAACCAGGACTTGAGCCATTGGGCCAAATTCCGTATCGAAGATACACACGACACGCTCATTACGTGCGAATAGGTTTGGAACGTTTTCTGCCGTTAACGGGTTAACTGAGAAAAGGTCACCTGGAACGTAGATCATCTGACGCAGTGTGCCGTCACATGGCATGTGCACGCGATGGTAATCACTTGGTGACAAATAAAGCGTTGCGAACTCGCCGTCTTTAAATTCATCCGCTAGAGCAGCATCACCACCCAATAGCTCGCGAGCTGAGTAGTTATGGCCTTTCGCTTGAATCAGTTGACCGTCAGTAATTGGGCCAAATTGGCTCACACGTGCATCTGCAGGGTGAACAATAACAGACTCACCTTCAGCGATAGGGCGCATGCCTTCTTTCAATTCACGCACGAAGAATTCATTGAATGTTTTAAAGTGTTTTGGATCGCTATGCAGAGCTTCATCCATGTTCACTTTGTATTGCTTGATGAACCAGTTGATGATCGCTGTCGTTAAGCCGCCCGCTTTAGCAGACGCAAGTTTGCCGACTAGGCGAGTTAATCCATGTTGTGGAATCCAGTACTGCAATCCAACTTTAATCTTATCCATTGTATTAATTTTCCAATGCTAATTGTTTTTCAATTAAATCTGTCGATGACGGTTTAGGGCGCGAGATGTTACTTAAATTCGCGTCAATTGTCAGTAAATGCACACATTTGTTCACAAAAACGCGATTAGAGATCGGCTTTTTTGTTGCGTGAATACTGACGGTTATCTTTGTTACTCGCCATGCTTTCAATGATGCGGTGGTAGTTGTCGAAACGTAATCGACTGATCTTTCCGTTTTCTACCGCTTCGCGCAGGATGCAGCCTGGGTCATCAATGTGTTTACAGTCACGGAACTTACAACCGCCAAGGTAAGGTTTGAACTCGATAAAGGCTTCAGTGATTTCGTCAGCTTCTAGGTGCCATAGGCCGAATTCACGTACTCCTGGTGAATCAATCAGATCACCACCAGAAGGGAAGTGGTACAGACGAGCTGCCGTGGTTGTGTGCTGACCAAGACCTGAGTTCTCAGAGACTTCGCCTTCTTCAATGTCTAGCGTAGGCATTAATGCATTCACTAGGCTTGATTTACCCACACCCGATTGACCAACAAAGATGTTGATACGGTCTTTGAGTTCAGCTTCCAGCTCTTTGATGCCGTAGCCAGACTCTTTACTCACGAACATCACTTTATAGCCGATCTTCTCGTACTCTTTAAGTGTTTCACGGTATTCAGCAATCTGCTCATCAGTCAGTAGATCGACCTTGTTCAGTACAACAAGCGGCGCGATGTTCACCGTTTCTGAAGCAATTAGGTAACGGTCGATAATATTAAGTGATAGCTCTGGTAGCACAGCCGAAACGATAACCATTTGGTCGACGTTCGCAGCTACTGGCTTTAGGCCATCGTAGTAATCAGGGCGAGTCAGCATTGAAGTTCTCGGTTCAACCGCTTCCACAACGCCAGAAATACCGGCCATTGATTCTAAGCCTGCGCGCCAAGTCACTCGGTCACCAGAAACTAAAGTCTCGATACTACGGCGTAAGTTACAACGATGAACTTCGTTAGTTTCAAGATCTTCGATATCAGCATGTTGGCCAAAGCGCGTAATCACGAGTCCGCTTTTGGTTCCGCCAAGCATGTTCTCATCCCATTGGATAGAATCTTCTTTCTTGAGTCGCTTGTTCTGGTTGCTACGTACACGACGTACTTGACCTTTGGTTAACTTCTTTTTTTTAGCCACAATTTTTCACTTAACACATCTAATTTGATGATTGGGGACTCAAACAGGATGTTGCTGGTACCACGTGATTTCGATGGTCCTAAAGCTAGTTTGAGTATAGTTATTTGGGTATAGTACCTCTTTTACACATAAACAAATAGGCGACGCCTTATGTCCTTTAGCGATCAGAACCTTATTTGGGTTGATCTAGAGATGACAGGACTTGATCCTGAAACTCATAAAATCATTGAAATTGCTACTATCGTTACTGATAGTGAGCTTAACATCCTGGCTGAAGGACCTGTTTTGGCTATTCACCAACCTCAGAGTGAATTGGACAAGATGGACGAGTGGTGCACAACGACGCACACTGGCAGCGGCCTTGTGAAACGAATTCAAGAAAGCACGGTTTCAGAGCAAGATGCCATCCAACAAACCATTGAGTTTCTTGAAAAATGGGTACCAAAAGGTAAGTCACCAATTTGTGGCAACAGCATTGGTCAAGACCGCCGTTTCCTATACAAGCACATGCCAGAGTTAGAAGAGTACTTCCACTACCGCTATGTTGACGTAAGCACTCTGAAAGAGCTGACTCGTCGTTGGAAGCCTGAAGTGTTAGACGGTTTTTCAAAGTCAGGAAGTCACCTAGCATTGGATGATATTCGAGAGTCTATCGCCGAGCTGCAGTATTACCGAAAAACGATTATTAACATCTAGTCGAATAAAATGATCACGTTTATCTAACTTTTCAGGGACATAAGAGCCGTTTTTTTTGCAAATCTGTGTGCTTTTACAGCAGTTGAGTAAAAAGTTTCGTAATTTTGCATTAAGGACTTGCATCACAAAAAAATGCTCTTATAATTCGCAGCCCTGAACGGCGAAAGACGTTTTCAGATTGCGATACTAGCTCAGTTGGTAGAGCGCAACCTTGCCAAGGTTGAGGTCATCGGTTCGAACCCGATGTATCGCTCCA
>NZ_JALNTR010000009.1:0-145806 GCF_023161755.1 Vibrio sp. 1CM23M
TGTTTTACCGTGGTCAACGTGGCCGATAGTACCAACGTTTACGTGCGGTTTCGTACGTTCAAATTTTTCTTTAGACACAATCGTGTTCCTTCCTAGTTATGATTCGCCACGTTCATTATTGAGCGAGACGCGCCAGAAATTGCTATTTTATGCGCCAACTCTCGTTAGCGCAATATTTGGACGCATTGTTCTTTCAAAAAATGAAAAAAAATGCCTTCCTTTTGTTTAACCACGCTCTGCAATGATTGCTTTTGCAACATTGTTAGGCACTTCAGCGTACTCACTAAACTCCATAGAGTAAGAAGCACGACCTTGTGTCGCAGAACGTAAATCAGTTGCGTAACCGAACATGACAGACAACGGAACTTGTGCACGAATTATCTTCAGGCCAGCTGTCCCCTCGTCCATACCTTCGATGATGCCGCGACGACGGTTAATATCGCCAACAACGTCACCCATCCAGTCTTCTGGAGTAGTTACTTCAACTTTCATCATAGGCTCAAGCAGAACCGGTTGCGCTTCAAGTGCACCCGTTCTGAAAGCCATAGAGGCAGCGATTGTAAACGCCATCTCACTTGAATCTGTTTCATGGTAAGAACCATCATATAGTGTAGCTTTGATATCCAAAACTGGATAGCCAGCAAGCACACCATTGTTCATCTGCTCTTCAACGCCTTTAGCAACTGAAGCGATAAACTCTTTCGGTACGATACCATTGGCAATTTCATCCACAAAGACAAAGCCTTCGCCAGCTTCTGATGGTTCCAGTTTCAGCCATACGTGACCGTACTGACCTTTACCACCATGTTCACGGATAAATTTACCTTCCGCTTTCGCTGTACCACGAATAGTCTCACGGTAAGCCACTTGCGGGTTACCAACGTTGCAGTTCACGCTAAATTCGCGCTTCATACGGTCAACGATGATATCTAAGTGTAGTTCACCCATACCAGAAATCAGAGTCTGGCCAGTTTCCGCATCCATATCAACGCGGAACGATGGGTCTTCCGCTGCTAGTTTACCTAGAGCGATAGTCATTTTATCTTGATCAGCTTGAGAGCTTGGCTCTACAACGATCTGAATAACTGGATCTGGGAACTCCATGCGCTCAAGAACAATCTTATGGTTCTGGTCACAAAGGGTTTCACCAGTAGTCACATCTTTCAGGCCAATGATGGCAGCGATGTCACCTGCTCGTACTTCTTTTACTTCTTCACGCTTGTTTGAGTGCATTTGAACAATGCGACCTAAGCGTTCACGTTGTTTCTTCACAGAGTTGTAAGCTGTTTTACCGCTTTCAACAACACCAGAGTAAACACGGATGAAAGTTAAAGTACCAACGAATGGGTCTGTTGCGATCTTGAATGCTAGCGCTGAGAACGGTTCTTTGTCGTCCGCGTGACGCTCTGCTTCGTTCTCGTCTTCATCGATGCCTTTAATTGCAGGTACATCGACTGGAGAAGGAAGGAAATCAACAACTGCATCTAGAACAGCTTGTACACCTTTGTTTTTGAATGCACTACCACAAGTAGCAAGTACGATTTCATTATTAAGGGTACGAGTACGAAGACCTTGTTTGATTTCAGCTTCTGTTAGTTCACCTTCTTCAAGGTACTTATCCATCAGCTCTTCATTTGCTTCTGCAGCAGCTTCAACAAGTTCTGTACGATATTCTTCAGCCATTTCTTGCATGTCTGCAGGAATATCTTCGTACGTGAAAGTCATGCCTTGATCAGCTTCGTTCCAGTTAATTGCCTTCATCTTGATAAGATCGACAACGCCTTGGAAGTTTTCTTCAGCACCAATGTTCAGTTGAATTGGAACAGGAGTTGCGCCTAGGCGGTCCTTGATCTGTTCAACTACGCGCAAGAAATCTGCGCCGGTACGGTCCATTTTATTAACGAAAACCATACGCGGAACTTGGTACTTATCAGCTTGACGCCATACTGTCTCTGACTGAGGTTCAACACCAGATGAGCCACAGAACACAACAACTGCACCATCAAGTACACGCAAAGAACGTTCTACTTCGATTGTGAAGTCAACGTGTCCAGGAGTGTCGATGATGTTGATACGGTGGTCCGAGAACTGAGCTTCCATACCACGCCAAAACGTAGTGGTTGCTGCTGAAGTGATCGTAATACCGCGCTCTTGCTCTTGCTCCATCCAGTCCATGGTTGCTGCACCATCGTGAACTTCGCCGATTTTGTGAGAAAGACCGGTATAGAACAGAATACGTTCACTTGTGGTTGTTTTACCTGCATCTACGTGAGCAACGATACCGATATTACGGTATTGCTCTATAGGAGTTTTACGAGCCACGGTTGAATCCTCTTATTAGAGACTTAGGGACTATTGCTATGTCTAGATTATGCCTTAAAAGCGATGCTTCGCTAAAAATTGCTTGCCCTAGAAATAGCAATAGTTCCTAGCATAAGCATAGGAACTAAAGAAGTGCTGCAAGGAACCTTGCAGCACTAAAAAGGTATTACCAACGGTAATGTGCGAACGCTTTGTTTGCGTCAGCCATGCGGTGAACGTCTTCACGTTTCTTAACCGCAGTACCTTTGTTCTCAGACGCGTCTAGCATTTCAGCAGCTAGGCGTTGAGCCATAGATTTTTCACCACGCTTACGCGCAGCTTCAACTACCCAACGCATAGCAAGAGCGTTACGGCGAACCGGACGAACTTCTACAGGTACTTGGTAAGTTGAACCACCTACACGGCGAGATTTAACTTCTACCGCTGGGCGAACATTTTCAAGAGCTTCTTCAAATACAGCTAAGTGGTCTTTACCAGACTTCTCAGCCATTGAATCTAGTGCAGTGTAAACGATTTTTTCTGCAGTAGATTTCTTTCCGTCAACCATAAGGATGTTAACGAATTTTGCCAGCAATTCAGATTTGAACTTAGGATCTGGAAGGATCTTACGCTGACCTATTACGCGACGACGTGGCATGGATATTCTCCGTTGTCTTCTTCAGGTTTTTTCCAAAACTTTTCAGAATAATAAATAAAATAGTGTTTGGCCTTACTTAACGATTTCTTTTTAAAAAGAGAATCAATTAAGACTTAGGACGTTTCACACCGTACTTAGAACGACCTTGTTTACGGTCGTTAACGCCAGCACAGTCAAGTGCGCCGCGAACAGTGTGGTAACGAACACCCGGAAGGTCTTTTACACGACCGCCACGGATTAGTACAACACTGTGCTCTTGTAGGTTGTGGCCTTCACCGCCGATGTACGAAGTTACTTCGAAACCGTTAGTTAGACGTACACGACATACTTTACGTAGTGCCGAGTTAGGTTTTTTAGGTGTAGTAGTGTAAACACGAGTACATACACCACGTTTTTGTGGGCACGCTTCTAGTGCAGGCACGTTGCTTTTAACAACTTGCTTTACACGAGGTTTGCGAACCAACTGGTTAATAGTTGCCATTAACTAGCTCCTGAAATTTACTTGAAAGTAAGCTTTGTGAAAAATCTATCCCTAATCACAAGTCGTAATTAGGGACGCAAAATTCTATTCAGCAGTGGGAGGTGTGTCAAGAAATATACAGATCTTTTTTAGCCGTCTAGAGCTCAGGATGGTCTACTTTTAACCAAACTGATAAAACACAGCTACCAAGTGACTGATTTGTCGTTCAAAACCGTCAGTTTAACGAAGCCATCGAAGTCAACTTGATCAATGGTACTTGAGACAAGTAGTTGTAAACCTCGGCTATCGAGATCTGGTTTTAACACCGACACCTGCTCTACTGCGCAGATTTGAGTGAATAACTCATGATTGGGAAGGCAAACATACACCGCATCTTCCACCAAAAGATACTGATCTTGTGGCTGAGAATAGGTCAATGCGAGTTTAAGTTTGTCGACTGATTTTACAATATGAAGCATAGCGTCCCCTAGAAAGTCAGTATCTGTTGGCACTGAGCTAACTTCTGCGTTAACTCGTCGGCTTCAACGGTGGTCACATCGATCAGCAGGTTGTCTGCTGAAAGACCAAACTGACTCAGACTACGCTGACACACATACACCTGTTCGATGTCGTACAGGTCCATAAGTTTGAATGCAGAGATGTAGTCACGCGATAGTGTTTCGTCGGGCTGCTGCGCTTTGAGAAGCTGTGTCACGCCATCGCCAACAAAGAACACGGCGATGTCTTCACTGTATGCGGACGCAGCAAGCAGGGCGTCTAACCCTTCTCTACCCGCAGCGGTCGTATGAGGGAAACTGTTAAATATAAAGGCTAACTTTCTCAAAACTGCACAACCCTATCTTGCGTTAGTAGCGCTTCCGATAAGCTCCCTAATCCGGCTTGAGTAAATCCAGTGGCTAGGTTAGAGGCACTTAGTTGATGTTGCTCTGCTTCTTCAGAGCTAATCACTCCGCGTCTTAGCGCAGCTGCCACACAGGTTTCAAGGCTAACATCGTGTTCATCAGCCAGCTTTTGCCAAGCAGAAGCTAAATCAAATTCATCGTTAGCCGGTACGGTAAGGTCTGAGCCGTTACTCACGCCATCTTGATAGAAGAACACACTGTGAAGTTTGTGGCCCTGTTTAATCAGAGCCACGGCAAACTGGTAGGCACTTCTTGCTGACTGTGAGCCATAGACTGGCCCATTCACTAGGAGTGTATAGCTTAGCAACCCTCTTCATCCTCTGTTTTACGTTGGCGGATGTATAGGTACACGGTGTGCTTAGAGATGTTCAGTCGCTCAGCAACGCGGTTGATCGCGTCTTTAATATCGAAAATACCTTTGTCGTACAGCTCCATCACGATCTGACGGTTCTTAGTATTGTTCGATACCGATTTGTCAGCGTTAATTTCTTCAATGGTGCGTTCAACCGTTTGGTCGACAAGTTCTTCAACGTCACTAGCGAAGTTAACCGATGATGCGGCTTCGTCTGCGTCTTGCGTAGGCATGAACGATTGCAGTACTTGTGAGAATGGCGCGTCTAGATTCACGTTAATACACAGTAGGCCAATCACTCGGTCTTCACCGTTGCGGATAGCAACCGTGATCGACTTCATCAACACTCCGCCTTTAGCGCGAGTGAAGTATGAACGTGAGAAGTTACGTTTAGAACCTTCAATATCTTTTAGCATCTTCAATGCAAGATCGGTGATCGGCGAACCAACCTGACGACCTGTATTTTCGCCGTTGGCAATTTTAATCGCAGAAGTATTGAGGTCTTCTAAAGAGTGCAAAACGATTTCACAAAACGGACCAATAAGGCTCGCAATACCGTCAACAACGGCCTCATAAGATCTTAGAATGATTTTATCGTGTTCACTGAATGGCATAACGTGGACTGATTCCATTTCAAGTAACACATCTGCATTGACTGTTTCTGTAGTAGTCACTTATTCCTTACCTTCGTGTGAAAAATCAACAAATTTATGTAAGTTTATCAGAAAATTTTAATTGCACACCTAGCTAACATTGCAACTAGTGATTTAGAACAAGTTTAAAAATCAAATACTCATCTTCAAATCATAAAAAAAGCCTAACTCAAAGTTAGGCTTTTTATTCAATCAACGTATTTTAGTACGAGGCTTTTAACCGATATTACTGTGCAGGAGCTGCTTCAGCGTTATCGATGTTTAGTAGTTCTACTTCGAATACTAGCGTTGAGTTAGCAGGGATAGTCGGTGTGTCTTGCTCACCGTATGCTAGCTCTGGCGGGATAACGAACTTGTACTTAGAACCAACTTGCATCAGTTGTACGCCTTCAGTCCAGCCTGGGATTACGCGGTTTAGTGGGAATGTTGCTGGTTCGCCACGATCGTAAGAGCTATCGAACTGAGTACCGTCTGTTAGCGTACCTTTGTAGTGTACTTGAACCGTATCAGTGTCTTTTGGAGAAGCACCTTCACCAGCAGTCATTACTTGGTAAAGTAGACCTGATTCAGTTTGCTTAACGCCTTCAGTTTTAGCGAACTCAGCGCGGAAGTCATCACCGGCTTTCTTCACTTCTGCAGATTTTTCTGCCGCTTGTGCTTGCATCGTTTCAGCAACACGCTTGTCTAGAGCTTCAAGAGCTGCGCGAGTTTCTTCTTCGTTGAGTGCTGTTTTCTCTGCGAATACGTCTTCGATACCTTGAAGAACCATATCTTTGTCTAGGTTGATACCTAGCTCGCTTGGCTTATCAATGCTTGTGCTTAGGTAGTTAGCGAAAGATACACCGATTGCGTAAGCCGCTTTGTCATCTTCTGTTTTAAAGTTTACTGCTTCAACTTTAACTTCTTCTACCTGTGGAGCTTCTGCCTTTGGTTCTTCTTTCTGACAACCAACTGCTAGCATAACCGTTGCGGCAAGCAGTGATACTTTTAAAACTGATTTCATTGAATTCTCCAATTAATGGCCAAGCCATTGGTTATTGTGCACAAATCTAATGATTAGATTGGTGTGAATACGTTAGTTATAACAATATACTAGTCATATGTCTTTCGACACAAACCGGATTATTAGATGTGATGCGAATATTTTTCCACTCATTGCTATGTACAATTGTCATCACCTTGTTAAATGGTTGCTTTTTCTTCCAAGATGATGAGCAGCGTTGGGAAATTGAGCCCAATGGTGCCACCAGCTTTGCACTCAGCAGAGATGGACGCTTCGCCCTGCTCTACTCTCAGCAAAAGCAGCTGCTCCTTTGGGATCTCGCCGAAGACCAAGAGTTGGCTCAACTTGGCCCACAAGACCAGTTAGAAAACCAAGTATCACGTATCCGTATCTCGGACAATGGCCGTTTTGCCATCACCGCGAGCCAAATGAACTTCGCCGTTTGGGACCTATCTTGGACTCAAGCACAAGGGCTCTGGTCTATCTCCGACGGCTTGATTCGCGATGTCGATATCTCTAGCAATGGTGAAAAAGTACTGCTTGGCCTTTCTAATGGCAAAGCCATCTATGTGGACTTAGTCACCGGACGCCGTCTGGAGTTCCTCGCTCACCGAGAAAAAGTGAATTCTGTGTCCCTTTCATCCAATGGACGCTACGCCTTATCCGGTGGTAACGACTACAAAGCCTACCTTTGGGATACCGAGTCGGGCTTGGTATTGCGCACCTTTGAGCATGAACAAAGAGTAGTACGAGTCGCGCTACAACGCGATGGCGAGCTGGCTTTTACTTCTGACGGCGGCAATCAAGCGATGATTTGGGATCTTGAAACGGGTGAACCTCAAGCACAACTACAAAGCTGGTCTCGACAGTTGATTTTCTCGAGTGCTCGTTTTTCTGATGACGGCAGCATGTTGGTGACGGGCACGCCATCCAGCCAAGTGAGTGTGTGGAATACTCAGGATGGCAAACGAATTTCTCGCCACGATGCTGAGCCACTAAAAGATGCTCGCCCTCCTCGTGCGGTAGTGTATGATGCAGCCTTTGATGATAAGAACCGTGTGATATCGGGCACCTCTGCGGGCATTGCCCAAGCTTGGAATGTGGATTAAGAACGATGACAGAAAAGCGAGTTGAACAACTAGAAAGCCGCGTAAATGACCTAGAGTGTCAGTTAGCTTTCCAAGAACAAACCATTGAAGAACTCAATGAAGCGCTTAGCCAACAACAAATGTTGATCACGAGAATGCAAGACCAGATGAAGTTCGTGGTTGGCAAAGTGAAAAATATGGATGGCTCTAATCTAGCTGACGCATCAGAAGAGACGCCACCTCCACACTATTAAGTGCGGTTCAAAATAACGAATTGATTCTAGCGACGCATATCGCTAGTTTCTCGTCCTCAATGTGTAAACACATTTCAGGACGGGACATAGAAAACTAAAAGGGCGACAGATACTTATCTGTCGCCCTTTTGTTTATTCCATCTCAGTGAATAAGCTAAAGCCAATTAAGCCGATACCAATTTAATCATCGGCATAAATCTTCACTTCAACACGACCTTGAGTATCAACGCTTGCACGATACATCCCAGAGCTGTTCATACCAAAATGAATATCGCCTTGGCCATCAATAGCGATCAAGCCACCTTCTCCACCCATAGTTTTCAATTCACCTTGAATGATCGTTTCACAAGCGGTGTGCACATCTTCTTTCAGGTAACGCATTCGTGCTGCGACATCACTGGCGACCATTTTACGTAGGAAGAACTCGCCCATCCCGGTTGTTGAAACAGCAACGTTGCCATTTTCAGCGATGGTTCCCGCCCCAATAATCGGAGAATCCCCCACACGGCCGTATTTCTTATTGGTCACGCCACCGGTACTGGTTGCTGCTGCTAAGTTACCCGCTTGGTCTAATGCGACTGCACCGACCGTGCCGTACTTTTTGTCGTCGGGGTATTTCTCAGCTTGCTGTTCATCATATTTCGCTTCAGACAGAGCAAAGATGCCTTTCTCTTTCATCGACTGAAGTTGGTCATAGCGGCGCTCAGTAAAGAAGTAGTCTTGCTCGGTGAAGGTGTACTCATGCTCAAACGCAAACTTCTCGGCACCTTCACCAATCAGCAACACATGGTCGCTTTTCAGCATCACATCACGCGCAAGCTCAATTGGATTTTTGATATGGCGAACGCCTGCAATAGCACCCGCATCCATTTCGCGGCCGTGCATCACAGAAGCGTCCATCTCAACAAATTCATCATGCGTCAAAACAGAGCCCTTACCGGCATTAAAGTGCGGGCTGTCTTCCATCACCTTGACTGACGCAACCACCGCGTCCAGAGCATCACCACCCGATTGCAATATTTGATAACCAGCCAAAACCGATTTTTCCAAAGCCTCGGTAATACCCGCTTTTAATTCATCGCTCATTTGCTCGCGCAAGATGGTTCCTGCACCACCATGAATGGCAATTGAAAAAGGCTGTGACATACAAACTCTCCACTGACGTCGTCTTATAATATTGTGCTATCAATACCACATCCATGGTTCTATGTCTGATAGCGAAAACCAAACTTTTACGAATGCTTAGATTTGCGGACACTTAGTTTGGTAGAGAAAAGCGAGGTCAAAAAGCGAGGCTCTTAAACGTAAAAAGCCTCCACAAGGGAGGCTTTCAAGATTCTTAAACTAAACCGTTAATTCGGTATTAGTGAGAACCACAGCTACCGCCGCCGCAGCAGCCGTCTTTTTTCTCTTCACCGTGGTCATGGCCTTCGCCACCACAGCAACCGCCTTCGTGGTCATGATCGTGGTCGTGACCGCCACAGCCGCCTTCTTGGTGTACGTGACCGTGTTGAACTTCTTCTTCAGTCGCTTCACGAACCGCTACAACTTCAACGTCAAACGTTAGAGTTTGGCCAGCTAGCATGTGGTTACCATCAACAACAACTTCGTCGCCATCTACTTCAGTAACTTCTACTGGGATTGGACCTTGGTCAGTATCCGCTAGGAAACGCATGCCAACTTCGATTTGCTCAACACCTTGGAATACGTCAGCAGGAACACGTTGAACTAGTGCGTCATTGTGTTCGCCGTATGCGTCTTCTGGAGTAACAGTTGCAGAGAACTTGTCGCCAGCTACTTTGCCTTCAAGCTCTTTTTCAAGACCTGTAATTAGGTTGTTGTGACCGTGAAGGTAATCTAGTGGAGCTTCTGCAGTTGATTGGTCAACTACTACGCCATCTTCAAGTTTCACTTGATATGCAACACTAACTACTACGTTCTTTTCAATTTTCATGAGAGCTCCAAGGAGGTTTGGACTAAGCTCGAACAGTTGAGCTTAGGAAAAATTCTGTACCGGGATATTATGGGGATCAATTAACGAAACTCAATCATTCTGGCTTAAAAATACCGATCATTTCTTGATTCGCGTGTTCAGATTTCTCTACAGTTTTCGGTTTACGCTGTTCTGAGAAGTCACAATCGACACATTCCACCAGCTCGATATTGTTTTCAATCCACCAACGGAGTGTGTCTTGAGTGTTGCAACTTGGGCAGCTTGCCCCTGCGATAAAGCGTTTTTTCTGTTTCACGTTCATATCCTTTACTACTCTGGATTCGCAGTTCTTCCCACCCACTTTATTGAGAAGTTAAGCAGAGACCGCGTTTATTATTAGATTGGTTCTTTAGTCTGTGATTTCTATGCCCAAGCTTCATTTCTAAGCTCAAGCATGAGTTATCACTTCAAGCTACTGCCAATAGTTTCGAGATTGGTGATCGTTTTCCATCTCGTGTCCAAAGATCTCTTCAAGCTCTTTACGAGCCTCTTTCGCTCTTTGGGCTAACTCGGCATCTTCGTTATGCTGAGGCAACAGCTCTTTCAGCATACCATTATCCAACTTTCTAAAGTGTGCTTCTGCTCGCTTCGCTTTATATGGATGCATGCCAAGTTCAGTCAATGTTTGACGACCTAAATCCAATGCTCCAAGGAAGGTTTCACGAGAGTAGTTACTCACACCGTGGTTAAGTAATTGATACGCTTCAACACGGCTTCGTGCACGCGCCAAGATCTTTAAGCGTGGGAAGTGCTGCTTACATAAATCGACGGTTTTCATGATTTCATCAGGGGAGTCCGTACACAGCACAATCGCTTCTGCTTTATCAGCACCGGCTGCGCGTAATAGCTCTAGGTGAGTCGAGTCTCCGTAAAATACTTTGTAGCCAAACTTTCTCAGGATATGGATTTGGCTGGCATCACTCTCAAGAACGGTAATACGAATCTTATTGGCGTACATCAAGCGACCAATGATCTGACCGAAACGACCAAAGCCAGCAATGATCACTCGAGGGCTGCGATCGACCACATCCGAAGACATCGCACTTTCGCTGATTTGGTTCAGTTGACGAGCAAAGAACTTATCTTGCAGCTTAAGCATCAATGGCGTAGTCACCATAGATAGACTCACCACTACCAGTAAGAACGACACTTGTTCGCCACTTAAGATGCCTTGAGCACTCGCCGCAGTAAAAATAACGAAAGCGAACTCACCACCTTGACTGAGAATCATCGCCATACGACTACGCGCTTTAGCCTGAGTACCAAAGATACGAGCCAACGCGTACAGCACTAGGCCTTTCAACACCACTAGGGCCAATACAGCAATCAGTATCGCGAATGGGCTTTCTGCCAATAAACCTAGGTTTACCGCCATACCAACCGAGATAAAGAACAGACCAAGCAATAACCCTTTGAATGGGTCAATCGCGATCTCAAGCTCGTGTCGATATTCACTTTCAGCAAGAAGCACGCCCGCAAGGAAGGTACCTAATGCCATCGACAAGCCAATCTGTTGCATGATTACAGCAATACCAATCACAAGTAACAGCGCCGCGACGGTGAACAACTCGCGTACTCCACTCATGACTACATATCGGAACAGTGGTCTCAACAAGAAGTGGCCACCGACCAGCAGACCAATCACGCCACCCAACATCCATAACATGTCAGCCCAGCTACCGCCGGTATTGCCCGCAAGCAAAGGCAACATCGCTAGCATTGGAATAACGGCGATATCTTGGAAAAGCAGTACTGCAAAGCCTGACTGCCCTGCTTCTTTGCCACCAAGCTCTCGCTCTTCAATAACCCGCAAGGCAATCGCGGTGGAAGACAGCGCCAAGCCCATACCTATCACTAGGCTGGTTTGCCAGGTTAATCCAAAGAGACAGGCGATGGCGGTAATAATCAGAGTGGTGATCAGCACTTGCGCGCCACCTAACCCAAGAATGGGGGCTCGCATCTGCCACAATTTTTTCGGGTTAAGTTCGAGACCAATCAGGAAGAGCAGCAGTACCACCCCGAATTCGGAGAAGTGCAGAATCGCTTCTACATCACTGATTAGGCCAAGTCCCCATGGGCCAATTGCCACACCCGCTAATAAGTAACCGAGTACTGAACCCAAACCGGCGCGCTGTGCGATAGGAACCGCAACCACAGCAGCCGCTAAAAATATAACGCTACTTTGTAGAAAATCATTAGTCAGAGCCATCATCTGCTCCTATATCTTGTAGCGGGTCTCGCAACCAGTTTCGATACGCTTCGGCGTGTTGGTAACGCGTCATATCGGTGACATTTCGTGCCCAGTGTAAAACCAAAGGGGATATCCAATTCATCTGACACAAAGCAGCGGTGAGCTCGAATGGTTGCAAGATCTCTTGTAATGGATATTTATTATAGCCTGCGGCACCAAACGCCTCTTCTTTACCACCGGTAGTAATCACACTGCGCCAGTGTTTGCCTTTAAGCGCACTTTGCTCACCAAACGCAAAACCCTTGCCTAACACGCGATCAAACCACTCTTTTAACAATGAAGGGCAGGAATACATAAACAGAGGATGTTGAAACACGATCACATCATACTGAAGAAGCAATTCATGCTCATAAGGCACATCGATAAAGAAGTCAGGGTAGATGGCGTAGAGATCATGAACTTTGACATGACCGAGCGACTCTACCTTCTTAACCATCATCTGATTAGCAATAGAGGTTTGCGGCTCTGGGTGCGCGTAGATGATCAACACCTTTGGCACGACTTTGTCTGTCGAGGGAGTATTACTCATTCCTTTGAAACATTCCTTTGAGGGCTAAACGGTGGCAAGGCCACAAGAATTTAAGCAAAAGTTATTAATATGTTATTGACATCATAACGCAAATTGCATTGTGATCGACTTTTATCTGGTTTCAGCCTACTATGCAGGCGTCTGTTCACCTCTAATTTCTATGCTACTTCAATTATGATTACTTTCTCTGATATTCAATTGCTACGCGGCGGTAAGCCACTCCTCGACCAAGCATCTGCGACTTTTCACCCTGGCGACAAGATCGGTTTGGTTGGTAAAAACGGTTGTGGTAAATCTACGCTGTTCGCCTTAATTAAGGACGAACTGTCTATTGATGCTGGCTCATTCAGTAAACCAGCCCATTGGGAAATGGCTTGGGTTGCTCAAGAAACACCTGCATTAGAAAGAACAGCAATTGAATACGTGATTGATGGCGATCGTGAATACCGCGGCCTTGAAGATCAACTAGAGAAAGCTGAACAAGCCGACAACGGCACATTGGTAGCAGAGATCCATGGCAAGATTGAAACCATTGGTGGTTACAGCATCAAGGCACGTGCTGCCGAGTTACTGGACGGCCTAGGCTTTAGCCAAGAACAAATGACATGGAACCTGACTCAATTCTCAGGTGGTTGGCGTATGCGTTTGAACCTAGCGCAAGCCCTACTGTGTCGCAGTGACCTATTGCTACTCGATGAACCTACCAACCACTTGGATTTAGACGCAGTAATGTGGCTAGAACGTTGGTTACAAAGCTACCCTGGCACACTAGTACTTATCTCGCACGATAGAGACTTCTTAGACCCTATCGTCAACCGCATCGTGCACGTTGAAAATCAACAGCTCAATGAGTACACGGGTAACTACTCATCGTTCGAAACCCAACGAGCGCAAAAACTGATTCTGCAACAAGCGATGTACCAAAAGCAGCAGAAACAGATGTCTCACATGCAGAGCTACATTGACCGTTTCCGTTATAAAGCGTCAAAGGCTCGCCAAGCGCAAAGCCGTATTAAAGCGTTAGAGAAAATGGAACAAGTGCTGCCTGCTCAGTTTGATAACCCATTCAGCTTTGAGTTTAGAGAACCAGACGCACTACCAAACCCAATCATGATGATGGACGAAGTCTCTGCGGGTTACGATGACAACCTGATTCTAGAGAAGATTCGCTTGAATCTAGTGCCGGGCAGCCGTATTGGTCTACTTGGTCGAAATGGTGCTGGTAAATCAACACTGATTAAACTGCTTTCTGGCGAACTGAAACAGCAAGGCGGTGAACTGAGTTATTCGCAAGGCGTTAAGATTGGTTACTTTGCACAGCACCAATTAGAGACTCTGCACCCTGAAGAAACACCACTGCAACACATGATGCAGATTGCCCCTAAGCACACCGAGCAACAACTGCGTGACTACCTAGGTAGCTTTGGCTTCCAAGGTGAAAAAGCACTCGACAAGGTGGCGCCATTTTCGGGTGGCGAAAAAGCGCGTTTGGTATTAGCGCTACTGGTATGGCAAAAGCCGAACCTGTTGCTACTCGATGAACCAACCAACCACTTGGATCTCGACATGCGTCAAGCGCTGACTTTTGCCCTGCAGACGTTTGAAGGCGCAATGGTTATCGTATCGCACGACCGTTACCTACTGCGTGCGACTACCGATGATTTATACCTTGTACACGACCGCCAAGTAGCACCGTTTGATGGTGACTTAAGCGATTACTACAAGTGGCTAACCGAACAGCAGAAAGTTGAGCGCAAAGAAGCACAAGCATTGGCACCAGCCAAAGACGGCGCCAACAGTGCAGCAGCGAAAAAAGAGCAGAAACGTAAAGAAGCCGAGTTCCGTAAACTGACGGCACCACTTCGTAAAAAGCTGACTCAATTTGAAAAGCAGATGGATAAATTAACGCAGGCTCTTGAAGAAGCTGAGCAAGAATTATCCGACACTTCACTGTATGAAGCTGAAAATAAGGCTAAACTGAATAAAGTACTCGCTCTCCAAGCGAGCAGTAAGTCACAGCTAGAAGAAGTTGAAATGGATTGGATGTCCACTCAAGAAGAGCTTGAGCAGATGGAACAGGATATGGATAGCTTATGAGCCCAGAGCACGCCCCAATATCACTAACACTGGAACGACTATGGCAATTTAGCCTTCAGTATTACAGTGTGCGCGGTGTAAAGGATGCGTGCCTAGCTTTGCAAAACCAGTTCCACGGCAACGTCAATCTACTGCTGCTTCTCAAATGGCTTGATGAGCAGCAATTGTCTTTTGCAGAAGAAGAGTGGCATAAAGTTCAACAGTGTTTGAGCCGCTCTGAAACCCTGCTTCATAGTTATCGAGAGCTACGTAAACACCTCAAAGCACACGTTGTCGACTCGCTATACCGTGAAGCCTTGCAGTTTGAGTTACAGCTTGAGAAGCAACAACAATCCGATCTTGTCGACTGTATTAACTCCCTACAACTGTACGCTAATCAGCAATCACCGCTCGCTTTTCAGTACTGTCGTTTATTAGGGGCAGAAAACCTCTACGACGCTTTTTCTGAACCAGCACCTCAGCCCTAGCTCGTTCTCTTTCCTTTTTATTCAATCAAGATCCAAGCTTAACCTTGATATTATTCAACCGGTTACCTACAGCCTGTTTTTGAATCTCGTATAAGTGAAAGCCTTGCGCTTATGCCAAGAATCAACCAAGCTCAAATAAAAACGTGGGCGTTCCGTTACAAATTCGACATTTACCAAAGCCCATAAAAGAAGCATGGATCGTTTTTATGACAATATTTACCGCAGCCGCTGGTCTCTCTAATCCGCACTTACAAACCTTAGTGCCACGGTTTATTAGGAAGCAGGCGCTGTTTCATCCTCACTGGCAAACCTTAGAAACACCCGATGGTGACTTTCTTGATCTTGCTTGGAGCGAATCACCAGACGGTGACACCTCAAATAAGGATGATCGCAGTAGCAAGCCGATATTCGTTCTATTCCACGGTTTAGAAGGTAGCTTTGAGAGCCCTTATGCCAATGGATTAATGAATGCGTTTGCTAAAGATGGTTGGTTGTCCGTGATGATGCACTTTAGAGGCTGCAGCGGAAAACCCAATCGCCTGGCTCGCGCTTACCATTCAGGTGAAGTCGAAGATGCGCGTTTTTTCCTAAGACACCTGCACGCCCAGTTTCCGAATAACCCTAAGGTTGCGGTTGGCATATCTTTGGGTGGGAACATGCTGGCGAACTATTTGGCTGAGTACGCAGACGACCCATTGCTGTCGGCGGCGACCATCGTATCTGCTCCTTTTGACTTAGCGTGTTGCTCTAGTCGCATTGAGCGTGGTTTCTCCAAGCTCTATAAGAAGTACCTACTCAACTCTCTAAAATCGAATGCGCTAAAAAAGGTTAACCTGCTACAGGAAAAACTTGGCATCACCGCTGAAGCCATCAAGAACATCACCAAACTGTATGAGTTTGATGAACGAATCACTGCGCCTCTGCACGGCTTCAAAAATGCCCAAGATTATTATGCTCAATGTTCTGCGCTGCCTAAACTCAATAAGATCAAACTACCGACCCAGATCATTCATGCCAAAGACGACCCTTTCATGACCGATGATGTGATCCCAAAGTTCGTTCTGCCCGATAACATCGATTATCGACTGTTTCAAAAAGGCGGGCATGTTGGGTTTATTACTGGTAGCACACTCAAGCCAAGGTTTTGGTTAGAAGAAGCCTTGCCTGCCTACTATGAAAGTATCCAAGATTCGGCATAATGACCGAGCCTTAGTAAATAGAAGCAAAACATTACTAAGCACACGCATTTCTACATCAATAAACCTATTTATGAACATAAAAGAGAGAAGTATTTATGATCATCCCATGGCAAGACATTGCGCCAGAGACACTGGAAAACCTCATCAAAGAGTTCGTGCTGCGTGAAGGCACAGACTACGGCGACGTAGAGGTTTCACTGCAAAACAAGATTGACCAAGTGAAACATCAATTAGCTTCAGGAGAAGTCAGCATCGTGTTTTCTGAGCTCCATGAAACCGTTGATATTCAGGTCACAAAACGCTTCTAAGCTGCGCTCATAAAGGAGCCGTGTTATAGTGGTAAACGATTGCTAACAAGTAAGTTACTCAAAAGACAAGGGTTGTCATGTCCGCTAAACATCCAATTATTGCGGTGACGGGTTCATCAGGAGCCGGCACCACCACCACCTCAGAAGCCTTCCGTAAAATGTTCAATATGATGGACGTGAAGGCTGCTTGGGTTGAAGGGGATAGTTTCCATCGCTTCACTCGCCCAGAGATGGATGTCGAGATCCGTAAAGCGCGCGAGCAAGGTAAGCACATCAGCTACTTTGGTCCACAAGCCAACGACTTTGGTGCGTTAGAAGAGTTCTTCCGTAAATACGGTAACGAAGGCACAGGTAAAGTACGTAACTACCTACACACCTTCGATGAAGCCGTGCCTTACAATCAAATGCCGGGCACCTTTACGCCATGGCAAGAGATCCCTGAAAATTCCGATGTGATGTTTTATGAAGGCCTGCACGGCGGTGTGGTTGATGGCGACATTAACGTTTCTCAACACGTCGATTTGCTGATCGGCATGGTACCTATCGTAAACCTAGAGTGGATTCAAAAGTTCGTTCGTGACACCCGCGATCGTGGCCACTCACGCGAAGCCGTAATGGACTCCATTGTTCGTTCAATGGATGATTACCTTAACTACATTACCCCGCAATTTTCGCGTACTCACATCAACTTTCAGCGTGTTCCAACCGTAGATACATCGAACCCACTCAACGCCAAAGGGATTCCAAGTTTAGACGAAAGCTTCGTAGTTATACGTTTGCGTGGTATCAAAAACGTCGATTTCCCCTACCTTCTGGCTATGATTGATGGCTCGTTTATGTCTCGTCATAACACGCTAGTGGTACCAGGCGGCAAGATGAGTTTTGCTATGGAGCTCATTGTGAGGCCAATCCTGCAACAACTCATCGAAACCGGAAAAATAGGTTAACAAAACGACATTCTGGTTGATTACTTTTCATACCGTGATCATGTGCACAATTTTGCGTAAAAAATCGTAGCTTGGTCACGATTAAAATCAAGAAATAGTACCTGAAAAAGGATACTATTCTTAAACGAAACACAAGATAGCTTGCAGCACTCAACGAGTGCTCTTATCCTACAAGTCAATCCAGGCTTAGCTAAAATACGGAAAGCGGCAAGCATACCCTGCAGAGGAAGTGAGATATTATGGTTCTAGGTAAACCTCAAACCGATCCAACATTAGAGTGGTTCCTTTCACACTGTCATATTCATAAGTACCCATCAAAAAGTACTTTGATTCATGCTGGTGAAAAGGCAGAAACCTTGTACTACATCGTTAAAGGTTCTGTGGCAGTTCTTATCAAAGACGAAGAAGGTAAGGAAATGATTCTTTCTTACCTAAACCAAGGCGACTTCATCGGTGAGCTTGGCTTGTTCGAAGAAGACCAAGAGCGTACAGCTTGGGTTCGTGCTAAATCTCCTTGTGAAGTAGCTGAAATTTCTTTCAAGAAATTCCGTCAACTTATCCAAGTGAACCCAGATATCCTAATGCGCCTTTCAGCGCAAATGGCAAACCGTCTACAAGTAACTAGCCAAAAGGTTGGTGACTTAGCGTTCCTTGACGTAACAGGTCGTATCGCTCAAACGCTACTAAACCTAGCGAAACAGCCAGATGCAATGACTCACCCTGACGGCATGCAAATCAAGATCACTCGTCAAGAGATTGGCCAGATCGTTGGTTGTTCTCGTGAGACAGTTGGTCGTATCTTGAAGATGCTAGAAGAGCAGAACCTAATTTCTGCACACGGTAAAACTATCGTGGTATACGGCACTCGTTAATCTCGATTAACTGAGCCAAAAATTTGAAAGCCACCAAATGCGAATTTGGTGGCTTTTTTGTTTTCTAAAGGTCTAGAGAGCAGATGCTAGATGCGAATAAAACACCTACAGCTTCCAAGCACAAACTGTCTCGAAGCGAAGCGTACTCGCATCTCTAGGACAAAATCCGTTCTCGTATCTTTCTTTAACCGTTGGTGCTTTCAAAGATTTTGTCAGCTGATGCTGCAACAAAACCTGTGTAAAGCTCACCATTGACCATCGCATAACGCTTAGCGAACTCATAGAAGCCGCCAGGAATCATCTCATTGCCTTCAATAAATGAAACTGGGACTTTGTCTGCCATTGTTGATGATTGCTCTAATAAGACCTCTGGAGAGCCTTTAACCTGACCGCCAGATGCATTGATAGTGAAGCCCGACTCGCTCAGATAGTCATTCACCGCCTGCACTTCATCGAAGTTATTTAGCTGATTCACACTCACCGTAAAGTGGTTAGCTCCATATCCATGAGCCGCTAGCCAAGACGCGTATTCACTCTCTTTTACCAGCACTTGGAAATCCGCGAAGCTCAAATCCCAAAGACGACCGCCAAACAAGAACTCATGACCTTGAAGCTTGCTTGCATCCACTTGCTCAACCAACTTAGCAACGATCTGCTGCAGGTCACTTGAACACTCTTCTACCTTCAACTCACTAATGAACACTTTTGGTTGTTTTGGATCTGGGTGCTCGTAATGCTTAGCCACCAACTTCTTGCTCTCAAACAAGTAGTCGCCACACGCTTTATAGCCTAACTCTAGGAAAGGCTTCGCTAGTGTTTCAATACCCAAAGGAGCAACATTGAAAGTACGCAGTGCAATGTGATCATTAATCAGCGCTTCGTCTTCTTTCAGCAAGTGATGTACTTTCTCTGCCGATGGACAAAGCCTGTGTATGTAATCGTCCCAAAGTGATTTAAAGAGTAGATCGGGCGTCATGGTGACTCCTTGTCAGAGGTTCTAGCAAGCTAGTAATTTGGATTAGAAAGGGAGAGGCTGAGACACAGAGTCAGCAGCCATCAGCCTGTGACATACTTTTTCTATTATTATCTACCGCCCAATCTAGGTGTCGGACGTGATAGAAAAAGGAAGCGATAACACCACTTCCTATTTCAAACTTAACGCATGAGACTAGTGCTCATTAGCCTAAATTAAAGCTCAATACCTGGGCTAAACGTTGCTGGAAGTTGAGTTTCACCGCCTTCCATTGAAGCCATAGGATAAGCACAGTAGTCCGCCGCATAGTAAGCACTTGGGCGTAGGTTGCCTGAAGCACCCGGACCACCAAACGGTGCATCACCACTTGCGCCTGTTAGCTGACGGTTACGGTTAACAATACCCGCACGGATATGGTCAACGAAGTATTCCCATTCAGAATCATCTGTTGATACAAGACCCGCAGACAAACCAAAACGTGTATCATTAGCCAGTTCAACCGCTTGCTCTAGTGACTGGTAACGAACCACTTGCAGTAATGGACCGAAGTACTCTTCATCTGGCAATTCAGCAATGTTGGTTGCATCGATAATACCCGGAGAAACAAACGCCGCTTGACCCGCTTTTGCTTCGACTAGGCTGACACCACCTAGCGATTGCAGATTAGCTTGCGCGTCCAGAATGAACTTAGCCGCAGCGACAGAGATTTGTGGGCCCATGAAGGGTGCTGGCTCAGCGAATGGCTGATCAACACGAATCTTCAAGGTAGCAGCAACGAGCTTATCCAGCAGTTGATCGCCCTTCTCTCCAACGGGAACATACAAGCGACGTGCACATGTACAACGTTGACCCGCACTGATGAAAGCCGATTGAATAATGGTATAAACCGTCGCGTCAGCATCACCAAATTGGTCACTGATCACCATAGGGTTATTACCACCCATCTCTAGCGCTAGCATCTTACCCGGTTGGCCCGCGAATTGACGGTGAAGGATATGACCGGTATTTGCACTACCTGTGAACAGCACGCCATCAAGACCTTTAGCATCGGCTAGTGCGATACCTGTCTCTTTAGCGCCTTGTACTAGGTTGATTACGCCAGCAGGAAGACCCGCTTCTTGCCATAGCTTCATCGCAAACTCACCCGTCCAAGGTGTCTGCTCTGAAGGCTTAAATACCACGGTATTACCCGATAGCAGCGCCGGAACAATATGACCGTTTGGTAGGTGACCTGGGAAGTTATAAGGACCAAATACCGCCATCACGCCTAATGGACGGTGACGAAGTACAATCTGGTTGCCCGCCGCTTCACGTGAAGCTTCACCAGTACGCTCGTGGTAAGCACGGATAGAAATAGCAATCTTGCCCGCCATTGCGCCCGCTTCAGTGCGAGTTTCCCAAATCGGTTTACCCGTCTCTTTTGCGATAATTTGCGCGATCTCTTCGCTGTTCTCTTTAACTTTCTCAGCAAAGTTCAACACAATCGCTTCACGCTCTGCAAAGCTCAGTTTTTTCCAAACCAAGAAGGCTTCACGAGCTGCTGCTACTGCAGATTCAACCTGTGCTGGTGTTGCGCTATCACCCTGCCACACTACTTCATTGTTGTATGGGCTTACTGATGTCATGGCGTCACCTTGACCTGCCACCCACTGTCCTGCTATCCACTGAGTCATACTTCTATCCTTAAAATCTTCGACAGATAATCGCCGCTCTTACTGAGCCAACATGCGAACGAATTCGCCTTCTTTTACTTCAAGAGCGCTTGCTACTTCAGATGATAAAATCACTGTGTCGCTTGCTTGGTCATACGCACCTTTCGCGGCTACTGCGCGGAAGTTCTCAAACGAGGTATTACCAATTAGGAAGTCTTTAGAGCTAGAGTGCTCTGCAATTTGAACCTGCGCTCGAATTGAGTAACGCACAGATTCGATGTTTCTTAGATCACACTCAACCGTTGGGCCTGCATCAAAGATGTCGACATAACCACGGTTGGTGAAACCTTCACGTTCCAGCAACTTAAGTGCAGGACGCGTATTGTCATGTACCTCTCCGATTACCGCTTGAGCTTCTTTGCTCAGTAGGTTCACGTAGATAGGTAGCTTCGGCATTAGGTCTGCAATGAAGCCTTTTTTACCAATACCGGTTAGGTAATCGGCAAGCGTGAAATCAATAGAGAAGAAGTGCTCTTGCAGCCATTGCCAGAAAGGAGAGTTACCTTCTGCATCCGATACACCACGCATCTCAGCAAAAATCGTTTTCGAGAAACGCTCTGGGTGCTCAGACATGATCAAGAAACGACACTTAGACATCAGACGACCATTCAATCCACCACGGAATGCCGGGCGCAAGAACAGTGTGCAGATCTCACTGCATCCGGTGTAGTTATTACCGAAAGTCAGCAGTTTAACGACGTTATTTACGCCAAGCTTCTGCGATGAGTGAACCACTTTACTGATGTGGTACGAGTAGAACGGGACATCCCAGCCGATTGAAGCTTCGATACCCGTGGTACCTGCAACCTCACCGGTTTCGGTATCAAAGCCAACCATTAGGTAGCCTTCATCACCGGGTTCAGTCACGTCTTGTTTGGCAAAGCTGTATTCAGAGTGAGTAATACGGTTAGTTAACAGTTCTTCGTTAACCGGAAGAGATGTGAATCCGTGACCAGATTCAACCGCGCAGGTATGCAGCGCATCGTAATCAGATAATTTTATTGGGCGAACAACTAGCATCAATATTCCCTCCAGATGCAAAATAGGCCCAAAACCAGAAGCTTGGGCCTTTAGCAGAACGTCATGGGATCGCTCTATTGGCGATCATTCCTATGACGCCGCTCAGGCTAAACTAGCGTAGCGATTGCTTTGTCTAGTTTCGATAAGCCTTCTTCAATTTCTTGTGTAGTAATAACCAGTGATGGCGTGAAACGAACCACGTTTGCACCCGCAACCAGTACCATCAAGCCTTGTTCGCCTGCTGCTACCAATACGTCACGTGCACGGCCTTGCCACTCTTCGTTAAGCGCAGCACCTAGTAGTAGGCCTTTACCACGAACTTCACTGAAGATTTGGTACTTGTCGTTAATCTTAGTAAGACCATCACGGAACAATGCTTCACGCTCTTTCACGCCAGCTAATGTTTCAGGTTGGCTAACCACATCAACAACCGCTTCTGCAACAGCACACGCCAGTGGGTTACCACCGTATGTAGAACCGTGCGTACCGACTTTTAGGTGTGTCGCCAGTTCAGAAGTCGTCAGCATTGCACCGATAGGGAAACCGCCACCCAGTGATTTAGCCGTGCTCAAGATATCTGGTGTCACACCTAGGCCTTGGTAAGCGTAAAAATTACCAGTACGGCCATTACCTGTTTGCACTTCATCAAAGATAAGCAGTGCATTATGTTTGTCACACAGTTCACGAACTATGTTCACGAATTCAGAAGTTGGCGAGATGATACCGCCCTCGCCTTGCAGAGGTTCCATCATGATTGCACAAGTGCGATCAGAGATGTGCGCTTCTAATGCTGCAATATCGTTGTAAGGCAGGTGAGTAACATCGCCCGGTTTAGGACCGAAACCATCAGAGTAAGCTTCTTGACCACCAACCGTTACAGTAAAGAAAGTACGACCGTGGAAACCTTGTTTGAATGCAATGATTTCAGATTTCTCAGGACCGTGAACATCCGCCGCCCAACGACGAGCTAGCTTTAGAGCTGCTTCGTTCGCTTCCGCGCCAGAGTTTGCAAAGAATACTTTTTCTGCAAAACATACATCTGTTAGTTTTTTCGCTAGACGCAGTGCAGGTTCGTTGGTCATCACGTTACTTAGATGCCAAATCTTGTTTGCTTGCTCGGTAACAGCATTAACCATTGCTGGGTGACAGTGACCCAAACAGCTCACAGCGATACCACCAGCAAAGTCGATATACTCTCGGCCTTGTTGGTCCCAAACGCGTGCGCCTTCCCCTTTTACTGGGATCATTTCCATTGGGTTATAACAAGGCACCATCACCTCATTAAACAGACTACGTTCTACTTTATTTTCCACTGTCATCGTACATTCCTTCTCGATACCGCAAGCTTCGCAAATAAGCGTAATGGTTCATAAGTGAGACAAAGATATTTTGTCTCGCCATAATCCCGCTGCAGCATTATATTTACATTTAATTAACCTTTTCAATAGTAGATTATTCTTTAGCCATCCCTTACAACCAGCTAAACGTCACTACCTATGACTATTTATGCATCAATTAATCTGTTTTATGAAGCTTTTTTTACCTAAACGTATAACCAGCAACAGCAAAGCCTTACTGGCATTGCGGTATATTGGGTTCGAGACGAAATAACGCGAATAATTTTGCATAGGCTAAAAACTTAGCCTGACGAGGGAGAAATGTTATAAAAAGTGATCGGCGTCAGAGGGATGAAGACGCGTAGCGCCCGAATTTAAACGCTTAACGGGTAGTGGAATACGTTTAACTGGCTTATTTAGACGGAGAAAGGGTCAAATTTAAACACTCAGCGTGCTAGGAAGTTAGCGAGAAGCTGGTGTCCTTGCTCTGTTTTAATCGATTCAGGGTGAAATTGGACGGCATCAATCGGCAAGGTTTTATGTTGATAACCCATGATCTCATCCATGCTGCCATCTTCAAATTCTGTCCAAGACGTCAGCTCAAAACAATCTGGTAATGTGCCGTTTTTCACCACTAAAGAGTGGTAACGAGTCACAGTCAGAGGGTTATTGAGACCTTGAAAAACACTCTTACCGTTATGGCGGATCGACGAGGTTTTACCGTGCATCACTTGTCTGGCTCTCACCACTTCACCACCAAAGACTTGAGCAATGGCTTGATGACCAAGACACACACCTAAGATCGGCAGCTTACCAACGAAGTGTTCAATCACCTGTAGCGAAATTCCCGCATCATCGGGCGTACATGGACCCGGCGAGATAACAAGATGGCTAGGATTTAGCGCTTCGATGCCTGCAATATCAATCTCATCGTTGCGAACAACTTTTACAGTTACCCCTAACTCACAGAAATACTGATACAAGTTATAGGTAAAAGAGTCGTAGTTATCGATGATAAGTAACATGGGTCGAAATCGTTTGCTAAATACTAAAGGATTGGGAGATATAGGGGCGGTATTGTGCAATACCCATGGCGAAAGGCAAGTGGAAACTGCATTTCGCCAATAATTAAGGCCAACCTAAGTTGACCTTAATTGTTTACAGATAGCGCTAAGTTATCTGAATTGGCTTACTTGTATAGCAAGCCTATCTATTTGTGATTGAGCTATTTGCGACGACGCCACATTGCTAAGCCAAATAGTGACATCAGAGCACCGAAGCCAAATGAGCCACCTACTCGCAGCTCAAGAACTGCAGGATCATGATCCGATGAACGGAAGTGATCTTGGTACTTAGGTAGGTCGCCTTTGTACTCTTCGTTGTAGTCAAACAACGTCGATTCGCCACCGTTAATGTGCCAATCGGTAGCATCGACAACCCTATCTTTCAGGCTGTCGCTGATCAGCAGGTGGTCCAGAGCGCCAACTTCATCATTGTATGAGTAGCTCCAGCTGTCTGGGTGCTTTTGAGCCACAGCATTGATATAACCGTAGTTCTTCATAATCACCGCACCTCTATCACCAAACTGCTCAACACCATCAATGTAGGTATTACGAGCTGCTTTGATCTGCTTACCGTATTTCTCTTCCGAGTAATCGGTTAGCACCAGCATTGGATCTTCCATGCCGTACGAGTTCATATCCCCCAGAATCACTTTATGGCCTTTGATGCCGTCTAGCGCTTCACCCAATGCAACTGCCGCAGCAACACGGAAGTTCTCACATGAACCTTGCTTATCGGCATCAACGCCACCTTGGCCGCCCTGTTCAACTGGTGCTGCATCTTCCCAACACTTAGAGCCTTTCGATTTAAAGTGGTTGATCGCTACGGTAAGTTTCTCTTTGGTGCCTTTAACTTTAAAGGTTGGCGCCAATGAGTCACGTTGGTAGTTCTTACCGTCTTCAATCACCTTGCCTGAATCGTCTAACACCTCAGGTGCTTGTTGGCTTGGCATCGCGATAACACGGCTGTCTTTAAGCTTCACCACCTTCTTACGGTAGATAACACCCGTTGTGATTACGTCAGTACCAATCGAGTCCATCTCGTTGGTTACGCCATCTTCGTTCGAGTCGACAGCCACAAAGGTATAACGGTCTTTCTTACGCTCAATACGATCATTCAGTTGGTTCACAAGTTGTTGAATCGCTGAACCTTCACCAAAGCCGTTGTTCTCAATTTCCATCAAGCCAATAATGTCTGCATCTAAGCGAAGAATCGCGTTCACAATCTTCTCTTGCTGCATTTCAAACTCAGTGATGGTGTTCGCGCCACGGTTATTACCGTGCTGATTCGCGTCGCCACCAAATGGAGAGTTAAAGTAGTTCAATACGTTGAAGGTCGCGATACGTAGGTCGCCTTCATCCATGTCTGGTTTGTCGGTACGCGGATCGTTACGAACGAAGTTTTCAGCCGAGATCTGGTTGGTCGCAATTAAACGGTACTCACCGTAGCTGTAAGTCAACACACCTTCTAGACCAACAATGGTGTCATCAATGCGGATGTAGTCTTCGGTCGAGCCATCTTGGTCGATATCAGTGCGGCCAAAATCTGGATAAAAAGGGACTTGTCCATCAGCTGCTTTTTGATCGGTTTCAACGAAAAGACGACGATCAGCGTTGTCTTCAGTTTGCTGCTTCGCTTCGTCAGATCCCGCGGCGAAAAGCTGGTTTGGCTGCATGTTAATACGCTCATGCGCCAGTACCATGTTGTTACGACGACCGGCGTAGTCATAACCAAAGGTACGTGTCACACGCATGTCTAGTGCTTCGGTTGTTTTCACCAACATGCCTTCGTAACGTTCTAGCGTTGCAGCGAAGTTCTCATCACTGTCTAGCGCTTCTATCGCCGTTGCTTCAGGTGCCTGCTGCTCGCCCTGTTTTAGCCATTGGTTGTTTTCAACTTTTAGCTGAGTGTGGCTGTAGTATTCTTGAACCTTGCCTTTCACACACACAACGTCGCCCGCAGCCAGTTCTGAGCTCGACTGGTTGGTATGAATAAATAGGCCTTCAGAAGTGCTTGAGTTGAAATCATCCTCAAGTGCTTGCAAGTAGAAGCCTTTGGTTAGGCCTGTTGTTACCGCACTTACCACACCTTTGACGAAGTACTCATCGTCGGTGATGTACGGGTAGCCATCGATGAATGGCGATGTTGCGCCTTCACCTTGGATTTCTTGAATGGTGGTGAATACTGGGTCAGAGCCATCTTGTGTACAAGTGAACGCTTCTGGCAGTTCAACACTGTCTAGTGAACCTAGGCCTTCAATGCTGTCTTTGGGTAGCGATACCCATTGTGAAGCATCAAACGTCGCAGAAGGTGTTTGTGTCGCACGAACCAAAGTAACATCTTTGCCCCAGTCCACATCGCCCATCAAACCAACAACATCATGTACCGAGCCGTCTGAATTCAAGATAGCCAGCGGGTCGTCACCGTTATGATTGGCGATAGAGGCATTAATGATGTCAGCTTGAGCTTTAATCTCATCACTCGCACTAGAATGTGCGACCACGAGTACTTCACCGGGTGCTAAAACGTGGCCATCTAAAGGTAAAGTGGCACCCCATGATCCGTTGCCATTGGCAGATTTCGCCAATGAGTAACCATCTAAACTAATGCTGCTATCGCCGTTATTGGCGATCTCAACCGCTTTGTTATAGCTGCCGCCTTCCACATATTGTGAAATAAACAAATCAGCGTGTGCGCTTGTAGTTAACAAGCTACCAATTGCCACTGCTAGCAATGAAGGTTTGTGTAAAAGAGCCATCCGTTTCACCTGAGTTCATCGAGTTATAGTCACTGCCATCTATGGGCAGTCATGTATTTTGTGGTAACTATCAGGTTTATTTATGAAAGGAATAAGTCAGTTGGCAAGAAAATGAGGAACTTATCACTTTGGAATCATCAATTATTTGGCACGTTATATATTTCCAACATATATAGAAATGAGTATGAATTTATAAAGCCCAGAAGTGCTGAATAAGATCACCTTCACAGCATTAACATGATGGATATGCCAGTCAGATACTGCGTAAATTATCAATTCAAACAAGGGGTTTTCGAGGAAGGTAAATGGAATGGGCATTAAAAAGCCCAAAGTAAACAGAAGCTACTTTGGGCTCAAATTCTCAAGTGAGTTGTGTTAGTTCACCCTATGGACGAGTAACAAAACCTACTGCTTCGTATGCTTTTTTCAGTGTCACTGCAGCACGCTCAGAGGCTTTTTCAGCACCGGCTTTCATTACTGCGTCCATGTAAGCACGGTCAGCACGGATGCGGTGGTATTCAGCTTGAATAGGCTCAAGCATCTCAACTAATGCTGCGCCTACGTCTTTCTTGAATGGACCGTACATTTCAACGCCTTGGTACTGCGCTTCGATCTCTTCGAACGTTTTACCCGTCGCTGCCGAGTAAAGACCCATTAGGTTAGAGATACCCGCTTTGTTTTCCCAATCGTGAGCAATGCGTGGTGGTGTTTCTGCATCGGTTTGCGCTTTGTTGATCTTCTTGATGATCGACTTAGGCTCTTCTAGCAGAGTAATCACGTTCTTACGGTTATCATCTGACTTAGACATCTTCTTCGTCGCATCTTGTAGGCTCATTACACGTGCATTCACTGTTGGAATGTAAGGTTCTGGTACTTGGAAGATTGGCGTTTCAGGACCGTAGATGTTGTTAAAGCGAGTTGCGATATCACGCGCTAGCTCTAAGTGTTGTTTCTGGTCGCTACCTACAGGAACTTGGTGAGCACCGTAAAGCAGGATGTCTGCAGCCATCAACACTGGGTAGTCGTATAGGCCTACGTTTACGTCGTTTGAGTGACGTGCAGACTTATCTTTAAACTGAGTCATACGGCTCAGTTCACCCATTTGCGTGTAACAGTTAAGAAGCCAACCAAGTTGAGCATGCTCTGGTACGTGTGACTGAACAAATAGCGTGCTCTTCTTTGGATCAACACCGACAGCAAGACAGATTGCTAGTGCGTCTAGAGTCGCTTCATGCAGTGCTTTCGGGTCTTGGCGAACCGTAATTGCGTGAAGGTCTACAACACAGTATTGGCAATCGTAATCATCTTGCATCTGTTGCCATTGACGTAGAGCACCCAAGTAGTTACCGATACTTAGTTCACCAGATGGTTGAACACCACTCAATACGATGGGCTTGCTCATGGTTTTAATTCCTTTGCTTATTCGCTAAGTTTATTGAACGCTTAGCTTCTTAACTTAAATATAGAAAAGCCGCACAGCTCTTCTGTACGGCTCATCCAGTGTACTCATTGATAAGTATTTTGCTAGTAGGTTAGCTAACTTTTGTCCGCTTTATGCTGAAACTAGAACGACATCTAGTAATTGCGCGACGTTATCCGCGACATAGTCAGGGTTTGATGCTGAAATCGGCTCGCCGTGGTTATAACCGTAAGTCAGACCAAACGAGTGACAGCCTGCATTCTTAGCCGCCTTAATGTCGTTGCTTGAATCGCCAACCATCAGCATCTCTTCCGCTTTAACATTGTGCTTTTCTAGCAACCAGTTCAGCGCGACTGGGTTCGGTTTTTTCTCTGGGAAAGAGTCGCCACCCAACACATCAACAAAGTACTTATCAATACCGTGTTGCGCCAGAACGTCTGGTACAAACTTCGAAGGCTTGTTGGTGACCAGCGCCATAGTGAAACCCGCTTTATCCAGCTCAGCCAACGTCTCTTTAACCGATGGGTAAAGGTGGCTGAGCTTGTGACCGCCTTGCTCGTAGAAATCATCAAACAGGATGCGCGCTTTTTTTAGTAGTTCTGGCTCTAGGCTTGGGTCAACCGTCAGGTTACGGCTGAGTGAGCGTCCGATAAGAACATCAGCACCATTACCTACGTAGTCGCGAACTTGTTCTTCACTCACTGAAGGGAAGCCCAACTCCTGACAAGCTTGGTCTGCAGCAACGGCCAAATCAGGCACGCTGTCTAACAAGGTTCCATCCAAATCAAAGGCGATCAGTTTTATTGAGCTTAATGACATCTTACTTTCCTATTTATTATGTTCGTCTTATGAGTTGAGCTATAAGACGTAAAAAAGGGGCAAATTAGCCCCTTAATATTCAATCTATCTGTAGTTTTACGATTATGCGTTTACTTTTGCAAGCTCTGCACGCATCTCATCAATCACTTCTTTGTAATCTGGTTGATTGAAGATAGCTGAACCCGCAACGAACATATCTGCGCCCGCTTCTGCGATTTCACGGATGTTATCCACCTTCACGCCGCCATCAATCTCAAGGCGAATGTCACGGCCTGATTCGTCAATTAGCTTACGAACAGCACGTAGTTTATCTAGCGTGTGAGGAATGAAAGATTGACCGCCGAAGCCTGGGTTCACAGACATCAGTAGAATCATGTCTACTTTGCCTAGGATGTAATCTAGGCAAGAAAGCGGCGTTGCAGGGTTAAGAACTACACCCGCTTTACAGCCGTGCTCTTTGATTAGCTGTAGAGTGCGATCGATGTGCTCTGATGCTTCAACGTGGAAGGTAATCATTGATGCGCCGGCTTTAGCAAACTCAGGCACGATGCTGTCCACTGGTTTAACCATAAGGTGAACATCGATAGGAGCCGTAATACCGTAGTCGCGCAGCGCTTTACAGATAGGCGCGCCAAAAGTCAGGTTAGGTACGTAGTGGTTGTCCATCACATCGAAGTGCACAACATCAGCACCAGCTGCGAGTACTTTTTCTACGTCTTCACCAAGACGAGCAAAATCTGCAGACAAAATCGATGGAGCGATTAGAAAATCTTTCATACCAAACCTCTTAAGAGTGAGTAAATTGCGAATATCACCGCCTTGGTGACATCTCATACACAAATACAAGACTCAATCCCAAGACTATTTGGTGTGCAATTCTACCTAAGCACCTAAGCAGATCCTAGCAGTTCGAAAGATTAGTTTAAGAAAGTATCCGTTGGTCACTCAATTTAATGAGTTTGGCGGATATTCTGACCATTACTGTTCCGCTGATGCGTGCTGCTGGTTTTTCTCTTTATGGAAAAGCGCCAATAGCTCATCAACTTTATTACGGCCAGCGCCATTACGGCTGATGGTACGTTTCACCTTAACCACGTTCAACTCCGCACCATGATATAAGCGACGAGTTAACGTCGTATCGTGGTTTGAAATCAAAACAGGAATACCGCGTTCCATCGCTGCTTTTTCAGCAACATCCGCCAGTGCAGCTTGGTCATCTAAGCTAAAGCCATTACCTGCGTAAGAGGTAAAGTTTGCCGTGTTCGACAGTGGTGCGTATGGAGGATCGCAGTAAACCACACAGCCTTTGCGCGCGCGGCTAAAGGTTTCATGGTATCCCTCACAGACGAAGGTGGCTTTTTTCGCTTTCTCGGCAAAAAATTCCAGCTCAGCTTCTGGGAAGTAAGGTTTTTTATAAGAACCAAATGGAACGTTAAAACCGCCCTTCTTGTTGTAACGACATAGGCCATTGAAGCCAAATCGGTTCATATACAAGAAAGCCAACGAACGATACATGACGTTATCTGTACCATTGAACTCAGCGCGAATATCTAAGAAGGCTTCTTTACGGTTGTTCTCAGGACAGAACCAGCGCTTCGCTTCCGTGATATAAGTTTCAGGATCGGTTTTAAGCAGGTTGTACAGGTTGATAAGATCGGGATTGATATCTGCAAGCAGGTACTGTTCAAAGTCAGTATTCAGAAATACTGAGCCGGCACCGACAAACGGTTCTACCAATTTACGAGCAGGTGGCAGGTGACGTTGGATGTCTTCAACTAGGCCATATTTACCACCAGCCCATTTTAGAAAGGCACGCTGCTTTTTCATTTACTGCTCTATCTATCAACTCAAAAATAAGGCTGCGGAATGTAACATATTTTGAGGCTAAGCTCAGGGTTATTTCGCACGTTCTATCTCTCGATGCACTTGATTCATCGATTTTGCCCAAGGTTCCAACTGTTGAAGGGGTTTTGATAACGCACTTACCGCGTCTCTCGCCACTTGAATCGTTGGGTAATCTTGATAAGTGATAATAAACCACTTGGTGTCGTTGCGAAGTGTTGGGTAAATACGAACCTTGTTCTCAAGGTCATACTCTTCAATGAAAGATTGGACGTCGTCCAATGAGGTCATCGCACTCAACTGCAAAGTATAAGCTCGCGGAGAGATAGCTTGTAACTCTTCGCGAGAAAATGAGAATGTGATTTTCTGCGTCGGTGGTGTGGACTGGGTTAGGTCTGCTGTTTCATCGGTTGAAGGCTGTGACTCCACTTTGTCTGCATCTGACTGCGAACTCACCGCTGCACCTGTGTTTTCTTCAACAGCAGCATCAATCGTACTGGTATCAGCGCTTTCAGGTTTATCATCAAGCAAGGCATCAACCACATCAGAGGTGATCACAACACGCTGCTGATCTTGTTCGACTTCTCCAACACTCGCGGTATCTTCAACGACAGTCGGTGGCAGAGACGAACTATCATCATCGGCACCTTGGTAACTCATGTCGGTTTCAGCTTCAGAATCAATAGATCCATCAACACCAGTTTGTTCAGTGCCGCTTTCCACTTCAAAGGTTGGAATAGCCGTCTGTTCAATCGGTGCGATAAGAGACTGCGCTTTATCGTCTGGTGTTGGTTGACTGAACATCCACCAATAACCACCACCAATTAAAATCAACAGCAAGGCCACCACAATCGAGATATTGATGGGTGAGCCAATAATTGAGCGAATAATAATCCTTTTTTCCACTTTCAATTCTCCTAAAGCCATTAACTCACCGGGCAGAGGTTGCGCTTTATTAAACGCACGTCGCACGCGAGTTTCAGACTCATCATCAACATATCGAATCACCAGTGATTCAAAGAAATGTTCAGCTTCTGGTTGCGAAAGGTCATCGATCTCAAGATCGATAGGCTTGTGTTGCTGACCGTAACTCAAACGCGTTAATAACGTATCTAAGTGGCCAGGTTCCGAGAAGAGAACGATATTGATCGTCCATTGAGGGTTTGATTGAGCTTCCAGTACCAACATCCATAATTCGGATACCAATAGCTCAGAAAGTCGTTGGGCATCATCAACGACGATAACCACATTACACGGTTCTCCATCCAGTAGCCTTGTCAGGCTATCCGATAAAGAATCATGTTGATTAAACAGGGGGTCAGAAACAATTTGGCTAAGAATAAGCGCACGGCGTTGTTGATCGTCTTGGCTTGGATGACAAAGCAGTAAACACTGATTTTTTTCTGTCGACCATGCTTCAAGATAACGCTGAGCTAACCAAGATCGGCCAGAGCCAGCTTTGCCAGCCACCGTCACAAGGTTTGAACCAAAGTTAGTCAAAAGCTGTAAGCGCTCTAGCAGCTCAACTTGAGATTCTAACTCTAATACTCTTAATTCATGAGCCAAACTCATTGGGGATCCCTACTGATAAGATCGATCAGTAAAACGCTTCAGTTGCCTAGAGTTTAGCTAGGCAACCTCACAACCAAATTTAAAGAGTACGGCAGAAATCGATCGCTTGTTTAATGATGTCTTGAGGCACATCAGCAACCACTTCAGCAGTACCAATACTTGTTGGTAATACCAAACGCAACTGACCAGACAGCACTTTTTTATCGCGCATCATGTGCTTCATAAAGTCTTCAAAAGACATGCTTTCTGGCGTATGGATTGGTAGTTTCGCATTCTTGAGTATAGAAATAATTCGCTCAAGTTGCTGCTGAGAGATCAGTCCCTGTAATTGAGCTGTTTTAGCTGCCATTACAGTGCCTGACGACACAGCTTCACCATGTAGCCAATTACCATAGCCTAGTTCTGCTTCAATCGCATGACCAAATGTATGACCTAGGTTCAATAACGCTCTGATTCCTGACTCTTTTTCATCTAGAGCCACCACTTCAGCCTTAATTGCACAACAACGAGCAATCGCGGTAATCAGTGCTTCTTCATCAAGTTGATAAAGTTTCTCTAGATTCTGCTCCAACCAATCAAAGAAGGCTTCATCGTAAATGATGCCGTATTTGATCACCTCAGCAATGCCAGCTGCAAACTCACGCTCTGGAAGCGTTGATAAACAGTTAGTATCGATGATCACAGATTTCGGTTGGTAAAAAGCGCCGATCATATTCTTACCAAGAGGATGGTTTACTGCGGTTTTACCACCAACAGAAGAGTCCACTTGAGAAAGAAGGGTCGTCGGGATTTGAATGAAATCAATACCGCGCTGGTAACAAGAGGCAGCAAAACCGACCAAGTCACCGATTACACCACCACCTAAAGCAATCACCACCACATCGCGGCTGTAATTTCCTTCAAGCATGTAGCTCATCACTGAATTGAACGTTTCAAGGGTTTTGTACTGTTCACCGTCTGGCAGCTCGAGAAGAGATGTCTGACAGCCTACTTGATCCAATAGCGATAAAATTTTATCTGCATAAAGAGGCGCTACTGTCACATTACTGATAACAACAACTTTCTGTTTGCCTGATAAAAAAGAAAGGTACGCCGGGTCTTCAAATAACCCGGCGCCAATAGAGATAGGGTAGCTACGCTCAGCTAGATTGACCGTAATCCGTTCCATGGGTTTGCTCTCCGAAAAAAATGAACTTAACGTTCTTCTAGCATTTTTACGATCTGGTTGGCTACCACTTTTGCACTTTGGTCGTCAGTACGAACTGTGTAGTCCGCCACTTCTTCGTATAGTGCGTTGCGAGATACAGCTAGATCTTCTAGCACATCACGCGGGTTGTCTGTTTGAAGTAGAGGGCGTTTCTTGTCGCGGTTAGTGCGAGCAAGTTGCTTTTCAATTGTTGTCTCTAGGTATACAACAATGCCTCGTGCAGATAGACGGTTACGGTTTTCTTTGCTCAACACTGAACCACCACCTGTCGCAAGAACAATACCTTGTTCTTCTGTCAGATCATTGATTACAGATTCTTCGCGCTTACGGAAACCTTCTTCGCCCTCAACATCAAAAACCCATGCGATGTCTGCGCCAGTGCGCTCTTCGATCACAGTGTCAGAGTCTAGAAACTCCATATGAAGTTGGGAAGCTAGGTGTCTACCAATTGTACTTTTGCCGGCGCCCATTGGGCCAACAAGAAAAATATTGCGTTTCTCAGCCATGTTTTTAGCAGTAATTTACAACGTTAATTCAATGACATCGCCACAAGGTAGGTCAGTACAAGTACTGAAATTAAAAGGCCCGTGGCACCGATTCCTCACAGATAATTCGTGATAAGACCCGAAATTATCAAGGTTAGGTGCCACTAATGCAACTTTATTTTTAATCTAATTGTTCATTACTGAATCACAACTTTGGGTGTGACAAAAATAAGTAGTTCACTTTTACCCACATTTTCATAGCTACGACGGAACAATGCACCCAAAACTGGCAGGTCTCCCAACAGAGGAACTTTATCCACTGTACTGCTCACGCTGTGCTGAAATATCCCACCAAGCACGACAGTTTCACCATTATTAACAAGCACTTGCGTCCCTATCCTTTGCGTGTCAATTGCGACTGCTTCACCGGTTCCGGTTTTTACCACTTGCCCAGGCCTATCTTGAGTCACGCTCAAATCCAATACCAAACGATTGTCGGGTGTGATCTGCGGTGTCACCTTAAGACTCAATACCGCTTTCTTAAATGCGACCGACGTAGCGCCACTTGAAGATGACTCTAAGTAAGGAATTTCAGTACCTTGCTCAATATAAGCGGGCTTTTTATTGGTGGTGATTAAGCGTGGGCTGGAAATGATTTCAGCTTTCGACTCTTGTTGCAGTGCCGACAGTTCAAGATCAAGCAAGGTATCTGAGCCCAGCTTGGCCACCTGAAATGCAATACTCGAGGCGTTCGGCGATGTTGCCCCTAAATTGACGTTGAGATAGTCATCAATCACGCTGCTGCCGCTATCGTCGTCATACGGCGTGATCGCTGATGGGTGGTTGCCTTCGATTGAACCGCCAACGGTGAAGCTTCCGTTGGTTGAGGAAACGCCCCAGCGCACGCCAAGCTCATCTAGGTTACCCTCGGTAACAGTGACAATACGCGCCTCTATCTGTACTTGCTTCACGGGAATGTCTAGCGATTCAATGATGCCTCTGATCACGGCAATGTTTTCTTCCAATTCACGAATAAGCAGTGAGTTGGTGCGCTCATCAATGGTAATTGAACCACGATCGGACAACATGCTGACCGCACCTTCACCGCCAATCATGTCAGCAATGTCGGTGGCCTTAGCAAAGTTAATCTTGATGATTTCCGATTTAAGCTGCCCTAACTCCTCTTCTAAGCGCGATTTCTCTAACGCTTGTTGCTCTCGAAGGTCGAGCTCCGCTTTCGGCGCGACCAAGATAACATTGCCATCAACACGCTTATCCAAGCCTTTAACTTGCAAGATAATGTCGAGAACTTGCTGCCAAGGTACGCCATCTAAGCGTAACGTCAGGTTTCCGGCTACCGAATCAGACACCACGAGATTGAAGTCGTTGTAATCGGCAATCAGTTGCAGGACATTTCGTACCGGGATATCCTGGAAGTTAATCGATATCAGCTTGCCCTCTTTCTCTAGAACGCTTTTTTCTTTGGTCGCTTCATCGAGCACCGGTTTGCTGATCACCACCTCAATAAAGCGCCCCTTTAGGTTGTATTCATACTGATAGTCATTGCTAATCGTCGCTAGAAGCCGAGTGCTTGGTGTCTCTTTATAGACTTCAATGCCTTCAACCAAGGTAGCGAAATCCTTCACATCCAGCAGGTAGAGCTTGTCATCATCAACTTGAGTATTGATTAGCTCGATACTTAACCCTTCCTGAGCTCGTTGAACATCCACCACTGCTGTGCTGGTCGCCAGCTCAATAATGATGACGGCGTCTTTATCCTTATTGACCCTAAAATCAATATTCTCCAATTTGTTCGGTAAGCTCTCGGCATGGCTGAGCACGCTAACAACCAACATCACAGACACAGCAAAACCTTGTAGAGCCTTGCTCACTAATCCACTTATTCCTTTAATCATATTTACATCTCATATCCACATCATGTGACATTGGTTTACTTCAGAGCCAGCCTAACGTTGCGCTTATGCCAACAACCTAAGCCATCTGGAAGAGTTTCATTAATCTGAACGTATTGGCTCGTCACCTTAGTAACTCGGCCATTGTTTAAGCCGATAAACTGGCCTTTCTTGATGTTTACCACGTTGCCTTTGGGTGTTTGCACTAAGCCGAACACGCTTGATCCACTGCCCATCACGCCTCTTAAACGAAGCTTACTCAGCGGGTACTTCTCTAACTTGCCATTACGAGAACGGGCGCTGGGTTGCCAACAGTCTTTCTTGACCAAGGGTTGGTTTTGCACAATGGCTTCTTTAGGCAGTTCAAAGGGAGGACGAAAAGCACGGCGTTGATAAGTCGCCGCCGTGAATTCAGTTGCTGGGACAAGTTGCTCGACGTCTTTTCTCGCCTTGGCTTCAACCTGCGCGACAAAGTCTTGCAGTGAGTCTTGATTAGCTTTGCAGCCTGACAACGCAAGCATCAATACGATTGAGTAAAACGCGCTATTGGGTTTCATCATTGACCTCCGATTTAAACTGGTAGGTATAAGCTCGAACCCTAAAATGCAGCGTGCTACTTTCTTGGCTGACTCGCTGCCAATTCACATCATCAAAGCTGATGATGCGCGGCAGCTTGGCGATAGCAGCAGAGAAGTCCCCAATCTCGTGATAGTCACCTGTCAGCTCTATATTGAGAGGCAATCGATAGAGAAACTCCTTATTCTGCTTTTGCCCCCAATCGATTCGTGTGAAGGTCAGCGAGTTATCCAAGCCGAGCTCATTCACGGAGGCCAGCATGCTCGCTAACTCCTTTTGAACTGGCAGCTGCTCTAATAGATAATCGTAACGACTAGTTAGCTCATCCAACTGGCTCTGCAACTTAGGCAAGGCTGCAACCTTATTCGCCTTTATCCTCAAGGTCGTTTTTAAGGTCTGCTCCTGTTGCTTCATTTGTTGCAGTTCCTCGTCGAGCGGCAGCAGATACAGCCAAGTACCAACACCTTGGATTAACACCATCAACACCAGAATCACGAGAAGCTGAGGCAACAATGGCCATTCGGTGATCTCATCAACATCGAGATCTTGCAAGCTCATCCTGTTTTGCCAACTAATCCTATTTTGAAAACTAGCCATGATGCGCCCCCTTCTCTTTTCTGCTTGCGGTTGTGCTTTCTAAAGACACAGGGCTAAACACAAAAGAGACCTTGAAGGTCTGAAACTCTTTATTGAAGCGCTTGCGGTTATGAACGATAGAGTGCATCTCGACCCCTTTCAGAGAATCTGAACGTTCGAGGTTGTCCAACATGGTGGCGAGACGAGCAGTACTGTCGCTGATGCCCGACATTTCAATCTCCTGACCATTCATCTTTATCTTGTCGACATACACACCCTCTGGAATCAGCTCCGGCATCAAGTTCATAAAGTCGGTGGTCTTATTGCGGCCAAGCTGCAGCGACTCAACCACATCAAGTCGAGTCAGAATGGCTTTGTGTTCTTGCTCTGCGACTTTTAACGACTGAATTTGTCGGTCGAGCTCAGCAATGTACTGATTGAGGTAATTGAGGCGAGCTTGCTGCTTGGCTTGTTGGTCGTGAAAATAGTGACCAACCGCCCATTGCCCTATAAGCGCAATGATGACGCCAAGAATGACCAGATGGATAAAACGCTTCTTGTGCTGAGCACGAATCTCATCACGCCACGGCAGCAGGTTAATTTGATGCAACATGCTTCTCTCCCTGCCACTTGAGTCCACTCATCGCCATACCCGCCGCGATACCAAAGTGTTGCCAGTCCATCGGCAGTCGGCGTCTCTTGGCGACCTTATTCTCAAACAGAGACAAAGGATTCAATGACTCGCAGCTCATCTGAAAATGACGTTCTAGCTCTTCGGTTACCATAGGAATGCTGGCACCCTCACCCATCAGCCAGATCCCTGAGATAGGTTGCTGCGCATTTCCCGAGGAATAGAGCTGCAATTGACGCTTGAGCTTCTCAATCAGGTTAACAATGAATTGATGTGTCTCTTCCATAGTACCGAACACGCTCTCGATATCACTCGGGTCATCTGAGCTGCGAAGATCTTGAGTGCCAAAGGCGATGTCTTTATAGAAAGGCGCCGAATTCTGCGGGATAACCCCTAGCGAGGTTTGGTCGATTCCAACATCCACCAGCAACCAGTTTTTCTTATCAGGATACAGACGCGAGGCCAATTGCCAGATATTAAGTAGCCCATGCGCCTGCGTATCCACCACCACAGGTTTAAAGCCAGCCTTAGTTAATGCATCCGCTCGGCTATCCACCACTTCCTTACGAGTGGCGTATACCTGATAACTGCTTGTCGAACCTTTACCAAATCGTTTGTCTTCCAGCTTTACAAAATCTAAACTCAGCTCCTCGATAGGAAAGGGAGATTGATGGGCGAAGGTTTGATAGATAGAAAACTCTTTCTCTCTGTCTTCTAACTCACTCTCTATTTGCAGTACTTTGCTGATCACTGTGTTATCAGGTACCGAAATGGCGACGTTGCGACAGCCAAAAGGCAGTCCTTTCCTAAGTTCTTTAAGTTTCTTAACAGTTTTCTGATACTCCAAAGTATGGTTAGCTGTAAAAATGTCGTCCGAAATCGGCAGCTCTTTGTATCCCACTAGGGCATACAACTCCCCCACGGGTTTTAGTACCACGGCTTTGATGCTGTGATGATTTATATCTATACCTGTAATTAATGATGAACCCATGTGACCTAGCTCCTGAAGTGCCAAGCATTTCGTTGATTATCTAGGGGTTGTGATTATTAGTTAAATAAGCGTTAATAAACGAAAGCTAAGTTTTTAGCCTAGAGTACAAGGGTTTGCTGCTTATCAGCCTTAACTAATCAGGGATTATCCGGTGAAGTTCATAAAGCGATTATTCATATTTACATTGATTTGCATGATTCTTGGAGTCAGTACAATTTTCGGGTTTTATTTTTACGTAAAACCAGAGTTGCCTGATGTTGCCACTTTGCGCGACGTAGAACTCCAAACGCCGATGCAAGTCTTCAGTCAAGACGGTAAGTTGATCTCTCAATTTGGTGAAAAGCGTCGTAATCCAGTCACTTATGACGAGATTCCTCGCCACTTAGTTGAGGCTCTGATTGCCACCGAAGATAGCCGTTTCTATGAACACCCAGGTATTGATCCAATCGGTATCACACGTGCAGCACTCGTAGTTGCCATGTCGGGTTCAGCAAAACAAGGTGCGAGTACCATTACTCAACAGCTTGCGCGTAACTTCTTCTTATCTAATGAGAAAAAGATCATGCGTAAGATCAAAGAGATCTTCATTGCGATCCACATTGAGCAGCTTCTTAGTAAAGAAGAGATCATGGAACTTTACGTTAACAAGATCTTCCTTGGTCACCGTTCGTATGGTTTTGGCGCGGCAGCACGTGTTTACTTCGGTAAAGATCTTCCTGATCTAACGCTGAGTGAAATTGCGACCCTTGCGGGTATGCCAAAAGCACCTTCGACAATGAACCCTATTTACTCTGTTGAGCGCGCGACTAACCGTCGTAACGTTGTATTGCGTCGTATGTTAGACGAGAAATACATCACTCAAGCAGAGTTCGATGACGCTCGTAGCGAAGAGCTTATCTCGAAATACCACGGTGCAGAGATCGAACTGAGCGCGCCATATGTTGCTGAAGTTGCACGTGCTTGGATGGTGGAACGCTATGGTGAAGAAGCTTATACATCAGGCATGAAGGTCTACACGACCGTTGATTCGAAACTGCAAAAAGCAGCGAATCAAGCCGCAATTAAGAACCTACTTGGCTACGATGAGCGTCACGGCTACCGTGGTGCTGAAAAAGTATTGTGGCAGACTGCGCAATCAGCGTGGGATCAAGAACAAATCGTTAAACACCTTAAGTCTCAACCAACCTATGGTGACCTAGTCCCTGCTGTTGTTACCGCGGTTGATTCGAAAAGTGCTCAAATTTGGGTTAAGAACCAAGGTGAAGGCACTATCGAATGGCAAGGCATGAACTGGGCGCGTAAATTCCTAACGGATAACCGCCAAGGACCAGCGCCTTCTCAAGCGAAAGAGATTCTGGCGGTTGGTGAGCAAATCTGGGTTCGCCATGAAGCCGTAACAGGTGACGAAGTCTCTGAAGAGCCGACAGAAGAGTCAGCGACAGCAGAATCGGAAACACCTGTTGTTTGGCGTCTAAGCCAAGTGCCAAATGCAAACACTGCGTTTGTGGCAATGAACCCGAACAACGGCGCAGTATTGTCGATGGTGGGTGGCTTTAACTTTGTCCACAACAAGTTCAACCGTGCGACGCAATCTATTCGTCAGGTAGGTTCTGGTATCAAACCATTTATCTATTCAGCAGCGATTGAGAAAGGCTTAACACTGGCTTCACTGATCAACGATGCACCGATTAACCAATGGGATAAGAGCCAAGGTACGGCATGGCGACCAAAGAACTCACCACCAACCTACGTTGGCCCGACTCGTTTACGTATTGGCTTAGCTCAATCGAAAAACGTAATGGCGGTACGTGTACTGCGTGAAGTTGGCCTAGATGATACTCGTAACTACCTAACTCGATTTGGTTTTGATATTGACGAAGTGCCTCGTTCAGAGACCATTGCTCTGGGTGCGGGTAGCTTAACGCCAATGAAAGTAGCTCAAGGTTACTCAGTATTCGCTAATGGCGGCTACTACGTTGAACCTTTCTACATCAGCCGCATTGAGACACCATTTGGTGAGACTGAATTTGAAGCGACACCAAAAGTGGTTTGTAAAGACGATTGCCAACAGCAAATGACCTCAGACCCAATGGCTGATGAGTTTGCAGAGCAAGATGTGGATGCCAAAGTACAATACGCACCTCAAGTTATCTCTGAACAGAACGCATTCCTTGTTCGTGAAATGATGTACAGCAACATCTGGGGGGGTGGTGATTGGAGCGCAGGTACTGGTTGGAACGGTACTGGTTGGCGTGCACAGCCGTTGAAGCGTCGTGACATTGGCGGCAAAACGGGTACCACCAACGATTCGAAAGATACTTGGTACAGCGGTTACGGTCCTGGCATGGTGGCTACGGTATGGGTTGGTTTTGATAACCACAACCGAAACCTAGGCAGAACTAAAGCGAACTCAAACCTTGGTAAGAATCAGATTACTGGTGCAGAAGCTGGCGCGAAAACAGCAGAACCTGCATGGGTTGATTTTATGGGTACGGCGTTAGCGGGTGTTCCTGCTGAGCGTAAAGAGATTCCTGAGAACATCGTTCGTGTTCGTATCGACCGTGAAACTGGCTTACTGACCAACAAGTTCGATAGCTCATCAATGTTCGAGTACTTCGAGAAAGGCACTGAGCCAACCGAGTACATCACTGAACGTTTCAATGATGACATCTACTCAACCTCATCAGGTGAAGCAATAGAAGAGCTGTTCTAACTAGGATTTGTAGAACCTAGTAACATGAACCAATAAAAAGGGTTGATATGCATTCATATCAACCCTTTTTTTATATCTATATCTGACCAGACTAGGCTCTAAATTCAAGCGCTAAGCCGTCTTCTCCAGTTGAGTTCGAATCGTCTCAGCCAATTGCTCGAAACGTCCCTTCAATGGAGAACCCGGACGGTAAGCCACGACAATTCTACGTGAAGGTGTTGGATTCACCGCTGGCACGTAACACACACCATCTTTCTGCTTTTCCTTTGGCACCGATAGCTGAGGTAGCAAGGTAATGCCCGCTCCCGCCGCGACCATGTTACGCAGCGTTTCTAAGCTAGTTGCCTTAAAACGTTCGTCATCTTTCGCACCCGCAGCAAAACAGAAGCCCAAGGCTTGGTCTCTTAAACAGTGACCGTCACCTAGCGCCAGTACGGTTTGCCCATTTAGCTGCAGCATATCGACAGTGTCTTGCTGAGCCCACTCGTGGTCACATGGAACGGCAACACTTAACGGCTCGTCATACACATCAATCTCTTTGAACACCGCCGTTTCATCAACCGCAGCCAGTACCAAGCAATCAAGCTTACCATCTTCAAGTTGGCTCACTAATTGATGAGTCTGAGCTTCATGCAGGTAAAGCTCAAGATCTGGGAAGCTCTCTTTTAGATGAGGAACAATCTTAGGCAAGATGTAAGGACCAACAGTTGGAATAAAACCAATGTGCATTGGCCCCGTCATCGCTTCACCGTGTCCACTCGCCATATCTTTAAAAGTTTTCACTTCATTGAGAATACGCTTGGCTTGTTCAACAAGTTGTAACCCTGATTCTGTAAATATTACCTTCCTTGGACTACGCTCGGTTAACTGAAGTCCAATTTCATCTTCTAGTTTGCGTATTTGACCGCTTAGTGTCGGCTGACTGACAAAGCACGCTTCTGCCGCTTTTCGGAAGTGTTTATGCTCTGCGAGCGCCACCAAGTATTCAAAGTCACGAATGTTCATGATCAGTCTCTTACCTCAGGTTTTAATAAGAACAAGGGTTCTAATAGAAACATTTAAAAGAAAAAATGCTCTTGATAGAATTTACCTATCAAAACCATAACATCAAACGATTAGAGCTATCAAAGGATTTATCTAATAATGGGCTCAACGAAACGAAACAGAGCGAAGAAAAACGTTAAGCTCTGATAGAACAAAATTAAAAATACTATTTAAGGAAATCAATATGTTTGCATCTAAAGAAGGTCAATCAATCCCTCAAGTAACATTCCCAACTCGCCAAGGTGATGCATGGGTTAACGTAACGACTGAAGAGCTATTCAAAGACAAGACAGTTATCGTATTCAGCCTACCAGGTGCGTTTACACCAACATGTTCTTCAAGCCACCTACCTCGTTACAACGAGCTACACTCAGTATTCAAAGAGAACGGTGTTGATGACATTCTGTGTGTTTCAGTAAACGACACATTCGTAATGAACGCTTGGAAAGCAGACCAAGAAGCGGAAAACATCACATTCATCCCAGATGGTAACGGTGATTTCACAGATGGCATGGGTATGCTAGTTGAGAAAAACGACATCGGCTTCGGCAAACGTTCATGGCGCTACAGCATGCTGGTTAAAAACGGCGTGGTAGAAAAAATGTTCATCGAAGAAGACGTACCAGGCGACCCGTTCAAGGTTTCTGATGCTGATACTATGCTTAACTACCTTGCTCCTGAGCACAAAGAGCAAGAGTCAATCACAGTATTCACTAAGCCAGGCTGTCCTTTCTGTATGAAAGCAAAACAGAACCTAATCGACAAAGGCCTGAACTACGAAGAAGTGGTTCTAGGTAAAGATGCAACAACAGTCAGCCTACGTGCAATCTCTGGTCGTACAACGGTTCCTCAAGTATTCATCGGTGGCAAACACATCGGTGGTAGCGAAGAACTAGAAACTTTCCTAGGCTAATCGCTTCATCGCCGATATAGGCTTAGAAGTATCAGCTAACCCACCCTCTTGTGGGTTAGCTATTCCAAACACTCTTACCTGAGTTTTGAGAAAAAGAATATAGCTGGTGACTCGCCTGTCTTTTACTAACCTATAGTTAGCAATAAAAGCAGAGTCACAAGCTAAACCTAATAAAACAGAATCACAAAACTGACCCGCTATCCTGACTCTCAAGAAATCACCAGAGTTGGAGGGGTTCGTTCAAACCAAATTTAGCCATTGCGAGAAAATTATTATGAAACAAGTCAATGTAGATGTAGCAGTTATCGGGGGCGGTACGGCAGGTTTAGGTTCTTACCGCGCTGCAAAAGCACACACTGACAGTGTCGTGATGATTGAAGGCGGACCTTACGGTACAACCTGTGCTCGTGTTGGTTGTATGCCATCTAAACTGCTTATTGCAGCTGCGGAAAGCGTACACCAAATCGAGAAAGCTCCGGCTTTTGGCGTTCACCCACAAGGTGATATCGTGATTAACGGCCGTGAAGTTATGGACAGAGTGAAGTTTGAGCGTGACCGTTTTGTTGGTTTTGTTTTAGAAGGTGTTGATGAAATCCCAGAGCAAGACAAGATCTCTGGCTACGCAAAATTTTTAGACGACAACACACTACAAATTGATGACCACACGGTTGTCACCGCTAAACGTATTGTTATCGCGACCGGTTCTCGCCCTGCATATCCAGCGGTTTGGAATGAGCTTGGTGACCGTCTGATCATTAACGACGACGTGTTCAGCTGGGATGATTTACCAGAATCGGTTGCAGTATTTGGCCCTGGCGTTATTGGTCTTGAGCTTGGTCAGTCACTGCACCGCTTAGGTGTGAAGACCAAACTGTTCGGTTTAGGTGGTCAAGTTGGCCCAGTGACCGACCCAGAGGTCATGGCTTACGCAGATAAAGCCTTCAATGAAGAGTTCTATCTAGATGCCGACGTGAAAATCGAAAGCATGAAGCGCATTACCACTGAATCGGGTGAAGCTCGTGTCGAAATCCAGTTCATCAATAAACAAGGTGAATTAGAAACTAACGTCGTTGAATACGTACTGGCAGCAACAGGTCGTCGCCCTAACACTGACAAGCTTGGTTTAGAGAATACGTCTCTAGAACTTGATGAACGTGGTGTGCCAATCGCAGACCACTACACGCTACAAACATCGCTACCATCAGTATTTATCGCTGGTGATGCGAGTAACCAACTGCCTCTACTGCATGAAGCAGCAGACCAAGCGCGTATTGCGGGTGACAATGCAGGTCGCTTCCCAGAGATTCGTGCAGGCTTACGCCGCTCTAAAATCTCGGCAGTATTCTCTGACCCGCAAATCGCGATGGTTGGTGAAACCTACAAAGAGATCACCACACGCTTAGGCACATGTGGCTGTTTCGCAACGGGTGAAGTGTCTTTCGAAAACCAAGGTCGTTCTCGAGTGATGCTGCGCAACAAAGGTATTCTGCACGTATACGGCGAGCAAGGTACAGGCCGCTTCCTTGGTGCTGAGATGATGGGACCAAACGCAGAACACTTGGCTCACTTGTTAGCATGGGCACACCAGAACAAGATGACGGTTTCTGAGATGCTAGACATGCCGTTCTACCACCCAGTAATCGAAGAAGGTGTACGAACAGCGCTACGTGACCTGAATGCGAAACTGCACCTAGGTCCAGAGATGGTGAAACACTGTCTGGATTGTGGCCCGGGCTGTTAATCTCAGACTAGCGCCAGTCAATTAGCAGTTAACAAACGTTAGATACTAAAAAGGAAAGCCATTGGCTTTCCTTTTTGTTTTTGGCAACGAGTAAACTATAGATTCCCGATTACGCTCCTTCGTCGCTCTCGGGAATGACAGCAATTTTCATACACGTCTAGGCGAAGCTAACCAGAATAACGGTGCTTTTCAAAACGCGTCTAAACTGAAGCAAATCAAAGTGACGCATCAGCTAAACCAAAACTAAACTCGTCATTCCAGAACCGAGGGACGAGGTATCTGGAATCTCTTGAAGCCATTGCGTCACTAAAAGCTTTAAGCAATTACTTCTCAGCAGCAATCACAGAGATCTCAACAAGTAGCGCTTCGCGAGCCATGTCGCCTGTCACACATGCGCGAGCTGGAGCGTGGCCTTCTGGAACCCATGCATCCCAAACTGCGTTCATTTCTTGGAAGTCTTTCATGTCTTTCAAGTAAATCGTTGCTGACAGCATGTGCTCTTTGTCGCTGCCTGCTTGCTCAAGTAGGGCTTCCACTTTATCCAGCATCGTCTGTGTTTGCTCAGTGATGTCTTTGGTTGCATCAGCACACACTTGGCCACATAAGTAGATAGTGCCGTTGTGTTTAACAATACGGCTCATGCGTTGTTTGGTTTCTTGGCGCTCAATCATCGACTTTCTCTCTCTGTGTCACCGTGATCCAATATCTTGTGACGTGTTATTATCAAGGCAACAAGCATAACGCGAATCAAACCCAAGATGACATGCATTCATTGCAATAAAAGTGAAAAAATCCGTAACAAACTCGGCCGCTGCCAGCGCTGTATGAATCAGCTGATGGTGTTGTCGATTTTAAGTTGGGGAGCATGGTGGTTGTTTTTCAAAGAAGACCCAAAAACCATCAATGCCATCGCGTTGATGATGGCCGCTTTTGCGTTCAGTGGGTTGCTGTCGTTACATTGGATAATGAAGTTTGTCGTGCTGCCTTTAAGGAACAAAAAGCGTTAACAGAGAGACTTTGCTAGATAAGTGATAAAGGCTAGATGCCCAATTAAATGACCCGACTTAGCAAGCCATCATCATTTCCCAAACAGCAGATAGAAAAAAGCCCCAGAACCAATCGATTCTAGGGCTTTCTTAGAAAATTCTAAGAAAAAGCAGTGGTACTTTAATAGACCGGGCTTTTCTTAGTTTGTTCCCAAAAAAGATCATATTTTCGATCTTTTTTTTAGGGGTTATAAAATCAATGCCTTATGCAACATTAACCTTAGCAATAATCTGCTCTACCAAGTTCACTTCCAACGCCACTTCATCACATGCATGTTGACGAGGACACTGGTCACAATCTTTCAGTACCTTCTCAGGCAGTAGAGATTTCGATGTTGGTAAGAAATCATGCTTCATGAAGAACTCTGGTGTACGCGTCAGCACAAACACCTTCTTGATGGCCATTTGTCGCGCTTTCTCAACCAAGTGCTGCACAATTGCGGTACCCTGCCCTTGACCTTGCCAGCCAGCCTCAACACCGAGCGAGCGAATCTCCGCTAAGCCAGAGTCATACACATAGAGTGATGCACAACCTGTCACCTCACCATGATGCTCTGCGACCGCAAACGAGCCAATATCACGCACCAGTTCATTACGAGAACGAGGTAGGTTTTCACCCATGTTCGCCCAGTAGGCCACCATGCCTTCCAACGCTTCAATATCCGTCAGACGAGCAGGACGAACCTTGACGATGGAAGTGTCACGCTGTGATAAACGCTTCTCAGCTTGGTCAACCGCGTAAGCCACTTGCTGTGGAGATACACCGCCTAGCGCGCTACGTTTTTCAAGACACGATTCAATAGTCAGGATGTCATACACATCCTCCTCAATCACCTCAGAGAACTCTTTCATCTCTGCGATGGTTAATTCTTCTAATGCGCAGCCTTTCGCAATCGCCGCTACTACTGTTACACCGACAATGTGGTGAGCTTCACGGAAAGGAATCCCTTTCGCTACTAGGTAATCAGCCAATTCAGTTGAGTTCGCGTAGCCTTGTTTCGCGGCTTCAAGTGTACGTTCGCCGTTCACTTTAATACCGTCAAAACAGAGTGCTGCCATTTCCATACAATCATTCCAAGTATCTAAAGCGTCGAACAGACCTTCTTTATCTTCTTGCATGTCTTTGTTGTACGCCAAAGGCAGAGCTTTTACTGTCATCATCATTGCCGCTAATGAACCGTAAACACGGCCAGTTTTGCCACGGATAAGCTCTAGCGCATCTGGGTTTTTCTTTTGTGGCATCAGAGATGAACCTGACGTCACGGTATCCGCTAACTCGATGAAGTTTGATTCACCTGAGTTGTAGAAAATCATATCTTCTGCAAGACGCGAAAGGTGAAGCATAGAGATAGAAGCAATCGACATTAGCTCCATCACATGGTCACGATCAGAAACTGAATCTAGAGAGTTGCGCGTTGCACGACGGAAACCTAAGTTGTGAGCTAACTCTTCACGGTCCATCGGGTAAGCTGTTCCAGCAAGGGCACCAGAACCCAGCGGACATGTATCTAGACGCTTAATCGCATCATTCAAACGTGAATAGTCACGCTCAAGCATTTCAACGTAAGCCAAGCACCAGTGAGCAAAAGTTACCGGCTGAGCGCGTTGTAAGTGAGTGTAGCCAGGAAGCACGGTTTCTTGATGCTGAGAAGCAACGTTCACCATTTGGCTTTGTAGGCGATCCAATGCCAGTAGCAGTTGGTTACCTTGTTGACGACACCATAGTTTAAGGTCTGTCGCCACTTGGTCATTACGAGAACGGCCAGTGTGAAGCTTTTTGCCCAAGTCACCGACTTTGCCGATAAGTTGTTGCTCAACCCAGCTGTGAATATCTTCTGCATCAGAACGTAGAATCTGTTCAGGATCTTCCATCACCTCAAGTTTTAGCTCATTCAGCGCTAACTCAAGCTTCTGTTGCTCTTCTTCTGTTAATACGTTGACCGACAGTAGAGCTTTAGACCAGGCAATTGAGCCCACAATGTCTTGCTCAGCCAATCGGTAATCAAAACGAAGAGAATCGTTAAAATCTTTGAACCGGGTGTCTGCTGCTTGGGTAAATCTACCGCCCCATAATGCCATTGTGTATCTCCTAATTGCACAGTGCTCACTGTTTTTGCAAATGATAATTCTGATTAAGATTCAGTATTTTTCTGATGGTTTAAACTTACGGCAATTCAAAATGAAAATAAAGTATTAATTCATTATTTTCACATATTTATTCACCAACAGTTCAATCCATTGATTATTTTTAGCGTGGAGCGCGAATTATATGCCATCCGATAGGAAAAACCGAAGCTGATTTATTAGGCAAATAGAAAGTAAAAAGCCCACTCACTAATCAATAGTGAATGGGCTTTGCATAATAATGTCTGTTTACTGACCTTCAACCTTTCGCTAAAGGTTAGTTCACTAACTCATTGTTAGGATTACTTTTGGCTATTCAGAGCACGGATACGGCTTGATAGCGAGTAAAGACGAATGAAGCCTTCAGCATGACTTTGGTCGTAAACTTCATCTTCACCAAAGGTTGCAAACTCTTCTGAGTACAGGCTGTTGTCAGAACGCTTCTGAGTCACCGTTGCATGGCCTTTGTAAAGTTTGATAACCACTTCACCATTCACGTCTTGTGCTAACTCTTCTGTCGCAGCAAGAATTGACTTACATAGCGGAGTGAACCAACGACCATCGTATACAAGGTGAGAAGCCTTAACACCGAGCTCTTCACGGAATTCAAATGCCGCTTTATCAAGAACCAGTTGCTCTACTGCACGCAGTGCTTCCATCATAATTGTGCCACCCGGAGTTTCGTAACAACCACGTGACTTCATGCCAACAAGACGGTTCTCTACGATATCGATACGACCAACACCGTACTTAGCACCCTTCTCGTTTAGGTAAACCAGTGCGTTGTATGGCGTCATTGTTTCGCCATCAACCGCAACCACTTCGCCTTTTTCAACTTTAAGTGTCACTGTTTCAGATTCGTTTGGCGCTTGCTCAGGGTCTACAGTCCAAGCCCAGCAATCTTCGTTAGGTGCATTCCATGTGTTTTCTAGAACGCCGCCTTCTGTTGAGATGTGCCATGCGTTTGCATCACGCGAGTAAATCTTAGTAAGAGAAGCCGTACAAGGGATGTTGCGCTCTGCTAGGTAATCTAGACACTCTTCACGACTCACTAGATCCCATTCACGCCATGGTGCAATTACGTGTAGGTCTGGTGCTAGTGCAGCAAATGCGCCTTCAAAACGAACTTGGTCATTACCTTTACCAGTACAACCGTGACACAGTGCGTCTGCACCTACTTTACGTGCTACTTCAACCTGTGCTTTCGCGATGATTGGACGAGCCATCGACGTACCTAGTAGGTATTTACCTTCGTAGTAAGCGCCTGTTTTCAGCGTTGGGTAGATGTAGTCAGCAACCATCTCTTCTTTAAGGTCTGCGATGTAACACTCAGATGCACCAGAAGCTTTTGCTTTCTCTTCGATACCAATCAACTCTTCATCGCCTTGACCAACATCCGCAACAAACGCAACTACTTCACAGTCATAGTTCTCTTTCAACCATGGAATGATTACTGATGTGTCTAGACCGCCAGAGTAGGCTACTACAACTTTCTTTACGTTAACTTTGCTCATTTTCTTTCTCCTAGTTTCCATACTGCACATGGCGGTCAGCGTTGGAAATGACTTCATAATTATATGTTTATTTAATTTGTCTAAATTCTTTAAGTAGTGACTCGTTGTGAGACCTACTGAGGTAAAAACTGTGTTCCTATGCTTTTACCTGAAAACAGTTGTGTTAGCTTTTCTGGGTATCGCCAAGTGGCAACTTCGATTGGTCGTCCAAGGTCGTTAGCGGCCTCTAGTGCAGCTTGAACCTTAACGATCATGCCGTCGGTAATCACTTTGCCGGCAATAAGATCATCGGCTTGTTGTTGGTTAAGGCTTGGAATGAGGTGGCCTTTGCCATCCAACACACCACTTACATCAGAAAGAAGAACCAGTTCAGCATCAAGTGCGCCAGCAACGGCAACCGCAGCTTGGTCGGCATTGACGTTCATCAGTTGGCCTTGTTCAGTTAGACCAATTGAGCTGATGATTGGCAGTGCGCCCGCATTAAGAATCGCTTGCAGAACGGTTGAGTCGCCCGGCTCCGCTTTTCCTACCGCGCCCAGTTCAGGGTTCAGTTCACTCACTTTGCATAAACCACCATCTGCAAGGCTCAAACCAACGGCATTGATACCGTCTTTAATTGCCTGACCTTGAAGTAGTTTGTTGGCCGTGCCTGCTAGTGCACCAGCGATCACAGGGATCTGGTCATAAGGAGTAACACGTAGCCCTTCTTTCTTAACGGTTTCGAGGTTCAACTTATTCATCAAATCATCAACAAGGTAACCGCCGCCGTGAACAATCACGATTGGTCGTTGTGCCTGTTGTTGGTAAGCAGAGATCGCACCAAATAACTTGCTAAGTGTTTCACCACAAGATAGCGCAGCGCCACCTAACTTTATGATTAATGGTTGATTATTAAGGCTCATATCTAGATTTCCTTACACTAACGCAGTTAATGGCGCAAAACCATAACGTAAATTCAAACACTGCATCGCTTGGCTAGATGCACCCTTTAATAAGTTATCAATCGCTGAAACAACGATGATGTGCTGACCTTGAACCTTCCAACCTAAGTCGCAGAAAGGCGTCTGTTCTACATCTTGAATTCTTGGCAATGTCTCTTCGAGTAATCTCACCGCAGGTTTACCTTGGTAAGCTTGCTCAAAGGCATCTTGTATCTGTTGCTCTGTCACGCCTTCAGCCAATTTCATGGTGATGGTCGCCAAAATACCGCGCTTAAAGTTGCCGAGGTGTGGAGTGAAAATCACATCACATCCTAAATGTGCAGCCATTTCAGGTTGATGACGGTGATTGAAGACGCCATAAGCTTGCAGGCTTACTTCGCAGAAGCTGTTAACCATCGTCGCCTTGCGGCCTGCACCAGTAACACCGCTAGTCGCGTTAATCACTGGCCACTGGTTTTCATCCAGTAACTTGGCTTCAACCAAAGGCTTAATCGCCAGTTGTGATGCCGTTGGGTAACAACCCGCGACAGCGACAAGCTGAGCTTCTTTAATTTCTTGTTCGTTCCATTCCGCTAAACCGTAAGCCGCTTTGTCTAGCCATTGTTCGTGTTGATGTTCAAAACCGTAAAACTCTTGATAGAAGTTTTCGCCTTTAACTCTGAATGCACCCGATAGGTCGAACACTTGGCAATCGTTCTCTAGAAAGATTGGCGCTAGGTCGTGACTGACCTCGTGTGCTGTTGCTAAGAAAATCACATCAGACTGTTTAGCTACTTCTTCCGGATTTGTTAAAGGTTGTACTGGCATATCAATCAAACCAGCTAACTTACCGTGCAGTGCCGCAATAGGTTTACCTGCGTCTACACTATTGGCTGAGACATATAAACCTGATAGCGTGAGCTCAGGGTGTCTGTTTATCATTAGAGCCAGTTCTGCTCCTGTGTAGCCGCTTGCGCCAATGATCGTGGTTTTCAACATCTCAACACATCCATTTCTGAGGTAAGTTACATTTCAAATTTGACTATTCATACTTAATTTTTAGCTTTATTTGATTTCTTATGCATTAAATATGATTTAATATGTGTTTTACCGACTTATGGTTTTCCTGTCAATAGTAGAAGTGAAGTTATTATGCAATTACCGAGTTTTCTTGAGGTCTACAAAGGCCTAATTTCCACAGACTCTATTAGCTCGACCGATCCAAGCTGGGATCATGGCAACGAGAAAGTGATCGAAAAAATGGCTCAATGGTTTAAAGACGTAGGCTTTAGCGTTGAAGTCGTGGAAGTCGAACCCGGCAAGCATAATATGGTCGCTAAGATGGGATCGGGCGAAGGTGGCTTGCTACTCGCAGGACACAGCGACACAGTGCCATTTGATGAAGGACGTTGGAACTTCGACCCTCACGCACTAACAGAGCACAACAATCGCTTCTATGGATTAGGCACGGCCGATATGAAAGGCTTTTTCGCTTTCGTTTATGAAGCGGCAAAGAAGATGGATTGGAGCAAACAGACCAAGCCGCTATATGTATTGGCAACCTGTGACGAAGAGACCACCATGTTGGGTGCGCGTCATTTCACTGAAAATGCACCGTTTAAACCGGATTACTGCATTATTGGTGAGCCAACCAGCCTTGTGCCGATTCGTGGTCATAAAGGCCATGTTGCTAATGCTGTGCGAGTAACGGGTAAATCAGGTCACTCTTCTGATCCTGCATTAGGTGTCAACGCCATCGAGATCATGCATGAAGTGTTGTTCGCTTTAATGCAGCTGCGTGACAAGCTAGTTAAAGAGTATCACCACCCGGGTTTCGCAATTCCAAGCCCAACGCTAAACCTTGGCCATATTCACGGTGGCGACAGTGCCAACCGTATCTGTGGTTGCTGTGAACTACACTATGATGTGCGTCCTTTACCGGGCATCAGCTTAGATGGCTTGGATAACATGCTGCGCAGCGCACTTAAAGAAGTAGAAGCAAAATGGCCGGGTAGAATTGAGATTACGCCACTGCACGAACCTATTCCGGGTTATGAGTGCCAACACGACCATCCGTTTATCGGTGGCATGGAATCCGTTTGTGAGATTGAATCACAAACTGTGAACTACTGTACTGAGGCACCTTTCCTTCAAGAACTTTGCCCAACCTTAGTGCTGGGGCCGGGCTCAATCGACCAAGCTCACCAACCAGATGAGTTCCTAAGCTTCGATTTTATCGATCCAACGATTGATGTTCTGAGTAAATCGATCCGTAAATATTGTTTCTAGTTATTACTTTTCTTCCAATATTTTCGTATAAAAGCCACCCAAAAAGGTGGCTTTTATTCTGCCATCCCTGACACAGCCTGATCTTGTAATTAAATTTCACTTTAATTCCGAACTATTGGAAAATTTACTTCTCCCGCATTTCGAAAACTAATAATTGCAAACTTAGAATGCTTTATTTGACTAGATACAGCACTTTTCGCTAGATTGTGTACTTAACAAGGAACAATGGATGTAATTTTTTTACGAGGCAGGATGACAATGAACGAGAAATACGCCGCTCTCAAGAGTAACGTAAGCATGCTGGGACGCTTGCTAGGTAACACAATCCAAGATGCACATGGTGACGTTATCTTAGAGAAAGTGGAGACTATCCGTAAACTTTCCAAATCCGCCCGCGCAGGCAACAAAGCTGACCGTGACAGCCTAGTTGAAGAAATCAAAAACCTGCCGAACGAACAACTCACTCCTGTTGCTCGTGCATTTAACCAATTTCTCAACCTCACCAACATGGCAGAGCAGTACCACACCATCTCTCGCCATTGTGAGGAGCATGTTTGCGAACCAGACGTGCTGCAATCTCTATTTTCCAAATTAAACCAGAATGACATCAGCAAGCTAGATGCTGCTCAAGCCGTTCGCGACCTGAACATTGAACTCGTTCTGACTGCACACCCAACAGAAATCACTCGTCGCACCATGATCAACAAGCTAGTTAAGATCAACGAGTGTCTGTCTAAATTAGAATTAAGCGACCTATCACACAAAGAACGTGTCAAAACAGAACGTCGCCTAGAGCAACTTATCGCTCAAGGTTGGCACTCAGATGTGATTCGTCAGCAACGCCCTACGCCACTTGATGAAGCAAAATGGGGCTTTGCGGTTGTTGAAAACTCACTGTGGGAAGCTGTACCAGATTTCCTACGTGAAATGGACGGTCGACTAAAAGGCTACCTTGGTGAAGGCCTGCCAATTGATGCGCGCCCGGTACACTTCTCATCTTGGATGGGCGGCGACCGCGATGGTAACCCATTCGTAACGCACACCATCACCAAAGAAGTGCTGCGCCTATCTCGCTGGAAAGCCGCTGACCTTTACCTAGGTGACGTAAACGAGCTGATTACCGAACTGTCGATGACTAAGTGTAATGATGCCGTTCGTGAACTAGCGGGTGATGAGCATGAAGCTTACCGTGCAATCCTAAAGAGCCTACGTACTCTGCTGAACAACACGTTAGAAGTGCTTGATGCAAAACTGCATGATGCTGAAGTACCGAAGAAAGAAACACTACAGAACATCGACCAACTTTGGACACCGCTTTACGCGTGTTACCAATCGCTGCACGAATGTGGCATGGGCGTAATCGCAGACGGTTCTCTACTTGATACCTTGCGCCGCCTAAAAGCATTCGGTGTACACCTAGTGCGTCTCGATGTTCGTCAAGAAAGTACACGTCATTCAGATGTGCTGTCTGAACTGACTCGCTACCTAGGCATTGGCGACTACGACCAGTGGAGCGAGCAAGACAAGATTGCTTTCTTAACCAATGAATTAAGCTCAAAACGCCCACTACTTCCTCGTGATTGGGAGCCATCTGAACAGGTTAAAGAGGTTTTGGACACCTGTAAGGTCATTGCTGCTCAACCTCGTGAAGCCTTCGGTGCTTACGTGATTTCTATGGCTCGCACTGCATCGGATGTACTGGCTGTTCACTTGCTGCTGCAAGAGTGTGGTTGCCCGTACCGCATGGACGTATGCCCACTGTTCGAAACGCTAGACGACTTGAACAACTCAGAAGCGGTAATGAAACAGCTAATGAGCATCGACTTGTACCGTGGCTTTATCCAGAACCACCAAATGGTAATGATCGGATACTCTGACTCAGCAAAAGATGCCGGCGTTATGTCTGCAGGTTGGGCTCAGTACGATGCGATGGACAAGCTGGTTAAGGTTTGCGACGAAGAAGGCATTGAACTGACTCTATTCCACGGTCGTGGCGGTACTGTTGGTCGTGGTGGTGCTCCGGCGCACGCTGCTCTTCTTTCTCAGCCACCTAAGAGCTTGAAAGGCGGCTTACGTGTAACTGAGCAAGGTGAAATGATCCGCTTTAAGCTTGGCTTGCCAGATGTAGCGGTAAACAGCTTCAACCTATACGCAAGTGCGATTCTAGAAGCGAACCTTCTACCGCCACCTGAGCCTAAACAAGAGTGGCGCGACCTAATGGAAGTGCTATCTCAAGTCTCTTGTGAGGCTTACCGTAACGTGGTTCGTGGCGAAGAGAAATTTGTACCTTACTTCCGTCAAGCGACGCCTGAACTGGAGCTAGGTAAACTGCCTCTTGGTTCTCGCCCTGCGAAACGTAACCCGAATGGCGGCGTAGAAAGCCTACGTGCAATTCCATGGATCTTCTCTTGGAGCCAAAACCGTTTGGTACTTCCTGCATGGTTAGGTGCTGGTGAAGCGATTCAATACTCAGTTGACCAAGGCCATCAAGCGCTACTTGAAGAGATGTGTCGTGAATGGCCATTCTTCTCAACTCGTCTGGGTATGTTGGAAATGGTGTACTCGAAGTGCAACATGGAAATTGCGAAGTACTACGATCAACGTCTTGTTGACGAAGAGCTATTACCTCTGGGTGAGTTACTGCGTGAACAGCTACAAAAAGACATCAAAGCGGTACTGAATGTAGAAAATAACGAGAACTTGATGCAGAGCGACCCTTGGGGGCTTGAGTCGATTCGCCTACGTAACATCTACGTTGAGCCACTAAACATGCTTCAAGCAGAACTGCTTTACCGTACTCGTAAGTGTGAAACACCACCAGCAGAGCTCGAAGAAGCGCTAATGGTGACGATTGCAGGCATTGCAGCAGGTATGCGAAACACAGGTTAATTAGTGATTCCTACTATAAAAAGAACAAAAGGTCGCCACGTGCGACCTTTTTATTTTGCAAAATAACCACTAGTGAGTATTTTGTCAGTTTTTTGGGTTATTTTGTCCATGTATTCTACTTTATGCTTATTATTTAGATATACTACTGCTCCGCTGCGGAAACACTCCAGAAAAATAATCTGCAGCAATTTGACCAATAAACTGGTCAACCTAGGTGATAAACGGCTTTGTAAGGTGACATAACCAACCGATGAGTTGGTGCTACTTAGACATAACCAATATAACGTGCCATTAGAAGCACACTTGTTGTTTAAGTATTTGTTTACTGTTTACCATTTGGATTTCAGACATGTCATTACCACACGTAATTCTAACCGTTTTAAGTACACGCGATGCTACTGGTTACGATATCACAAAAGAATTCTCCGCAAGCATTGGTTACTTCTGGAAAGCTAGCCATCAACAAGTTTACCGCGAGCTAAATAAAATGGCTCAGAACGACCAGGTAACTTGCGTGCTTGAGCCTCAAGAAGGCAAACCTGATCGTAAAGTTTACTCTATCACTGATGCTGGCCGTGGCGCGCTAGGTGAATGGTTTGAACAACCAACTGCACACCCAACCGTTCGTGACGAGTTCTCAGCTAAGCTAATGGCTTGTGCTGTACAACCTTCTGACGCTTACCGTGTACAACTTGCTGAGCTAGTAGAAGAGTCTCGCAAACTGGTTTCTCACTACCGTGAAATCGAAGCGGCTTACTACGCAACGCCATCAACACTAGACAAGCAAGCACGCCTTGAGCGTCTAACACTTCGTCGTAACCTACTTATCCGTGAAGCATGGATTGTATGGGCTGAAGAAGTACTGCTTGAACTTGGCGCTCTAGCTTAAGTTAAGCTAGAAGCTAGAAGCTAGAAGCTAGAAGCTAGAAGCTAGAAAAGCAAAAGGCTTGAACTCTATGAGTCCAAGCCTTTTTTGTATCTATAGGATTTGAAATGTTACTGCCAGAGGCTTTTTACAAGTGCTTAGGCTTTACTTCTTAGACTTTGCTTAAAGCGCAGCGACTTGTGGACGAACACCTAGCGTATGGCAAAGTGCGTAAGTCATTTCTGCACGATTTAGCGTGTAGAAGTGGAAATCTTTCACACCTTCACGGCTCAGCGTACGAACCATATCAATCGCTTGGCTAGCACCTACTAACTGACGAGTGGTTGGATCATCATCCAAACCTTCGAACTGCTTCGCCATCCAGCCAGGTACTTTTACGTTGTTCATCGCTGCAAAGCGAGACGCTTGCTTGAAGTTAGAAACCGGTAAGATGCCCGGTACAATCTCAACATCCACACCAGCCGCAACACAACGGTCACGGAAACGTAGGTAGCTTTCTACATCAAAGAAGAACTGAGTGATTGCACGGTTAGCACCCGCATCCACTTTACGCTTTAGGTTAATAAGGTCAGATTGAGCGCTTTTTGCTTCAGGGTGAACCTCAGGGAATGCCGCTACTGAGATATCAAAATCGTGGCGAGATTTAAGTAGCTCAACCAAATCAGATGCGTACATCTCTGGCGCGCCGCCGCCTGCTGGAATGTCACCACGCAGCGCAACAATACTCTCGATACCATTTGCCCAGTAATCGTCGGCAATTTGAATCAGCTCTTCGCGACTCGCATCAATACACGTTAAGTGCGGTGCAGCCACTAGGCCAGTTTGGTTTTTAATTTCTTTAATGATTGAGTGGGTACGGTCACGTTCGCCCGAGTTTGCACCGTAAGTTACCGATACAAATTTTGGTTGAAGTGTTTTAAGACGGTGAACAGAGTTCCACAGGGTCTCTTCCATCTTCTCACTGCTCGGTGGAAAAAACTCAAATGACACATTGATGTTGTCAGAAAGCTCAGCGATATTCTGATTTAAAGCGTCGATATGACTAGCGTGTGTGTATCCCATCTTACTCTCCCTGTGGCAAAAGCAACCACTAAAAACTCAAATCCTTAAACGACGTTTAGACGTCTATATGTCTGTAGAATGTATTGAATACGATTTAATGTCAACAGATCCATTATGAATTTTTCTCAAGTAGATCGTGAGTAAAACTCAAGTCGTTAGATGGGTCGCAAAGCAGAAATAATGTAGAAAAAAGGCTGAAAAACACATCGTGCTTTCAGCCTTATTTATCTTAGTGAATAGTATGCCATTTAGACACTAAACCAACCGATCTGAGTATCAGAACAGGCTAGACATTCTGTTTAGGTCAGATTGAATTGCACCAGCTGTGACTTCACGTCCTGCACCTGGGCCACGGATAACCAATGGATTATCTTTGTACCATTTGCTCTCAATCGCAAAGATGTTGTCGCAAGGCAACAAGTTCGCCAGAGCATGTTCTTTAGACAGTGCTTCAACGCCTACGGTTGCCTTACCGTTCTTCTCCAAACGCGCTACGTAACGCAGAACTTTCTGTTGAGAGTGCGCTTTCTCTAAACGCTCAGCCAGCTCTTCGCTCAGTACAGAAGCTTTGTCGAAGAAGTCATCCACAGATAGATCTTGCAGCTCTGCAGGTACGAGCGATTCCACTTTTACGTTTTCAGGTTCGATATCCAAACCAGATTCACGCGCCAGAATCACCAGCTTACGCATCACGTCTGAGCCATCTAGGTCAGCACGAGGGTCAGGTTCCGTAAGGCCTTGTTGCCATGCTAAGTCAACCAACTCGCTGAACGGCACGGTGCCATCAAACTGTTGGAACAACCAAGACAACGTGCCCGAGAAAATGCCAGACAACGCAATGATGTCATCGCCACTTTCACGTAGGTCACGTACCGTGTGGTTAATCGGCAATCCAGCACCCACTGTCGCGTTGTACAACCAATGACGGCTGATCTTAGCGAAAGCATCTTGTACTTGATGGTAATACTCGCTCGATGCAGAACCTGCCACCTTGTTCGCCGAGATTAGGTGAATACCTTGTTGTGCGATTTGCAGATACTTTGCTGCAAGCACTGGGCTCGCAGTCACATCCAGAACCACTGCTTCGTCATAACCTTGAATAGAGCCCAAACGCTCTAACCAGTCGTTACCATTGTTAGCAATCGCTTCGTCGTCAAAGCGCTTACCTACCGAAGTCGCATCAATGCCTTGATCGTCGAACCAATAGGTTTGGCTATCAACCACGGCAACCAATTCAAAGTTCATTCCACGGCGCTTTTCAAGTTCCGCTTTTTGCTCAGCAAACAGGCTTAACCAGCTTGAACCAATATTGCCCTTACCACACAAGGCAATCGCAACACGCTTCTGCGCTTGGAACAGTTGAGAATGAATGCCTTTCACTAGACTTGATGTTTCACTCTTACGAATCACAGCCACCAAGCTTAAGCCTGAGTTCGCTTCTGAGATGAACTCAACCGGAGAGCTCTTAAGCTGCTGGTAGAAACCGTAGCAATGGTTCGGGTTCTTAGTCACACCCGCACCCACTGCAGCAATCAGAGAGAAACCTTCTTTTAGCTTAATCTCAGCTTCAATCGCATGGTCTTGGAGATATTCTAATGCACCACCAGCGATCTCTTCTGTGTAGGCAAGACGCAAACAGTGTTGATCCGGTTCAAGCTCATAAGCAAGCGGCTCAAGTTGAGCACGCTTAAGCCCTTCAAGCACTTCACTCTCTAGACGGTCGAAATCATGGCCGTGACTAAAGGTCAGTTGCACGATAAGCACTTCATCCAAAGAGGTAATGATTTTTGCGCCACGACCCGATGCCAGTACACGCTCGATCTGTGTAGAGCCCGCCTCCGGCTGATAGCTGCAGCGTAAGCTGAGATCCATAGCACTTTGAGCCACAGGCTGTAGCGTTCGGCTGTGAAGCACTGGAGCGGCAAGACGAGCCAATTCGCTGGCTTCATCAAGGCGAAGTAGAGGCAATAGACACGCATCTGAAACCAGACGAGGGTCAGCGCTGTAAACGCCCGCCACATCACTCCAAATCGTCACGCGTTCAACTTCAGCCAAAGCACCAATCACGGTCGCTGAGTAATCCGAACCGTTGCGACCAAGCAGTACGGTTTCACCCTCGCAGTTCTGAGCCATAAAGCCCGTAATCACCACGCGGCAATGTGCATGCTGCGCCAGAGCTTCTTTAATCAGAGGGTAAGAACGTGCGCGGTCGACTTCAGGCTGAGCGCCCACTTCTGCACGTAAAAAAGCACGCGCATCTTGAGCAACGGCTTGTAAATCATGTTGGCACAACAAAGCCGCGAGTAGACGTGAAGACCAAACCTCACCGTGTCCAAGCACTTTTGCTTTTTGTGCTTCGCTCAAGGGAGCCGTTAGCTCACCCAAAGCGGTAAATTCTTGTTGAATGGTTGCAGTAAGTTGTGCGGCTGATTCACCCTCAAGCAGTGCTTCAATCAGATCGAGTTGGAACTGACGAAGTGCTTGTAGGCATTCATGGGCAATACGACCATCTTTGTCGAGCGCTTCAACGAACTCAATTAAACGGTTGGTTGTTTTACCTGCTGCCGATACCACCACCAAATCAGTTGCTGATGAGTATTCTCTAAGAATGTTGACCACGCGTTGGTAACATTCAGGGTTTGCTAAACTGCTGCCACCAAATTTATGTAGCTGGCGAAAGGTTGCCATTATTAACCCTCCCCTTCAGCGATAAAGCGCTGTGTTCTTTCAAACGCTTGCGTGAGGTCATCGATTAGGTCTTCTGCATCTTCAAGGCCAACAGATAGACGCAGTAGTTGCTGAGAAACACCCGCTTCTGCTAAGGCTTCTTCACCCATCGCACGGTGAGTCATCGACGCAGGGTGACAAATCAGGCTTTCAACACCACCCAATGATTCTGCCAAGGAAAATAGCTCTAACTTATCAACAAAGTATTTAAGCGCCTCGAATGAGCCCGCAAACTCAAAGCTGAGCATTGAGCCAAAGCCCGATTGTTGTTTCTTCGCGATATCATGACCCGGATGTTCAGGAAGGCTTGGGTGGTAAATAGTGCCGACGAGATCTTGTTGTTGCAGAGACGCTAGAATCTCACGTGAGCTTTCTTCGTGAACTCGCATACGCGCACCTAGCGTACGAATACCACGTAAAGTCATGTAGCTATCAAATGGTGTGCCGGTCGCACCAATACAGTTGCCCCACCATGCTAGCTCTTCAGCATGCTCTTCTGTCTTAGTGACCACAACGCCACCAATGACATCTGAGTGTCCATTGATGTACTTAGTGGTTGAGTGGATAACAAAATCAGCCCCCAGCTCTAAAGGCTTTTGGAACACAGGTGTCAAAAACGTGTTGTCGACAGCAACCAGAGCACCAACCTCTTTCGCTTTACGGCAAGTTTCTGCAATATCAACCACACGAACCAGTGGATTCGATGGGGTTTCGATTAAGATCAACTTTGGCTTAAGCGCGATCGCTGCATCCAGCGCGGCTTGATCCGATTGATCAACGAATAGAACTTTAAAATCACCTTTTAGCGAGCGAGTGTTAAACAGACGGTAAGTACCGCCGTAGCAGTCGTGCGGTGCAATAATAAGATCATCGCCGCCTAAGAAAGCCGAAACCCATAAGTTAAGCGCCGAAGTACCGCAGTTAGTCACAACCGCGCCTTTGCCTGATTCAAGCTCAAACAGTGCCGTCTCTAATAAACCGCGGTTTGGGTTACCAGAACGGGTGTAATCGTACTTTGGCACTTCACCAAAAGCGGGGAACCCATAGTTAGTCGAAAGATAAATGGGTGGGACAACGGCATGGTGTTGCGTGTCTGACTCGATACCAGTACGTACTGCGATTGTTGCTGGCTTCCGGCTGCTCATAGGTGCTTCCTTACAAGTTTTGCGTCTGAGAATCACAGCTGCTTGTCGGCATTTTGCGGCTGTGTTAGATATATGTTATTCACTTTACTTTCATAAACGTGAGACGTCAACACTTCTAGACGTCTATATGTCTTTGCTTATGGCAGTAAATCCCGCTAAAATCACCACTATTAATTTATTCTAACAACTAAAGTGATGAAGGTACGCAATGGCCGACTGGAATGGTGAATACATAAGCCCATATGCTGAGCATGGAAAGAAAAGCGAACAAGTAAAGAAAATTACAGTTTCTATCCCTCTAAAAGTGTTAAAGGTTCTTACTGACGAGCGTACTCGCCGCCAGATTAATAACCTACGCCATGCAACAAACAGTGAGCTACTGTGCGAAGCCTTTCTACATGCGTACACAGGCCAACCACTACCAACGGATGAAGACCTTCGTAAAGATCGTCCTGACGATATCCCTGCTGAAGTGAAAAAACTAATGACAGAAATGGGTATCGAGTTCGAAGCGTTTGACGAAGAATAAAAACAATTCAGTCACTGCCTTCATTATTGATTCGCTATAGCTGACCCTATTTATCACATCACGCATTGCGTTTTTATGACTGCGCTGTGAATGATAGACATAAAAAAACCGCCTCCTATGAGTCGGTTTTTTATTATTCTTTTTCGCTCAATAGAGCAACAGCTATTATGCCATATAGTTAGCAGGCATCTCGATACGAGCTACGCCAGATTCAACAGCCGCTTCCGCAACTGCTCGTGCTACGCGAGGAAGTAGACGTGGGTCCATTGGCTTAGGAATGATGTAACCCTTACCGAACTCCAGTGCAGTCTCGCCCGCAGCTGCTAGTACTTCAGCTGGAACTTCTTCTTTCGCCAGTTCACGAATCGCTTTAACCGCCGCCAGCTTCATTTCGTCATTAATTTCGCTCGCACGCACGTCTAGTGCACCACGGAAAATGAATGGGAAACAAAGTACGTTGTTTACTTGGTTAGGGTAATCACTACGGCCTGTACCCATGATTAGGTCAGAACGAACTTCGTGTGCAAGCTCAGGCTTGATCTCTGGATCTGGGTTTGAACATGCAAACACAACTGGCTTATCTGCCATCAGCGTTAGTGCTTCAGCAGGCAGTAGGTTAGGACCCGATACACCCAAGAACAGGTCAGCGCCTTCGATAACATCTTCAAGCGTGCGCTTGTCAGTGTTATTTGCGAACAGCTCTTTGTATTCGTTTAGATCATCACGACGAGTGTGGATCACACCTTTACGGTCAAGCATGTAGATCTTCTCACGCTGAGCGCCACACTTAATCAGTAGTTCCATACAAGCAACCGCTGCTGCGCCAGCACCTAAACAAACGATCTTACACTCTTCAAGTTTCTTACCTTGAAGCTCGATCGCGTTCAGCATACCCGCTGCCGTTACAATCGCTGTACCGTGTTGGTCATCGTGGAATACCGGAACATCACAACGTTCAATCAGGCGACGTTCAATCTCAAAACAGTCTGGTGCTTTGATGTCTTCTAGGTTAATACCGCCGAATGTATCTGCGATATTCGCAACCGTATCAACGAACTCATCGATTGTGCGGTGTTTTACTTCAATATCGATAGAATCTAAACCAGCAAAACGCTTAAACAGGAGCGCTTTACCTTCCATAACTGGTTTAGAGGCAATAGGGCCAAGGTTACCTAGGCCAAGAATCGCTGTACCGTTAGAGATAACTGCAACCATGTTGCCTTTACCTGTGTACTTATAAACGTTATCAACGTTCTGTGCGATCTCGCGAACAGGCTCAGCCACGCCTGGGCTGTATGCAAGTGCTAGGTCTTCTGCAGAGTTTGCAGGCTTCGTCAGTTCTACGGCAATTTTGCCTGGAATTGGGAACTCATGGTAATCAAGAGCTTGCTGACGGAATTGTTCTTGAGGTGATAATTCTTGAGAGGATTGAGCTTGGCTGCTGTCTTCAGACATAGGTGTAGGTTCCTAGGATATTATTATTTGGGGGATCTTGTTCATGTTAATGGATGTACTTCAAAGTTCCTAGGTGGTTGGAGCCTCTGTCTCATTAAAAAACGAGATTTCACTACTAATAAGACCAGTGAGCAGTTGAAATTACTATCGCTTGTTGAAGTTTCGTGCTGAATTTTGGTGCAGAGAGATACGCAAGGAATTGCCCTGCAATAGAAAGGTAGGCAACTTATCGTTAGGCGGGATTGAAGCTTGAATGAAAGTCAGTGCTTTCTCAAATTGCAGGCAACAAAAAAGGACACCGAAGTGTCCTTTTTCATGTCTAAATAGCGAGAATTACTTCTTGCTAGAAAGAGCACCGAAACGCTTGTTGAAGCGATCAACACGGCCGCCAGTATCTACGATACGTTGCTTACCAGTGTAGAACGGGTGACATTTGTCACATACGTCTAGGTGGATTGATTCTTTTGCTAGCGTTGAGTTGAACTCAAATGTGTTGCCGCAAGAACAAGTTGCAGTAACTGCTTTGTATTCTGGGTGGATTCCAGCTTTCATGGGATAACCTCAAGTAGGCCGTGTCGCTATACGATTCTAAGCCGCACACCACACGTAGTTTAAAAAAAGAAATAAAGACACCGCATCGACACAAAAGAGTGATGAAGCCATACCTTTAAGGCGCAGTATAGTAATGAATCTATAAGGCAGGATCAACCGATTTGATACATTTTTCACCAATTCTCTCTTTATTTCCTTTATCGGCCTGAGATTTCAGGCTGTCGTTGTCGGTATACGCTAACTCGCCGCCTTCATCCAAACTGCTTCTCGAATTTAACCGCCTTATCCTTTAGACTGTTCGCTCTCGTCAACTCAGATAAAGCCGTCCCTTTATGCGTCCAATGATTGCCCGCGTGGCACTGCCTGTTCCACTCGACAAGCAGTTCGATTACAAGATTCCAAGCCACCTATTTCCGATTATTGGTGGACGAGTCTCTGTGCCTTTTGGACGACAAACCTTAACCGGCATTGTCACGGCTCTGGTTAACGAATCTGAATTTGAGCTAGACAAGCTCAAACCCATTAAAGCCTTATTAGACAATCAGCCTGTTTGGCCGGAATCTGTCTATTCACTGTTAATGTGGTGCAGTCAGTTTTATCAGTACCCTCTTGGCGAAACCTTTGCTAACGCCCTTCCGAGCGCCCTAAGAAAAGGCAAAGCCGCCGACTTCGCAACGCTGGTTGAGTGGCAGTTAACGCCATCAGGCAAAGACCAACTGATGCAAGGTTTTGGTCGCGCGGTCAAGCAAGCCAAAGTAATGCACATGCTTGAGCACGGTCCGGTTCCTCATCAAGAGTTCATTGATGAAGAAGTTGGCAGCTCCGTACTCAAAACGCTAGAAGAGAAAGGTTGGATTGAATCGGTAGAGAAAAAGCCAAAGCGTCAGCCGTGGCCGGTTGAACTTGAGAATGACCAAGACAAACCTAAGCTCAATGCCGAACAAGCCATCGCGATTGCGACCGTAAATAGCCAGACCGACTTCGGTTGTTTTCTGCTAGAGGGCGTTACTGGCTCAGGTAAGACCGAGGTTTACCTGAATATGATTAAGCCGATTCTCGACCAAGGAAAACAAGCGTTAGTGCTCGTGCCCGAGATTGGCCTCACCCCTCAAACGATTAACCGCTTTAAGCGACGCTTTAATGTGCCTGTTGAGGTTATCCACTCAGGTTTAAACGATTCTGAGCGACTGAATGCTTGGTTATCGGCGCGCGATAAGATAGCGGGCATCGTGATTGGTACCCGTTCGGCTCTGTTCACGCCATTTGCTGACCTAGGTATTATCATTGTCGATGAAGAGCACGATGCATCTTATAAGCAACAAGATAGCCTGCGCTACCACGCTCGTGATGTGGCGATCATGCGTGCTCATAAAGCGCAGATTCCAGTCGTGTTAGGCTCGGCGACTCCGGCCTTTGAAACACTGCACAACGCTCAGATCGGCAAATACAGTTATCTTACCCTTACTTCACGTGCGGGTGTCGCACTGCCGACCACCAATAAGGTGTTGGATGTTAAAGGTGAATATCTAGAAAGTGGTTTGTCTGCGTCGTTAATTGCAGAGATGCAAAGACACCTCAAAGCAGGCAACCAGGTGATGCTGTTCCTCAATCGCCGAGGTTTTTCTCCCGCATTGATGTGTCACGATTGTGGTTGGACAGCCGAGTGTAAACGTTGTGATGCTTACTACACCTATCACCAATACAGTAATGAGATGCGCTGCCACCACTGTGGTTCTCAGCAGCATATCGTGCACAACTGCCAAGGTTGTGGGTCTGCGAACTTGGTGACAGTGGGTGTCGGTACCGAGCAGTTAGAGGCTCAGCTTGGCCAACTATTCCCTGAATACAAAACCATTCGTATTGACCGCGACAGCACCCGCCGTAAAGGCAGTTTAGAAAGCGCACTAGAGTCGATTCGTAAGGGTGAATTCCAAATTCTTATCGGCACGCAGATGCTCGCTAAGGGCCACCATTTCCCTGACGTGACACTTGTGGCGTTATTGGATGTGGATGGCTCTTTATATAGCAGTGACTTCCGAGCGTCTGAACGTCTTGCCCAGCTATTCATCCAAGTTGCGGGACGCGCAGGTCGTGCTAGCAAGCCCGGTGAGGTGATCTTACAGACTCACCACCCAGAACATGGGTTGTTGCAAGCCTTGCTACACAAAGACTATAACCACTTTGCTCAGACGGCGCTGGCAGAACGTAAGCAGGCAATGTTACCGCCCTATACCTTTATGACGCTGTTTAGAGCAGAAGCCAATGACACCCGCTTGGTGGAAGAGTTCTTACGTCAGGTTCGCCACACATTGGAATCGCACCCACTGTTTGACCAATATTGTATGGTGCTAGGGCCAACCCCAGCTCCACTGGCAAAGCGAGCAGGCAAATCGCGCTGGCAGTTAATCTTACAAACTCAGACGCGCTCGTTAATGCAGAAACTATTAATGAGTGCCAAGCCGGCCATCAATATGTTACCTGCTGCGAAAAAAGTTCGTTGGTCACTAGATATTGAACCGCAAGATTTGAGCTAAACCCACTTGGGTTAAAACTAATGATAAGTTTGTTCACAAATATTTCATATTTCTCGTGAGCAACTTCACACTAGTCATGTGATTTTTGTTAATCTAGCCGTAACTTTACACGGATTAAACGAATAAAATATTGCAATAAAAAAAGTGTTAGCAACACTTTCATAATATCTATTCGATTACATTTATTATTCACGCCTTAGATACTTAGGCGACAAAGGAACTTAAAAGAGGGTTTAATTTATGGCGACAATGAAGGATGTTGCCCAGCTAGCAGGCGTCTCAACAGCCACGGTATCACGTGCATTGATGAACCCTGAGAAAGTCTCAGTTTCGACTCGCAAACGAGTGGAAACAGCAGTACTTGAAGCTGGATACTCACCCAATACATTAGCTAGAAACTTACGTCGCAACGAATCAAAAACCATCATCACTATTGTTCCTGATATCTGTGACCCTTATTTCGCCGAGATCATTCGTGGTATCGAAGATGCCGCAGTAGAAAATGATTACCTTGTTCTACTGGGTGATAGCGGCCAGCAAAAAAAGCGCGAGTCTTCGTTTGTTAACTTAGTTTTCACCAAACAAGCCGACGGCATGTTGCTGCTGGGTACTGACCATCCGTTTGATGTCAGCAAACCTGAACAAAAGAATTTACCGCCGATGGTAATGGCGTGTGAGTTTGCCCCTGAGCTTGAACTGCCTACGGTACACATCGATAACCTGACCTCTGCCTTTGAAGCGGTTAACTACCTAGCTCAGTTAGGTCATAAACGCATCGCTCAAATCTCAGGACCCGTATCGGCAACGCTGTGTAAGTTCCGCCAACAAGGCTACCAGCAAGCGCTGCGTCGCGCCGGAGTCTCAATGAACCCAGCCTACAGCACGGTCGGTGACTTCACCTTTGAAGCGGGCGCTCAAGCGGTTCGTCAATTGCTAGCACTGCCTGAACAACCAACCGCTATCTTCTGTCACAACGATGCGATGGCGATTGGTGCGATTCAAGAAGCGAAGAAACTGGGCTTACGCGTTCCTCAAGACCTATCGATTGTCGGCTTCGATGACATCCAATTCGCTCAATACTGCGATCCACCGCTAACCACCATTTCTCAGCCTCGTTATGAGATTGGACGCCAAGCGATGTTGATGATGCTTGATCTACTGAAGGGCAACGATGTGCAAGCAGGTTCGCGTCTGCTTGAAGCTAAATTGGTGGTTCGAGGCAGTACAGCGCCACCTCGAATGTAACCCTCAGAAATACCCTTACAAATCTGCGGCACATTTTGATGTGCCGCTTCCATTTCTGCACTATTATCCTCGCGCAATCTGGATTACCATGAGGGCAGAATCAGCAACTATTGAATTGTCTTGTGGCTAATAGAGATTATGTAAAGCGCGGTCGTGGCACGAAAAAATCGACCAAAAAACAAGCCCCTCGCCGTAAACCTTGGCGCAGTGGTCTTTTGGCGATCCTCCTTGCCGGTGGTTTTGGTTACGGACTTTACCTATTGAGTAATGATCCTGAGCCGCCAGCACCAACGCCTGTGGCAACCAAACCAAAACCTAAGCCAAAACCAGCGAAAGTGATTCCGCCACCTCCTGAAGAGAAATGGGACTACGTTGAAACGCTGCCAAGCCGCGAAATCGAAGTGAAAGCCAAAGAGCAACAAATTTCGAAGATTCCTTACATCATGCAGTGTGGCGCTTACAAAACCTCGTCGCAGGCAGAAGCACGTAAGTTGGATATTGCCTTCCAAGGTATCTCGAGTGAGATCCGCAAGAAAGATGGCAGTAGCTGGTACCGTGTGGTTCTAGGTCCATACAAGTTGAAGCGTGACGCAGAGCGCGATCGCCATAAGCTGCAACGAGCGAAAATCGAACCTTGTGCTATTTGGAAAGACACTGATTAGTTTTAAGTTCAGCGTCAGTCTGTGTCTTAGTAAAAGTCGAAAACCAAACAGCGAAAGCCTCCCATTGTGGAGGTTTTCTTTTATCCCCCTCCCCTTTAACCAAATTTCGTTACAACTTCTGCCGATAAGTTTGCACGACATCACTCACCCTTCCTTGAATTATCCGAGCGCCATCCTCATATACTTTTTATACCCAAAGATAAGAAATATTAAGAGGCCCTACTCGTGACTACCATTGTATCTGTACGTCGTAATAATAAAGTCGTCATCGCGGGTGATGGACAAGTATCTCTAGGCAATACTGTAATGAAGGGCAATGCCCGTAAAGTACGTCGCCTATACAACAACAAAGTACTGGCAGGTTTTGCTGGCGGTACTGCTGATGCTTTCACGCTATTCGAAAAATTTGAAAGCAAGCTGCAAATGCACCAAGGCCATCTGACCAAAGCTGCCGTTGAGCTAGCGAAGGATTGGCGTAGCGACCGTGCTCTACGTAAGTTAGAAGCACTGTTAGCAGTAGCGGATGAAACCGCTTCACTGATCATCACAGGTAACGGTGACGTAGTTCAACCAGAGAACGACCTGATTGCGATCGGTTCGGGCGGTAACTTTGCTCAAGCAGCAGCTACTGCACTATTAGAAAATACTGATTTAGATGCGCGTGAAATCGCAGAGAAGTCGCTGAACATTGCAGGCGACATCTGTGTCTTCACCAACCATCACCACACTATTGAAGAACTAGAAAGCACCGTTGAGCTGCCAAAGCCAGAGTAACGACCGCTTCCATCAATAACGTTGTATTCAACAGTGATTAAAGAATTAAGGAAAAACCATGTCTGAGATGACTCCTCGCGAAATTGTTCACGAACTCAATCGCCACATTATCGGCCAAGACAACGCTAAGCGCTCAGTGGCTATCGCTCTTCGTAACCGCTGGCGCCGTATGCAGCTTGAAGAAAGCCTACGTGTTGAAGTATCGCCAAAAAACATCCTGATGATTGGCCCAACGGGTGTAGGTAAAACTGAAATCGCTCGCCGCCTAGCGAAATTAGCAAACGCGCCTTTCATCAAGGTAGAAGCGACTAAGTTCACCGAAGTGGGTTACGTTGGTAAAGAAGTTGAAACCATCATCCGTGATCTAACGGACGTTGCCATCAAGATGACGCACCAACAAGCGATGGAAAAAGTACAATACCGCGCTGAAGAACAAGCTGAAGAACGCATTCTTGATGCCCTTCTACCACCAGCGCGTGATGCTTGGGGTCAGAACGAGCAATCAACTGAAGACACCACTTCTTCAAACACTCGTCAGATTTTCCGCAAGAAACTGCGTGAAGGTAAGCTAGATGACAAAGAGATTGAAGTTGATGTGGCCGCACCGCAAATGGGCGTTGAAATCATGTCACCTCCAGGCATGGAAGAGATGACAAACCAGCTGCAAGGCATGTTCCAAAACCTAGCGGGCGACACCAAGAAAAAGCGTAAGATGAAAATCAAAGACGCATTCAAAGCACTGACGGAAGAAGAAGCTGCGAAGCTTGTGAACCAAGAAGAGCTGAAAGAGAACGCGATCTTCAACGCTGAAAACAACGGCATCGTATTCATCGATGAGATCGACAAAATCTGTAAGCGTGGCGACAGCTCAGGCCCAGACGTATCTCGCGAAGGTGTTCAGCGTGACCTACTGCCTCTTATCGAAGGCAGCACAGTATCAACCAAGCACGGCATGGTTAAAACTGACCACATCTTGTTTATCACATCAGGCGCATTCCAAGTGGCTAAGCCATCTGACCTGATCCCTGAACTGCAAGGTCGTCTGCCAATCCGCGTAGAACTTGAAGCACTATCAGCACATGACTTCAAACGCATCCTGACTGAGCCAAAAGCATCTCTAACAGAGCAATACATTGCCCTAATGAAAACAGAAGATGTCAACATTGAGTTCACTGAAGATGGCATCAACCAGATTGCGGACGCAGCATGGCGCGTAAACGAAACCACTGAGAACATCGGTGCGCGTCGTCTACACACAGTGATGGAGCGTCTAATGGATGAGATTTCATTCGAAGCAACAGACAAAGCTGGCAGCAAGCTAGTGATTGATGAAGCTTACGTAACATCGAAACTTGGCGAATTCGTTGAAGACGAAGACCTAAGCCGCTTCATCCTGTAGCACACGAAACTCCAACTTATTGCTCTATCTCAAAGAAATAGCAGCTAATAAGCGAATTCAAGGCCCACTTTCGAGTGGGCTTTTTATTACCCGAAAAATGGGCGTATACTCAAATCACAGTATGAAACGAAGACTTACAAAGAATTAGACCTACGATGAAACAATCTCTACTGATCTGGCTTGATGCCGCACGACCAAAAACTCTGCCTCTCGCACTTGTCTCTATTCTTACAGGAAGTAGTTTAGCGTTCGCCGGTGGTCAGTTTTCTTTATCGATAGCCCTACTGGCATTTTTAACCGCCACCCTATTACAGATTTTATCGAACCTAGCCAATGACTATGGCGACGCAGTAAAAGGCACAGACAACGAAAATCGTCTGGGGCCAACACGTGCCATGCAATCTGGCGCGGTAACAGCGAAAACCATGAAGCAAGCGATCATCCTCAACATCGTGTTTACCATGGTCGCTGGGCTGATTCTTATTTTTCATGCCTTAACCTCGATTGAAAGTATCTTATCTTTCATTGCGTTAGGCGTATTAGCCATTGTTGCTGCCATCGCTTACACCGTCGGTAATAAACCTTATGGCTATATCGGCCTTGGCGACTTATCGGTATTTATCTTCTTCGGTTTGTTAGGCGTTTCAGGGACTTACTTCTTGCACACTGGTCATGTTGAACCAAGCCTATTCCTTCCGGCATTGGGCTGTGGCTTGATGGCGGTTGCGGTACTCAATATCAACAACATGCGTGATATCGAAAACGACAGCGAATGCGGTAAGCGCACCATGGCGGTTCGCCTAGGGCAACGCAAAGCCAAGCATTATCATTTTGCTCTGCTTGGCCTCGCCCTTGCTTCTTTCGCTATCTACCTGCTTATTCAAGAAAAACCAGTCTGGATCAGCCTGCCGTTTTTGCTGAGCATTATTATTGTTTACAAGCATGGCAAAGCTGTTTGGGAAACCGAAAAGCCAGCGCAAATTGCACCAATGATGCCCGTGATTGTGAAATGCTCACTGGTCACTAACCTATTGTTTGCAGGGGTTGTCGTAGCTCAAACTCTATTGAGTTAAATGAGACTAATCATTGCAAAGGGATCAAGCGCCGATATACTCAAAGTAAGCTCATTGTTCAAAAGGTATACTAATGGAATACAACACTTCAGCACTGTGCGACATATATTTGGATCAAGTTGATGTCGTGGAGCCAATGTTCAGCAACTTCGGTGGACGTGCATCCTTCGCAGGACAGATCACGACATTAAAGTGTTTTGAAGACAACGCTTTGATTCGCTCTGTACTAGAGCAAGACGGTCTGGGGCGTGTGTTGTTAATCGATGGTGGCGGCTCACTGCGTAAAGCGCTGATCGATGCTGAGATTGCCCTACTTGCCGAAGACAATGAGTGGGAAGGGATTGTGGTTTACGGCTGCGTTCGTGAAGTCGATGAGCTTGAAGACATGAACCTAGGCATCCAAGCCTTGGCTTCTATCCCTGTTGGTGCGAGCCAAGAGGGTGTCGGTGAGTTAGACGTTCCAGTGAACTTTGGTAGCGTGACCTTCTTACCAGAAGATTACCTCTACGCCGACAACACCGGTATCATTCTTTCAGCCGAACCTCTAGATGTAGAACTCGATCTGGATGTTGAGGAAGAAGAGGTCGAGTAACTCACTCGGCTTTGAATACTAAAACAAAGCATAAGAATACGAAGTATTAGAACGCAAACAAAAACGCCCGCTACTGAGTAGCGGGCGTTTTTTTAAATCTGAAGAGTCGATTACTCTACTTCATCCATTTTACCAAGAAGGTTACGGATGCGATCTTGCCATGCTGAATGCTCTTCCTGCATTTGCTGAGTTTTTTGCTCTAGCTCGTGACGGCTTGCTTTAAGCTCACCAGCTTCTGTTGCTAGTGCTTGTTTCTCTTCTTTAAGCTCTTCCACTTCCATTTGAAGAAGTGCAATTGTATCTACTGCTGTTTGAATTTTTGCTTCTAGCTGCTCTAGTACTTCAAAAGACATTCTGGCCTACCTTTAAGTTATCCGTTTGATGGTGAAGGTTCACTCCACTTATTTCCCCATTCTACTCAGCAGAGCAAGGATAAACACTCAATATATTCGATATTTTGCGCCATTCGATGAAAAAAACAGCGCTTTTTACCGAATATTGACGTGAACGATTATCGCCACAACGGCAAACCGATTATTTTGATGAATAATAACTGTTTTCCACTGCTAATTGATCGAGAGCAATCTCCAAAAAACAAAAAGGCAAACGTTTCCTTTTGGATATGGTAAAATTCGCCGCGAAATTTCTATTCCCCCTTTGAAAATTTTGGAGTCCGCATGAAACGCGATTTAGCAATGTCATTCTCTCGTGTCACAGAAGGTGCAGCACTAGCTGGTTACAAGTGGCTTGGCCGTGGCGATAAAAACGCTGCAGATGGCGCTGCTGTAGAAGTAATGCGTAGCCTATTAAACAAAACCGAAATTAGCGGTGAGATTGTTATCGGCGAAGGTGAGATCGATGATGCACCTATGCTGTACATCGGCGAAAACGTAGGTGTGGGCGGCGACGCTGTCGACATCGCAGTTGACCCAATTGAAGGGACACGCATGACAGCAATGGGCCAATCAAATGCATTGGCTGTATTGGCGGCAGGCGAAAAAGGCAGCTTCCTTAAAGCGCCTGATATGTACATGGAAAAGTTGGTTGTTGGCCCTGGCGCTAAAGGCGTGATTGACCTAGAACTGCCACTAACAGAAAACCTAGAAAACATTGCGAAGGCTCTGGGCAAAACACTGGATACACTGGTTGTAACGACACTGGCTAAGCCACGTCACGATCAAGTTATCGCCGACATGCAAGCTATGGGCGTACGTGTATTCGCAGTGCCAGACGGTGATGTTGCGGCTTCTATCCTAACCTGTATGCCAGACAGCGAAGTTGACGTAATGTACTGCATCGGCGGCGCACCTGAAGGTGTAGTTTCTGCCGCGGTAATTCGCGCACTTGACGGTGACATGCACGGTCGTCTTCTTCCTCGTCACGAAGTAAAAGGCGACACAGAAGAGAACCGTAAACACGGTGAACTTGAACTTGAGCGCTGCGCAGAAATGGGCGTAACGGCGGGTATCGTGTTGAAGATGGAAGACATGGCTCGCAGCGATAACGTTGTATTCTCAGCAACAGGCATCACTAAGGGTGACTTGCTAGAAGGCATTTCTCGTCAAGGCAATATCGCAACCACAGAAACCCTGCTTATCCGTGGCCGCTGCCGTACGATTCGCCGCATCAAATCTATCCACTACCTAGAGCGTAAAGATCCAGAAGTAGTAGGTCATATCCTGTAAGCCAAAACTCGGTGAAACAGAATATTCGAAGGCTGATACCAAGTATCAGCCTTTTGTTTTATTAGCGCAGCAGAATCTCACTATGGCTGCCAATAGAGTAAAACGCTATCTATCGAGTAAATTACTATCAATATAGTAAATGGTTTGCTTTATAAACACCTTGCCTCATAATAGTAAGGTTCATGAGGTAGGGATAGTATGAAAACAAGCGACAAAATCTTACAGACCATTAAGCGTCAAGGCGCGGTAACCGCGAAACAACTGTCAGAAGAATTTGGCATGACGACAATGGGTGCAAGGCAACATCTGCAAAGCCTGGAAGATGACGGTATTCTTGCGTTTCATGATGTAAAAGTGAAAGTGGGTCGCCCGACTCGCCACTGGTCCCTGACTCAACAAGGCCATAGCCAATTTACAGACCGACATGGTGAACTCACCATTCAAGTGATTGATGCTGTGGAGAATCTATTTGGTAAAGAAGGGCTGGCTAAGGTTGCTGCCGAGCGTGAACAACACACACTCAAGCAGTATCAAACTGCATTGTCTGACTGTAATTCACTCATCAGCAAGCTTAAAAAACTTACCCAGCTTCGTGAAGACGAAGGCTACATGGCTGAGCTTCAAGAGCATGATGATCACTACATCTTGATTGAGAACCACTGCCCTATCTGTAAGGCTGCAACTCGCTGCCCTAGCCTGTGCCAATCTGAGCTCAATGTGTTTACTGAGTTACTAAAAGATGAGTGCCATGTGAGCCGTACAGAACACATCATTGCTGGCGAACGACGCTGTACTTACACCTTAACACCCGCACTTTGATTGTAACGGTAAGCGATTAATACCGTCTCAATATTGAGAAAACACAAATAGATTAAAATTTGTACAGATTTCTTTCTTAAGCTTAGAGCATATGAAACACGCTTAATGCTAAGGAAGGAATGATGGCGCATCCGCAACCCGCTCAAAAACTGCCACCCTTTGATGAACTTGTCCAACTCGCGAAAAGCGATCCGAAAGCATTCAATCAATTCAAACACGAGATGTGCGAACAGATGATCTGCTCGGCTTCAGACGTGATGCAAGACCGACTTCGCGCACAACAAAGTCACATCGACTTAGTGGTTAGCCGTTGTAAAAACCCACACCATGCCAATGTCGTACTCATGCAAGAGCTACGCTGTCAGGTCTGTAAGTTCCAAGATGCACTCGAAGGGCGCTGCGGCTTTGAAGAATCTCTGCCTGAAAATGTCGTGCCTTTTAAGCCAAATACCGAACCTAAAATGTACTGAAATGAGCAAAGCATTAAAAAGAAAAAAGGGAGCGTAATGCTCCCTTCTTATTGATTCGCTGTTCAATATTTACATGGGTCTTCGCCGTAGTCATTACGGCCTTCTGTGCCTTTCAACAAGCCACACTCAATCAGAATCCACAAACCACACACTAATGCCGCGACGGTTGCCGCCATATGAATTGGCGATACTGGCTCTGTCGTCGTTGCAGCCATTGGCGAAGCCAAACGACCCAAGACTAATGGCACATTCAATAGTAGCCAGTAATTAGACTTATTGCGGTCATGCCAGCGCTTAGCGGTTACCGCAAGGTCTGGGATGACAAGCATCAATAGGAAGATTGGTAGCAGGATATAAGAGTAAGCAGGGAACAACACAGAGATACCAGAAGCAAAACCGGTAATCGCTATATAGTAGAAAATATTCCAAATCCAGTAAGTCTTACGACCAATTCTCCCCTTGAAAGAGAGCAGTAATTCTTTCATCGACATCTTAAATACTCAAATTTATACGCCGCTAAAAGTCAGCAGCAATGGTTAGTTTATTACTTTTTGAAAGCAACTTTTATCCATATCACGAATATTCACCGTTAAGCTTCTTACATGACTCGCTTGTTCTTGCAGGATCTGCATTAACGATCGTGACAATTCTCGCTTTTGCTCTTCCGTTCGTCCCGAAAGTAACTCAAAGCTGATATGAATAAAGTCTACACTATCTTCCTCATCACCGACCAACCAATTATGGCAACGCAGTGAACGAGACTTCACTGACGGTACATCAAACAAGCCACATGTGAGAGCGACTTGGTGGAGATCTTCCAGTAAGCCTTGGATATTTACTCGCTCATCCACTGAATTGGAGTACTCTAGAACTAGATTCGGCATTGTTACTTCCTGTTGTTAACGCAATCGTTTGTCCCTTAATAACAACTAACGATGAAAAATCCGAGAAGTTAGCTATTATTCTGTCTGCCGGATCACTGATATATGCTCAAAATCTACTCTGACCATTGAGTAAGATCCAAGAAAGTCATGACCACAGTCATGATCTGTTGATATTAATCTGTTATATTATTTCGTAATAAAGTTTACTTTTTTACATTCGATTTATTTAAATACTTTGGAGATATTCCTATGCGTCATCCTGTAGTTATGGGTAACTGGAAACTAAACGGCAGCAAAGAAATGGTTGTTGATCTACTAAACGGTCTTAACGCTGAACTTGAAGGCGTAACAGGCGTAGACGTAGCAGTTGCTCCACCAGCACTTTTCGTTGATCTTGCTGAGCGTACGCTTACTGAAGCGGGCAGCGCGATCATCCTAGGTGCTCAAAACTCTGACCTAAACAACAGCGGTGCATTCACTGGCGACATGTCTCCAGCAATGCTTAAAGAGTTCGGCGCATCTCACATCATCATCGGTCACTCTGAGCGTCGTGAATACCACAACGAATCAGATGAGTTCGTAGCTAAGAAATTCGCATTCCTAAAAGAGAACGGCCTAACTCCAGTTCTTTGTATCGGTGAATCTGAAGCACAAAACGAAGCAGGCGAAACTGTTGCAGTATGTGCTCGTCAACTTGACGCTGTTATCAACACTCAAGGTGTTGAAGCTCTTGAAGGCGCTATCATCGCTTACGAACCAATCTGGGCTATCGGTACTGGTAAAGCAGCTACAGCTGAAGATGCACAGCGCATCCACGCTCAAATCCGTGCACACATCGCAGAGAAATCTGAAGAAGTTGCTAAGAAAGTTGTAATCCAATACGGCGGTTCTGTTAAGCCAGAAAACGCAGCAGCTTACTTCGCACAACCAGACATCGACGGTGCTCTAGTTGGCGGCGCAGCTCTAGACGCGAAAAGCTTCGCAGCTATCGCTAAAGCAGCAGCTGAAGCAAAAGCTTAATTTAAACATCACCGTTTAGATTAGATGAAAGGTCAACTTAGGTTGGCCTTTTTTATTGCCTGTCATTCCTGAAACCTCAAACGGCAGGCACAAAAAAACCGCTGAACAATCAGCGGTTTTTAAATTCTTTAAGCGAACGCTAAGCGTGGCTTAGAACAACTCTTCTGCAACGCGGAACAGCTCAGAACGGTCTGGGTTCTGCATGTTCTCGATACAGTCGATGATGTCGTGGTGAACAAGTTCTTCTTTCTCGATACCAACACAACGACCACCGTGACCTTCTTGAAGAAGGTGAACAGCGTAGTTACCCATGCGAGAAGCAAGTACACGGTCAAATGCAGTAGGACGACCACCACGTTGGATGTGACCAAGAACTGTTGCACGAGTTTCACGACCAGTTGAAGATTCGATCTCTTTAGCCAGTTCGTTTGCATCCATCATTAGCTCAGTTAGAGCGATGATTGCGTGCTTCTTACCCTTAGCAATGCCATCTTGGATGTTGCTGATAAGCTGTTCTTTATCTAGGCCAGTCTCTGGAGTAATGATGTACTCACAACCACCCGCGATTGCTGACATAAGCGTAAGGTCACCACAGTGACGGCCCATGATTTCAACAATAGAAATACGTTGGTGAGAAGAAGACGTGTCACGTAGACGGTCGATTGAATCAATAACAGTGTTAAGCGCTGTTAGGTAACCGATTGTGTAGTCAGTACCCGCGATATCGTTATCGATTGTGCCTGGAAGACCAATACATGGGTAACCCATTTCAGTCAGCTTCTTAGCACCCATGTAAGAACCGTCACCACCGATAACAACAAGTGCTTCGATACCGTGCTTCTTAAGGTTCTCAATGCCTTTCTCACGAACAGCAACGTCTTTAAATTCAGGGAAACGTGCAGAACCTAAGAAAGTACCACCACGGTTGATCACGTCAGATACGCTTGAACGGTCAAGCTTTTCGATACGGTCTTCAACAAGGCCTTGGTAGCCATCGTAAATGCCGTAAACTTCAATGCCAACTGATAACGCAGTACGAACAACGCCGCGAACTGCTGCGTTCATACCTGGAGCGTCACCACCACTGGTCAAAACACCGATCTTCTTAATCATGCTCACCCTCGATTTTTTGGGAATCTATTATTCAATTCTTGATCTTGCTGATTGTATATCAACAAGATTTTAAATCTATATTTGTGCGTTATGTTACATTTCCTCAACAGGAATAGCACTCAAATCGCGTAAAATTATGTAACATTTCTACTTCTGTAAGAGTATTACAGTTTTACTCAATAACTTTGTTGATTCACATCAGAATCAACATTAATTGTTACTAAGGTGGTTTTTGAATCACCTAACAGTTAGTAATTTTTACTCACTCTAGTTCAAAAGCCACTCACTTACCATTTGCCCGCTGATTTTTAGCACGCATTACCACGAGTGGAATTTCTGCTGCTTCTCTGGTCCAAATACGACCGAATACGGGTCTTGGTGAATTAATACATCAGCATCAGGGAACACGGAGATAAGCTTAGCCTCTACTTCGTCTGAAATGCGATGCGCTTCAATAAGTGGGATATTATCTTCTAATTCTAGATGCAGTTGAATGAAGCGAATTGGCCCCGAACGACGCGTTCGTAATTGATGCACACCTAACACGCCTTCCACGCTCAATGATGTCTCTTTTATCTGCTTTAGTTCTTCATCAGGCAGCTTATGATCAAGCAGAGATTGAACCGCTTCCATCGCCATTTGATAAGCGCTGTACAGAATGTAGATACCAATACCGACCGCAAATACAGAATCCGCTTGGCCAAGCCCAAACCAACTCAATGCCAGTGCTAGCATAATCGCGGCGTTCATATAAAGGTCTGATTGATAGTGCAATGAATCGGCTGCAATAGCTTGGCTACCCGTTTTGTTGACCACATGTTTTTGGAAGCGAACCAGACCAAAGGTCATCACTATCGCGAACAGGCTGACGTAGATACCAATTTCTGGAGAGTTCAGTTCATGAGGTCGGAAGAAACGCTCAATACCATTGAGAATAAGGAAACATGCTGAGCCTGAAATAAACATCGCTTGCGCTAATGCAGCAAGGGATTCGGCCTTACCATGACCAAAGGTGTGCTCTTTGTCGGCAGGCTGCAGAGAGTAGCGAACCACGATAAGATTAACGACAGAGGCTGCGATATCAAGCATTGAGTCCACGACGGAAGCCAACAGACTCACAGAACCTGTCACCCACCACGCTGCGACTTTCACTATCAATAAAATAGTGGCGATGGTTGTGGCTGCCCAAGCGGCGAGCGTAACTAAACGTGCGTATTCTTGTTTCATAACTTGGCTATAAAGTGACTGATAGCACAAAGTATAACCTGCAAACAACCAATTGAATATGACAGCCATGATGTAAAACATTCATTTTTAAGGATCAAAAAAAGCGGCACACGGCCGCTTCTTTCTAAACACTTTCATGCAACGCTGATTTCTCAAGCAATGAATTACTTGTCTTTGTTCATGCGTTTTTCCATTTTGTCAGCACACTTAGTCATGCGCTCTTGTTGGATTTCTTTCAGTTGAGTCTTTTGCTCAGGTGTTAGTACGCTCATCATTTGATGTTGTTTCTTAAGCATTGCTACACGACGCTCAGTTTGCTTCTCAACCATTTGGCTTGCTAGGTCGTTTGCTGCTGCTTCATCGAAGTTGTCAGCCAGTACCAATGCTTGAACTTTCTCTTGGTGCGCTTTCATTTTCGCCATTTTATCGGCTTTATTGCCAGCGTGTTTTTCTTTCATCTCTGCACGATTCGCTTCGCGCATCTCTTTCAATTCTGTTTTTTGTGCATCAGTCAGGTCTAGTTGACGCATCACTTTTTTGTCGAAGCCACCACATTTACCGTGCATGCCTTTGTGGTCGCCTTTATCGCCGCCGCCATATGCGAACGCACTTGCTGTACCTAACATTAGTGGAAGTGCCGCAGCTGCTAGTACAAGTTTCTTAGTCATTTTCATAATTGTTGCCTCAATTCGGTATAATAAGTCATGTGTTGCGTCTGTTTCTCAGCGCTTAGATATAGATTAGTCTTTCCCTCGTAAAGTGACGTTTAGAAAGCGTAAAGAATCGTAAAGAGTGAAAGTTGACGAATAATTAGCAGTATTATTAACCTGTAAATAGTAGATAACCGATTAAGGCTTCCCAATGGCGAACATTCTTCTTATTGATGACGACACCGAGTTAACCAGCTTACTCAAAGACATTCTGAGCTTTGAGGGCTTCACTGTTTCCGAAGCCAATGATGGCTATGCAGGACTTGAAGCTATCAATGATGAGATTGACCTGATTCTTTTAGATGTGATGATGCCGCGTCTTAATGGTATGGAGACACTAAAGAAACTAAGAGAAAATTGGGAAACGCCAGTGCTGATGCTGACCGCAAAAGGCGAAGAGATCGACCGTGTGATTGGTCTTGAACTTGGCGCGGATGATTACCTGCCTAAACCTTTCAGTGACCGAGAGTTGCTAGCGCGTATTCGAGCTATCTTGCGTCGAACTCAAACCGCCACCGCGCCGAAAGCGGCCAGTGATAGAGTTCAATATCAAGACATCGAAGTCTTCCCTGGCAAACAAGAAGCCTACTGCAATGGTGAGCTCATCGACCTCACCACAACCGAGTTTGCACTACTGAGCCACCTTATCCAAAACCCAGGGCAAGTGATCACCAAAGAAGCATTGAGCCTAGATGTGTTAGGTAAAAGGCTCGCAGCGTTTGACCGTGCGATAGACATGCACATCTCCAACCTGCGTAAGAAAATTCCCGAACGCACTGACGGCAAATCACGCATCAAAACCTTACGAGGCCGTGGCTACTTATTGGTAGAGGAAGATTAATGCGTATACCTAAAATCACCAGCTTATATGGACGTATCTTTGCTATCTTTTGGTTCACCATGTTACTGGTGCTTTTGTCGGTGCTGTCACTTCCCCATTTAGACCCTCGAGTCGCGCGAGATGTGCCCGCAGATCACCTCGATAAACTCGAGCGTATCGCTAAAATCACAGAGAAACGCTACGCCAAAGAACCAAATCTGGGCAAGATTGTCTTCCAACTTGAGGCGCCACGCAGCCGCAAGGATTCTCGCGCTCGCATCTATCTGACCGATCTTGAGGGCGCAGTCCTTACCTCAAAAAGGCATTCAGACTACAAACTTAAAGCGATCCGTAACTTTGTTACCTCGATAGATAACCCTGAAGTGCCGAAACAAAAACTGTACGGACACTACATGGTGGCAGGTCCAGTACCCATCAAACTCGCGGGTGAAGAGTTGTTGATGTACGCCGGAATAAAGTGGACTCAACCACCGCCATTCTTGTTACGCCTGTTTGATAGACCTCTGCAGTTACTGCTTGCGGTTATGCTGGCGAGTACCCCGCTATTGCTTTGGCTAGCTTGGGCATTGAGTCAACCCGCACGCAGGCTAGAACGCGCGGCGCAACGCGTGGCGAAAGGTCAATTCGAGGTCGATCCAACACTCGAAAAAGGTACTTCAGAGTTCAGACAAGCCGGTGAAAGCTTTAACCAGATGGTCGAAGCCGTAAACCAGATGATTTCGGGGCAACAGCGCCTGCTCTCTGATATCTCACACGAACTGCGCTCACCATTGACTCGTCTGCGTATGGCTAATGCTCTTGCGATACGTAAACAAGGTGAAAGCCAAGAGTTAGAACGTATCGATATGGAAGCACAGCGTTTGGAACAGATGATCAGTGAGCTGCTGACGCTATCTCGTATGCAGGTCGACAGCCATATTACTCGTGAGGTTCAGCCTATCTCGAGCCTATGGGAAGAGATCTTAAAAGACGCAGAGTTTGAAGCCGAACAGATGGGCAAACAACTGACGTTCTCGGAGATCCCAGAACGCTCTATTTCGGGCAACCCTAAGCTGCTGATGAGTGCGTTAGATAACATTACACGCAATGCCATCTACTACGGTAAAGACCAAGTCGATGTGCAATTCCATGTGGTTCAAGATCAGCTGACGATTTGTGTGAACGATAATGGCGATGGTGTACCTGATGATGAATTGGATTCTATCTTCAGACCTTTCTATCGTGTATCAACCGCTCGTGATCGTAATTCTGGCGGCACTGGGCTTGGGTTAACCATTACTGAGAGTGCGATTCGCCAACACAGCGGAACCATCACCGCAAGCCGTAGCCAGCTCGGTGGACTACAACTCGAAATCACCCTGCCTATCTTACCGGTGTAATACCCCCACAAAGATCACAGTTGATAATGATTGTTATTATCATTATGGTAAATCCTCTAATTATGGAGGATTTACCATGTCGCACACTTTCCCTGCTTTACCCTACGCTTACGATGCCCTAGAGCCTTACATTGACGCTAAGACGATGGAAGTGCATTACAGCAAGCACCATAGAACCTACTACGATAAGTTTGTTGCGGCGGTTTCTGGCAGCGAGCTAGAACAGCAATCTCTGACCGAGATCTTTGCCAACATATCCCAGCACAGCCCTGCCGTGCGTAACAATGGCGGCGGCTACTACAATCACATCTTGTATTGGAATTGCATGTCGCAAGACGGCGGTGGTGAACCGACAGGCGAGCTTGGTGAGGCTATCAAGAGTACCTTCGGAGATTTCGAGACATTCCAAGATCAGTTCGCTCAAGCGGCGATCAACACCTTTGGCTCGGGCTTTGCTTGGCTAGTGGTGGAGCAAGGACAACTGAAGATCATCTCAACCTCGAACCAAGATAATCCGTGGATGGATACCGTGGCGAGTGATGGCGAACCGATCCTTGCGCTCGATGTTTGGGAACACGCCTACTACATCAGCTACCAAAACCGTCGTCCTGATTACATCAATGCATGGTGGAACGTGGTGAATTGGAATGCCGTATCTGAAAACTACGCGCAAGCACTATCGAACCAAGCTTAAGCGAATGGTGACGGTGGCGAACTGTACTCACTCAGCTTGCCACCGTATACTCGGGCTATCTTTGATTATTCTTGTGAACCAACATGTTTGATATCGCTCTATACGAACCAGAAATTGCACCCAATACGGGTAACATCATCCGCCTATGTGCTAACTGCGGCGCAAACCTGCACCTGATTGAACCGCTTGGCTTTGATTTTGAAGAGAAGAAGGTTCGTCGTGCTGGATTGGATTACCACGACCTTGCGCGAGTTAAGCGTCACAAGAACCTAGAAGCTTTCCTTGAGTATCTTGAGAATGAACGTGAGGGTGATTTCCGCATCTTTGCTTGCACCACAAAAACGACAGGCCACCACGTTGATGCGAAATTCCAACAAGGCGATGTGCTGATGTTTGGCCCTGAGACTCGTGGCCTGCCTGCAGAGTTCATTGAAAGCATGCCAATGGAGCAACGTATTCGTATTCCAATGATGCCAGACGCACGCAGCCTCAACCTGTCTAACGCAGTGGCAATCATTGCTTTTGAAGCATGGCGACAAATGGGTTTTGAAGGCGCGGTATAACCGAACACCAAGCTTATCTTTTATCTGTTATCGATAGTAAACAGTAAGTAACAGCTAGCGACAGACAATAAAAAAGGCTCTTACCATTATCACTTTCTTGCGAAGGATAAAGGTAAGAGCCTTTTCTGTTTTCCCTCTATATAAAGAAGAGAGAAAAACAAAGAATAGAAACAACGGATTAGTTTAAGCGGTTACGATCGTTGTCGTCGTCTTTCTTCTCAAACTCACCTTCAAAGGTGTTGCCGTCTTTTGATTGGTCAGATGGATCGCGATTGAATGGGTCTTGTCCAAATGGGCTCTGGCCAAAACCAGCTTGTCCACCGGCATGGAAACCACCAGACATGTTGGTCACCACCATTTTTTCCATCATTTTCTTGGCAATCATCGCTCTTGGTGCTGGCAATAATACCAACATACCGAGTGCGTCCGTCATAAAACCCGGAGTCAGCAGCAATACACCGGCAACTGCAAGCATCACGCCTTCAAGAATCTGTTGTGCTGGCATTTCGCCTTGTTGCAAACGACCTTGCACAGACATAAGTGTCTGAATGCCTTGGCTACGAACCAGCGATGCACCCACAAATGCAGTGATCAAAACCAACGCAATAGTTGGCCACAATCCTAAGAAGCCACCAACTTGAATAAATAGCCCAATCTCAATGATGGGTACGAAGATAAATAGTAATAATAAGATAGGAAACACACGCCCTCCTTTGTTACTTGCAGTTTACGCTGAAAGCCCTAACAATCTCAAATTTATCCTGTAAATAAGCGTGTTTATTGACCAAGAATAACTTTGCAAAATATTGACGAAACAAAACCGAAAAAGGTGATCCACTTAATATTTTTATGCGCTAAGTACAGTATCATGTGCCACATAAGTCAGGACGGATTTATCAGCCCAATATTCTAGCGAACGGAGTATTTGCACACAGAATAGGCTAATAACTAACTATATAATCAGAATAATTCTCTAAGGATCCTGTTATGGCTACTCAAGTTGAAGCTCCTCAAGCTACTCGTCTCGAAGAAGATCTATTAGGTCAACGTCATGTTCCGGCTGATGCTTACTACGGCATCCACACTCTACGCGCAGTTGAAAACTTCAACATCTCAAATGTAACGATCTCAGATGTACCTGAATTCGTTCGCGGCATGGTGATGACTAAGAAAGCAGCGGCTTTAGCAAACAAAGAGTTAGGTGTAATTCCAAGCGAAGTGGCTAAATACATCATCCAAGCTTGTGACCTAATTCTAGACACGGGTAAGTGCATGGATCAGTTCCCATCGGACGTTTTCCAAGGTGGTGCTGGTACTTCTGTAAACATGAACGCAAACGAAGTTGTTGCGAACGTGGCTCTTGAACTTATGGGCAAAGAAAAAGGCCAATACGAGTTCATCAACCCGAACGACCATGTAAACCGCAGCCAATCTACAAACTGTGCTTACCCAACTGGCTTCCGTATCTCTGTTTACAACAGCGTTCGTAAACTGATTGATGCGATCGAATACCTAAAAGGTGCATTCGAGCTTAAGAGCCAAGAATTCAACACGATTTTGAAGATGGGTCGTACTCAGCTTCAAGACGCAGTTCCAATGACGGTTGGCCAAGAGTTCCACGCTTGGGCTGTAACCATCAATGAAGAAATCAAAAACCTAGAATACACTTCAAAACTACTGCTTGAAGTAAACCTAGGCGCAACGGCTATCGGTACAGGTCTGAACGCAGCACCGGGTTACCAAGGCCTAGCAGTAAAACACCTAGCAGAAGTAACAGGCCTAGAGTGTGTAGCGGCTGAAGATTTAATCGAAGCAACATCTGACTGTGGCGCATACGTAATGACGCACGGCGCACTTAAGCGTCTAGCTGTGAAACTGTCTAAAATTTGTAACGATTTGCGTCTGCTTTCTTCTGGCCCACGTACTGGTCTGAACGAGCTAAACCTACCTGAACTGCAAGCCGGTTCTTCAATCATGCCTGCTAAAGTAAACCCAGTTGTGCCAGAAGTAGTAAACCAAGTTTGCTTTAAAGTTCTAGGTAACGACAACACGGTTTCTTTCGCTGCAGAAGGTGGTCAACTGCAACTGAACGTAATGGAACCCGTTATTGCACAAAGCATGTTTGAGTCTCTAGACATCCTAACAAACGCTTGTGTGAACCTACGCGACAAGTGTGTAGACGGCATTACTGTAAACAAAGAAGTGTGTGAATCTCACGTATTTAACTCTATCGGTATCGTTACTTACCTAAACCCATACATTGGCCACCACGAGGGTGACATTGTTGGTAAGATCTGTGCTGAGACAGGTAAGAGCGTGCGTGATGTGGTTCTAGAGCGCGGTTTATTAACCGAAGAAGAACTTGATGACATTTTCTCTGTTGAAAATTTGATGCATCCTCAGTATAAAGCGAAGCGCTACGAATAAAGTTAGCGAGAAAGGGCTCCAAACGGGGCCCTTTTTTAGGCTTCAATACGGTTAACCATGATTATTTTGTGGATTTCCGTTGGTTGCGCTTTTGCCAAATTGAATCTAAACCATAGAACTATTATGTGAACATTCCAGCGGCGAATGTTCACATAATAAAATCTAAATGAGGTGTTACTTATGATTGCAGTAGAACTGTTTGTCGTCCTGCTCTTTATCTTTTTGGGGGCCAGAATTGGCGGTATCGGTATTGGTTTTGCCGGTGGTGCTGGTGTTATTGCCCTTTCACTTATTCTTGGCGTTCCAACAAGCCAATCTTTCATCCCGATCGACGTAATCTTGATCATCATGTCAGTTATCACCGCAATTGCTGCAATGCAAGTTGCTGGCGGTATGGACTGGTTGGTACAAATTGCCGAAAACTTTTTGCGTAAACACCCTGAACGCATCACCTTTTACGCGCCGATTGTGACCTTTGTAATGACATTAATGGCGGGTACTGGTCACACAGCATTCTCTACGCTTCCTGTTATTGCAGAAGTAGCGAAAGGCCAAGGTGTTCGTCCTTCTCGTCCACTGTCTATCGCAGTTGTCGCTTCTCAAATTGCTATCACAGCTTCGCCAATCTCGGCTGCAGTTGTGGCTTTCGCAGCAATGTTGGCACCATTTGGTGTTGATTACCTAACGCTACTGATGGTTTGTATCCCAACAACCTTCATCGCTTGTATGGTTGGCGCGGTTGTTGCTAACTACATGGGCAGTGAACTGAAAGACGATCCTGTTTACCAAGAGCGTCTTGAGAAAGGTCTAATCAAACTGGCAACAGAAGAGAAACGCGAAATTCTGCCAACAGCGAAGAAAGCAACGTACATCTTCCTAGCAGCGATTGGTTTCGTGGTGTGCTACGCAGCAGCTATCTCTAGCTCTGTTGGTCTAATTGAAAACCCTGCGCTAGGTCGTAACGAAGCGATCATGTCTGTGATGCTGGCAGCAGCAGCGGCTATCGTTCTGTTCACTAAGATTGATGCAGCTAAGATTTCTTCAGCGCCAACATTCCGCTCTGGTATGACGGCATGTGTATGTGTACTTGGTGTGGCTTGGTTAGGTTCAACATTTGTAAACGCACACGTTGCTGAAATCAAAGACGTAGCAGGCGCTCTACTGGCTGACTACCCATGGATGCTGGCTCTTGTTCTGTTCTTCGCTTCGATGCTGCTTTACTCTCAAGGCGCAACAACGGTTGCACTGATGCCTGCAGCACTAGCGATTGGCGTAGCACCACTAACAGCCGTTGCTTCTTTTGCTGCGGTAAGTGCGCTGTTCGTACTTCCAACTTACCCTACGCTACTAGCAGCGGTTGAGATGGATGACACAGGCTCAACGCGTATCGGTAACTACGTTTTCAACCACCCATTCTTCATTCCAGGCGTGGTAACAATCAGTACAGCGGTAGCACTCGGCTTCGCGTTCGGCGGTCTGTTTATCTAATATTCGCTGATGATTGAACATTTAAAAGGAAGCTTCGGCTTCCTTTTTTATTTTCTACTCAACGTGTTGTTTGATACACATCAAATAACCATTATAAACTTTAAAAACCGCCTAAAAATAAAGTTTGAATAAAATTCCAAGATTATTCAACCCAACTAGAAACAACACCTATCAAATCAATCCCCCCTCGCTTTCCTTTAATCCATAGCGAATATTAATCCAAGCTAACTAACCAAAAAACCTTGCCGTTTTTCTGCCATTTTTCTGACCATTCATTAGCGATTATTTTTGTGAACAGCACCAAACTTAAATACTGACGTAAGGAATAAAATAACCGCAGCTAAATTAAATCTAACTTCATTTGGATTAGTAAATATAAAAACAAACTTAATTTAAAGTCAGCAACTTTATATCGTTGAGTGCTTTATAAATGTCCGTATATTTACAATCTATAAATCATTAGTCGCTAATTCACATCACTTCTATTTAAGATGATGTAAGGAGATAGCCATGACAACTCAAACGATACCAAGCGAGAAAAAAAAGGGCGGCTTCTTTGCCAACTTTAAATTCCCTTCTGCCTACACCATTCTATTTATTCTAATTGCGTTCGTCGCACTGCTTACCTGGATTGTTCCAGCAGGCCAATACGACCGTGCAATGAATGAAGAGCTAGGCCGAGAAGTACCCGTAACCGGAACCTATCAAGCGGTAGAAGGTAACCCTCAAGGCGTGATTGACGTACTGCTAGCGCCTATTGACGGCTTCTACGACCACAATAGCTATGAAGCTGCGGCAATCGACGTTTCGCTGTTCATCCTAATCATTGGTGGCTTCTTAGGACTAGTAACTAAGACGGGGGCGATTGATGCCGGTATCGAACGCGTTACCGCCCGATTAGAAGGGCGAGAAGAGTTGATGATACCAATACTGATGGCACTGTTCGCCGCAGGCGGTACTGTCTACGGCATGGCGGAAGAATCACTACCATTCTATACATTGTTGGTGCCTGTAATGATGGCTGCTCGCTTTGACCCTCTGGTGGCTGCTGCGACGGTACTACTTGGCGCAGGGATTGGGGTGCTAGGTTCAACCATTAACCCATTCGCAACCGTGATCGCTGCCAACGCCTCTGGCATTCCATTTACCGACGGTATCGCGTTGCGTATTGCGATGTTGATTATTGGTTGGGGTATCTGTGTCGCCTACGTGATGCGCTACGCAAGAATGGTTCAAGCCGATCCAAGCAAATCCATTGTGTACGACAAATACGAAGAGAACAAAGCGCACTTCCTTGGCAACGCAAGTGGCGAAAAACTGGAATTCACCGCAACTCGTAAACTGATTCTGACCATTTTTGGTGGTTCATTCGCGGTAATGATTTACGGTGTATCCGTTGCTGGGTGGTGGATGGCAGAGATCTCTGCAATGTTCTTAGCAGCAACCATCATCGTCGGTATTGTGGCTCGTATGAGCGAAGAAGAGTTTACCACCAGCTTTATTGATGGTGCCCGTGACCTACTTGGTGTTGCGCTTATCATAGGTATTGCACGTGGTATCGTAGTGGTGATGGACCGCGGTATGATCACCGATACCATTCTGTTCTCTGCAGAACAAATGGTAACGGGGCTTTCTTCGGTTATCTTCATTAACGTGATGTTCTTCTTAGAGATTCTACTGTCGTTCTTAGTTCCATCGACCTCTGGCTTGGCGGTACTTACCATGCCAATCATGGCACCACTGGCTGACTTTGCTGGCGTAGGTCGTGACCTGGTTATCACTGCGTACCAATCAGCATCTGGCTTGGTGAACCTAATTACGCCAACCTCCGCGGTGGTGATGGGTGGCTTGGCGATTGCTCGCGTCCCTTATGTACGCTGGGTTAAATGGGTAATGCCACTAGTCGGTATCTTGATGGTGTTCTGCATCATTGTTCTGAGTATTGGTGCGCTTATCTAAAACCTACACACCTCACTTTCTCACTCAAAGCCGCTTTCTAGCGGCTTTTTTATTGACCTCTCCCAATGTAACCCTCTGCTACTGAAACAGCTCCTCAAAGCCATACACGTCATATTCAAGGTATCTTCTGTTCGTAGCAAAGCTCAGCCAAACCCAAAGCACTCGCAATAGAAGAATCAATCCTACTTTTAAACATCAAATTAGCTTGATGAAATAACACTCTATTTTCAACCATGATGTTTAAACAAATAGTTAGTCACTTATTAGCGTTAATTATATTTAAAGTAATTTATAGCCTAATAAATAGACGAGAGTTAATTCCCTTTTTTATCAAAAACCACACTTAAACAGCCGGTTTTAAAATGTGATCGCAACAGCTTTATTCGCATTTACTTTGTTAATAAATAATTAATTCCACATCCAAAATTAAATATCTAAATAAAAACACTGCATACTTCCAAGCTAAGTACACTCTTATCAATAAAACTATTCTGCATATAATCCCTCGTAAATTGGATTCTAGTAAGTTTCGTAAAAAAAGTGTGCATAAAGTTCCCTAACTGCTAACTATTTAGAATGTATTAGTCATGACTGCAAGTGCATAAAGTTTGTTAAAACCCTTAATTTTAAAGGGCTGCGGGATAAAAAACGATTTGTGATAGATCTCTAAGAATACCTGACTAGCAGGCGTAATATTAATTCCAGACAAGAGATATGAATAAAATAATTCATTCTTCTCAACTGAAAATAAATAATTACTCTTAGCGATAAAAGTAATTCAAATATATAAGAGAGAGACGATCATGAGTAAGTTCTATGTAGGTTCTGAAATAGGTCAATTACGCCGCGTTCTAGTTCACCGTCCAAGACGCGCACTGACTCACCTAACACCCTCTAACTGTCACGATTTACTATTTGATGACGTACTGGCTGTTGAGCGTGCAGGTAAAGAGCATGACGCATTTACTCAAACGCTACGTGATCAAGGTGTTGAAGTTCTTCTTCTTACTGACCTACTAGCAGACACGCTAGCAGTGCCAGAAGCGAAAGATTGGCTTTTGAATCATCAAGTTTCTGATTACCGCTTAGGCAAAACTTTTGCTAACGACGTGCGTTGCTACTTGGGCGACTTACCAAACCTAGAGCTAGCAAAAATCCTAACGGGCGGTCTGTCTTACGCTGAGATGCCAATGAAATCATCTTCAATGATGCAAGGCATGCACGCACCAACCGACTTCATTATCGAACCTCTACCAAACCACCTATTTACTCGTGACACATCTTGCTGGGTATACGGTGGTGTATCCATCAACCCGATGGCAAAACCTGCTCGTCAACGTGAAACCAACCACGTTCGCGCTATTTACCGCTGGCACCCGACATTCGCTGGCCAAGACTTCATTAAATACTTCGGCGATGAAGAAAACATCAGCTACGACAACTCAACGATTGAAGGCGGTGACGTTCTTGTAATCGGTCGCGGCACCGTTCTTATCGGTATGTCTGAGCGTACAACAGCACAAGGTGTTGAGCACTTAGCATCTAGCCTATTCAAACACGGTCAAGCGAAACAAGTTATCGCAATGCAACTACCAAAACACCGCTCTTGCATGCACCTAGACACCGTGATGACGCACATGAACGAAGATACGTTCTCTGTTTACCCTGAAGTGGTGAGTAAAGACGTGCAGTGTTGGAACCTAACTGGTGATGAGTCTGGCGCAGTGAAAGTGAAAGAAGAAGGCTACTTCGTAACGGCTATCGAAAAAGCACTTGGTGTAGACAAGCTAAACCTAATCACGACCGGTGGTGACAACTTCCATGCAGAACGTGAGCAGTGGAACGATGCAAACAACGTTCTAACGGTTAAACCTGGCGTCGTGATTGGCTACGAAGGCAACACATACACCAATGAAAAATACGACAAAGCAGGCATCACAGTTCTTCCGATTCCAGGCGATGAACTTGGCCGCGGTCGCGGTGGCGCACGCTGCATGAGCTGCCCAATTGAGCGTGATGGTATCTAATCACTAAGACGAAACGGCCAAGTTGAACGATCTTAAATCATCTCAGCTTGGCCAAAATGAGAGAACACAATTATGACTAAGCAAACTGTTGTTGTCGCACTCGGTGGTAATGCCCTACTTCGTCGCGGTGAGCCGTTAGAAGCCGATGTTCAACGCCGTAATATTGAAACAGCTGTTAAAACCATCTCTGAAATTGCGAAAGTGTACAACGTGGTTCTAGTACACGGTAATGGCCCACAAGTTGGTTTACTTGCTCTGCAAGGTTTGGAATACAAAAAAGTAAATCCGTACCCGCTAGATGTGTTGGGCAGTGAGACTCAAGGCATGATCGGCTACATGCTGATGCAAGAGTTCAAGAACTACCTGCCTAACCGCAACATCTCATGCATGTTGACGCAAATGACGGTTGATCCAAATGATCCTGCATTTGCGGATCCAACCAAACCGATTGGTCCGATTTACGAAGAAGCTGAAGCGCGTGAATTGGCAGAGAAATTCCACTGGATCGTCAAACCCGACGGCCAACATTTCCGTCGCGTAGTACCAAGCCCACGCCCTACTGGCATTGTTGAGCACGAAGCGATCACCCAGCTTATCGATGCAGGCCACTTAGTGATTTGTACTGGCGGCGGCGGTATCCCAGTGAAAAAAGAAAATGGCAAATTAGTGGGTGTGGAAGCGGTTATTGACAAAGACATGTCAGCGGCTTTCTTGGCGAAACAACTGGATGCGGATGCACTGCTTATTTTAACCGACGCGGACGCTGTTTACCTTGATTGGGGCAAACCGACTCAACACGCATTGCGCAGCACCACACCAAGTGAACTGGCGCAATTCGAATTTGATGCAGGCTCAATGGGGCCAAAAATTGAAGCATCGTGCGAATTCATTCAGCAAGGCGGCAAAGTCGTCGGTATTGGTGCACTCGAAGATGGTTTGCAAATCCTGCAAGGCCAAGCGGGCACCAATATCACCAGAGATTAGCGCACTAAAAAGCTTCTATAACCTGGTAAAAACAGAATTAAACGAAACAAACAGAACCGAACAAATTTAACTTAAAAATTGAATCGCGCTTTCTTGAATTTTCTTTCCCTGTAACAAGAAAGCGCCTAAATCTAAGAAGGAATACATCATGGCTTTTAACCTACGCAATCGTAACTTCCTAAAACTACTAGATTTCACTCCACGCGAAATTCAACACTTGTTAGATCTTTCTATGGAGCTAAAAAAAGCGAAGTACAACGGTTACGAACAGCCAACACTGACTGGCAAAAACATTGCGCTTATCTTTGAGAAAACCTCAACTCGTACTCGCTGTGCATTCGAAGTAGCGGCATTCGACCAAGGCGCTCGAGTGTCTTACTTAGGCCCATCTGGCTCTCAAATTGGCCACAAAGAATCAATGAAAGATACCGCTCGCGTTCTTGGCCGCATGTACGATGGCATTGAATATCGCGGCTTCGGTCAAGAAATCGTTGAAGAGCTAGGCGCTTACGCTGGCGTGCCAGTATGGAATGGTCTAACTGACGAATTCCACCCAACACAAATTCTTGCTGACTTCCTAACCATGACCGAATATGGCCGTGGTAAACAACTGCATGAAATCAGCTTTGCTTACCTAGGTGATGCTCGTAACAACATGGGTAACTCTCTAATGGTTGGCGCTGCGAAAATGGGCATGGACATTCGCCTTGTTGCTCCAAAACAATTCTGGCCACAAGAAGAGCTATTAGCTGAATGTCGTGAAATTGCTGAACACACAGGCGGCAAAATCACGCTAACAGAAGATGTTCAAGAAGGCGTGCAAGGTTGTGACTTCCTATACACCGATGTTTGGGTATCGATGGGCGAAGCAAAAGAAGCGTGGGCTGAGCGCATTAACCTAATGATGCCTTACCAAGTCAACATGGACATGATCAAAGCGACTGGCAACCCACATGTGAAATTCATGCACTGCCTACCGGCTTTCCACGGCGAAGATACCACCGTAGGCAAACAACTTGCTGCTGAATATCCACAACTAAAAGACGGCGTTGAAGTGACAGATGAAGTGGTTGAGTCTGAATACTCTATCGTGTTCGACGAAGCTGAAAACCGCATGCACACCATCAAAGCAGTAATGGTTGCGACACTAGGCAGCTAATAAGTTAATAAGTTAAGCACTCACTTGTTCGCAAGACGTTGACAAGTTAAGTGCAATAACAGGGAAATGCGGGTGGCGTTCTTGGGATTTTGACCTTGGATAAAACCCGCATTTTTTTTCATGTACTAGAAAGGATTATTACCTGAAAAAGCCTGAGATTCGCAGTTCCGACAAAGGCTTAAATGAAAGCTAAAAACGGACGCAATTTCGCATAAAAATCCATTAAATGAATACTTTACAGAAAGTATTGCATGGTCTTTTTATCTGAGTATAATCCTCCGCAATTTGTCTAAAGAGAGCAAAAAATGAACCGCAATTCTGTCGCACATAATTGTCAAATCACACGCCAAAGAGTGGCGTTGGTGTCATTTTTATTTTGCTCTATTGATCGTTTCGAAGCCTCCTATTTTTAGGGGGCTTTTTTTTGTCCGCAATTTGACTGTATGCATAGAAGGAAGACCCGTTATGGCGCATTCGTTATTTAACAAGCACATCATCTCCATACCTGAGCTCACTCGTAATGAACTAGAGCTTATCGTCGACACAGCAGCAAGACTCAAGGCCGAGCCAAACCCAGAGTTGCTGAAAAATAAAGTCGTTGCGAGCTGCTTCTTTGAGCCTTCAACTCGAACTCGTCTTTCATTTGAAACCGCCGTTCAACGCCTTGGTGGCACGGTCATCGGCTTTGATAATGGCGGTAACACATCACTGGCGAAAAAAGGCGAAACGCTTGCCGACTCAGTGCAGGTTATTTCATCTTACGTGGATGCCTTTGTGATGCGTCACCCACAAGAAGGCGCAGCACGTTTAGCGTCTGAATTCTCTAACGGTGTTCCGGTGGTAAATGGCGGCGATGGTGCCAACCAACACCCAACTCAGACCTTGCTGGATCTGTTCTCGATTTACGAAACGCAGGGCACGCTTGATAACCTCAATGTCGCATTCGTCGGCGACCTAAAATATGGCCGTACTGTGCACTCACTAACCCAAGCGCTATCAAAATTCAATAACGTACGTTTCTTCTTTATCGCACCAGAAGTATTAGAGATGCCAGATTACATCTGTGAAGAGCTAGAAGAGATGGGGATCCAATACAGCACTCACAGCAGCATTGAAGAAGTCGTGCCAGAACTGGATGTTTTATACATGACTCGCGTACAGAAAGAGCGCTTTGATGCGTCGGAATACGCACACATGAAATCGGCTTACATCCTAACGGCCGATACCCTGAAAGACGCGCGCCAAAACATGAAGGTGCTTCACCCGCTACCACGTGTCGACGAAATCACAACCGACGTAGATAAAACGCCACACGCTTACTACTTCGAGCAAGCTGAAAATGGTGTGTATGCTCGCGAAGCCCTATTAGCCCTAGTTCTAAACGACACTTTATAAGCAGGAGATACAGTCATGGTTAAACAAACTCAACTACAAGTAGAAGCCATTCGTAAAGGCAGCGTGATTGACCACATCCCTGCTCATCTTGGGATTAAAATTCTCAAACTGTTCAAGCTGCATAAAACAGAACAACGCATCACGATGGGGTTAAACCTGCCATCATCAGCGCTCGGCAACAAAGACCTAATCAAGATTGAGAACATCTTTCTGACCAAGGAACAAGCCAACCAATTGGCTCTGTACGCTCCACAAGCGACTGTGAATCAGATTGAAGAGTACAAAGTGGTCAACAAGCTAACACTTGTGCTGCCAGAACAAATCAACAGTGTGTTCGCTTGCCCAAATAGCAACTGTATTTCGCACGGTGAACCTGTCGAAAGTAGCTTTAAAGTGCAGCTAAAACACGAAAACGTACAGCTAAAATGTCACTACTGTGAAAAAGTATTCTCTCGCGAGATCATGAGTGAAATTCGCTAACCCTTAGCGCTATTACCTCCGCAATAAAAACCCTTAATAATTCATGGATATTTATTCCCAACACGGAATAAATATCCATTTAACCAAAGAATAAAACTCCGCAATAAAAGCAATTAACCAGAATTTTGTTTGGTGATCGCCTTCAAAAAGATAACTATCCTTTAGTGGTAAACTCAATGCATAGATGATCATACATCTCGCATACCCTTCCTTCTCTACTTCGGGATTCATCGGTAAGCCTAATTAATAATCGTACTCTACGGCTTTGGGAGTGCGTTCTGCGCTATGGACAAGCGATATCCACACGTTGACCTTAAGGAGTTGTTCATGAACGAAATCACTGAGCACGGTTGCTTGTATTCAGCTGAAGATAAAACACTGACTGCGGCGTGCAAACGCTTACTACAACAACAAAGCTTCTCGACCCAAAATCAACTGCGCGAGAAACTGGTCGAGATCGGTTATACAGGCATTAGCCAATCGACTGTCTCTCGCATTTTGTCACAGCTTGGCGTTGTCAAAATTCAGAATGCCTGTGGTAAAAAGGTTTACTGCATTACAGTTGAAAGCGCGCCTGTGCGTGTCGATGCCTCCATCTCATCGCAAATCGAATTAATTACTCACAACCAAGCGATGGTGATCGTCAAAACAAACCCTGGTTGTGCGCAGTTGGTCGCAAGGTTAGTCGATATCGACCCACATACAGAGATTATCGGTACTGTTGGCGGCAATGACACTGTGCTCATTATTCCAAAAGATACGATGAACATTGATGCTTGCGAACAAGTAGTAAGAGCACGCTTAGGTGTTGCCTAAATGTCTTACTGGCAAGGGCTGTTCACTGCAGTTGCGCAGCTAACCCTCTCTCGACTGCCTAGCAAAGTGGCTCACCCGCCCTAGCGGATATTTGCTGGTCGATGAAACTAATCACAAACTATTACGGTCTGATTGAGTTAAGATACCTTCAACTCCAATTTGATGACTAAATAGTATGCGACGACTTGCCACATTACTTTTTGTTTGTGTTTCCCTGTTCACCCAGCCTGCGTGGGCGCTTTTTGGAAATGACAACGCCGAGCCAAGCTTCGGAGGCAATAACAACGGTTTTGTCCCTGTAGACCAAGCTTTCCCTTTCAATTACTACCAGCAAGACGGCAAGGTGCTTCTCGACTGGCAAGTAAAAGAAGGCTACTACCTCTACCAACATAGCCTCTCTTTCACTGGGCAAAATCTCGCGATCGGTAACGTTGAATTAGAAGATGGTAAGCCACACCAAGATGAATTCTTTGGTGAGGTGAGCATTTATACCCAGCCGTTATTCGTTCAAGTTCCCCTACAGAGTTACCAAGATGGCTCACAGCTGATCGTTAAATATCAAGGCTGTGCGGATGCGGGTTTCTGCTATCCACCCGAAACTCGAATCATCGACATTGAACCATTTGCGGCTACAGATTTTGGTTCTGGTTCAGGCGACTCTCAAGCTAATGCGGTATCGCAAGAGTCATCGGCTGCAAACAATGAAACCGATGTTTCAACGCAACAAGCTTCTCTAAAAGCAGACGTTGCAACTAACACCACTCCACAATCAAGTGCACCCGTTTCAAAAGAAGCGAGCCTAGCCGATAAGCTCGGTGACAGTTGGTGGACGCCATTATTATTCTTAGCACTTGGTGTTGGCTTAGCCTTTACACCGTGTGTTCTGCCGATGTACCCAATTCTAACGGGTATCGTTTTAGGTGGCGGCAAGCTCAGCCAAGGTCGTGCGCTGATGTTGTCGTTCATCTATGTGCAAGGTATGGCGCTAACCTACACCCTGTTAGGTTTAGTGGTTGCCTCTGCAGGTATGCAGTTCCAAGCGGCGATGCAACACCCTTACGTATTGATTGCGTTGAGCGTTCTATTCGTGGCGTTAGCCATGTCGATGTTTGGCGTTTATAACCTGCAACTGCCAAGCAGCATTCAAACTTGGCTCAACAACCAAAGTAACAAACAACAAGGTGGCAATACCTTGGGCGTGTTCGCGATGGGGGCTATCTCGGGCTTGGTATGTTCACCTTGTACCACAGCGCCATTGTCAGGTGCACTGCTGTATGTGGCTCAAAGTGGCGACCTATTAACCGGAGCAATCGCTCTTTATGCGTTAGCGATGGGTATGGGTATCCCGCTGATCTTAGTTGCGGTGTTTGGTAATAAGCTTCTGCCGAAAGCAGGCAGCTGGATGGACAAGGTGAAGATCGTATTCGGCTTTATCTTGCTGGCAGCACCTATCTTCCTGCTAGAGCGAATTATCCCTGAATTATGGGCAACGGTACTTTGGTCTGGATTAGGCTTCATCGCCTTTGGTTGGCTTTACCACAGCAAGAATGCACTGCCATTCGGCGGCTGGAAGCAAAGTGCAGTGGGTATCATCGCGATGCTCGGACTATTCGCTTCAGCGCAACCAGCATTGAATTACTGGTTCGCCGAAAAGAGTGTTGTGGTTGAACAACAAATCCAATTTGCACGCGTCAATACGGTTGAAGAATTAGAAATCCAGCTCATCGAAGCCAAGAAACTCGGCAAGCCAGTGATGCTCGATTTCTACGCCGATTGGTGTGTGGCATGTAAAGAGTTCGAGAAGTACACCTTCCACCAAGCTGATGTTGAGAACAAGCTTTCTAATTTCGTCCTGCTTCAGGCTGACGTGACAAGAAACATGCCTCAAGACATTGAACTACTTAAACAATTGCAGGTACTCGGATTGCCAACCATAGAGTTCTGGGATGGCGAGGGTAACCATGTTCCAAATGCTCGTGTAACCGGTTTTATGCCTGCCGATGTATTCTTAAAACACATGCAAAACCACCAGCTATAACCGCAATATTCACTAAAATATAAGCCGAATCGAAAGCCGCACCGCCCCTCCGTAACGAGATGGCAGTGCGGCTTTTTTGCTATTCAGAGTAACGCTTTCTTATTCCGGGGATAAAAGTCGATATGGTTCAGACTTTTAATGCATAGATATTGTCCACATACTCAATCAGGATGATAATAAATATTAACTAAATTGTTAAAAGTATGAACGTCATGGACTCGACCTATACCATCATCATTGCTGATGACCACCCTCTCTTTCGCAACGCCCTGTTTCAGTCAGTTCATATGGCGATCAGTGGTGCGAACCTGCTTGAGGCCGATTCTCTCGATGCCTTACTGACTCTGCTAAAGAAGGAAGACGAGCCGGATCTATTACTGCTCGATCTGAAAATGCCGGGTGCAAACGGCATGTCAGGCTTAATTCAACTTCGCGCTGAATACCCAGATCTACCGATTGTGGTGGTCTCTGCCAGTGAAGATGCCAGCGTGGTCACTCAGGTGAAGAGCCACGGTGCCTTTGGCTTTATTCCTAAGTCGAGTGATATGCGTGAGTTGGTGAGTGCACTGAATCAAGTGCTGAATGGCGACCCGTTCTTCCCTGAAGGGCTTATCACCAATAATGCAGCGTGTAGCGACCTTGCAGAAAAGATTTCCACACTGACGCCTCAGCAATACAAGGTATTAGGGATGCTTTCTGACGGCTTGCTTAACAAGCAAATCGCGTATGAGTTGAATGTTTCGGAAGCGACCATCAAAGCACATATGACGGCCATCTTCCGTAAACTGGATGTGAAAAATCGTACTCAAGCGGTTATCTTGCTACAAGAAGTCCACAATTAAGCTTCACTGATATCCTCTTCTAAAGTCGTCTTAGGTAAACATAAGCCCAACCTGACGACTTTATGATCATCTATCTCTGCAACTACCCAAGTGATGTCATGCCACTCAAAGCTATCGCCCAATACAGAGTGTGCGCCAAGCTCTTGAGCAACCAATTGTTTTAGCGTCATTTCTCGCTCTTCTTCCGAGCCAAGTTCAATACCATAACAATCACTCACTGCCGCAACTGATAGTTCAACATCCAAGAAGAAGTCACCAAAGAATCGTGCCGCTTCTTCTGCTAGAGGCGCCTCACTGAACAACGAACTTAAGCTGTCCAAATCTTTGTCTTGACCAAGCACGCATAAGATATCGTTCGCTTCCAACACAGTGCTGCCCGATGGGTGGAGCATGGCATCTTGTCGAAACAATGCTGTAATACGCGTCCCTTCTGGCATAGATAAACGCTTAAGCGGCTCGCCGACACACCACTTCTCGTCTTTCAATTTGTAGACAAACATCTCCCACTCACTGGTCGGATAAATCTCCATACCAGTACGAGAAATCGGCGTTGGCGTCGGTGGTAAAGTCACTTGAGCGAGTCTTGCAACTTTCATCAAGCTACCGCCTTGAACAATCAGCGAAACCATAACCACGAAGAAGGCGATATTGAAATACAGCTGAGCATTAGGCAGGCCAGCCATCATCGGGAATACCGCTAAGATGATTGGTACTGCACCACGCAAACCTACCCAAGAAACAAACCAGCGTTCTTTGGTGGTAAAGCTTCTGAACGGCAGTAAACCCAACCAAACCGACAGCGGACGAGCAAACAAAATCATACCGAAAGCCAGTGCTAGCGCAGGCAGAGCAATGTCCATCAGCGTTGATGGCGTCACCAATAAACCCAACACCAAGAACATCACGATCTGGCTTAGCCACGTCATGCCATCAAGAACATTAAGAATAGAGTGTCGAGAGCGCGTCGGACGATTACCAATGAACAGGCCTACAAGGTAGATCGATAAGATACCGCTGCCGCCTAGCATGTTAGAGAACGCAAATAGCGCCACACCACCGCTGAGTACCAAAATAGAGTAAAGGCCATCAGCCAGTTGTACTCGATTGATGAGACTCCATAGAAGCCAGCCGCCACCGATGCCAACAAGGGTGCCGATACCAAACTGCATCGCGAAACTTTTCAGTAGGAAGTTCATCCCCATTTCAGCATCAGGCGTGCCCAGCAGCGCAATTAAGGTTACCGTCAGGAACACCGCCATAGGGTCGTTGGTACCGGATTCAATTTCTAGGGTTGAGCCAACACGCTCATTGAGGCTCTGCCCTTTCAGCAGAGAAAATACCGCAGCCGCATCGGTCGAGCCGACAATCGCGCCAACCAAGATACCCTGCATCAATGATAAGTCGAACAGCCACGCGGCCATCAAACCAGTAAGAGTCGCGGTACATGCCACGCCTATTGTCGCGAGCGAGAGCGACGGCCAAAAAGCGACCTTAAAACTCGCCACCTTGGTTCGCATACCGCCATCCAGCAGGATCACAGCAAGGGCAAGGTTACTCACCAAGTAAGTGAGTGAATAATCATCGAAATTGATGCCACCGGGTCCGTCTTCACCGGCTAACATGCCAACGAAAAGGAAGATCAAAAGAATAGGAACGCCCAAGCGAGAGGACACTTGCGAAAAAAGCACACTGATAGCGATGAGCACCGCACCAGTTAAAAATAAGTGGTTAATAGTTATTGCGTCCAATTCGTCCCCCCAAAGAATAAAACCCGAGCTTTAAGCATGTTGATCTTCTGCCGTTAAGCAAGGCACGGTCGGTAAAAGTGCCGCTGATACTATAACAAACTTATGTTTCGCTTCGTGTCATATGCAGGACTAAATACCGTTTCTCGGTCATTTAGTTGTTAAATTTTATGACTCGCATACTAATTCATGCGTTTTTGTTAGACCTTAGGCTAATTTAACAACATTGTAACATCACATTTTTCTATGGTTATGTCTTCCAACTCCCATATTTCAGTGGATTAGCGCTAATCGCGTCCCGACTAAAGTTGCACAGATCCCTTTACTTATCCTTGCTACATTCTAAATCGTAACATTACGTTAACACAGCCATTTACAAAAACGGTTTCTACGAAAACGGAATAAAGGAGAAGGCAATGGCGTTCGAATCTACGGAACATGCTCAAGCCTACTGGAAGGAAAACTTGGGAATTATGGGAACACTGCTCGCGGTCTGGTTTGCGGTGTCTTACGGCGCTGGCATCTTATTTGTGGATGCCCTCAATACCGTTCAGTTTGGCGGGTTCAAGCTAGGATTTTGGTTCGCTCAGCAAGGTTCGATATACACCTTCGTGGCGCTGATATTTATTTACGTTGTCCGCATGAATGCGCTCGACAAAAAATACAACGTACAGGAAGACTAGAGGCTAGAACATGGATATTCAAACTTGGACGTTTATTCTCGTCGGTATTACTTTCGCGGTATATATCGGTATCGCAATCTGGGCTCGTGCAGGGTCTACTAGTGAGTTCTACGTTGCTGGCGGTGGTGTACACCCAGTAGCAAACGGCATGGCGACCGCCGCTGACTGGATGTCGGCAGCATCATTCATCTCAATGGCAGGTATCATCTCATTCGTTGGTTATGACGGTGCGGTTTACCTAATGGGTTGGACAGGTGGTTATGTACTACTTGCACTGTGTTTAGCACCTTACCTACGTAAGTTCGGTCAGTTTACGGTTCCTGATTTCATCGGTGAGCGTTACTACTCGAAAACAGCCCGTATGGTAGCGGTATTCTGTGCAATCTTCGTATCGTTTACGTACGTTGCAGGCCAGATGCGTGGTGTGGGCGTTGTATTCTCTCGTTTCCTAGAAGTTGATATTAACCTAGGCATCATCATTGGTATGGGTATTGTGTTCTTCTACGCAGTACTGGGTGGCATGAAAGGCATCACTTATACGCAGGTAGCTCAATTCTGTGTCCTCATTTTCGCCTTCCTTGTTCCAGCAATCTTTACCTCAATCATGATGACAGGTAACCCACTTCCACAAGTTGGTATGGGCTCTACGCTATCAGGCACAGATGTTTACCTTCTTGATAAACTGGATGGACTGACCGAAGAACTCGGATTTACCGCCTATACCGAAGGTAACAAGAGCATGGTAGATGTATTCTTCATCTGTGCGGCTCTAATGGTCGGTACTGCGGGTCTTCCACACGTAATCATTCGTTTCTTCACGGTACCAAAAGTACGTGATGCTCGTATCTCAGCGGGTTGGGCACTACTGTTCATCTCACTGCTATACACAACAGCACCAGGTGTTGCAGCATTCGCTCGTGTAAACATGATCGAAACAATCAACGGCCCTGACATGCAAGGTGTCGCAGCAGCAGACGCACCAAGCTGGTACAAAAACTGGGAAAGCACTGGCCTAGTAGGTTGGGAAGATAAGAACGGCGATGGCAAAATGTTCTACTCGGGCGATGAGCGCAACGAGATGAAGATTAACCGTGACATCATCGTACTGGCTTCTCCAGAGCTAGCGAAACTACCAAACTGGGTTGTAGCACTGCTTGCAGCCGGTGGCCTAGCAGCCGCACTATCAACAGCCGCGGGTCTACTATTGGTAATCTCAACGTCGATTTCACATGACTTGTTGAAGAAAGGCTTCAGACCAAACATGACCGACAAGCAGGAGCTCTTAGCCGCTCGTCTGGCAGCTATGGTCGCGATTGTCGGTGCTGGTTACTTGGGTATTAACCCACCAGGCTTTGTAGCACAGGTAGTAGCGTTTGCCTTCGGCTTAGCCGCAGCATCCTTCTTCCCAGCGATTATCCTAGGTATCTTCTACAAGAAGATGAACAAGGAAGGCGCAATTGCAGGTATGTTGTCAGGTATTGCCTTCACAGCAAGCTACATCATCTACTTCAAGTTCATTAACCCAGCAGCAAGCACACCTGAAAACTGGTGGTTTGGTATCAGCCCAGAAGGCATCGGTACGCTAGGTATGTGTCTAAACTTCGTAGTATCGATTGCAGTGAACAAAGTGACCGCTGAAGTTCCTGAAGATGTACAAGAGATGGTTGAGAACATCCGTTACCCGAAAGGTGCAGGTGAAGCTCACGACCACTAAGCACAACCACTAACAAAGATGTTTAGCAAAAAATGAATCAGTGCTTACATTGTAGGGATTAGGTACTGACTCCAGAAAGCCGATACTTCGTGTATCGGCTTTTTCTTTTTCTGCTCACTTTATAAAAAGAGAAACAAAGGGTTGTTTTTAGAATCCCACTTGATAATAATTATCATTAACATCAAGTAAAGAGATGCAGATGATGAAAGAGCAGCAGGTTCTCTATTCGAGGTTTTACAAAGCACAGGATCGCTTTGCTTCATTAGAACAAGTTCAAGGCCATGAGCCGTTTGTAATTCGAGAGTATATCGAGTGTGCACTCACGCTTTCGGCTTACTATGAAAAGCATGCCGCTCAAGAAAACATCTTGTTGTGCGAGCTGTATCTACGCCAAGTTTTCTTTCATTTGATTGAAGCGATTGAGTCTCCTGAGCGCAGTTTCGCCTTTCGTCATATCTGCCTAGACTCTATTCACTCACCACTATTTTATTTGAAACGCCACTACTGCCAGCAACCTCAAGGCCAAGCGCGTTTTTTGAATCTCAGCCAAACACTACAACAAGTCCAAGCCCCACTTGGCTAACAAGGATAGAACATGACCCTACAATTTCGGATTGAAAAAGACAGCATGGGCGAAGTTAAAGTCCCTGCCGATGCGCTATACCAAGCACAAACTCAGCGTGCAGCGGATAACTTCGCGTTTAGCTCGCACAAGATGCCGACCAGTTTTATTCAAGCACTGGCGTTAATTAAACAGGCGGCGGCAGATACCAATGCTCAGTTAGGTCTACTAGAAGGTGATATTGCCAACGCGATAGCCGAAGCCAGCCAAGAGATCATTGAGGGTAAACACCTCGACCAATTTCCGATCGATGTCTACCAAACCGGTTCTGGCACCAGCTCCAACATGAATGCCAACGAAGTGATTGCTACGCTTGCTTCAAGAAGCTTGCAAGGCGACGTGAATCCCAATGATCACGTCAACATGGGCCAAAGCAGTAACGATGTGGTGCCAACCGCAATTCAAGTAAGCGTTGCTTTGATGGCTGAAAATAAGCTATTACCTGCACTAAATCACCTTGCGGAAGCACTCACTATCAAACAGCAGGAACTTGCGGAGGTCGTGAAGACAGGTCGCACCCATCTAATGGATGCGATGCCAATGACCTTTGCTCAAGAGCTAGGTGGTTGGAAATTTCAGATAGAACACGCTAAGCAAGCAATAGAGAACACCCTGCCCGCTATCAAGGCTTTAGCTCAAGGTGGCACTGCGGTTGGAACAGGGATCAATGCTGACCCACGCTTTGCCGATAAATTTGCGAGTAACCTGTCTCAATCGACAAAGATCAGTTTTAGCTCGAGTGAAAACTTCTTTTTTAACCTCAGCAGTCAAGACGCGATCGTTGCGCTCTCTGGTCAGCTCAAAACTGCAGCAGTTGCGATCATGAAGATCTCAAACGATCTTCGCTGGATGAACTCTGGTCCGTTGGCTGGCTTAGGGGAAATTGAATTACAGGCGCTACAACCAGGCTCATCTATCATGCCTGGAAAAGTAAACCCTGTAATTCCAGAAGCAGCGGCTATGGCGGCGGCGCAAGTCATTGGCAACGACACCACCATTACCGTAGCTGGACAATCAGGTAACTTCCAACTGAATGTGATGCTGCCAGTGATTGCTCATAACGTTCTAGAAAGCATTGGGCTGTTGGCAAATAGCTCAGTCGCTTTAGCGGACAAAGCCATCGCGACCTTCACGGTACGCCAAGACAATCTTGATTTGGCACTGTCAAAGAACCCAATTCTAGTGACCGCACTTAACCCTGTGATTGGCTACTTAAAGGCGGCTGATATTGCCAAGAAAGCTTATAAAGAAGGCCTACCAATTCTGGATGTAGCAGAAAGAGAAACCGATCTTAGCCGAGAAGAGCTCAGCAAGCTGCTTGATCCAACCACACTGACACAGGGTGGCATTGCGGGTTAGTTATTGAATTAACAAGCGAATAGTCATCCACAGAAACAAAAAAGGCCTCACCTGAGGCCTTTTTAATCTCTAAGAGTTAATTAAACTAACTCACCCGATTCAAGACCGCTCTTAACTTGAGTGGCTTCACTGGCTTGGCAATAAAGCTAAAGCTGTTGGCCTTTATCGCTGCCAACATGTCATCGGTTCTATCGGCACTGATGATGACCCCTTCAAAAGAATCTCCAAGGCGCAAGCGACACTGCTGTAATACTTCGAGACCCGTTCTGCCATTATCCAAACGGTAATCTGAGAAAATGACATCTGGCAGCCAACCTTCATCTAGGCACTGCAAACTTTCGACCAGATCAACCGCCGTCTTAACCTCACAGCCCCAGCGGCCAATCAGGTTTTCCATGCCGACTAAGATTTCTCGTTCATTGTCGACACACAATATCTTCAGATGTTCGATGTCACTGGTCGCCATTGGCGTCGAAGCTTGCACAACTGGAGCCACTTTTTCCGCTCGAGCTAAGGTGATAGAAAAGACACTGCCTTGGCCCGGCCATGAGCGCATCGAAATTTGATGGCCAAGCACATGAGCAATACCTTTCGAGATAGCCAGCCCTAACCCCAATCCTTGATCGGCTCGCACTTGGCTGCCACGAGTAAACTCTTCAAAGATCTCTTGTTGCTTGTCTTCATCGATACCGGTTCCGTTATCCCACACATCGATTCGAACCTGTCCATTCACTCTTCTCGCACCCAGTACCACTTTCCCTTCCGGGTTATAGCGGAACGCATTGGTCAAAAAGTTCTGAATCACACGCCTTAACAGCTTAGGGTCAGAGTGAATGAACAATGACGATGGAATCATCTTAAACTCAATTTTCTGTTGTCTCGCTAAGGCACTAAATTCCGCATTTAAGTTGGTTAGCACATCGTGCACGGCAATCGCGTGAATGTTGGTTTCTAACTTTCCGGACTCCAATCGAGAGATATCCAACAAGTCACCAATCAAATCTTCTGCGGCGCCAAGTGCACTCTCGATGTGAGATGATAATTGCTTCACCTCTTGCTCTTTTGCTACCTCAGAAAGTGACGAAGCAAATAGACGTGCGGCATTGAGTGGCTGCATCAAATCGTGGCTTACCGCGGCTAGAAAACGACTCTTAGATTGTGATTCTTGGTCAGAGATTTGCGTCGCCTTTACCAAGCGATGGTTAAGCTTCTCGAGTTCTTGAGTTCGTTCATGAACTCTCGATTCCAAGCTTTCGTTAGCATCTTTTAGCGCTTGCTCTGCTTGTCTGAATACCGTGATATCGGTAAAGCTCATCACAAAGCCACCACTTGGCATTGGGTTACCTTGCACCTCAATTACTCGGCCATCAGGACGAATACGAGAAGAGGTGTGTCGAGTGCCTTGCTCAAGGTGATAAACACGGCGACGAACGTGATCTTCTGGGTCACCCGGACCACACAAACCCTGTTCGGCATTATGGCGAATCACATCGGAAATGGGTCGCCCAACCTGAATCAAACCCGCAGGAAATTCAAACAGCTCTAAGTAACGTTGATTCCACGCCACCAGCCTCATTTGTTTATCTATTACTGCGATGCCTTGGCCAATATGTTCAATCGCTCCTTGCAGTAAACCACGGCTGAAGTCGTACAGTTCCGAAGCTTCATCCACGATGGTCGCGACTTCTTCAAGCTGCATGTTTCTTCCCTGCAAAGCGGAAGTAAGTACTAACTTAGCAGACGAAGCACCGAAGACACCGGCGAGCACGCGCTCTGCGTGTCGAATCAGACTTGCAGGTGCTTGTTGATTAGGAAGCAGCGGCTGCCCGTGTTGTTGCCAATAGCTGTGTAAGGCACTTTTCGCACGCTTACGGCCCACAAAACGCGACGCCAGCATCTCTAATTCAGCAACTGTCACGCGATTCTGATAAAGGCTGATATTCTCGTTCTCAGGCAGTGGCGTACCAACAAATGCCGCCGATTGTAAGCGCTCACTTAGGCTTGGTCTGGTCGACATCGAAACCACGGCATAGCACAAGGTATTGAGCACAATACTCAGCACAATTCCCCAGTTTGAACTGCTGATATCCCAACTGCTGAGCAACTCTGGTGGCGTGATAATCCACAGTAAAAGGTTACTTTCACTGTCGCCTGCCAACATGCTGGTTTGGCTCATTAGGGTGATAAGCCAAATCAACGAGCCAACCATTAGACCGACATACACACCCTTGCGGTTACCCGGGCGCCAGTACAAACCACCGATAAGTGCGGGCGCGAATTGAGCAATCGCAGCAAAGGAAAGAAAGCCAATCGCTGACAGTGAATGAATGGTATCGAGCGCCTGATAAAACAGCCAAGCACCCAGTAACAGCAGTAAAATTAACCCGCGGCGAATCACCAATAGCAGGCCAGAAAAATGTCGATGGGTCCTTTGGGTTAGGCGCATACGGCGCAGCAACAGTGGCATCACTAAATCGTTCGACACCATGATCGCCAAGGCGATGGTCGACACTATCACCATGCCACTTGCCGCAGACGTACCACCAAGGAAAGCCAGCAAAGCAATGTGATTAGCGCCTTCTGCCATTGGCACGCTGATCACGTAGGTATCCGCTGGCATGCCAGTAAGTAGCCCTTGTCCAGCCCAAGCAATTGGCAGCACGAACAGTCCCATCAAAATCAGGTAAAGCGGAAACAACCAGCGAGCGGTATGCAGGTCTTGAGGACGTTCGTTCTCTACCACCATGGTATGGAACTGGCGTGGCAAACAGACAATCGCCAACATGGTCAAAACGGTATGAATAATTAAGGTCGGAATATTCGGTGATTCGTAGGTGGAAGCCGCTACATCAAGCAGGTCGATTTTGTCGCTGCTCATCGCCAGATACATGATGAACAGGCCAACGATCAAGAATGCCGCGAGCTTAACAATGGATTCAAACGCCACCGCCATCATCATGCCACGGTGATGCTCCGTATTATCAATGTGTCTTGTACCAAACAGCATGGTAAAAATAGCCAAAGCACCGACCACGAACCAAGAGACGTGATAGTCCTGATAACCAAAGTCAGCCGCTAGGTTGGGCGCAACAATATCCAACCCCATGGTAATACCGCGCAGTTGCAGAGCAATATAGGGAAGGATACCGACCACGGCGATAACCGTCACCGCCACCGCTAAGCCCTGAGATTTTCCATAACGAGCCGCGATAAAGTCGGCAATGGAAGTGATGTGCTCCCGCTTCGCAATCAGGATCAGTCGCGCCAAGATCCGCCAGCCTAGTGTAAAGACCAGAATCGGGGCGAGGTAAATGGGTAAAAAGGACCAAGGGTTATTACTCGCCTGCCCGACCGTTCCATAGAAGGTCCACGAGGTACAATACACCGCAATTGAAAGGCTATAGATCCACGGGCGCCAACGAGATAGCCAACGAACCTGCCTGTCTCCATACCAAGCGATCAGAAATAACACGCCCAAATAGGCTAAAGAGACTGGAATTACTATCCATCCTTGCATTGAAAACCCTTTTCTCATCTATAAAAAAACCTCTCCATAAGGGAGAGGTTTCATTTAACTAAGGATGGGTGATTAACTCAATCGCATCGCTTAAATTCTGTGCTTTAGACTCTAATTATCAGCATTTGCTGTGAGATTCTGACTGTTCCGAATCTGATTGATTAATCTCAACCACTGAACTTCTTTCATCCAACTTAATGAACAGAGCAAGTGCACCCATTGCAGCCATACCCCAGAAGATATTTGCGCCCCAAAGCTCATAACCCCAACCACTTAAGGTAGTCATTAATGCAATAAAGGCACCTAATGGAATCGCGTTATACAGGGCTTGTAGCGCAACCATCTTGTTTTGTTCTTCAGATTGGATGTATTGAATCGCGGCGATGTGTGCCATCGCAAAGGTCACACCGTGCAGTAGCTGTACCATAACCAGAGCGAAAATCGCAGTGGTTGATGCGGTAATACCCCAACGCGCCATCACCCCAATAGCTGCGACAACAAACAAAGTACGCAGTGACCAGCCTGAGAATAATCGCTTACTCAGAGCAAATACTGCCACCTCAGCAACAACACCTAGGCTCCACAAGTAACCGATAATCGCTTCTGAGTGACCCGCTTCTTTCCAATAAATCGCACTAAAACTGTAGTAAGCCGCATGACTACCTTGCAGCAGCGCCATCAAGGCTAAAAATTTCACCACTGACGACTCACGCAGCAGTTCACCTAGTTTTGGTCGCGCCGCTTGTTGCTCAGATTGCGTTACTGACATCACGTTAGGATTTCTCATCGCCAGAATCAATGACAACAACACGCCCGCAAGTGCAGTATACAAAATCATGTCGGTGCCAAATTGTGCCACCAAATAGCCAACAACCGTTGAGCCTGCGATAAAGGCAATTGAACCCCAAAGGCGAGTTCGGCCGTAGTCGAGCATTTTCAAACGACTGTAATGGTTAGCCATCGCATCAGAAAGAGGAATGATCGGTCCACAACAGAGGTTAAACAGTACCGTTGCCAACAACATCAGTATAAAGCTGCCACCGGTGAAGAAGTGGAAACCGACAAACAGCAGCGCAGCGAAACTCAAACAGCGTAGCGCTGGCATCAAGTGTTCCACTTTATGGATACGCGGCGTAATCACTAGGTTAGCCACACAACGAGTCGCAAAGCCGATACCAATCAATACGCCAATATCACCAGCAGACACGCCTTGGTCTTCAAACCACAACGCCCAAAATGGCAAATACACGCCATACGCAAAAAAGAAACCAAGAAAATACTGAGAGATCCAGCCATAGGGTGAAGGGCTAAACATAAATGACCTATAAAGTGTGCGGAAAAAGGCAGCACCAATTATGCCTATCTCGCATACGATGAAAAAGGGAATTATTACTGGGATAGTATTCCCATATTCAATGGGTCTGAATATCGCATTTCAACAAGAGATTTCACGCTCATTAATCCCCATACTCGCATTTAGACTAAAGTCGTCTGGAGCTTCGCTGGTATTTTGTCAGACTGATTAAAGACTCCCATTTCTTCTTGTGATGCTTATGCCTGACAAATTTAATATGCAGCACCCGCCCTTCGATAGCCTGTCCGACGCCGAACAGTTGAAGCTTCGCTCTTCATTAGACGTGGTGTATTACCGCTCTCAAGAAGTGATACTGGAAGCTCAAAGGCCGAGCCGACACCTGCATATTTTGATCAAAGGGGCTGTTGAAGAGCGCGCGAGCAGTGATGGCGAGATTTACGCACACTATGCCAATGACGATATTTTTGATGTCCGCAGCCAGTTTGAACCTCACACCAAACACCAATATATCGCACTCGAAGATACATTAAGTTATCTGCTGCCCACCGATATTTTTCTTGAGCTTTACCACGCCAATGGCCAATTCGCTGCCTACTTTGATAGTAACCTATCAACACGAAAAGCTTTGATAGAAGCCGCCCAGCAGCAACAGAATCTTGCCGAGTTTATATTGACCAAAGTGGATGACTCTATCTACCACCCACCACTGATACTTGAACCAAATAAACCGATCAACCAAGTCACTCAAACCCTTAAAGAACAAGGGTTAGACTCGGCTCTAGTTCATTTAGAACATGATGATCCAAAAGCTTTTGGATCATCATGTTCCTTACTGTATGGAATCGTCACTCGAACCAATTTATTGCATGCTGTGATGCTCGATAATTTCCCACTGGATGCGCCTGTTGGTGAGATCGCAACGTTTCCGGTGATGCACGTGAACCAAGGCGATTTCTTATTTAACGCCATGATTACCATGACCAGAAATAGAGTAAAAAGGTTGATGGTTTGTGATGGTAAAAATGCGGTCGGCATGGTGGATATGACACAGATCCTCAGTGCATTCTCCACACACTCCCACGTTCTTACTTTGCGTATTGCGCGCGCCACCAGCGTTGAAGAATTGGCAATGGCATCCAACAAACAACGTCAACTGGTCGAGAGCTTGCTCAGTAATGGGATTCGCACACGCTTTATCATGGAGCTGATTTCTGCGGTCAACGAACAGATCATAGAGAAGGCTTTTGAGTTGGTGATCCCACCGGCACTGCATAATCATTGCTGCCTAATCGTGTTGGGGTCCGAAGGCCGCGGGGAACAAATTCTCAAAACCGATCAAGACAACGCGCTAATAATTCAAGATGGTTTGGAGTGGCATCAATGCCAAAGTGCCATGAACGACCTCACTCATACCCTTCAACAATTGGGTTACCCACTGTGTCCGGGCAACGTGATGGTCAACAATCCGAAATGGGTGCATTCAGAACAAGAGTGGAAACAAACCCTCACCCGTTGGGTAAAAAAAGCCACGCCAGACACCGTGATGGATATCGCGATCATGGCAGATGCACACGCAGTGGCGGGGAATAGAGAGTTATTAAAACCAGTCAAACAGCACCTCAGTGATTTGATGCTCGGACAAGAATTGATTCTGACGGAGTTCTGCCGCCCTGCCCTTAACTTCTCAGTTCCCCTGACCCTGTTTGGTAATGTGAAGCAATCCAAGTCAGGGCTCGATATCAAACAAGGCGGTATTTTCCCTATCGTGCATGGTGTGAGAGCGCTTTGCCTAGAGCATGGTGTCACCGTAAACAATACCTTCGAGCGCATTGAACAACTGGTCAGCAAGAAGGTGTTAGAGCAAAGCACCGCCGACAACCTTAGTGAAGCACTCAAGCAATTCTTTAAGTGGCGCTTAGCCCAAAGGCTTTCTCAGCAGCACAGCAGCAACAAGATTAACGTCAAACTGATGGAGCGAGCAGACAGGGATCTGCTTCGTCATAGCCTGCACGTAGTAAAGAAATTCAAGCAATGGCTCGGCTACCACTATCAGATACGGGATTAGGCGATTGAACGATGAATAGGTTGGTTCGCTATTACTGGCATCACAAGCTCAAAGGCTCTCTCTATCAGCCTCTGTTTACTGCGCCTATTGATCATGAATATGTATCGCTCGATTGTGAAACCACCAGCCTAGACCCCAATCAGGCTGAATTAGTCACCATTGCCGCGACCAAGATCATCGGTAACCGAATCATTACCAGCCAACCTTTTGAAGTCCGATTGCGCGCCCCTCAATCGCTCGATTGCAATTCAATAAAAATCCACCGCATTCGTCATCAAGATCTAAAGCACGGCATCGAAGAAAAACAGGCTTTAATCGAGCTACTGAACTTCATTGGAAATCGTCCTTTAGTCGGCTATCACATCCGCTATGATAAAAAAATTCTCGACCGCGCCTGTTTAAAACAGCTTGGATTTCCACTGCCTAACCGATTAGTCGAAGTGAGCCAACTCTACCAAGACAAACTCGAAAGACAGCTGCCCAATGCCTATTTTGATCTCAGCATGGACGCCATCTGTCGCCAGCTCGATTTACCTATCCCGGTCAATAAACATGATGCATTACAAGACGCTATCTCCGCTGCGCTGATCTTTGTGCGCCTGAAACATGGTGACCTGCCCCGTTTCAACTCTTCTTATTCTTAATTCAACCACTGGCGCTTCACATAGAGAGCAACATCTCAAAAATGAACTTAACTCGCTATTTTGTAAGTGAAAAGCAGCGTCTCATCCTAAAGTCTAATTGTGGAAATCGCCGTCCTAGCCGAGAGTGATAACACACAGACGGTTCTGTAATAGACCTAGAAACTGAACACAAAGGAAGTTGCCAGTTCATTAGGAATGTAGGCACAAGGAGAGATGCAATGAGTGAAGCCCACGTTTATCCGGTAAAAGAAAATATTAAATCAACCACACACGCGGATAATGACACTTACCTAGCCATGTACCAGCAATCTGTTTCTGACCCTGAAGGCTTTTGGGGTGAACACGGAAAAATCGTTGATTGGATCAAACCTTTCACACAGGTCAAAAACACCTCTTTCGATCCTGGCCACATTGATATTCGCTGGTTTGAAGATGGCACGCTTAACGTTTCGGCTAACTGTATCGACCGCCACCTTGCTGAGCGCGGTGATGAAGTCGCTATCATCTGGGAAGGCGATGACCCGGCTGATGACAAAACTCTAACTTTTAATGAACTACACAAAGAAGTGTGCCTGTTTTCAAATGCTCTAAAAGAGCAAGGCGTGCGCAAAGGTGATGTGGTTTGTTTATACATGCCAATGGTGCCAGAAGCGGCAGTAGCCATGCTGGCATGTACCCGTATTGGTGCGGTTCACACAGTCGTATTTGGTGGTTTCTCACCAGAAGCACTGTCTGGTCGTATTATCGATTCAAATTCTAAAGTCGTTATCACTGCCGATGAAGGCGTGCGTGGCGGCCGCGCGGTTCCATTGAAAAAGAATGTCGACGAAGCACTGACGAACCCTGAAGTGAAAAACATCGAGAAGGTTGTTGTATTCAAACGCACTGGCGGTGATGTGGCATGGCACGAACATCGCGATGTGTGGTGGCATGATGCTATTGCTAATGTATCTGCAGATTGCCCACCAGAAGAGATGAACGCAGAAGATCCACTATTCATCCTTTATACGTCAGGCTCAACAGGTAAACCGAAAGGCGTTATGCACACTACAGGTGGCTACCTTGTTTATGCAGCGATGACATTCAAATACGTGTTCGATTACCAAGAAGGCGAGACTTTCTGGTGTACAGCCGATGTGGGTTGGATTACTGGCCACACATACCTTGTTTACGGGCCGCTTGCTAATGGCGCAAAAACGATTCTGTTTGAAGGCGTGCCAAATTACCCGAACACCAGCCGTATGAGTGAAGTGGTCGATAAGCACCAAGTTAATATTCTTTATACTGCGCCAACGGCTATTCGTGCATTGATGGCGAAAGGAAATGAAGCCGTTGAAGGTACTTCTCGTGACAGCCTAAGAATCATGGGCTCAGTGGGTGAACCTATCAACCCAGAGGCGTGGGAGTGGTATTACAAAACAATCGGTAATGAGCAGTCTCCAATTGTTGATACATGGTGGCAAACAGAAACTGGCGGTATCTTGATTGCACCGCTACCAGGCGCAACAGACCTAAAACCGGGCTCTGCAACTCGTCCATTCTTCGGTGTGCAACCGGCGCTGGTTGATAACATGGGTAACATCATTGAGGGTGCAACAGACGGCAACCTAGTGATTCTTGACTCTTGGCCAGGCCAAATGCGTACCGTTCATGGCGATCATGACCGCTTCGAACAGACTTACTTCTCGACCTTTAAAGGCATGTACTTCACCAGTGACGGCGCTCGTCGCGATGAAGACGGTTACTACTGGATTACGGGTCGTGTCGATGACGTGCTTAACGTATCAGGTCACCGTATGGGGACAGCTGAGATTGAATCGGCTCTAGTCGCGTTCGATAAGATTGCTGAGGCTGCGATTGTGGGCATCCCTCATGATATTAAAGGCCAAGCGATTTACGCTTACATCACGCTAAATGATGGTGAGTTCCCAACTGCAGAGCTTCATAAAGAAGTGAAAGACTGGGTACGTAAAGAGATTGGCCCAATTGCAACGCCAGATGTACTGCACTGGACCGACTCTCTACCAAAAACTCGTTCGGGTAAAATCATGCGTCGTATCCTGCGTAAAATCGCGACTGGCGATACAGGTAACCTAGGTGATACCTCGACACTGGCCGACCCAAGCGTGGTTGATAAGCTGATTGCCGAGAAAGCAGAACTGGCATAAGCAACCAGTCACAGCAGCTAATCACTGTTTAAAACAGCAATTTCTAAACCGTCACCTATGTGGCGGTTTTTTTTATGGCTGATCTTGATCTCAAATATCCCGCCCCAAATTAAGGCTAAGACGCTTTTTTGTTAAGTTGGTAACAATTCCAAGCCGTATCAATAGGAGATTAGACCAGTAAATTGCTGCGATTTGCGCTGAATTAGCTATAATCTGGTTCTAATTTTTAAATTTGGGTTTTTCTCACTAGAAATTAACCGCAAATTTTCAATAAAATGGCAACATTCACGTTCGTAAACACGATAAAGGAAGATAGCCCCACGATGTCTACAAAGTTTCGCATTCTAGTTTTAAATGGCCCAAACCTTAACCTGTTAGGCCTTAGAGAGCCTGCACATTACGGTTCTCAAACACTTGACCAGATTATTAGCTCACTGACCGAGCAAGCGAAAGCACACGATGTTGAGCTATCTCACTTACAGTCAAATCGTGAGTATGAACTGATTGAAGCGATCCATAGTGCGTATCAAAATGTTGATTTTATTATTATCAACCCAGCAGCCTTTACACATACCAGTGTGGCACTGCGTGATGCACTACTTGGCGTTGCCATCCCGTTTATTGAGGTTCATCTATCGAATGTTCACGCACGTGAACCATTCCGTCACCATTCTTACCTATCTGATAAAGCAGAAGGTGTGATTTGTGGCTTAGGTGCCCAAGGTTATCAATTTGCTTTGACCGCTGCGCTCAGCAAGCTCAACTCAAAGTAAACATAAACAACGAACTATTACTAACCTACTCAGTCATAGAGTAAGTTCAATTAACAGATAAAGAGAAAGAAACAATGGATATTCGCAAAATCAAAAAGCTAATCGAATTGGTTGAAGAGTCTGGTATTTCTGAGCTAGAAATCTCTGAAGGTGAAGAGTCAGTACGAATCAGTCGTAACAGCACTGCACCTGTAGCACCTGTTCAATATGCAGCTGCTCCAGCACCTGTAGCGGCAGCAGCTCCTGCGGCGGCACCTGTAGCAGCAGAAGCAGCAGCTCCTGCAGTTCCAGCTGGTCACCAAGTTCTTTCTCCAATGGTTGGTACTTTCTACGGCGCTCCAAGCCCAGACGCAAAACCATTCGTTAAAGTTGGTCAATCTGTAACTGCTGGCGAAACGCTATGTATCGTTGAAGCAATGAAAATGATGAACCAAATCGAAGCTGATAAATCTGGTGTTGTAACAGCTATCCTAGTTGAAGACGGTCAACCAGTAGAATTCGACCAAGCTCTAGTAATTATCGAATAATAGAGAGCACTCATTATGTTAGATAAATTAGTAATCGCGAACCGTGGTGAGATTGCACTACGTATTCTGCGTGCATGTAAAGAGCTTGGCATTAAAACGGTAGCGGTTCACTCAACTGCTGACCGTGACCTTAAGCACGTACTGCTTGCAGACGAAACCATTTGTATCGGTCCAGCTCGTGGTATCGATAGCTACCTAAACATCCCTCGTATCATCAGCGCAGCTGAAGTGACAGGTGCAGTAGCTGTTCACCCTGGCTACGGCTTCCTATCTGAAAATGCAGACTTTGCAGAACAGGTAGAGCGTAGTGGCTTTATCTTTGTAGGCCCTAAAGCTGAAACCATTCGCATGATGGGTGACAAAGTGTCAGCTATCACGTCAATGAAGAAAGCTGGCGTACCTTGTGTACCAGGTTCTGACGGCCCTCTTGACGACGACGAAGCAAAAAACAAAGCGCACGCTAAGCGCATTGGCTTCCCAGTTATCATCAAGGCATCTGGCGGCGGCGGCGGTCGTGGTATGCGTGTTGTTCGTTCTGAAGCAGAACTAACAGAAGCTATCGCGATGACTCGTGCTGAAGCAAAAGCATGTTTCAACAACGACATGGTTTACATGGAGAAATTCCTAGAAAACCCACGTCACATTGAAGTACAAGTGCTTGCAGATGGCCAAGGTAATGCTATCCACCTAGGTGAGCGTGACTGTTCAATGCAGCGTCGTCACCAGAAAGTTGTGGAAGAAGCGCCAGCTCCAGGTATCACTGAAGAGATGCGTAAGTACATCGGCGAACGCTGTACTCGTGCATGTATTGAGATCGGTTACCGCGGTGCAGGTACATTTGAATTCCTATACGAGAACGGTGAGTTCTACTTCATCGAAATGAACACTCGTATCCAGGTTGAACACACGATTACTGAAATGGTAACGGGTATCGACCTAGTGAAAGAACAGCTACGTATTGCAGCTGGTCAGCCTCTATCATTCACTCAGGATGACATTAAGCTGCGCGGCCACTCAATCGAATGTCGTATCAATGCTGAAGATCCAGTTCGTTTCCTACCTTCACCAGGTAAGATTGAACGTTTCCACGCACCGGGCGGCATGGGCGTACGTTGGGAATCTCACATCTACACGGGTTACACAGTGCCACCACACTACGATTCAATGATTGGTAAGCTGATCACTTACGGTGAGAACCGTGATGTTGCTATCGCTCGTATGAAGAACGCATTGGGTGAAATGATTGTTGAAGGTATTAACGTTAATACTGAGCTTCAACTGTCTATTATGAACGACGAAAACTTCCAACACGGTGGTGCAAACATCCACTACCTTGAGAAGAAACTTGGTTTGTCATAATCCGTTCGTTTAAGAACAGTCAAAATGCTCACTTCGGTGAGCATTTTTGTTTTTGAACCGCCGAAAAAATCAATCTTTAATCCCCATTATATTCCGTGGGGTTTTGGTGAATTTGCTCATATTTTCTGCTAGACTCGCCATCCAATTTTTCTCATATAGAAGATGCAGCCATGCCTTGGATTCAAATCAAGCTTAATGCTACCAATGAAAATGCCGAACAAATCGGCGACATGTTAATGGAAGAGACTGGTGCTCTTTCTGTAACTTTCCTGGATGCACAAGATACCCCTGTATTTGAGCCTCTGCCGGGCGAAACTCGCCTTTGGGGTGATACTGACATTCTCGCGCTTTACGACGCTGAGACTGATACTGGTGTCGTTCTAGCGCAGATTAAAGCAAGCAACATGTTCCCTGCAGACTTTGCTCATAAAGTAGAGCAAATTGAAGACAAGGATTGGGAACGTGAATGGATGGACAACTTCCACCCAATGAAGTTTGGTGAGCGTTTATGGATCTGCCCTAGCTGGCGCGATATCCCTGAACCTGACGCTGTTAACGTAATGCTAGACCCAGGCCTTGCATTTGGTACAGGTACTCACCCGACAACGGCATTGTGTCTTGAGTGGCTTGAAGGCTTAGACCTTGCAGGCAAAACCGTGATCGACTTCGGTTGTGGCTCAGGCATCCTAGCGATCGCTGCGATCAAACTAGGCGCGGCAAAAGTTATCGGGATCGACATTGATCCTCAAGCTCTGCTTGCATCAAAAGACAACGCACAACGCAATGGCGTTGCTGAGCAACTAGAAGTGTTCTTGCCACAAGATCAACCGGAAGGTTTGCTAGCAGACGTTGTTGTTGCCAACATTCTTGCAGGTCCATTACGCGACCTTTCTGGCATCATCAAAGGCCTAGTTAAGCCAAATGGTGTACTTGCGATGTCGGGTGTTTTAGATACACAAGCAGAAGATGTTGCGACTTATTATCGTGATGAGCTTCACATTGATCCGATCATCGAACAACAAGAATGGTGTCGAATCTCAGGTCGCAAGCAAGGCTAGACAAGACTTTGGGCGCTAATTGACTGAAATTTAAACAAATTACAAAAACAAATTGTAAATGCTCAAATATTAGTCTTTTCACGCAGCGAAAAAATGCGTAAAATGCGCGCCCTTGCTGGTACAGAACTGTGATGACATTTTTGAAAATCGGAAATTATCAACTTAAGAACAATCTAATCGTCGCTCCTATGGCTGGCGTAACGGATAGACCATTCCGTGAGTTGTGTCTTCGCTACGGTGCGGGGATGGCAGTCAGTGAAATGATGTCCTCCAATCCGAAAGTTTGGAAAACGTCAAAGTCTCAGCAGCGTATGGTACATGAAGGCGAATCGGGCATTCGTTCAGTACAAATCGCTGGTGCAGATCCACAGCTTATGGCCGAGGCTGCTCAATTTAATGTCGATAACGGTGCGCAAATCATCGATATCAACATGGGTTGTCCAGCCAAAAAAGTGAATAAGAAGCTTGCGGGCTCAGCCTTACTGCAGCATCCAGAACTCATTGAAGACATTCTGAAAGCGGTGGTAAATGCTGTCGACGTTCCAGTAACGTTGAAAACGCGCACAGGCTGGGATACAGACAATAGAAACTGTGTCCAAATCGCGAAAATAGCCGAAGACTGCGGCATACAAGCTCTTGCGCTCCATGGAAGAACTCGCGCTTGTATGTACAAAGGTGAGGCAGAATACAAACACATTAAAGCAGCGAAACAAGCAGTATCTATTCCGGTTATCGCTAACGGTGATATCGATAGCCAGGAAAAAGCGAAGTTTGTGCTGGAGTACACCGGCGCTGATGCTTTAATGATAGGTCGACCTGCCCAAGGACGTCCTTGGATTTTTAACGAAATCCTACACTATTTGGAAAACGGCACCACGATGGACCCACTCCCGATTTCGGAAGTGAAAGACATCATGCTTGGTCATGTGCACGCTCTACATGAATTTTATGGAGAGTTTTTAGGCCCTCGCATCGCTCGTAAGCATGTGGGTTGGTATCTAAAAGAACATGAACAAGCGAGTGAGTTTCGCCGTACCTTCAACGCATTCGAAGCAGGTGATCTGCAGCTTGAAGCGCTAGAAGGTTTTTTTGATAACGTTGCACCATAATTACGAGAAGAGCTAGACCGAATATGTTCGAACAAAATCTGACTTCAGAAGCATTGACAGTAACTACAGTTACATCACAAGACCAAATCACGCAGAAGCCACTACGTGACTCAGTTAAAGCATCATTGAAAAATTACCTTGCTCAATTAAACGGTCAAGAAGTCAGCGAGTTATACGAATTAGTATTAGCTGAAGTTGAACAGCCACTACTAGACACTATCATGCAGTACACTCGCGGTAACCAAACTCGCGCAGCAACCATGATGGGTATTAACCGCGGTACTCTTCGCAAGAAACTTAAAAAATACGGCATGAACTAATCGTTCTTTCGTAATTTATTGAATTGAAAGCCAAGCTCATTGTTGAGTTTGGCTTTTTTTTGGCTTGTCGAACCGTGATAGGTAGCTGATTACTCCCCAGTGCGACAACAGCGCCCTTTGTCGACATTTGCTGAATCCAAGGCTGCCAGAATAGAACAATGGCTTGCATCGTCGTCTACGTGCCCACAACACGCATCATTAATCTTTTTAAGTGCGGTGCGAATCTTAGTTAACTCGGTAATCTTCTCATCAATCATCTCTAATTTTGCTGAGGTAATCGACTTCACTTCGGCGCAACTGTGCTGTGTGGCCTCGAGGCGAATCTCAAGCAATTCTTTAATCTCGTCCAAACTCAGCCCCAACGCTTTAGATTTGAGAATAAAGGTCACCTGTTTCTGGTTATTTTCATCATATAGGCGATAGCCCGACTCACTGCGACTGGCTGGCGCGATCAAGTTATTCTTCTCATAAAATCGCAAGGTATCGGCTGTCACACCGCATCGCTTCGCTAATTCACCGATCTGAAACATGTTTTTTCCTACTGTTTCGTCCATTCCACAATTAACCTTATCGTTACTTTTCAGGCTGAAATGGCACTTTTCATAATTAATTTTGAGATGCCAAACGATTGCGCGAGCTTTTTTGTAATAAATTAGTTAGAATCTGCGCCATCAAATTTGGAGTTGGTTATCTTATAGCTTAATCATAAGACTAACCCAAAAGGTCTTTACCAAAACTGGCCAATATTTTATCTCTTACTGGTATCTAAGATAATCCACGCTAAGAAGATAGAAACAAGTTCTTTTTTGGCAAATATCTTTATTTTAACCCCATGAATTTGAGGAAGATGGAAGCATGAATAACGCTCGTCCAATTCGCCGCGCTCTAATCAGCGTATCAGACAAAACTGGTATCGTTGAATTTGCACAAGCTCTTGCTAACCGTGGTGTAGATATCCTATCTACCGGTGGCACTGCTCGCCTGCTTGCTGAAAAAGGCATCTCTGTTACAGAAGTATCTGACTACACTGGTTTCCCAGAAATGATGGATGGCCGTGTTAAGACTCTGCACCCAAAAGTTCATGGTGGTGTTCTAGGCCGTCGTGGTCAAGATGATGACGTGATGGAAACTCACGGTATCAACCCTATCGATATGGTTGTTGTAAACCTATACCCATTCGCAGAAACCGTTGCTAAAGAAGGTTGTACCCTTGCTGACGCTGTTGAGAACATCGACATCGGCGGTCCAACAATGGTTCGCTCTGCAGCGAAAAATCACAAAGACGTGACTATCGTTGTTAACGCACACGACTACGAGCGCGTTGTCGCTGAAATGGACGCGAACGAGAAATCTCTAACACTAGAGACTCGCTTCGACCTCGCTATCGCAGCATTCGAGCACACCGCTTCTTACGACGGCATGATTGCAAACTACTTCGGCACTATGGTTCCATCATACGGTGAGAACAAAGAAGGTGACGAAGAGTCTAAATTCCCTCGCACATTCAACCAACAGTTCGAGAAAAAACAAGACATGCGCTACGGTGAGAACAGCCACCAAGCAGCCGCATTCTACGTTGAAGCAAACCCTGAAGAAGCATCAGTTTCTACAGCTCGCCAAATTCAAGGTAAAGCCCTTTCTTACAACAACATCGCTGACACAGACGCAGCACTTGAATGTGTGAAAGAGTTCGACCAACCAGCATGTGTGATCGTTAAGCACGCTAACCCGTGTGGTGTAGCACTAGGTGAAGACATCCTAGAAGCTTACGACCGTGCATTCAAAACAGACCCAACGTCTGCATTTGGCGGCATCATTGCTTTCAACCGTGAGCTAGACGCTGCAACAGCAACGGCTATCACTGAGCGTCAATTCGTTGAAGTTATCATTGCACCATCAGTTTCTGCTGAAGCAGTAGAAATCGTAGCGGCTAAGAAAAACCTTCGCCTTCTTGAGTGTGGTGAGTGGACAACGAAGACAACTGGCTGTGACGTGAAACGCGTTAACGGTGGTTTGCTAGTTCAAGACCGCGACCAAGGCATGGTGTCTGAAGATGACCTTAAAGTGGTTTCTAAGCGCCAACCTACAGCTGAAGAACTAAAAGATGCCCTATTCTGCTGGAAAGTAGCGAAGTACGTTAAATCTAACGCTATCGTTTACTCGAAAGGCGACATGACAATTGGTGTAGGCGCTGGCCAAATGAGCCGCGTTTACTCTGCGAAAATCGCAGGCATCAAAGCTGCAGACGAAGGTCTACAGGTTGAAGGTTGTGTGATGGCATCTGACGCGTTCTTCCCATTCCGTGACGGTATCGACGCGGCAGCAGAAGCTGGCATCAAGTGTGTTATCCAACCGGGCGGCTCTATGCGTGATGACGAAGTTATCGCAGCAGCAGACGAACACGGCATGGCGATGATCTTTACGGGCATGCGTCACTTCCGCCACTAATTCTCTTGTCATCATTGGGGCGGTAACTGCGTTGACTACGCTCGCTTACCCTAATCACATAGCGGGCTATGCTCATAGGGATAAGCTCGCTTGTCGCCTTGTTAGCGCTCCCACTGATTTAAAGAGACCTCAAATAGTTGAATGACGTAAGCACCAACTACTTTGAGCAAGACTTATAATTTGGTTTTTTAAATATTCCGATATTTGAAATACGTAGAGCAAGTCAGAGACTTTAGTTCAAGGAAAACACGCGGAGCTTATGACCATAAGTGAGCATGTTTGACACAGAAATAAAGGCTCTGAAGCAGCTATAAGGATTTTAAAACATGAATGTACTAATTATTGGTGCCGGCGGTCGTGAGCACGCACTAGGTTGGAAAGCAGCACAGAACCCAAACGTTGAAACAGTATTCATCGCTCCAGGTAACGCAGGTACTGCCCTTGAGCCTAAACTTGAGAACGTAAACATCGGCGTTGAAGACATCGCTGGTTTAGTGGCGTTTGCTCAAGAGAAAAAAATCGAACTGACTATCGTTGGCCCTGAAGCGCCATTAGTTATTGGTGTGGTTGACGCATTCCGCGAAGTGGGTCTTCCTATCTTTGGTCCAACTCAAGCGGCAGCACAGCTTGAAGGTTCGAAAGCATTTACTAAAGATTTCCTAGCTCGTCATGACATCCCAACGGGTTACTACGCAAACTTCACTGAGATTGAGCCAGCTATCGCTTACGTACGTGAGCAAGGCGCTCCAATCGTAGTAAAAGCTGACGGTCTTGCGGCGGGTAAAGGCGTTATCGTTGCGATGACCCTTGAAGAAGCTGAAGACGCAATCAAAGACATGCTAGCGGGCAACGCATTTGGCGAAGCTGGCAGCCGCGTGGTTATCGAAGAGTTCCTTGAAGGCGAAGAAGCAAGCTTCATCGTAATGGTTGACGGTTCTAGCGTTCTTCCTATGGCGACCAGCCAAGATCACAAACGTGTTGGCGACAAAGACACGGGTCCTAATACTGGCGGTATGGGTGCTTACTCTCCTGCTCCAGTTGTGACGCCTGAAATCCACAACCGTATCCTTGAGGAAGTTATCTACCCAACGGTACGTGGTATGGACGCAGAAGGCGCACCTTACACGGGTTTCCTTTACGCAGGCCTAATGATCGATGCTGACGGCACACCTAAAGTTATCGAATACAACTGCCGCTTCGGCGATCCAGAAACGCAACCTATCATGATGCGTATGGAGTCAGACCTTGTTGAGCTTTGCCTAATGGCTATCGACGAGAAACTAGACGAAGCAGAATCAAAGTGGGATCCACGCGCTTCTATCGGTGTTGTTCTTGCGGCTGGCGGTTACCCTGCTGACTACGCAAAAGGTGACGTTATTTCACTACCAACAAGCGAAGTTGAAGGCCAAAAGGTTTTCCACGCAGGTACGACAAATAACGAAGCTGGCGATGTGGTGACAAACGGTGGTCGCGTACTTTGTGCAACGGCACTGGGTAACACGGTTTCTGAAGCTCAAGAGCGTGCTTACGCGTTGACGAAGCAGGTTAGCTGGAATGGTATGTTCCACCGCAATGACATTGGTTACCGTGCGATTGCGCGCGAGCAAGAGCAGTAATCAATATTGTTACTCGCTTACTTTCCATAACAGTAAGCAAATGACAGCAAGCGAATAACAGCAAAAGGCGCCTCGATAGGCGCCTTTTTTATTGCTCAATCTTTATAAGAATCCGCGTCTGTGCAGACAAATCAGCACTTGGCCTACAGTAGGCCAAATACTCTAAACCCTTGATTACTCGCTATTCTTTCAACAATGATGGCCTAACGACACAATCATGGCTGTCTTCAGCCAGCATCAGTAACTCTTCCACGCTCATCTTACCCAGTGAATCACTGCCAAGAAACGCCGCATAGCTTTCCACTGATGCCAATCGGTCGATCACGAAGCTTGGTAAGGTCTGGTTAAATTCAATACGATCAAATTCTCCACCAGCGCACGTCTTAAAAGAACTGCCATCCCAGTAACCCTGAACCAGTCTGAGCCCTTCGTCATTTTGCTTCATCGTAGTCTCTAGAACCGACTTAGCTTCTTTCTGGTAGTTTTCGAGTTGCTTAGCTTGGATAGGTAAGATTTTGCTATCAATACGATACTGTTGATACACAGCTTCGCCTGACTTATTGAAACGAACATGGACACGATAAGGAACCAGCTCATTAGAAGAGTTACGCTGCTCGCCTTCACGAATGAATTCGCGAAGCACGCCTTCTGACCAAGCATAGTCAGTTTGGTACCAGCCGTAATCGCCGACAGTGACGTAGTCAGCTGAAGTCTGAGGTTGTGTTAGCTTGTTTGTAACCCAGTAGAAACTTGTCGCGTCGCCCATGACTTGGCCGCCGGTGTGAGTCTCAAATTGCTCTAGGTTTTTGCGAGGGCTTGTTGAAGAACAGCCAATAAGAAATGTAGATAATAGTGAAACGAGAAGAAATGCTTTTTTCATAAAAACCTGTACCGAGGTGGAATACGACTACCTCGGTACAGTTTAGATTATTTCACTGAATCTTTCAGCGCTTTACCTGCAACAAATGCTGGAACATTTGCAGCAGCGATTTGGATCTCATCACCAGTTTTTGGGTTACGACCAGTGCGAGCTGCACGGTGGTTTACTTTAAAAGTACCAAAACCAATTAGCTGAACTTGATCGCCATCTTTAAGAGCATCTGTAACACCGCCAAGAGTCGCTTCTAGAGCAGCTTTAGCTTGTGCTTTAGAAAGGTCCGCTTTTTCAGCAATAAAGTCGATTAATTGAGTCTTGTTCATTTTAGGTTTCCCTTCTTTGTATTTTTGAATTCAATTCACTCTAAAACATAAATGCCCCATCTGGCAAAGGTTTGTCGTCGATCTTTAGCTCTAATGCCGTAGTTTTAGCCATAATATGAGTAATAACTCACAATTTGTTACTGATTTTATTAAGCAAGCCCTTGTTTAAAAGGGGCTGAGAGCAAAATTAATGATGACCTAGCCACTACTTTTTCACTATAATCCACGCTGAATCGCTGCTAAAGCGTACAATTTAATTTAAGGGCAAACATGCTGCTGCTAACTATTTACGTCTCCATTGCTATTGGAGTTTCTTTCATTTGTTCTGTTTTGGAAGCTGTACTTTTGAGTATTAGTCCGAGCTACATTGCTCAACTAAAACAAAATGGGCACCCTGCAGCAGAGTCTTTAGACAAACTGAAAACAGATATTGACCGCCCGCTTGCGTCAATTTTAACGCTCAACACCATCGCGCATACTATCGGTGCTGCGACAGCAGGTGCACAAGCGGCTGTCGTTTTTGGTAGCCAATGGTTAGGTGTCTTCTCTGCCGTGCTAACGCTGGGTATCTTGGTATTGTCTGAGATTGTTCCAAAGACCATTGGTGCAACCTACTGGCGTCAACTTGCTCCTGCTTCGGCAAGCGTGCTTCGTTGGATGGTGTTCTTCCTAACACCGTTTGTATGGTTCTCAGAACAGATCACCAAACGTCTTGCTCGTGGCCACCAAGCACCAAAAATGCGTGATGAGTTATCTGCAATGGCGATTTTGGCAAAAGAGAGCGGCGAGTTTGCAGAAGGTGAGTCAAAAATCCTGAGCAACCTACTGGGTATTCAAGATGTACCCGTGACTCAGGTAATGACACCGCGCCCAGTGGTATTCCGTGTTGATGCGGAAATGAGTGTGAATACCTTCCTAGAACAACATAAAGACACGCCATTCTCACGTCCGCTGGTTTACAGCGAGCAGAGTGACAACATCATCGGTTTTGTTCACCGCCTAGAGCTGTTTAGATTGCAGCAAGCCGGTTGTGGTGAGAAAGCTCTGGGTGAGGTAATGCGCCCTATCCACGTGTTGCTGAACAACATGGGCTTGGCTAAGGCCTTTGACCAAATGATGGCAAACCGCCTGCAACTGTCTTTAGTTGTGGACGAATACGGCACTATTCAGGGCATCATCACCCTAGAAGATATCTTTGAGCACCTAGTGGGTGAAGAGATTGTCGACGAAGCGGATAAGACGACTGACATGCAAGAACTGGCGTTCCAACGCTGGGAAAAGTGGAAAGAGACACACGGTGTTATCGAAAACCGCGATGACGAGGACGAGCTAGAGGAAGAAACTGCAGCAGACAATGACTCTTCAGATTCAAAGTCTGCGGATGACGACGACGCGTCAAAAGATAAAGCATCAAAAGACAAAGCGCAGAACGAAGACAAAAAAGACGCTTAATCTAAATTTGATATCGTCAGATACAACAAAGGCTCCCTAGGGAGCCTTTGTTTTTATTCGTACCTTGGTGCAATTGCGAATTATAACGCAACACCAATGTTACTGACTGGGTCTTCACGCAGTTCGTGGCGTAGGTCTTTGATCAACTCTAAGTCACGCTCAGTCGTTTCACGTAGAGGTCGGAAAATGGCCCACTGAACGTCCCACTCTTCACATACCGCTTCGTTTTCTTTCTGGTTTTCGTTCGTCACTTCTTCAGCGCCTTGAGCAAACTCAAGCTCAGCAACCGTCTTCACCGATTGTTGACTCACTTTAATTACCGCTTCCAACATATGTTCACGGTCAAGCAGGCCATGAATTAGCGTTGCTAGGCCTTGGCATGCGTCCATTGCTGGGTAAACACCATAAAAATCAAAATCATCACCGCTAGGGAATAGCTCTTCAACCTTCTCAAGTTGACGCTCAAAGTTCACCTTTGCTGTTTTAACCGTCAGGATTTCCCAAATGCTATCCAAAACATCACGATAGATTCGAGCTTCCGCAAATTCTGTATTCTCACAAAACATGGCATAGTTAGGGTACATACGCTCACATAGACACGCCATAAAGGTAATTTGTTGCCAAGGTTCTAACTTTTCAAGACGAACCTGCAGTGGATTCTGAAGCATAGTCACTCAATAATTGCAGAAAAAGACAGCGAAAGTGTACTTGATAAACCCTGGGGGGAAAAGGTAAGCCGATGAACAATTTTACGAATAAGCTCTATATTCTTACTGAGCATGACGATACCTATACGCAACTGATTCTAAACCAGGATTTACCCGACCTAGAAATCACTCAAAACCCCGAATCAGCACAGATTGTCTTGGCGTCCCCCCCTCTAATCGCAGAGCGCCTCGGCGAGTTTAAAGAGCTAGACTGGGTACAGAGTACCTATGCCGGAATCAATAAACTCACTCAGCCAGATCTGCGTCAGGACTATACGCTAACCAACGTCAAAGGTATCTTTGGCCCGGCTATCGCAGAATACGTATTGGGTTACACAATCAGTCACTGTAGACACTTCCCTCATTACCACCAGCATCAACAACAACGAAACTGGCAGCCACAGCTTTATACTAGCCTAACTGACAAAACTATGGTGATTTTAGGAACAGGTTCAATCGGCAGTCATTTGGCAAAAACCGCGGCGGCTTTTGGTATTCATACCATAGGTGTCAACCGTACCGGCATCCCATCCAAACAAGAAACCTTTAAAGAGACTTTCCACATCAATGAGATAGAGGCTGCCCTTAAGCAGGCCGATATTGTGGTCAACACCTTGCCATCAACCGCTGAAACCTATCAGCTGTTGAACCAAACCACGTTAGGTTACTGCTCTAATGTGTTGCTGTTTAATGTCGGTCGAGGGGAAAGCATCGACAATAAAGCCTTGTTGCTCGCCATAAAAAACAGATGGGTAGAACACGCATTTTTAGATGTGTTTGAAAGTGAGCCCCTCTCTCCGGAACACCCTTTCTGGAAACTGCCGCAAGTCACCATCACTCCACACATCGCTGCACTCAGTGAGCCAAGACAAGTCGTCGAGATCTTCGCAGAGAATTACCAACAGTGGCGAGATAGCTTTACACTTAATCATGTCATCGATTTTGATAAAGGTTACTGATGTCCTCTTCGTTACTTAAAGAGATTCGACAATGCCGAGCTTGTGAGCCTCACCTATCACACGGTGCTAACCCGGTGATTCAAACACATCCAAACGCGCGCTTGCTGATCATAGGTCAAGCGCCAGGTATCAAGGTGCATGAGTCGTCGATCCCTTGGAATGACGCCAGTGGCGAACGATTAAGAGGATGGTTAGGGATAGATAGCGATACTTTTTACGACGAGCAAAAAGTCGCGATTGTGCCTATGGGGTTTTGTTATCCGGGGAAAGGGAAAAGTGGCGATCTTCCACCACGAAAAGAGTGCGCGGAGCTTTGGCATAACAAAGTGCTGCAATCTCTACCCAATATTCAAATGACACTGCTGATTGGCCAGTACGCACAAAACCATTACCTAACAAACAAAACCACCAGCACATTGACCGAAACCGTGCGTGATTGGCAAAGGTGGGCGCCTGAGTTTTTGCCATTACCCCACCCTTCGCCACGCAATAATATCTGGCTCAAGAAGAACCCTTGGTTTGAAAATGAAGTCATTCCTTATATCAGGAAACACATCTCAGAGCATTTGGCCTACCATGATCCAAATGCCTAATTAACTGCACACAACAAGATTAAACCGCCATCAAATGCCAATTTCAGGCAATAAAAAAGCGCCGTTGGTTTCCCAACAGCGCTTTCAATAATCTTACTCAGAATTACTTGTGGTAAGGCTTAGACAATTCGTGAACAGCGTCAACGAATACACCAGCGTTCTCTGGCGGTACATCTAAGTGGATACCGTGACCTAGGTTAAATACATGACCTGTACCACCGTCGCCGAAACCTTCAAGGATGCTGCCCACTTCTTCGCGAATACGTTCAGGCTGAGCGTAAAGCATTGAAGGATCCATGTTACCTTGCAGAGCAACTTTGTCGCCGATGCGAGCTTTTGCATCTGCGATGTTGATTGTCCAGTCTAGACCAACCGCATCACAACCTGTTGCTGCGATAGACTCAAGCCACATGCCGCCGTTCTTAGTGAACAGAGTAACCGGTACTCGACGACCTTCGTTTTCACGGATTAGGCCATCAACAATTTTGTGCATGTATTGCAGTGAGAATAGGTTGTAGTCACGAGGAGTCAGTACACCACCCCATGTATCAAATACCATTACCGATTGAGCACCCGCTTTAATTTGCGCGTTCAAGTATTCGATAACACTGTCAGCCAGCTTGTCTAGAAGCAGGTGCAGCGTTTGTGGTTCTGCGTACATCATCTTCTTGATCTTAGTGAATGCTTTAGAGCTTCCCCCTTCAACCATGTATGTCGCTAGAGTCCATGGGCTACCAGAGAAACCAATCAGTGGCACTTCGCCTTTCAGGTCTTTACGGATCTGACGAACGGCATTCATTACGTATTGAAGCTCACCTTCTGGATCAGGTAGGCCAATTTTCTCTACGTCAGCTTTACACGTGATAGGACGCTCAAATTTAGGTCCTTCACCTGTTTCAAAGTACAAACCTAAGCCCATTGCATCAGGGATAGTTAGGATGTCTGAGAACAAGATTGCCGCATCAAGCGGGAAACGACGTAAAGGTTGAAGTGTTACTTCTGATGCCAGTTCCGCGTTTTTGCACAAAGACATGAAATCGCCCGCTTCAGCGCGCGTTGCTTTGTACTCAGGAAGATAGCGGCCAGCTTGGCGCATCATCCATACCGGTGTGTAATCAACAGGCTGTTTTAAAAGTGCGCGTAAATAGCGATCGTTTTTTAATTCGGTCATTCCGTTAAATTCCAATTCAATCTTGTCTAGTTTTGATGGCAAGTATTCTAACACTGATTGAAGGGTAAAAGCTGTGTGCTTTGCAACCTAGATCAAGTTATTAACTTTTAAATCAATGCTTAATTTGCACCCAATTACGGGAGCATGTTAAAAATTTGTTCGCTAGCGAAAATTACAATTATAACATCTGAGTAGTCACTACTCAGCATCTCATAACGACATCTTACTTACCCCCTCCACTTGTGGAGGGTTTTTTTTAGCTTTTGACCACCCATAGGCCAAATACTATCACAGGCAAATTAGTGCTCTAGCATCTGCTCCGTCACACCATCTTTCATCACGTCATCAACGGTTTTCTCAATCAACTGTCTCGCAATGGTTCCAACAGGAGCAACATCAGGTAGGCTTGTTACGTCAAACCATTGAGCATCCGATAGCTCGCTGTAGTCAGGCTTAAGCGTACCACCAGCATAATCTGCGAGAAAGCCCATCATCATACTCGATGGAAACGCCCATGGTTGGCTGCCAAAGTAACGAATATTATCGACATCGATACCCGTTTCTTCTTTGACTTCTCTTGCCACACACTGCTCTAAGGTCTCTCCAACCTCTAGGAAGCCCGCTATCACGGTATACATGCCTGTTTTATGTCTTGGATGCTGCGCAAGCAATATCTTGTTGTCGTTTCGTACAGCGACAATGATGCACGGGAAGATACGAGGGTAATGAAGCGTGCGGCAATCTCCACACTGCATCGCCACCTGGTTATGGTTGAGATGATTTCGACCGCCACACTGAGGGCAAAAACGCATACTTTGAGTCATATGCCCATATTGGATGGCTTTGCTTGCAGTCAAGAAACTCGCTTCAGGCCAGTGCAGTAACTCTCTTAGGCTAACCATGCTCAGCTCATTCTCCACATCACAATCGTTGAGCCAATACACCTTGCGACCTTGATGCTGACCAATACAGATTGCATGCTCCACACTCAGCCCTAGCTCTTCAGCAGAGCCAAACGGAAACTGATCATTATTAACCCAAATATCACTACCAGAAACGACGCACCAATAAGCTTGCTCTGTCATTTTGTTATCACTTTTTTTTAACATCCCTATGCCTCATTGCTTGCAGTTCGTTCATTTTACTGGCAATCTAATTTCATACTAGAGTTGTAGCAGAGAATATTTCAAGCTATTACTTTTAGTAGCTACCAATAAAACGGACCCTGCTTAGGCAATTACTTGATCACAAGGTTGTGATCAGATCATGAGGACATGGTCATGCTAAATAAATTCAAACAAATACAAGAACAATGGGGTGGCTCTAATGAGGTCATCGATCATTGGCTCGAAACTCGACAGTCTCTAATCGTTGAGTATTGTAAGCTAGGTGCCTTGCAGCCAGCTAGCAACGGGCAATCAAACGTTGTTGAACTCCCTTCTCCTAAAGAAATAAGCTCATTCTGCGATCATGTTGTCGATTATATCTCAGAGGGTCATTTTAAGATCTACGATATGGTCATGAAAAAATGGCAAGCAACAGGCTTTAAAACCAATGACGAGATTGATACAACTTACGCGAAGATCGTACTTACAACCGAGCCGCTTCTAGAGTTCAATGATAAGTACGTTAAAGTAAATGCAGACGATGAGTTGCCTAACTTCGAAGGAGACATGTCAAAAGTAGGTGAACTACTCGAAGTACGTTTTGAAGTAGAAGATAATCTTATCCAGCTTATTGCAGACAGTTTAGCGATTCCACCAGGCGCTTAGTTAGCCGAATCCTTAATAAGCTTGCCTCTGTGCAAGCTTTTTGTTTTGTCTGTAAGCTTATCCAAACTACCCAGAACCTTTCAGACAGAGCTTACTCGCTCGCCCTGACCTTTAGCCATAAGCATATGGTTACAGCCCTAATCAGCCTAATCATCTCTACCCTTTATCTTACTGGCCTCAAAGAGCACTCTTCAGGGCATAAATCCAACCCCACCAGCTAGATAAGCACACCTATCACTTTATAAGTTCATAGCTAAATACCAATCGCCAGATACAAAAAAGGCACCCGAAGGTGCCTTTTTCTTATCTCTTAGAGACTACTCGTAGAGCTTACTCTTCTGAAGAGAAACCAGCGTTTAGAAGTGCTGCTAGATTGTCAGTAGCTTGTTCAGCTGAAGGACCTTCTTGCTCTTCTTCACGTTGTTTTTGACGCTCTTGGTGGTATGCGAAACCAGTACCAGCTGGGATCAGACGACCAACAATTACGTTCTCTTTCAGACCGCGAAGGTCATCACGCTTACCAGAAACCGCAGCTTCTGTTAGTACGCGAGTCGTTTCTTGGAACGATGCAGCTGAGATGAATGACTCAGTTGCAAGAGATGCTTTAGTAATACCTAGTAGATCACGTTCGAAACGTACTAGTTCTTTACCTTCAGCTTCTAGCTTACGGTTAGCAATCTTAACATTGTGGTACTCAACTTGTTCGCCAGGTAGGAACGGAGAGTCACCAGAATGAGTGATTGTACACTTACGTAGCATTTGACGAACGATAGTCTCGATGTGCTTATCGTTAATCTTTACGCCTTGTAAGCGGTAAACTTCTTGAACTTCGTTCGCGATGTACTGAGTTACTGCGTGGATACCACGTAGACGCAGGATATCGTGTGGAGTTTCAGGACCGTCGGCGATTACATCACCACGTTCAATCTTCTCACCTTCGAACACGTTCAATTGACGATGCTTAGGAATCATCTCTTCGTAAGCGTCACCGCCTTCACGAGTGATTACTAGACGACGCTTACCTTTCGTTTCTTTACCGAAAGACACAGTACCTGTGTGCTCAGCAAGGATCGCAGGCTCTTTAGGCTTACGAGCTTCGAATAGGTCAGCTACGCGTGGTAGACCGCCGGTGATATCTTTGTTTCCGCTCGATTTTTGAGGGATACGAGATAGTGTGTCACCGATGCCAACTTCAGCGCCATCTTCGATGTTTACAATCGCTTTGCCAGGTAGGAAGTAGTGAGCTGGCATATCAGTACCAGGGATCATTACGTCGTTACCTTGCTCATCAACAAGTTTGATAGCTGGACGCATATCTTTACCTGCTGCTGGGCGAGCTGCTGCGTCTGTAACTTCACTTGAAGAAAGACCCGTTAGATCGTCAGTTTGACGAGAAACTGTAATACCATCGATCATATCTACGAATTGGATACGACCTGCCACTTCAGTGATGATTGGCATGGTATGCGCTTCCCAGTTAGCTACAACTTCACCAGCAGTAACTGCTGCGTTGTCGCCTTTGGTTAGCATCGAACCGTAAGGAAGTTTGTGCTTCTCTTTAGTACGGCCGAATTCATCAATAATCGTCATCTCAGATGCACGAGAAGTGATAACCAGTTTCTTATCTTTGTTAACTACGAACTTAGCATTGTGAAGTTTCACAGTACCAGTTGTCTTAGCTTGGATGCTGTTCTCTGCTGCTGCAGTAGATGCCGCACCACCGATGTGGAACGTACGCATTGTTAGCTGTGTACCCGGTTCACCGATAGATTGTGCAGCGATAACACCAACTGCTTCACCTTGGTTCACTAGGTGACCACGTGCTAGGTCACGACCGTAACACTGTGCACAACAACCGAAGTCTGCATCACAGGTAACAACAGAGCGCACTTTCATGCTATCTACTGAGTTGTCTTCCATGATTTGACACCACTTCTCATCAATCAGAGTATTACGTGGAATCAGTACATCTTCAGTACCAGGCTTAAGAACGTCTTCAGCTACTACACGACCTAGAGCAAGCTCAGAAAGTGCAACTTTAACGTCACCACCTTCGATGTGAGGCATCATGTCGATACCTTCATGCGTGCCACAGTCATGTTCGTGTACTACAACGTCTTGAGCAACGTCTACTAGACGACGAGTTAGGTAACCCGAGTTTGCTGTTTTCAGTGCTGTATCCGCAAGACCCTTACGAGCACCGTGCGTTGAGATAAAGTACTGAAGGACGTTTAGACCTTCTTTAAAGTTCGCTGTGATCGGCGTTTCGATGATTGAACCATCTGGACGCGCCATCAGACCACGCATACCTGCTAGCTGACGAATCTGAGCTGCAGAACCACGTGCGCCCGAGTCGGCCATCATGTAGATACTGTTGAACGATTCTTGCTGTTCTTCTTCGCCGTCACGGTTGATAACTGTTTCAGAAGATAGGTTATCCATCATTGCTTTCGCAACGCGGTCATTCGTAGATGCCCAGATATCGATAACTTTGTTGTAACGCTCACCCGCAGTAACAAGACCAGATTGGAATTGCTCTTGGATTTCGCGAACTTCTTCTTCAGCAGATTCAATTTCATCGTATTTCGCTTGAGGTACAACCATATCGTCGATACCTACAGAAACACCAGAAAGTGCAGCGTATGCAAAACCTGCGTACATGATTTGGTCAGCAAATACTACTGTATCTTTTAGACCAAGCTTACGGTAACACTCGTTAAGAAGAGTAGAGATCTGCTTCTTACCTAACTTTTGGTTAACGATGCTGTACGGTAGGCCAGCTGGAACGATTTGCCATAGCATTGCACGGCCGACAGTTGTATCAACCATCTTCGTTTCAGTAGTGCTGTTACCATCTTCGTCTACTACAGTCTCGGTGATACGTACTTTAACGCGAGCGTGTAGCTCAGCAGTCTTAGTACGGTATGCCTTTTCAGCCTCAGCAGGGCCAGCAAGGTACATACCTTCGCCTTTCACGTTGATCTTGTCACGTGTCATGTAGTAAAGACCCAATACAACGTCCTGAGAAGGTACGATGATCGGATCACCTGACGCTGGCGACAGAATGTTATTCGTCGACATCATCAGTGTACGTGCTTCAAGCTGTGCTTCTAGAGTTAGAGGCACGTGTACCGCCATTTGGTCACCATCGAAGTCGGCGTTGTATGCCGCACACACTAGTGGGTGAAGCTGAATCGCTTTACCTTCGATTAGTACTGGTTCAAACGCTTGGATACCTAGGCGGTGAAGTGTAGGTGCACGGTTAAGCAGTACTGGGTGTTCGCGGATTACTTCGTCTAGGATATCCCAAACGATAGCTTCTTCGCGCTCTACCATCTTCTTAGCAGCTTTGATTGTCGTAGCCATGCCACGAGTTTCTAGCTTGCTGTAGATGAACGGCTTAAATAGCTCAAGTGCCATCTTCTTAGGAAGACCACACTGATGTAGACGAAGGTATGGACCTACTGTGATTACAGAACGGCCAGAGTAGTCTACACGTTTACCTAGAAGGTTCTGACGGAAACGACCTTGTTTACCCTTGATCATATCAGCAAGAGATTTCAGAGGACGCTTGTTAGAACCAGTGATAGCACGACCACGACGACCGTTATCTAGAAGTGCATCAACAGACTCTTGCAGCATACGCTTTTCGTTACGTACGATGATGTCTGGAGCAGCTAGCTCTAGAAGACGCTTCAAACGGTTGTTACGGTTGATCACACGACGGTAAAGGTCGTTCAGATCTGAAGTCGCAAAACGACCGCCATCTAGTGGTACTAGAGGACGTAGATCTGGCGGCAGAACCGGAAGTACAGTCAGAATCATCCATTGCGGATCGTTACCCGATGCAATGAACGCTTCAACTAGCTTCAGGCGCTTAGTAACTTTTTTACGCTTAGTTTCTGAGTTAGTAGTCTCTAACTCTTCGCGCATTTCTTCCACTTCTTGATGAAGGTCCATTGTTGCAAGCAGATCTTTGATCGCTTCAGCACCCATCTTAGCAGTGAATTCGTCACCCCACTCTTCTAGACGATCCAAATACTCTTCTTCAGTAAGCATCTGAGATTTTTCTAGATCAGTCATACCTGGTTCAGTTACTACGTACATCTCGAAGTAAAGAACACGTTCGATATCACGTAGAGGGATATCCATTAGTAGACCGATACGAGACGGCAGTGATTTTAGGAACCAGATGTGAGCAACTGGTGAAGCTAGCTCGATGTGGCCCATACGGTCACGACGAACTTTAGTTTGTGTAACTTCAACGCCACACTTCTCACAGATAACACCACGGTGCTTCAGGCGCTTGTATTTGCCACAAAGACATTCGTAGTCTTTAACTGGACCAAAAATACGTGCACAGAACAGACCATCACGTTCAGGTTTGAACGTACGATAGTTAATTGTTTCCGGCTTTTTAACTTCACCAAAAGACCATGAACGGATCATGTCTGGTGAAGATAGACCGATTTTGATTGCATCAAATTCTTCGGTCTTATGCTGTGCTTTTAGAAAGTTTAATAAGTCTTTCACATTCAGCTCCTGTAAGGAGTTAAAGGAGCTCACTGCTGTAGCAAGCTCCCTTTTACCAAATAATCCTATCTTCTTTTAAAAAGAGGAGGGATTACTCTTCGTCTTCTAGCTCGATGTTGATACCTAGCGAGCGAATCTCTTTCAACAGTACGTTGAACGACTCAGGCATACCAGGTTCCATGCTATGGTTACCGTCTACGATGTTCTTATACATCTTAGTACGGCCGTTAACGTCATCTGACTTAACTGTTAGCATTTCTTGTAGAGTATATGCAGCACCGTATGCTTCTAGTGCCCATACTTCCATCTCACCGAAACGCTGACCACCGAACTGAGCTTTACCACCAAGTGGTTGCTGAGTTACTAGGCTGTAAGAACCAGTTGAACGAGCATGCATTTTGTCATCAACCAAGTGGTTCAGTTTCAGCATGTACATGTAACCAACAGTTACAGGACGCTCAAACGAATCACCAGTACGACCATCAAACAGTTTAAGCTGACCAGATTCTGGCAGATCACCCAGTTTAAGTAGTTCTTTGATTAGAGACTCAGAAGCACCGTCGAACACAGGAGTAGCAATCGGTAGACCGCCACGTAGGTTCTTGATCAGTGTACGAACTTGATCATCAGACAGTTCAGCAATATCAACTTTCTGACGAGTATCACCAAGATCGTAAACCTTCTGTAGGAACTCACGGAACTTATGCAGTTCTTGTTGTTCCTTAACCATTTGGTTGATCTTGTCACCGATACCTTTCGCAGCCAAACCTAAGTGAACTTCTAGGATCTGACCGATGTTCATACGCGATGGTACACCCAGCGGGTTAAGTACGATGTCTACAGGCTGACCTTTCTCATCGTATGGCATGTCTTCAACAGGGTTAATCTTAGAGATTACACCTTTGTTACCGTGACGACCGGCCATCTTATCACCAGGCTGGATACGACGTTTAACCGCTAGGTAAACTTTAACAATCTTAAGAACGCCAGGCGCTAGATCATCACCTTGAGTGATTTTACGACGCTTAGTTTCAAACTTCTTATCGAAGTCTGCTTTTAGCTCATCCCACTGCTCAGCAAGTTGCTCAAGCTGTGTTTGTAGCGCATCGTCTTCTAGAACTTGCTCTAGCCATTGCTTACGACCGATAGTATCAAGCTTAGCTTCAGAGTAACCACCAGACAGAAGTACAGCTTTAACACGGTTAAGAAGGCCACCCTCAAGAATTTGGAACTCTTCAGTTAGGTCTTTCTTAGCTTCTTTAAGCTGCATCTGTTCGATTTCAAGTGCACGCTTGTCTTTCTCTACGCCATCGCGAGTGAAGACTTGTACATCGATGATAGTACCCGAAACAGAGTTTGGTACACGTAGAGAAGTATCTTTAACATCAGATGCTTTCTCACCGAAGATAGCACGTAGTAGCTTCTCTTCAGGAGTCAGTTGAGTTTCACCTTTAGGGGTTACTTTACCAACTAGGATGTCGCCACCCTTAACTTCAGCACCAATGTAAACGATACCTGACTCGTCTAGTTTAGACAGAGCAGACTCACCTACGTTTGGAATATCAGCTGTGATCTCTTCAGAACCCAGCTTAGTATCACGAGCCACACAAGATAGTTCTTGAATGTGGATTGTCGTGAAACGGTCTTCTTGAACTACGCGCTCAGATACTAAGATCGAGTCTTCGAAGTTGTAACCGTTCCAAGGCATGAATGCGATACGCATGTTTTGGCCAAGAGCTAGTTCACCAAGGTCTGTTGAAGGACCATCAGCAAGAACATCGCCGCGTGCAACTGGTTCACCAGGAAGTACAGTTGGACGTTGGTTAATACATGTGTTTTGGTTCGAACGCGTGTACTTAGTTAGGTTGTAAATATCGATACCAGCTTCGCCAGGTACCAATTCATCTTCGTTAACCTTAACTACGATACGAGAAGCGTCTACAGACTGAACTTGACCACCACGTTTAGCAACCGCTGTAACACCAGAGTCAACTGCGATGTTACGTTCGATACCAGTACCTACTAGAGGCTTATCAGCCTTAAGTGTTGGTACAGCTTGACGTTGCATGTTGGCACCCATCAATGCACGGTTCGCATCATCGTGTTCTAGGAACGGGATAAGCGAAGCAGCGATAGATACTACTTGGTTTGTCGCAACGTCCATGTAGTCAACGTGATCGCGTGGGTGAAGACCAGATTCACCTTTTTGACGAGCTGTGATTAGCTCATCTGCAAACGTACCTTCTTCAGTAAGAATGGTGTTTGCTTGCGCGATTACGAATTGACCTTCCTGGATTGCAGACAGGTAATCAACTTCTTCTGTTACTACACCATCTACTACACGACGGTACGGAGTTTCTAGGAAACCGTAATCGTTACAACGTGCAAACGCAGATAGCGAGTTAATTAGACCGATGTTTGGACCTTCAGGCGTTTCGATCGGACATAGACGACCGTAGTGAGTTACGTGAACGTCACGTACTTCGAAGCCTGCGCGCTCACGAGTAAGACCACCAGGACCTAAAGCAGAGATACGACGTTTGTGCGTAACTTCTGACAATGGGTTGTTTTGGTCCATGAACTGTGAAAGCTGTGAAGAGCCAAAGAATTCTTTAACTGCAGCAGAGATCGGCTTAGCGTTGATAAGATCTTGAGGCATGATTGCATCAAGGTCACCAAGGCTTAGGCGCTCTTTAACGGCACGTTCTACACGAACTAGACCAACACGGAATTGGTTTTCTGCCATTTCACCTACAGAACGGATACGACGGTTGCCAAGGTGGTCGATATCGTCCACTTCACCAATACCGTTACGGATACCAATCAGTTTCTTCATCACTTCGATGATGTCTGATTCATCCAGAGTACCGCGCTCTTCTTCTTCTTCACGCTCGATAGAGCTGTTGAACTTCATACGGCCTACAGTTGATAGGTCGTAACGTTCTTCAGAGAAGAATAGGCTTTCGAATAGAGACTCTGCAGCTTCTTTCGTTGGTGGCTCGCCAGGACGCATCATGCGGTAGATTTCTACCAATGCAGAGATGCGATCTACTGTGCTATCTGCACGTAGAGTGTCTGACATGAATGGACCGTGATCTAGGTCATTCGTGAACAGAGTTTGTAGAGCCTTGTGACCTGCTTGAGACAGGTTAGCAAGTGCTTCTAAGCTAATCTCTTGGTTCGCGCCAACGATGATCTCGCCAGTTGCTTCATTGATGTAATCTTTAGATGCAACTTTACCAACGATGTACTCTACTGGTACTTCGATGTGCTCAACGCCATCTTTTTCAAGTTGACGGATATGACGAGCAGTAACACGACGACCAGTCTCAACGTAAGTTTTGCCGTTTGCTTCGATGTCGAATGACGCAGTTTCACCACGTAGACGATCAGGAACCAACTCCATAAGAAGAGTTTGGTCTTTAACTTCGAAGTTCACTTTGTCGAAGAACAGATCTAGGATCTCTTCAGTCGATTTACCAAGTGCACGAAGAATAATCGATGCTGGTAGCTTACGACGACGGTCGATACGTACGAATAAGTTATCCTTAGGATCGAACTCAAAGTCTAACCATGAGCCACGGTAAGGAATTACACGTGCGTTATAAAGAACTTTACCTGATGAGTGGGTCTTACCCTTATCACTGTCGAAGAACACGCCTGGGCTTCGGTGCAGCTGGGATACGATAACCCTCTCGGTACCATTAATTACGAAAGTACCATTGTCTGTCATAAGCGGAATTTCGCCCATGTAGACTTCTTGTTCTTTAATGTCTTTTACAGTACCTGCTGGTGCATCTCGATCAAAGATAACTAGACGTAGTTTTACGCGTAGTGGCTTTGAGTAAGTAACACCGCGGATTTGACATTCTTTAACGTCAAAAACTGGCTCACCAAGACGGTAGCTAACGTATTGCAGCTCAGAATTGCCGTTGTAGCTCTGAATTGGAAATACAGAACGGAAAGCAGCTTCAAGACCGTATTGACCTTCTGGATCCTGTTCGATGAATTTGTCGAAAGAATCAAGCTGGATCGATAACAGGTATGGAATGTCCAAAACTTGTGGACGAGTACCAAAATCCTTACGGATGCGCTTTTTCTCGGTATAAGAGTAAACCATGGGGTTCCTCAGCTCGCTGATAAGTGACCCAAACCACCCAAAACACTCTTTAAGAGGGGGCGGTGACAAACAGCTGTTTACTGTAGTGAACAATCATTTCGAAAAAATGACTGTTTTTTTGCTCGGATTATGACGGTTAAACAGCGGAAAATTCGTCATAGCCCTACAGCGCAAAAAGGCCGGTGGTCAATAAACCACCAGCCATTAGCCTTGCGGCTAAGAAATTAAGTAATAATTACTTGATTTCAACAGAAGCGCCAGCTTCTTCTAGCTGTGCTTTAAGAGCTTCAGCTTCAGCTTTGTCAACGCCTTCTTTAAGCGCTGCAGGAGCTGAGTCTACAAGACCTTTAGCTTCTTTAAGACCTAGGCCAGTTGCGCCACGTACAGCTTTGATAACTTGTACTTTGTTAGCGCCAGCAGCAGTTAGGATAACGTCGAATTCAGTTTGCTCAGCAGCAGCGTCGCCGCCAGCTGCGCCGCCAGCTACAACAGCAGCAGCTGCAGTAACGCCGAATTTCTCTTCCATAGCTTCGATAAGCTCAACAACTTGCATTACAGACATTTCTGCAACTGCGTCTAGGATTTGCTCGTTAGTAATAGACATAACAATTCTCTTTTAAGTCAACAATAAGTTTAAATAGCAACCAGTGAAAAGCAAGGCTTATGCCGCAGCTTCTTCTTTTTGGTCGCGAACAGCAGCGATAGTACGAACCAGCTTGCCAGCAGAAGCTTCTTTCATGCACATCATTAGGCGTGCGATAGCTTCGTCGTAAGTTGGTAGTGTCGCTAGTACTTCAGCATCAGTAACTGCGCCTTCAAATGCAGCAGCTTTGATCTCGAAATCTTTATTCTCTTTAGCGAAGTCTTTGAAAAGACGCGCTGCAGCACCTGGGTGCTCATTAGAGAATGCGATCAGAGTTGGACCAGTGAAAGTGTCTACTAGACACTCGTAGTCTGTACCCTGAACCGCACGGCGTGCTAGTGTGTTACGAACAACTTTCATGTAAACACCCGCTTCGCGAGCTTGTTTACGTAGAGAAGTCATTGCGCCAACTTCAACGCCACGAGAATCAGCTACAACTGCAGAAAGTGCACCACTGGCAGCTTCGTTGACTTCAGCAACAATTGCTTTTTTGTCTTGAAGATTTAAAGCCATTTGGATTAACCTCTGGTTGTGATTACAGCACTCAATACAAAATGTAATGAGCGTTTACGATGTTATTTAAAAATGAATAAATTCATTTCAAACCACAACATCGCCTACGTAGGTTTTATTAAGCTATCAATAATCTAATGAAAATCGACAGCGCCTACGGTCTTGGGATAGATGATTTCAAATTGCTTTAAAACCACCCAACCACAAATATTAGGCGCAGAAGTATACACTAAATCTACGCCTAAGCAAATTAGTTTGCTTGAGTGTCAAGACTAGCTTGATCAACAGCAACACCAGCACCCATCGTAGTAGAGATGCTTACTTTCTTCAGGTAAGAACCCTTAGCTGAAGAAGGCTTAGCTTTCTTAAGAGCAACTAGAAGAGCTTCTAGGTTCTCTTGAAGCTGGCTAGCTTCGAAAGATGCTTTACCGATAGTAGTGTGGATGATGCCGTTCTTGTCGTTACGGTAACGAACCTGACCAGCTTTAGCGTTCTTAACCGCTTCAGCAACGTTAGGAGTTACAGTACCAACTTTAGGGTTTGGCATAAGGCCGCGTGGACCTAGGATTGTACCTAGTTGACCAACAACACGCATTGCATCTGGAGAAGCAACAACTACGTCGAAGTTCATTTCGCCTTTTTTCACTTGCTCAGCAAGATCTTCCATACCAACGATATCTGCGCCAGCAGCTTTAGCAGCTTCTGCGTTTGCACCTTGAGTGAAAACAGCAACGCGGATGTCACGGCCAGTACCGTGAGGTAGCACTGTTGCGCCACGAACGTTTTGGTCAGATTTACGAGCATCGATGCCTAGGTTAACAGCAACATCTACAGACTCAACGAATTTAGCAGTCGCTAGTTCTTTAAGAAGAGCAACAGCTTCGCTGATTTCGTATTCTTTAGTTGAGTCAACTTTGTCGCGGATTACGCGCATACGCTTAGTAAGTTTAGCCATGATCTTATCCCTCTACCACTAGGCCCATTGAACGAGCAGTACCAGCAATAGAACGTTTCATTGCTTCGATGTCAGCACCAGTCATATCAGCAGCTTTAGTTTCTGCGATTTCCTGAACTTGAGCGTCAGTAACAGTACCAACTTTCTCAGTGTTTGGACGACCTGAACCAGACTTAACGCCAGCAGCTTTCTTAAGAAGAACAGCAGCAGGTGGAGTCTTAGTTACGAACGTGAAAGAACGGTCGTTGTAAACAGTAATAACTACTGGAGTAGGTAGACCTTTCTCAACAGATTCTGTTTTTGCGTTGAACGCTTTACAGAATTCCATGATGTTCACGCCGTGTTGACCTAGAGCAGGACCAACCGGTGGACTTGGGTTTGCCATACCAGCTGCAACTTGCAGTTTGATATAAGCTTCAACTTTCTTAGCCATGATATTTCCTAATATTTTGGGTACATGCGCTAGCCGCAAGGCGAGCTCCCCATAAATTCAATTAACTCTTTTTTACTTCCACAGAAGCAAAAAGGCGCGAAATTATAATCATAATTCGCGCCTTTAACAACCCTAAAAAGGTGATTTTTTATACTCTTTTATTTTGAACAACTTATGAAGTATTTATCCACAGCTTTTTCAAAACTTAGAGTTTTAGTCCAGTTTTTCAACCTGACCAAATTCAAGCTCAACCGGTGTTGCACGACCAAAGATCGATACAGATACCTTAATGCGGCTTTTCTCGTAATCTACTTCTTCAACAGTACCGTTGAAGTCAGCAAATGGACCATCGTTCACACGAACCACTTCACCCGCTTCGAACATTGTCTTAGGACGTGGAGACTCGCTCGCTTTCTCTAGACGGTTCAAGATAGCATCAGCTTCTTTATCAGTGATTGGTGCAGGACGATCAGAGGTACCACCAATGAAGCCCATAACACGCGGAATGCTGCGTACTAAGTGCCATGATTCATCATTCATGATCATTTGAACTAATACGTAGCCAGGGAAGAATTTACGTTCACTTTTACGACGTTGCCCAGCACGCATTTCCACTACTTCTTCAGTAGGTACTAGCACATCGCCAAATAGTTCTTCCATGTTGTGCATTTTAATATGCTCGCGTAGCGACTGTGCAACACGACCTTCAAAGCCAGAAAAGGCTTGAACTACATACCAACGTTTTTTTGGAGCTTCACTCATGAATCAGAACCCTCTACACTCCAGTTGCTAGAGAAACTAGACGGACCATGATGCCGTCAATTCCCCAAAGCACTAGAGACATAACAATACATACAGCTAAAACGATCAATGTAGTTTGCATAGTTTCTTGGCGAGTAGGCCAAACAACTTTACGAATCTCCATACGAGATTCTTTTGCAAAATCGATCGCAGCTTTACCTTTAGTTGTTGTTGCTGCAACGCCTAGTGCGGCAGCAATCAGCACAACTACACCTGCAGCGCGAATTACAACAGACAATTCACCATACAGGTAATTACCCACAACAGCAGCAGCCAACAGAACAAAAGCGACAATCCACTTCATTGTATCTGCTGCACCTGAGCTATCAGGAGTTTCAGCGTTTGCTTTCATAAAACCAACCTGTGATAAGTCTTAAATATAGACGACAATAACCCCGCTGTTGCAGGGCACATTCCTTTGCGTTGCAAAACAACACATCTAACAGTCATTTTAGTCAAAAAGACCGTTTAATTCTTTGCTAAGAGCAAAAATCGATGTCAAAACATCCAACTCTTTTTTTAGCGCAGAAAAAGGGCATCAAATGATGCCCTTTTTACTAGTGGTTCGTCAAATCTTATGCAAAGATTTTAGCTACAACACCAGCACCAACTGTACGGCCACCTTCGCGGATTGCGAAACGTAGACCTTCGTCCATTGCGATTGGAGCGATTAGCTCAACAGTCATTTGAACGTTGTCACCTGGCATTACCATTTCTACGCCTTCTGGTAGAGTGATGTCGCCTGTTACGTCAGTTGTACGGAAGTAGAACTGTGGACGGTAACCTTTGAAGAAAGGAGTGTGACGGCCGCCTTC